>NZ_CP109445.1:3995000-4595000 GCF_036227245.1 Streptomyces sp. NBC_01477
GCCCGGAGGGGAGAGCCGTGAACAACACCGCCATGGGCGCAGCACTGCGCCGGATCCAGCTGGGGAACGCCCTGAGTGCGTTCGGCAACGGCTTCACCGTGCCCTTCACCTTCGTGTACGTGTCCGAGGTCCGGGGGCTCGGGGCGGGGACCGCGGGCGTGGTCCTGGCGACGTTCGCCGTGGCCGCACTCTTCGTGCTGCCCTTCACCGGGCGGATCATCGACCGGCGCGGGCCCGTACCGGTGGCCGTGGTCGGCACGGTGCTGGCGGCGTCCGGTTCGCTGGGGCTCGGACTGTCCGGCAGTGAGCCGGTGGTGATCGCGGCGGCGGGTGCGCTGGGGGCGGGGATATCCGTCGTCCAGCCGGCGCTGGCCACGATGATCGTGTGGTGCTCGACCACGGTGACGCGGTCCCGGGCCTTCGCGACGCAATTCTTCCTGGCCAACCTCGGCCTTGGGGTCGGCGGGCTGATGGGCGGGCTGATCGTGGACACCGCGCACCCGTCGTCCTTCATCCGGCTGTTCGCCATCGAGGCGGCGATGTTCCTGGTGCTGGGCGCCGTGATCGCCACGGTGCGGCTGCCGCGGACGGTCCCGCTGGACGGGGCCGTCGCCGATGCGGAGGCCGCCGGCGGCTGGCGGGTCCTGGTGCGCAACCGGGCGATGGTGACGCTGTGCGTGCTCGGCTTCGTGCTGTTCTTCGCGTGCTACGGGCAGTTCGAGTCGGGTCTGTCCGCCTTCGCGGTGACTGTCACGCGCATCTCACCGGCGATGCTGGGCGTCGCACTGGCGGCCAATACCGCGGCGATCGTGCTGGCGCAGTTCGTGGTGCTGCGGCTGGTCGAGCACCGGCGGCGCAGCCGGGTGATCGCGGCGGTCGGCCTGGTCTGGACGGCGGCCTGGCTGGCGGCGGGGGCGTCGGGGCTGGTGCACGCGCACCACGCGGTCGCGGTGGTCGCGATCATCTCGACCTACGCGCTGTTCGGGCTCGGCGAGGCCATGCTCGCGCCGACGGTGTCGCCGCTGGTCGCCGATCTGGCGCCGGAGCGGATGGTTGGGCGTTACAACGCCGCGTTCTCGCTGGTGAAGCAGCTTGCCCTGGCGGTCGGCCCGGCGGTGGGCGGCCTCATCGCCGCGGCGGGGGCGTATGACGTGTACGTCGTCCTGCTGGTGGTCTGCTCCCTGGCCGTCTCGGTGATCGCCCTGCGCCTGGGCCGGCACTTGACCCCGACCCAGGACATGCCGTCGCGGGCCTCCCGCGTGGTGGCCCACTCCCCCCACCACGACGCTCGCGCGGCGAGCCCCGTATAACCCCTCCCGCGGTTCCCCCGCGCTGTGGGGCGCCCACCGCTGCCCGCACGACGGGACGTGCCCCAAGGGGGCGCGAGGAACTGCGCGACCAGCCCCCCACCCACCGTCGTGTGACGACGTACCGCAGTACCCCAAAGGAGCGCGGGGAACTGCGCGGCCAGCCACGAAGCACCGTCGCTTGCAGACGCACCGCCGCCAGCCCAGGGGCGCGGGGAACTGCGCGAGCAACCACCCACCGGCCGGTGGTCCGGAGCGGACCGAACAGCTCCTTCGGGCCGGTGACGACCCGCGCCCGTGGAGGGGGCCGGCCGCGCAGTTCCCCGCGCCCCTGGAGGGCGCCCTCCTGCGTCAGGGCACCCCCAGCCCCGTGCCAGCGGAGTCGCACCCCCTTGCCGAAGGGAAACCGCACAACCCCCCCCCCCCCCCCGGGGAAAGCGCACCCGGCGACGCAGCCGGCACCCCCAGCCCCGCGCCAGCGGAAGGCGCGCCCGCCGACGCACAGGCACCCCCGGAGGGGCTAGGTCGGGAGGGTGAATTCGCACCAGACGGCCTTGCCGCCGCCCGGTGTGCGACGCGAACCCCAGGACGACGCGATCGTCGCGATGATCGAGATCCCGCGCCCCGCCTCGTCGGCGGGTTCCGCCCGCCGCCGCTGCGGCAGATGCTCGTCACCGTCCGTGACCTCGATGACGAGCCGCCGATCAGTGCGCCGGAGGCGCAACAGCATGGGCGGCGTCCCGTGCTTGAGCGAGTTGGCGACCAGCTCACTCGTCGCGAGCACACCGAGATCGCGCAGCTCGACGGGGAAGCGCCACGACGCCAGGACGCCGGAGGCGAACGCGCGGGCGCGCGGGGCCGCCTCGATGCCGCCGAGGAGTTCGAGCGCGGCGTTGCGGAAGACCTCGCCGTCGGGGTGGCCGGTGTGGTCGGGGTATTGCAGGACCAGGACGGCCACGTCGTCGTCGTGCTGCGCGGTGATGCCGAGCGCGCGCATCAGGCGGTCGCAGACGACCTGGGGCGCGCCGGTGGCGCCGGCCAGCGCCCGCATGAGAGTGGAGACGCCTTCCTCGATGTCCTCGCCGCGGCGCTCGATGAGGCCGTCGGTGTAGAGCACGGCGGTGCAGCCGGGGCCGAAGGGGACGGTGGCCGAGGCGTGGACCCAGCCGTCGGTGCCCAGCGGCGGCCCGGTGGGCTCCTCGGTGCGCAGCACGGTGCCGTCGGGGTTGCGGATGAGGATCGGCAGGTGGCCGGCGCTGGCGTAGGAGAGCCGGCCCTCGCTGGGGTCGTGGACGGCGTAGACGCAGGTGGCGATCTGGGTGGCGTCGATCTCCGAGGCGAGCCCGTCGAGCAGCTGGATGACCTCGTGCGGGGGCAGGTCGAGCCGGGCGTAAGCGCGTACGGCCGTACGGAGCTGGCCCATGACGGCGGCGGCGCGCACTCCGCGGCCCATGACGTCGCCGATGACCAGGGCGGTGCGACCGCCGCCGAGGGTGATGACGTCGTACCAGTCGCCGCCCACCGCCGCGTCGGTGCCGCCGGGCTGGTAGGTCGCGGCGAGCCGGAGGTCGTCGGGCTGCTCCAGTCGCTGCGGCAGCAGGCTGCGCTGGAGGGTGACGGCGGTCTCGTGGAGGCGGCGCTCGCTCTCCCTGAGCCTTTCCGCGGACTGGACCTGGTCGGTGACGTCGGCGGCGAAGACCAGGACGCCGCGGCGTTCGGGGTCGGGGTCGTCGGGATGGACAGGCGTACAGGTGAACGTGAAGTAGCCCTGACGGGTGAGCGCGGAGGTGTCGGCCCTGCTGACCTTGCGGGCTTTGACGGTACGCGGACGGCCGCTGCGGTGGACCTGGTCCATGAGCGGCAGGAGGCCCAGTTCGTCGAGTTCCGGCAGGGCTTCGCGGGCCGGCGCGCCGACGGTGCGGCGGCCGAAAACCTCGGCATAGGCGTCGTTGACGAAGCCGACGCGATGGGCGCGTCCATAGGTGACGGCGATCAACGCGGGCAGCCGGCTGAGGACGCCCTCAAGGTCGGCGGGTGCACCGCCGATGGAGGAAAGCTGCTGGTCCTGGGCGTGCGGCGAGGTGCCGGCGGAACCTGTCCCGGCTTCGGGGGCCGGCGCGGGCGGGTCCGCGGGGGTGGAGCCGCCGCTCTTTGCGCCGCCGACCGCTGCGACGGTGTCGGCGGTCTTGCCGCGGGCCGCCGGGACGGCACCGCGTCGCTGTGTTCCGGGGAGCCGGGCGCTCCAACGCGTGAGGTTCAACCGTCCGATTCCTCGTATTTGTCACTCTTTGCAGGTGCTGCCGCACGGGTGGTCACCCGTCCAGTGTGGCCGACCAGGTGCCCGCGAGGGAATCGCACCGGTGCGCCCGCGGCGCTCCGGGCGGCGCTCACGGCCGCGGGCGGCCGGCGTCACCGCCGCTTCCCGCGGCCTGTTCGAATTCGGCCCGCGGGTGCTCGAGCGAGCCCAGGGAGACGATCTCGCGCTTGAAGAGCCCGGACAGGATCCACTCCGCGAGCACCTTGGACTTGCGGTTCGCGGTCGGCATCCGGCTGAGGTGGTAGACGCGGTGCACGAGCCAGGCGGGGTAGCCCTTGAACTTGCGCCCGTAGAGCAGGGCGACGCCTTCGTGCAGGCCGAGCGAGGCGACGGAGCCGACGTACTTGTGACGGTATTCGGTGAGCTGTTCGCCGCGGAGATGTGCCACGACATTGCCGGCCAGCACCTTGGCCTGGCGTACGGCGTGCTGGGCGTTGGGCGCGCACAGGGCGTCCTCGCGGTCCGCGGTGAGGTCGGGCACGGCCGCGGCGTCGCCGGCCGCCCACGCGCCCTCCCGGCCCGCGATCCGGAGGGTGGCGTCGGTGAGCAGCCGGCCGCGTTCGTTCAGCGGCAGCCCGGTCGCGGCCAGGACGGGAGCGGGCTTGACGCCGGCGGTCCACACCACGGTCCTGGTGGGCAGCCGGGACCCGTCGGACAGTACGGCGATCCGGTGTTCGCACGATTCGAGGCGGGTGTCGAGCCGGATGTCGACATTGCGCCCGCGCAGCTCGCGGACGGCGTAGCGGCCCAGTTCCTCGCCGACCTCGGGCAGGATCCGCCCGGTGGCCTCGACCAGCACCCACTTCATGTCCTCGGCCCGGACGTTGTGGTAGTAGCGCAGGGCGTAGCGGGCCATGTTCTCCAGTTCGCCGAGCGCTTCGACGCCGGCGTAGCCGCCGCCGACGAAGACGAAGGTCAGGGCGGCCTCGCGGACGTCGGCGTCGCGGGTGGAGGAGGCGATGTCGAGCTGTTCCAGCACGTGGTTGCGCAGCCCGATCGCCTCCTCGACGGTCTTGAAGCCGATCCCGAACCCGGCCAGGCCCGGCACCGGCAGGATCCGGGAGACGGAGCCGGGGGCGATGATCAGCTGGTCGTACGGGATCTCGGTGGCGCCGCCGCCCTCCTCCTCGGTCGCCGGTGTGACGACGGCGGCGACCCGCTTGTCGTGGTCGACCGAGCGGACCTCGCCGACGACGATCCGGCACTGGTCGAGGACCCGGCGCAGCGGTACGACGACATGCCGCGGCGAGATCGATCCGGCGGCGGCCTCGGGGAGAAAGGGCTGGTAGGTCATGTACGGCTGCGGCTCGACCACCACGATCTCGGCCTCGCCGTGTTTCAACCGCAGCTTTCGCTGCAACTGCAATGCCGTGTACATGCCGACGTAACCACCGCCGACCACAAGAATGCGCGGTGTGCTTGCCCTGGCCATGGCTGCCGACTCCGTCGTCATTGCTCCATGACGCAATGGCCGGGCGCCGTTTGTCCACAGGGCGGACACCATGATTCACAGCAATCGGCGCCCTCGCGGGCCCGTCGGAGGCACCCGCATCGGGCGATCACCGGGCAAAGGCCGCACGGCGGGAAGACGTGTCCCGTGGCGCTCTGGAAGAGCCCACGCCCCAGGGATCACACCCTCTTCATTCTTGACGCCCCCTCAACTATGTTCGTATCTCGTAGTAGTGCGCGGCGACGCGCACAGCGTGATCTTTATGGGTGGGGAGTCTCCGGGGGGAGACATTCAATTTTCCGGGGGATACACATATGCACATTCAGGACACGACGTGGTCGGCTGCCGCAGGTTCGGAGGGGGGCACGGGCAGGGCGGCGCCGCTCAGGGTGGACGCCCAGCGGAATCTGGAGCATGTGCTCCGGGCCGCACGCGAGGTCTTCGGCGAACTGGGCTACGGCGCGCCCATGGAGGACGTGGCTCGGCGGGCGCGGGTCGGCGTCGGCACCGTCTACCGCCGCTTCCCGAGCAAGGACGTGCTGGTCAGGCGGATCGCCGAGGAGGAGACCGCACGGCTGACGGAACAAGCGCGCACCGCGCTGGGCCAGGAGAATGAGGCCTGGTCCGCGCTGGCCCGCTTCCTGCGCACCTCCGTCGCCTCCGGCGCCGGGCGGCTGCTGCCGCCGCAGGTGCTGCGGGTGCAGGGCGCGCCGGGCGGCCCGGTCACGGCGGGCGGCGAACCGCACACGGAGCACGCACCGCACGAGGACGAGAAGCAGCAGGCGGCGGCCGAGCCGGCCCGGGTGCCGCAGCAGCGGGCCAGGTTCGGCGCGGAGCCCGGCGAGGGCGGCCAGCGCCCGGGTCCCGGCGACCACGCCGGGCGCGACGACGTCACCGGCAGCGGGGCCGCCGGCGGGCGTACGGACAGGATCGAGGACCAGGAGGGCATACGCACGCTGCTCGACGTCGTCGGCCAGCTCGTGGAAAGAGCGCGGGCGGCGGGCGAGCTGCGCGCCGACGTCTCGGTCGCCGACGTGCTGCTGGTGATCGCCACCGCGGCGCCCTCGCTGCCGGACGCCGCACAACAGGCGGCGGCCTCGGCCAGGTTGCTCGACATCCTGCTGGAAGGGCTGCGCTCGCGCCCCTCGGAGCGCCCGGCCGCCCGCGAATGAGCGGCCGGCCGGGGCGTAGGCCGTACGGATGAACACGGCGGAGCGCAGGACGGATCCTTCCACGGAAGGGTGGTTCCGCCGAAGGCCATGACCCCGGCCCCCTCCGCTGTGCCAGGCTGGCCCCGTGGATGAGCCAAGCGGGGATTCCGGCGCCGCCCCTGCCGCGGGGGCCGGGCCGGAAGGCGGCGCCGAGCCGCTGTCGCGCAGGGTGCCGGGGCAACGCGGTCCGGTGGCGCGCCCGGACGGGGCGGTGCCGGGTCAGCGGCGCCCCGGTTCCTCGCCGGGCGCGGCGCCTGACCATGTGTCGGACGCGCCCATGGGCGACGGCCTGCTGCCCTCGCCCCGCCCCGAGCCCGAATCCGCCCGGTCGGACGAGGAGTTGGTCGACCAGGTCAGGGCCGGCCGGGACGGCGCGTACGGGGAGATCTACCGGCGCCATGCCGAGGCCGTACGCCGCTACGCCCGTACCTGCTGCCGGGACGCGCACACTGCCGAGGATCTGACCGGCGAGGTCTTCGCCCGCACCTTGCAGGCGATCCGCGGCGGCAGCGGCCCGCGGTCCGCGGTCCGCGCCTATCTGCTGACCACGGTCCGCCGGGTCGCCGCGTCCTGGGGCAGCACCGCCCGCCGGGAGCAACTGGTCGAGGACTTCGCGGTCTTCGCCGTCAGCGCCGCGGGCGCAGGGGCTGAGGCCGCGACCAGCGCGCCCGCCGCCGACGTCCGGGCCATGGCGCAGGCCGAGCAGTCGCTGGCCATCCAGGCCTTCCGTACGCTGCCCGAGCGCTGGCAGACCGTGCTGTGGCACACGACGGTCGAGGAGGAGTCGCCCGCCGCCGTCGCCCCGCTGCTCGGCCTGACCGCCAACGCCACCGCCGTCCTGGCGCACCGCGCCAGGGAAGGCCTGCGGCAGGCGTATCTGCAGGCGCACGTCAGCTCCACACTCACCGCGCAGGGCGAGTGCGCCCGCTACGCCGACCGGCTCGGCGCGCACGCCCGAGGCGGCCTGCGGATGCGCGCGGACCGCGAGCTGAACCGGCACCTCAAGGAGTGCGAGCGCTGCACGGCCGCCGCGCTCGAACTGGCCGACCTCAATTCCGCGCTCAAGGGGCTGCTGCCGGTCGCGTACATCGGCTGGTTTGCCGCCGTCTACGCCGCCAAGGCCACGGGAGTCGCCGTGGTCGCGGGTGGCGCCGCCGCCGCGGGGGCCGCGGGAGGTGCCGCGGCTGCCGCGGCGGGTTCCGGCTCCGGGAGCGCGGGGGCCGCGGGCAGTGCTGTCGCGGGCGAGGGACTGGGCGCGCCCGTCAAGGTCGGCATCGCGGCGGCCGTGGTCGTCGCCGCCGCTGCGGCCACCGCTTTCGCACTCACCGGCGGCCATACCGCGAAACCGCAGAAGCCGCAGGCCAAGCCGCCTGCTGCCGCGCCGGTCGCCACCGCTCCCGCACCCCCGCCGCCCTCCCCGCCCTCATCCGCGTCCCCGTCCCCGGCGAAACCGCGGCCCAGGCCCGTCCCCAAACCCCCGGCGCCGCCGCCCGCCCACCAGTCGGCGCCGACAACGGCACCGGCACCTACCGCCCCGCCGCAGTCCCCCGAGCCCGCGCCGACGACGCCGGAGCCGACACCCACAGCGACGCCTACGCATACGCCGACGCCCAACCCGACGACGACGCCGCCCCCACCGCCCGTGCCGACCGTCTACCAGGTCAATTCGCTCGGCATCACCGGCGTCGGCGACCCGACGCGGCCCACCATCCAGCCGCCCCGCTCCGGGCGCGGCTGGTGGTGGAGCCGCTGGGGCCTGAAGATCGGCGGCACGGCGTACGCGCACGGCATCAGTGTGCGCGCGCCCTCGGCGGTGACCATCGACCTCAACCGGGCCTGCGTCTCCTTCGACGCCGACGCCGGAGTGGACGACCTGACCCGGATCCTGCGCACCGCCGTGCGCTTCTCCGTCTACGGCGACGGCACCCGCCTGTGGTCCTCGGGCGTGATCCGCGACGGCGACCCCGCCGTGCCGGTGCACGTGCGCCTGGCCGGCCACAAGACCGTACGGCTGGTCGTCACCGCAGAGGCCGGGCGGGGACAGCTCGGCGTCACGGGTCTGGCGGACTGGGCGGACGCGGTGATCAGCTGCGCGTAGCGGACGGCGCAGCGGCCGTGCCGGGTCAGCTGCCCGCGGCCCCGCCGTCCGTCGCGGGCACCTCGCACACACCGTCGGCGCACGCGCCGGCCTCGGCGTCGGCGCTGTCCGCCGCGGCCGCGGTGTCCTTGGCGACCTGTTCGAGGACGCGCAGGAAGGTCGAGGTCTCCTGGCCGCCCTGGACCGCCCACTGGCCCTCGAAGACGAAGGTCGGCACCGCGGTGATCCCGAGCTGCCGGGCCTCGTCGATCTCGTCCAGCACTTCGTCGTGCAGCTCGTCGCTGCTCAGGAAGGCCGCGACCGCGTCCCGGTCGAGCCCGACCGTGACGGCAGCGTCGGTCAGGTGCTCGTGATCGCCGATGTCCATGCCCTCGCCGAAGTGCGCGGTCATCAGCCGGCCCTTGAGCCGGGTCTGCGCGGCGGGGCCGTATTCGTCCAGGGTGAAGCGCAGCAGGCGGTGGGCGAGCAGCGAGTTGTTCTCCAGGACCGTGTCGAAGTCGAAGTCGATGCCCTCCTCGGCCCCGAGCGCGGTGATCCGCTGGTCCATTGCCGCGGCCTGCGGCCCGTACTTCGCCGCCAGCACCTCGCGGTGCGGGCGCGCCTCGTAGGGGGCGGACGGGTCGAGCTGGAAGGGCCGGTAGACGACCTCGACGGAGGAGCCCTTCGGGAAGGCCGCGAGCGCGCGCTCGAAACGGGTCTTTCCGACGTAGCACCACGGGCAGGCGATGTCGCTGTAGATCTCGACCTTCACGGCTCTTCTCACTTCCGGTGGGCTGCGGGGGCGGCGGGCACGGGACCCCGGCTCCAGTATTCCTTGAAGCCTCAATGACGTAAGACCCGGTCCCGGGCCGCTATTCCCGGTCGCCTATGCCCGGTCGCCGCCGGTGCGTCCGTGGCCGCGGCCGGTAGGTCCGTCGCTGCCGCCGGCCGGCCCGTACGTGTGGCCGGTGCGGCCCTTGCCGTCGCCAGGGCCGCGGCCGGGGTCGGGGTCGGCGCTGCCGCTCGCCAGCAGCGCGACCAGTGCCGCGGCCCGTTCCCTGGCCAGGCCCCCGCCACGCTCGCGGGCCGCCGCCAGTTCCGCCGCGGACAGTGCCGAGGCCGCCTGGGCGGTCACCGCGTCGACCGCCTCCTGCTCGGGCACGCTGCGCGGCGCCGGTCCCCGTACGGCGTCCGCGACGGCGAGCAGTTCCACCGCGCCCATGACGTCGCCGAGCGCCGTCAGCGCCTCGGCCGCCACTTCGAACTGCGCGCCGACAACCTGCTCCGTGCAGTCCGCGGCCAGCGCCATCCGCAGCGCGTCGTCCGCCTTGGCCAGCGCCGACCGCGGATCGTCCTCGGCCAGCGCGATCCGCGCCGCCAGGCCCGCCAGCAGCACATGGAACATCGGCGGCGGGGTGCCGTCGGAAGCCCGCCCCGCCGCGAGGTCGCACATCTGCCGGGCCCGCGGCACCTCACCGCGCCGGAGCAGCAGCGTGGCCTGGAGGTAGCGGACATAGGTGCGGGCGTCCCACACGGAGTAGCGCTCCGCCTCCTCGTCGGCGCGGGCCAGCATCCGTTCTGCGGTGTCGTCGTCGCCCTCCCGGTACGCGACCTCGCCGAGCCGCGCCAGCAGGAAGGCAGCCTCGGCGTACGCCCCCAGTTCCCGCCCGAGCCGGTGCGCCGCCTCCAGGTTCTCGCGCGCGGTCGCGTGGTCGCCGCGGGCCAGCGCGATCTCGCCGCGCGCGCTGTGCACCTGCGCGCGGAGCCAGCGGTCGGCGAGCCGGTCGGTGAGTATCTGCAGCTCGTCCTGGCTCTCCTCGGCTTCCTCCAGCCCGCCCGGCGAGTCCACCGCCACATGGGTACGGAACATCAGCGCCACCGCCAGCTCCCAGTCACCGCCGTGGGCGCGGCAATTGGCGACGACCGCGTCCGTTTGCAGGCGGATTCCCTGCTGCCCGCCGAGGAGGAACGCGGTGAACGGCCAGAGCATCCCGGGAAAACGCGCCGCCGGCGGCCCGCCCTCGCTGTACGCCTGCGCCAGTGCCGTCGCCGCCGCCCGTGACTCGGGCGATGAGAGCTGGTCCTCCGCCGCGTGGTCGCTCTTGACGAAGAACATCAGCATCCGGGCGTCGATCCGCGGCCAGTACAACGGGTCCGCCGGGTCCTCGGGCAGGTCGCCGCCCATCGCGACGACCTGCTCCAGCCAGCTGTCCGCCTCGTCGCGGTAATTGCGCAGCCACCAGAACCAGCCCATCGCCAGCACAAGGGCCAGGGCATCCGGCTCCTCGCCCGCCCCGATCGCGCGGTGCAGCGCCGCACGTACGTTGTCCAGCTCCGCCTCCAGCACCTCCAGCCAGCGCATCTGGTCGGCGCCGCGCAGCTCGGGGTCGGCGGTACGCGCCAGGTCGCGGTAATGGGCGGTGTGGCGGCGGGCGGCCCGGGCCAGTTCGCCGGGCTGCTCGGCGGCGCGCTCCGCGGCGTATTCGTGGATCGTCTCCAGCAGGCGATACCGCGCCCGGTGGCCGTCCGGCCCGTCCGGTGCCGCCCCGGGGGCCGCCATCAGGTCGGCGACCACCAGGGACTTGTCGACCAGCTGTGCGACCGTCTCCAGAGCGTCGGGGCCGCACACCGCCTCCGCCGCGGCCAGGGTGCAGCCGCCCGCGAAGACGCTCAGCGCGCACAGCGTCGTACGCTCCGGCTCCGTCAGCAGGTCCCAGCTCCAGTCGACGACCGCCCGCAGCGTCTGCTGGCGCGGCAGCACCGTACGGCTGCCGCTGGTCAGCAGGCGGAAACGGTCGTCGAGACGGTCCGCGATCTGCCGCGGTGACAACGCGCGCAGCCGGGCCGCGGCAAGTTCGATCGCCAGCGGCAGGCCGTCGAGCCGCCGGCAGATCTCCCGCACCGCCGCCGCGTCGGGACCGTCGTCCCCGTAAGGCGCCGCCCCCGGCCTTACCGTGGCCGCCCGCTCGGCGAACAGCCGGTACGCGTTGCGCGGCGGCAGCGGCTCGACCGGCCGCACCACCTCGCCCGGCACCCCCAGCGGCTCCCTGCTGGTGGCCAGCACCGTCACGCCGGGGCACGCGGCGAGCAGCTCGGCGGTCAGCACGGCCGCGCCGACGATCACGTGCTCGCAGTTGTCGAGCACCAGGAGCAGCCTCCGCCGCCCGCAGTGGTCGAGCAGCCGCGCCACGGGATCCTCCGCATATTGCTCGGCCCGCAGCGGACCCGGCGTCAGCACCTGCGCGTCACGGCGGCCCAGCGCGGTGAGCACCGCGTGCGGGATCGCGGCCGGGTCGTCCAGCGGGGCCAGCTCCGCGAGCCACACACCGTCGGGGAAGCCGCCGGCGGCCGCCTCCGCGGCTTCCTGCGCCAGCCGGGTCTTCCCCGACCCGCCCGGCCCGGTCAGCGTCACCAGGCGGGCCGCCGCGACGTCCTGGCGGATGTCCCGCAGCTCCGCCTCCCGGCCCACGAAGCTCGTCAGCCGGGCCCGCAGATTCCCGGCCGCAGGTGCCGGGGCGGCGGGCACGGACGGGCGCAGCAGGTCCGCGTGCAACGCGCGCAACTCGGGTCCCGGGTCGGCTCCCAGCGTCTCCGCCAGCACCGTCCTGGTCTCCTCGTACGCCGCCAGCGCGTCCGCGGTCCGGCCCGCCGCGCGGAGCGCCTTGATCAGCTGGGCCCTGAACGCCTCGTCCAGCGGGTGCGCCGCCACCGCCTCCCACACGGCGGGCAGTACGTCGGACGCCCTGCCGAGCGCGATTTCCGCGTCGATCCGCAGCCGTTGCGCCGTGCGGTGCAGCGCGTCCGTGCGGGCGGCGACCGGCGCCCGGTCCGGCAGGTCCGCCAGCGCCGGGCCGCGCCACAGCGCCAGGGCCTGCGCCAGCACCCCAGCCGCCTTCTGCGGGTCGCCCCCGGTCAGCGCCGCGCCGCCCTCGTCGACCAGGCGCTCGAACTCGTACATGTCCACGGCGTCGCGGGCCGTTGCCAGGCGGTAGCCTCCCGGCTCCGATGTGACGGCCTCCCGGCCCAGGGCCCTGCGCAGGCGGGCGACCAGGGCTTGCAGTGCGCCTGCCGCGTCGGCGGGCGGGTCGCCCGCCCATACGTGCGCGATCAGTGTCTCGGCGGACACGGGTCGTCCCGCGTCGACGGCCAACGCGGCCACGAGTGCCCGCACGCGTCCGCCGCCCAGGGCCACGGGCATGCCGCCCGGGTCCCGCACCTCGGTAACCCCCAACACCAAATACCGCACCCGCGCATTCTCCCGCCCTTACGGTGCGCACTCGCGCAGTTCGCGCGCCTCGGGGGTGAGATGGCTCGCCGCCCTGGCTTGTCACGCGGTTCGGCCCGCGACGCCTTGCCTGAGGGACCCCGGCGCCCCGAGAGTTGCCCTCCTTGCGGTACGCGTTCATCCGACCCGGCGCCGTGGCTTGTCGCGCAGTTTCCCGCGCCCCTGGGGGCTCGCCCCTTGCGGTGGCATTTCGGCTACCGCGCCGCCGTGGCTGGCCGCGCACTTCCTCGCGCCCCTCGGCGCTTGCCTCTTGCCGTGCGTCGCCTGTTCGTCGCGCCATCGTGGCTGAGCGCGCAGTTCCCCGCGTCCCTGGGGGCTTGGCCTCTATGGGAGAGCGGTGCCCCAGAGGGGCACGGGGAACTGCGCGGCCAGCCACCGTGCGGTGGCACTGTGATCGCGACAGGACAGGGCACCCCACCGGGGGTGGAAGCGGCCGGTCAGGTGCGGCGGCGGCCGTCCTCGTCGTGGGGGCCCAGAAGCTCATCAGCGAGGGTCGGGAGGTCGTCGAGGGGCGTTGCCTCGGCCCAGTCCGGCCGGGGCCGCCTGGCAGGCGGCTGCTGCACGGCGGGAAGCTCACGGGTCCGCTCGGCCTCGCCCGACTCGGGGCGGAAGAGCCACGGCGGCACCCGGTCCGCCGGATCGCCGTCGCTCGCCGTACCCGGCACCGGCGGCAGGACCGCTGTCTCGTCTGCGGCGGGCTCCGCCGGGACCGCCGGCAGGACCGCCGTCTCGTCCGACCCGGACTCAGGGTCAGCGTGAGGCTCGGATTCAGGCTTGGGCACGACCGGCGGCAGCACCGTCGTGGTTTCGGAGGAGTCCGAGGACGGCGAGTCCTCGGACTCCGGGCTCGCCGGGACGGGCGAAATGACGGTCGTCGCGTCGTCCGCCGCGGCGGAATCCGTGGCAGCGGCCCGCGCGGCCTCGGCGCGGAGGAGCGACTCCTCCGCCTTGCGCTGCTTCTCCAGCCGCCGCTCTTCCGCCTCGGCCCGCAGTCTGGCCTGCTCCTCGGCGAGCCGCCGCAGCCTGGCCTGCTCGGCCTCCCGCGCCTCGGTCTCCGCGGCGAGCCGTGCCGCCTGCTCGGCGGCGGCCCGCTCGACCTCCTCCTGGCGCAGGCGCGCGGCCTCCGCCTCCTGCGCGGCCTTGCGCTCCGCGATCTCCTGCCGGGCGGCTTCCTCCGCGGCGAGCCGCCGCTCCTCCTCCTCGCGGCGCAGCTTCTCCAGCTGCGCCTGCCGCTCGCGCTCGGCGCGTTCGGCCTCCGCCTTGCGGGCGGCCTCCTCGGCGACGAGCCGCGCCGCTTCCTCCGCGGCCTTGCGCTCGGCTTCCGCGCGGGCCTCGATCTCCTGCTCGGACAGCGGGAGGACTTCGTCGAGCCGGTGGCGGATCACCGTGGTGACGGCGGCCGGCTCCTGGCCGGCGTCGACGATGAGGTAGCGCGCGGGGTCGGCGGCGGCGAGGGTGAGGAAACCGGCACGGACCCGCTGGTGGAATTCCGGCGGCTCCGATTCGAGCCGGTCGGGGGCCTCGGTGAAGCGCTCCCGTGCGGTCTCGGGCGACACGTCGAGCAGCACGGTCAGGTGGGCGACGAGCCCGTCCGTACCCCAGCGGTTGATGCGGGCGATCTCGGTGGGCGCCAGGTCGCGCCCGGCGCCCTGGTAAGCGACGGCCGAGTCGATGTAGCGGTCGGAGATGACGACGGCGCCGCGGGCCAGCGCCGGCCGGACGACCGTATCGATGTGCTCGGCGCGGTCGGCCGCGTAGAGCAGCGCTTCCGTGCGGGGCGAGATCCCGCCGGACGACACGTCGAGCAGGATCGACCTGAGCCGCTTGCCGACGGCGGTGGCGCCGGGCTCCCGGGTGACCACGACTTCGTGGCCCTTGGCGCGGATCCAGCTCGCGAGCGCATCGACCTGGGTGGACTTGCCGGCCCCGTCGCCGCCCTCGACAGCGATGAAGAAGCCGGTGGCGGCGGGCGCGGCGGACGGTTCGGCGCCGCGCAGCGCCTCGCGCAGGTCGCGGCGCAGCGGTACGCCGCTGCGGTCGTCGGTCTTGCCGAGGACGAGCGCGGCGACGGGCAGTAGCAGGGCGCCGACCAGCATCAGGGTGTAGGCGGCGCCGGCGTGGTCGAAGGTGAACCGGCCGTTCTCGATGCGGTGCGGGCCGATCGCGGCGGCCAGCAGCGGCGCACAGACCGCGGCGACACCGAGCGCGGCGCTTGCCACGGCCTGGAGGTGCTCGGTGGTCCTGGCCCGGCGGGTCTCCTCGGCCTCCTGCTCGATCAGCAGGTGCCCGGCGTTGGCGCTGATACCGGCTGCGGTGCCGGCCAGCAGCGCGAGCAGCAGCATCGTGGTCGGGTCGGGGACCAGCCCGGTCAGCAGCAGCGCGACACCGGTGACGCCGATGGCCAGAGCCAGCAGCCGCCGCCTGGACAGGCCGGGCAGCGTGCGGGGGGCGATCCGGATACCGAGGACGGTGCCCGCGGTCAGTACGAGGACGAGCAGGCCGAAGCCGGTCGGGCCGAAGCCCATTGCGGCGGCGTGGAGAACTGCCACGGAGACCGCCGCGGCAATCGCGCCTGCGACCGCCGCGGTGGACAGCACCAGAAGCGGCAGCGAACCGGTCCTGCCGTTCTCGGCGCCCTCGGGCCCCTTGGGCAGCCGCAGCCCCTCAAGCGGCGAACGCGGCCTTGCCGCCGTACCCGACGGGAGTTCGAGCGCCGACAGCACCGCCATCGAGGAGGAGAACAGCCCGGCGGCGACGTAGGAGGACAGCGCGACCTGGTGCAGGTCGAACCAGTTGATGCCGGTCGCCAGCAGCGTGTTGACCAGCGTGATGACGACCATCGCGGCGGCGGCCAGCGGCAGCGCGACAAAGCTGGTCCGCAGGTCGAGCCGGTGCAGCGTGGCCAGGTGATCGGGCGCGGGCCGTACCGAGGTGTTCCCCGGCGACGGCAGCAGCTCGGGCGCGGCGCCGTCCTTGGCGACGGCCCACAGCCGCTCGGCGATCCCGGCGGCGAAGACGGTGGCCAGCAGCCAGATGTGCGCGGAGTCCGGCGACCAGGTGATCCACAGCGGGGCGACGATGAACAGTGCGAGGCGTACGCCGTCGGCGCCGATCATGGTCCAGCGGCGGTCGAGCGGGCCGCTTTCCGAGGTCGCCGCGGACAGGGGGCCGAGCAGGACCGCGCCGAACAGCAGCGTCGCCACGAGGCGGGCGGCGAAGACCGCGGCCGTCGCGAGGGCCACCCCGCGGTAGCCCCCGCCGAACGCGTTCGCCGCGCCTGTCGCCTGCACGGTCAGCCAGAGCAGCACCAGTAGGCCGAGGCGGTCCGCGACCGCGCCGGTGAGCTGGGCGTTCCACAGCTTCCGCAATGCCGGGATCTTCAGCAGCGCGCTCACCGCGCGGTCCCGTGAATCCGCCGCCAAGGCGCCCGCGAAGGCGGGCGTGACGTCAGCGGGCTGCGGGGGCTGCTCGGATCGCGTCATCCCAACAGCCTATCGCCCATCCGCGTGCTCCCGGGCGCCCGGTCCCTTACCAGAACCTGCACGTCCACGCGGTAACGGGGTGCCCACCCAGGGTGCGCTTCCCTCCGGGGGCGCGGGGGTTCTGCGGTGCCCCTTCCGCAAGGGGTGCCCCTCAGGGGCGTGAGGAACGGCGCGCTCAGCCACGACGGTGGCGCACCGTCCGCACGTGCCCCGCGCGGGGAACTGCGCGCCCAGCCACCACCGGGGGCTCGGGTCGTCACCCGACCCAAAGGGTCTCCTCGGTCCGCTCCGGGCCACCGGCCGGTGGTGGGTTGCTCGCGCAGTTCCCCGCGCCCCCGGTAAGGCGCCGCCTTACGCGGCAGAACCCCCGGCCTCGCGGCGGCGAAGGCACACCCCCAGCCGAAGGGGCACCCCCAGCAAGCCCGCGCCCTGCGGAAGCGCACCCCCTACCGGAGGGTCACCCCACCCCCGCGCGAGCGAAGGTGGACCCGCCGGCGCGGTGGCACCGCAGGCCCGCGGCGGCGGAGGCGTACCCCGGTGGAACAGGGGGCGCCCTAGTCCGCGGAGGGCGCGGACTTCTTCGCCGTGGCCTTCTTGGCGGAAGCGGCCGCCTTCTTCGCGGGAGCGGCCTTCTTGGCCGCGACCCGCTTGGCCGGGGCCGCCTTCTTGGCGGGAGCCTTCTTCTTCGCGGGCCCCTTCGCCCGCTTCTCCGCCAGGAGTTCGTAGCCCCGCTCGGGAGTGATCGACTCGACCTCGTCGTCCCGGCGGAGCGTGGCGTTCGTCTCCCCGTCGGTGACGTAGGGACCGAAGCGGCCGTCCTTGACGACGACGGGACGCTCGCTGACCGGGTCGGTGCCGAGTTCCTTGAGCGGCGGCTTGGCCGCCGCGCGCCCGCGCTGCTTGGGCTGCGCGTAGATGGCCAGCGCCTCGTCGAGGGTGATCGTGAAGAGCTGGTCCTCGCTCTCCAGCGAGCGCGAATCCGTGCCCTTCTTGAGGTAGGGCCCGTAGCGGCCGTTCTGCGCGGTGATCTCGACGCCCTCCGCGTCGGTGCCGACGACGCGGGGCAGCGACATCAGCCGGAGCGCCTCCTCCAGGGTGACCGTGTCGATGGACATCGACTTGAAGAGCGAGGCGGTCCGCGGCTTGACCGCGTTCTTGCCGGTCTTCGGGGTGTCCTCGGGCAGGATCTCGGTGACGTAGGGGCCGTAGCGGCCGTCCTTGGCCACGATCGGGCGGCCGGTCTCCGGGTCGTTGCCGAGTTCGAAGTCGCCGCTGGGGCGGGCGAACAGCTCCTCGGCGTACTCGACGTCCAGCTCGTCGGGCGACAGGTCGTCGGGGACGTCGGCGCGGCGGTGGTCGTCCTCGCCGCGCTCGCCCTTCTCGACGTAGGGGCCGTAGCGGCCGACCCGCAGCACGATGCCGTCGCCGACGGGGAAGGACGAGATCTCCCGGGCGTCGATGGCGCCGAGGTCCTCGACCAGTTCCTTGAGCCCGCCGAGGTGGTCGCCGTCGCTGCCCGGGGAGGCGGCGGCCGCGCCCGGGTCGTCCGCGCCGAAGTAGAAGCGGCGCAGCCACGGCACGGACTGGGCCTCGCCGCGGGCGATGCGGTCGAGGTCGTCCTCCATGGAGGCGGTGAAGTCGTAGTCGACGAGCCAGCCGAAGTGCTTCTCCAGCAGATTGACGACGGCGAAGGACAGGAAGGTCGGGACGAGCGCGGTGCCCTTCTTGAACACGTAGCCGCGGTCCAGGATCGTGCCGAGGATCGTCGCGTACGTGGACGGGCGGCCGATCTCGCGCTCTTCCAGCTCCTTGACCAGCGACGCCTCGGTATAGCGGGCGGGCGGCTTGGTGGCGTGGCCGTCGGCGCTGATCTGCTCTGCGGTGAGCGGGTCGCCCTCGGCGACCTGCGGCAGCCGGCGCTCGCGGTCGTCCAGTTCGGCGTTGGGGTCGTCGGCGCCCTCGACGTACGCCTTGAGGAAGCCGTGGAAGGTGATGATCTTGCCGGACGCGCTGAATTCGGCGTCCCGGCCGTCCGCGGAGGTGCCGCCGACCTTGACGGTGACGGACTGGCCGACCGCGTCCTTCATCTGGGAGGCGACGGTCCGCATCCAGATCAGCTCGTAGAGCCGGAACTGGTCGCCGGTCAGCCGGGTCTCCGCGGGGGTGCGGAAGCGGTCGCCCGAGGGGCGGATCGCCTCGTGCGCCTCCTGCGCGTTCTTGACCTTGCCGGCGTGGACGCGCGGCTTGTCCGGCAGGTAGTCGGCGCCGTAGAGCTGGGTGACCTGGGCGCGGGCGGCCTTGATCGCGGTCTCCGAGAGCGTGGTGGAGTCCGTACGCATGTACGTGATGAAGCCGTTCTCGTACAGCTTCTGGGCGACCTGCATGGTGGCCTTCGCGCCGAAGCCGAGCTTGCGCGACGCCTCCTGCTGGAGGGTGGTGGTGCGGAAGGGCGCGTAGGGCGAGCGGCGGTACGGCTTGGACTCGACGCTGCGGACCGAGAACTGCGTGTCGGCCAGCGCCGCGGCAAGGGCGCGGGCGGCGGCCTCGTCCAGCTGCAGGACGGTGGCGCCGCCCTTGAGCGCGCCGGTGGCGGCGTCGAAGTCGCGGCCCTGGGCGACCCGGCGGCCGTCGACGGACACCAGCCGGGCGTTGAGCGTCGAGGGATCGGAGGCGTCACCGGTGCGGCCGGTGCCGAAAACGCCGGTCAGGTCCCAGTATTCGGCGGAGCGGAAGGCGATGCGCTCGCGTTCCCGCTCGACGACGAGCCGGGTGGCCACCGACTGGACGCGGCCCGCCGACAGCCGCGGCATGACCTTCTTCCACAGCACCGGCGAGACCTCGTAGCCGTAGAGGCGGTCGAGGATGCGGCGGGTCTCCTGGGCGTCGACAAGCCGCTGGTTCAGCTCGCGCGGATTGCGGACGGCCTCCTGGATGGCGTCCTTGGTGATCTCGTGGAAGACCATCCGGTGGACCGGGACCTTGGGCTTGAGGATCTCCTGCAAATGCCAGGCGATGGCCTCGCCCTCGCGGTCCTCATCGGTGGCCAGGAAGAGTTCGTCGGAGTCCTTGAGGAGGTCCTTGAGCTTCTTGACCTGCGCCTTCTTGTCGGCGTTGACGACGTAGATCGGCTGGAAGTCGCTGTCCACATTGACGCCGAGCCGCGCCCACGGCTGGCCCTTGTACTCCGCCGGCACTTCGGCGGCCCCGTTGGGGAGGTCGCGGATGTGCCCGACGCTGGCCTCGACGACGTATCCAGGGCCGAGATAGCCCTTGATCGTCTTCGCCTTGGCGGGCGACTCGACAATGACGAGTCGGCGGCCGGCCGGTGCGGTCTCGCGGGTCGGGGACAACTTCTGCTCTTCTCTCCGGTTCGAAGGGGTGACGCTGCGGAGTGTGACCGTACCTCCCGGTCCCGTGTCAAACGGGAAAAGTCAACAACGCCATCCGAACGGTAACCCGACAAGCGGCCTGTCTGCCGCATGGACGGGTCATGTCAGAGTCGCGCGGGCGCGCGTCACGCCTGCGCGGGGATCCCCGGGCGGATACGGCCGGGGGCGCGACGCGGCGGGCGCGGACTGCAAGGATGGTCGGCAAGAACCTCGGCGCCGCCTGTCCGCGCCGCAGGCCGCAGTAGCACAGGGGGATCGGATGTCCGACCAGAATCCGTACGGGGACAACAGCTCCTACGGCAGCAATCCGCAGGAGGACCCGCGGATCCAGAAGACCTCGCTGCCGTCGTACCAGCCGACCATGCCGGCACTGCCCGGATACGGCCTCCCGCCGCAGGGCGGCCAGCCGCCGGCCGTGGCGCCCGGCGGCTGGCAGCACGGCGGCCCGCCGCAGCCGCAGTACGGACCCGGCGCGACGCTGATGACCATCGGGGACATCGCGGTCACCGAGGCCGGCATCATGACCCCGGCCGGGCTGCTGCCGCTGCGCGGGGCGGTCTGGACGGTGTCCGACATGTCGAGGACCGAGTCCAAGACGCCGACGTACGCGGTGGTGCTGGCCGTCATCTTCACGCTGGCCTGCCTGGTCGGGCTGTTCTTCATGCTGATCAAGGAGGACGTGACGACCGGCTACGCCCAGGTGACGGTCAACAGCGGCGGCAAATACCACGCCACGATGATCCCGGTGCGCAGCCCGCAGGACATCTACGCGATCACCCAGCAGGTCAACTACGCCCGCTCGCTGAGCGCGTGACGCAGGCATGACCACCGCGGGTGCCGGTGCGGACGGCGGCGCGGGACCGCTGCGGCGCGCCGCGGGACACCCGGCCGCGGCGCCGCTGGGCGCGCTCGCCGCGGCCCTTGCCTGTTCGCTGTATCTGTACGGCACCGACCCGCACCAGCCGGGCCACTGGCTGCCGCGCTGCCCCTTCAACTGGGCCACGGGGCTGCTCTGCCCGGTCTGCGGCGCCACCCGTATGGCGTACGACCTGCTGCACGCGGATCCGGTGCGGGCCTTCCACGACAATGCGCTGCTGCTGCTCTGCACGCCCTTCCTGCTGGCGGTCGCCGGGCGCTGGGCGGTGGCGGGGCTGCGCGGGCGGCGCTGGCGGCCGGTGCTGGGCGCGCGGGCGTCGTACGCCGTGGGGGCGGTTCTGGTGGCGTGGGCGGTGCTGAGGAATCTGCGCTGACGCCTGGGTGACGCTCGGGGCGGCTCAAGGCCCGCTCAGGCCGCGGTCGTCCGGGCCCGCGGGTCGCTCACGGCAGCGGTCGTCCGGACCGCGGTTCATCAGGGCAGCGGGCCGTTCGGGCAGCACGTCGCTCAGGGCCGCGGGTCGCTCAGGGCCGCGCGTCGTCGGGGACGGGTTCGAGGAAGCCCTGCTCGACCAGCATCCGGATGGAGCCTGGGGTGCGGTCGCGCAGCACCACCGGGTCCTCGCCGAGCAGTTGGGCGATGGCGTCCACGATCCGGCCGGCCGGCAGCGTACCGTCGCAGACTCCGGCGAAACCCGCGCCCACTGTGTCGACCTTGGTGGCCCTGCGCATACCGCGGGCCGAACGCAGCACCACGTGCTCGGGGTCCTCGGCGCCCGGCAGCCCGACCTGCTCCTGCACCACCTCGTCGGCGAGCGTGAACCGGGCCTCCAGCAGGTCGGCGTCGTCGTGGCGGCGCAGGAAGTCCTGCCGGGCGAACCACGCGGCAATGTGCGGGCCGAGCGGCTGTTCCACCGGGTGCGGCCATTCCTCCGCGGTGATCACCGGCTGCTCCGCGCCCGACTTGCGCAGGGTGATCCAGCCGAAGCCGACACCGCTGACCTTGGCGCGCTCGAAGTCGTCGAGCCAGGCGTCGTACCGGGCGGCGTACTCCGCCGGGTCGGTGCGGTGGTCGCCGCCGTCGCGCAGCCACAGTTCGGCGTACTGGGCGACGTCCTGGACCTCGCGCTGCACGATCCAGGCGTCGCAGCCGCGCGGCACCCAGCCGCTGAGGCGTTCGCGCCAGTCCTGGCCCTCGGTGTGCTGCCAGTTGGCGAGCAACTGGCACCAGCCGCCGTCGTTGAGGTGGTCGGCGGCCTGCTGGACCAGGGTGCGGCACAGGTCGTCGCCGCCCATACCGCCGTCCCGGTAGGTGAACCGGCCCTCCGGCGAGATCACGAAGGGCGGGTTGGACACGATCAGGTCGTAGCGGTCGTCGCCGACCGGCTCGAACAGGCCGCCCTGGCGCAGGTCGGGCTCGGGAGCGCCGGACAGCGCGAGGGTCAGCCGGGCGAAGTGCAGGGCGCGCGGGTTGACGTCGGTGGCCGTCACCCTGGTGGCGTGCTGGGCGGCGTGCAGTGCCTGGACGCCGGAGCCGGTGCCCAGGTCGAGGGCGCTGCCGACCGGTTCGCGCACCGTCAGCCCGGCCAGCGTGGTGGACGCGCCGCCGACGCCGAGCACCAGGTCGGCCCGGTTCACGCCGGGCGCGCTGCCGACACCGCCAGCGCCGCCGACCGCGCAGCCGAGGTCGGAGACGATCCACCAGTCGGCGCCCCCGTCACCGGCGTAGGGGCGTACGTCGACGGTGGCGCGTACGTCGTCGCCGTCGCGCAGCAGCCAGCCGTCGGCTGCGTAGCCGTCGAGCCCGGGGAGCGCGGCGCGGGCGCGTTCGTACGGCACGGGGCATTGCAGCAGGAAGAGCCTGACCAGGGTGTCCAGCGGTCCGGAGCCGCGGGTGGCGCGCAGCGCGGGCACGGTCTCGGCACGGGAAAGCGCGGCATAGGCGACGGCGCCGAGCAGATCGAGGCAGCCGTCGGCCGTGAAGGCCGCGGCACGCAGATCGTCACGCAGGGCGGGCGCGCTGTCGGGAGCGGGGAGGCGGGGCGTCTTCACACCCGCCATTGTCGCGGAAGGGCGGCGGCCCGGCGCTCCGTGCGCACGTACCGCCGCGACAAGGCGGCGGTTACGAGGCGGTGGGCGACGCCGTGCCGGGCACGCTCTGGCAGCCCGGCTGCTTGGCCAGCGCCTTGCCCTGGTCGCCCTGGCGCAGGGCGCTGAGCGCCTGCTCGCCGTCGGTGCCGGCCTGCTTGAAGGAGTCGGAGACGCCCTGGAGTCCCGCGGCGAACTTGTTCTGGTCGGTGACGTCCAGCGCGTCGACCTGCTTCTTCAGGCTCGCGTACTGCGTGGACAGCGTGGTGAAGGAGGTGACGGCCTTCTGCTGGAATTGATCGCCCTTGCTGCCGGGCGCGGCGCCCGCCCGGCTGAAGACGCCGGCCAGCGACTTGTAGGCGTCGGAGATCTGCTGGAAGGCGGCGGAGTCCGCGGTCCTGACGTCCTGCGGCTTGCCGCCGCTGTCGACCTTGGTGAGCGCGGTGTTCGCGTCGTTGATCTTCTTGGTCTGGGCCGCGGTCTGGTCGCAGACGCCCTTCGCCCAGGTGTCCAGCTTCTTGCCCGTGTCGTCGCTCGAACACGCCGACAGCGACGACAGCGCCAGCAGCACGACCGCACCGGACAGCGCGGCCCCGAGTCTGTGGTTCAGCTTCACCGGTTGGGTCCCTTCCGTGGCGTCACGGCCCCGGAACTTACACGGGAAGGGGGTGTCCACCGCGAATCATCGGAAGATTTTGTCACCATTCATCCGATATTCAAGCCATTCGTAGCAAGCGACGGTACGGCGTCGGTTCGCGGTCCGGTGCGGGCGGACGCGGCCCGGCGTGCAGTCATATGAGGTTGCCCGCAACTGGGCTGACGGTGTGGCAGATGTCACACCGCGGGACATTGTGCCGGACGCGGGGTCAGGCGGCCTGCGCAGAGCAGCTTTCGGGCCCGTCGCCCATGGTGTCGCCGTCGGACGGCTCCTACACGGAGGCGGTCGGCCAGCTCATGCGGATGACTCCGCCGGCGGCGCCCTCGATGACCTCGACGTCGTCCACCAGACCGCTGATGACGGCAAGGCCCATCTCGCCCTCGTCGTCGGCCGCCTCGTCCGCGCCGCCGTCCGGCGAGGAGCCGGAGGCATTGCCGGGGACCTCGTCGGCGACCTCGATGGAGAACTTCTTCTCGTCCTCGTTGAGCATCACCCGAACGGGTGCCTCGACGCCGTTGATGCGGTGCAGCCCGACGGCCCGGCTGCATGCCTCGCCCACCGCGAGCCGCACCTCGTCGAGAGCCGCCTCGTCCACCCCCGCCCGGCGCGCCACAGCAGCCGCCACGAGCCGTGCTGTGCGCACATGCTCCGGCTGGGCGCTGAAGAGCAGTTCTACGGTGGGCATGGCCTCCCCCTCGGTCCTTGGGTGGGCATCACAGGGGTCCGGACGGTGGCCCGTCCGGTACCCCTTCGCTCGGGCGAAGATCAGTCGGTCGCCGCGACAGCCTCGTCGACCGAGGTGTGAATCGGGAACACCTTGGTCAGACCGGTGATACGGAAAATCTTCAGGATGCGCTCCTGGTTGCACACCAGTCGCAGCGACCCCTCATGCGCGCGCACCCGCTTGAGGCCGCCGACGAGCACACCAAGTCCGGTGGAGTCGAGGAAGTCGACTCCCTCCATGTCCACGACCAGGTGGTAACTCCCGTCGTTCACGAGCTCCACCAGCTGCTCACGCAGCTTGGGCGCGGTGTACACATCAATCTCGCCGCCGACCTCGACGATCGTGCGATCGCCGACGGTTCGGGTCGACAGGGACAGGTCCACGGATCCTCCAGCACCTTGCATCGACGCGGCTCCCCCAGGGGCCTCCCCACCGAGGAGTAGGGGCCTTCCCACCGAAGGTAGGGGAAGGACCGGCAGCCGCGATGGCATTCAATCACTTCGCAGTGGGCCAGCACGACGCCTTACTGCGATTGTCCGTCACGCCGGTGACACACTGAGTGCCGATGGCCCAGGATCAACTTCCGCAGTCGGCGCACGGCCGCCCGTCCCCCCGCACCGCTTTGGAGCGGCTTGCCACGGGGGCAGACCGGGCCGCACGCATCACCCATACGGAGCACCTGCCCCCGCGGGTCGGACGTCATGCATTGTGGCCGGAGAGCGTGAGGCCGGAGGTCGTGGCGGCCGTCGCGGCGGCCGGGATCGACCGTCCGTGGGAGCACCAGGCGCGCGCGGCGGAGCACGCGGCCCGCGGCGAGTCGGTGGTCGTCGCCACCGGCACGGCATCCGGAAAGTCGCTGGGCTATCTGGCGCCGGTGCTCAGCGCGCTGCTGGACGGCGCGGACGCCCCGGGCGCCGGCGGGCGCGGCGCGACGGCGCTGTACCTGGCGCCCACCAAGGCCCTCGCCGCCGACCAGCGCCGGGCCGTCAGCGCCCTCGCCGCGCCGCTGGGCGCCGCGATCCGCCCGGCGCTCTACGACGGCGACACGCCGGTCGAGGAACGCGAATGGGTCAGGCAGTACGCCACCTACGTGCTCACCAACCCGGACATGCTGCACCGCGGCATCCTGCCGGGACACGCCCGCTGGTCCTCCTTCCTGCGCCATCTGCGCTACGTCGTGATCGACGAGTGCCACAGCTATCGCGGTGTCTTCGGCTCGCACGTCGCCCAGGTGCTGCGCCGGCTGCGGCGGGTGTGCGCCCGTTACGGAGCCGAGCCGGTCTTCCTGCTCGCCTCGGCCACCTCCGCCGACCCGGCACGCGCCGCCGCCCGGCTCACCGGGGTCCAGGTCGCCGAGGTCACCGACGACGCCTCGCCGCGCGGCGAACTCGCCTTCGCCCTGTGGGAGCCGCCGCTGACCCGGCTGTCCGGCGAACACGGGGCGCCGGTCCGCCGTACCGCCACCGCCGAGGCCGCCGAGCTGCTCACCGACCTGGTGCTCCAGGGCGTCCGCACGGTCGCCTTCGTCCGCTCCCGGCGCGGCGCGGAACTCGTGGCCCTGATCGCCCAGGAGCGGCTTGCCGAGATCGACCCCTCGCTGCCGGCCCGGGTCGCCGCCTACCGCGGCGGCTACCTCCCCGAGGAACGCCGCGCCCTCGAACGTGACCTGCACTCCGGCCGGCTGCTCGGCCTCGCCTCCACCTCCGCGCTGGAACTGGGCGTGGACATCTCCGGGCTCGACGCCGTCCTGCTGGCCGGCTACCCCGGCACCCGCGCCTCGCTGTGGCAGCAGGCCGGCCGGGCAGGGCGCTCGGGGCAGGGCGCCCTCGCGGTCATGGTCGGCCGGGACGACCCGCTCGACACGTATCTCGTCCACCACCCCGAGGCGATCTTCGAGCAGCCCGTCGAATCCACCGTCCTCGACCCGGACAACCCGTACGTCCTCGCCCCGCACCTGTGCGCCGCCGCGGCCGAGCTCCCGCTCACCGAGGACGACCTCGACCTCTTCGGCCCCGAGGCGCCCGCGCTCGTCGGGCAGCTGGAGCGGCGCGGGCTGCTGCGGCGCCGGGCCACCGGCTGGTACTGGACCCGCAGGGAGCGCGCCGCCGACCTCACCGACATCCGCGGCGAGGGCGGCAAGCCGGTCCAGGTCGTGGAGTCGGCGACCGGACGCCTGCTGGGCACGGTGGACGCCTCCTCGGCCCACACCGCTGTCCACGACGGGGCCGTCCACCTCCACCAGGGCCGCAGCTACCTGGTCGAGCGCCTCGACCTCGACGACAGCGTCGCCCTGGTCGCCCGCGCCGACCCGCCCTACTCCACGATGGCCCGCGACACCACCGCCGTCCGGGTGCTGGCCGCCGACATCGAGGAGCCCTGGGGCGAGGCCCGCATCCACTTCGGCTCGGTCGAGGTCACCCACCAGGTGGTGTCCTATCTGCGCCGCCGGCTGGTCAGCGGCGAGGTCATGGGCGAGACCAAGCTCGACCTCCCGCCGCGCACCCTGCGCACCCGCGCCGTCTGGTGGACCGTCACCGAGGACCGGCTGGACGCCGCCGGCATCCACCCGGAGGAACTGCCCGGCGCCCTGCACGCCGCCGAGCACGCCTCCATCGGCCTCCTTCCGCTCTTCGCCACCTGCGACCGCTGGGACATCGGCGGCGTGTCCGTACCGCTGCACGCCGACACCGGCCTGCCCACGGTCTTCGTCTACGACGGCCACCCCGGCGGTGCGGGCTTCGCGGAACGCGCCTTCCACACCGCCCGCAGCTGGCTCACCGCCACCCGCGAGGCCATCGCCGCCTGCGAATGCGACTTCGGCTGCCCCTCCTGCGTCCAGTCGCCCAAATGCGGCAACGGCAACGACCCGCTGGACAAGGCCGCGGCGGTCCGCCTCCTCGACTGCCTGCTCTCCTCCGCTCCCGGGGCCGAGCCTCCCTCCGGCGCCACCGGCACCGGCCCGGGCGCGCCCCGGCCCTCCGATGCCCCGCCCGCCGCCGGTGCCGACCACGACGACGCCCCGGCCGGCACCTCCACCGCCGACGCGGCGGACACCGACACCGCGCCGGACCCGGTCCCGCCCTCCGAAGACCCCGGCCACAACAGCGGCCCGGCCGTTCCCCACGCCGGGGCGGACCCGGCCCAGCGGCGCGGCGACGGGAACGGCGGGGGCCGGTCCCGCGTCGAGTGACGGTCCCGCGCGGGAACGCACCCGCGCTCCGCCGACCTCCGCCACCACATCCGAGACCTCGCCGGTGACCGCGCAGCTCGCCAGCCGGGCGCCCTGGGCACGCGCGACCTCGGCGGCGAGGGCGCAGGCGGTACTGCGGCCGTCCAGCGCGTGGTCGGCGGCGGCGAGGGCCGCCAGGTCCGCCGCGGCGCCCGCCCGGTGCCGCAGGACGACCGCCTGGCCGAGGTAGAGCCCGGTCGCGCAGAGCGTCAGCAGCACGGCGACGATCCCCAGCGACCACACCGTGGCCGACCCCCGGTCGCCGCGCCGGCTCCACCCGGTCATGGGCCGCCACCTCCGCCCACGGTGTCCTCGGCGAGGGCGGCGGCCTGCGCCGTCAGGGTGACCGGGAAGCGCGGCCGGGGCACGGTCACCCGCACGGTGACGAGGTCGCCCGCCCGGCCCACGCTCACCCGTGCCCCGGACGGCGCGGTCTCCCGCGCCACCCGGAGCACCTCGGCGTCCAGCTCCGACCTGGCCGCCGCCCGCGCCCCGGCCCGCGCCGCG
The DNA here is from genome assembly GCF_036227245.1 of Streptomyces sp. NBC_01477. Classification (GTDB taxonomy): domain Bacteria; phylum Actinomycetota; class Actinomycetes; order Streptomycetales; family Streptomycetaceae; genus Actinacidiphila. The sequence goes on from NZ_CP109445.1 coordinate 4,022,598, forward strand.
TCCACGCACTCGACCTGCGCCGCCGCGGCCATCACGGCCCAGATGAGCACCCCGGCCAGCACGATCAGCACCGGAATGGTCATCGCCGTCTCGGCCGTGACATACCCGCGCTCGTCGTGCCCGGCCGACAGCCGTCCGGGACCGGCGCCCGGTCCCGGACGCACGCCGCGACCGGGAGCCGCGCGGCGGTCAGAACGACGCATGGAGTGCCTTCTCGATCACCGCGGTGAGCGCGGACCGCACGGGTCCGCTGGTCACGATCTTGTAGAGCACGGCCGCGAAGCCGCACGCCGCGATCGTCCCGACGGCGTATTCCGCCGTGCTCATGCCCGCCTCGGCCGCCGCCCGGCACGCGCGCGTCCTGCGGTCCCACCACGCCGGCCGGCGGCGTGCGCCCGTCCTGCGGCTGTTCACGTCGAGCGGCACCGGTGACGAAGACCGCGGGGCAGCCGTCCTGGAAATATTCATTACTGATTCCTCCCGTTTCGGGTTGTTTCGCGATCGGCTCAGCGCCGGTCCTGAGGTGATCCGGGGCATGCGGAACCACGCCCCGGGTGTGTGGTTGGTCTGCGAACGGCCGCTGTGCGGGGTTCAGCCGCTCCCGGCGCCGAGGACCGCCCCTGCCAGGCCGATCACCACCGGCACGACGCCGACCAGCAGGAAGGCCGGCAGGAAGCACAGGCCGAGCGGCGCGGTCGCCATCACTGCGGCCCGCCTGGCCCCCGCGAGAGCCGTCCGGCCGTGCGCGGCACGCAGGTCCGCAGCGAGGCGGGACATCTCCGCCACCGGCGCGCTGCCGGTCGTGGAGGCCCTGGCCAGGCACCGGCCCATCTCGCGGGCGGCGGGCAGCCCGCCGAAGCGCTGCCAGCACTCCTCGGGGTCCCCGCCGAGCCGCAACTCGGCCTGAGCCCGTATCAGCGCGTCCCCCAGCGACCCGCCAAGACAGCTGCCGACCGCACCGGCCGCCACTCCCGGCGTCGCCCCGGCCGCAAGGCAGGCGGCCATGAGATCGGCGCACAGCGGCAGTTGCGCCGGATCGGGCACCGAGGGTGCCGTGCGGCCGCCTGCGGCCCTCCGAAGGCCGCTGAGCACCCGTCCGGCCCCGGCGGCCGCCAGCAGCCCCACAAGGACGCCCAGCGCTCCGCCGGCGAGCACGCCCGCCATGAGCCCGGCGGCTGCCGCGGGACCCCACCGCCGCGCCGGCCCGTCCACCGCCTGCCGCAACCGGCCGGCCTCCGTCCGGCGCGGACGGACCTCGCCGAGCGCCGCCCGCAGCCGGCGCGCCCGCTTCCGCTGCCGCCCACCGTCGACGGCGACGACCAGTGCCGCGCCGCCCGCAGCCAGTGCCGCCACCGCTGTCCCCAGGCTGTGGACAGACCCGGCGCCCGCGAACGCCGCCAGCGTCAGCGCCCGTGGCCCCCGGTCCGGCCCGCCCGGCAGCCCGGCCCTGTCCCACCGCGCCGGCCCGCCCGTACCGTCCACGGGCGTCGTACGGCCGGCGCCAGAGCCGCGCCCGCTTTCCGCAGCCCGGATGATCCGGGCCGTCCAGGCGAGCCCCGCCCATTCCAGGAGGCCGCCCGCCAGCAGGCACACCAGGCCGGTCGGGGTGTGCAGCAGGATCACCGCCGGACGGGCGCCGAGACCCGCGCCCAGGACGATGCCGAACAGCGGCAGCAGCGCGAGCAGCCCCGCGGTGGACCGCGGCCCCGCCAACTGCGCCCGCAGGTCGTCGCGCTGGTCGGCCTCGGCTCGCAGTGCTGCGGCCACCCTGTCGAGCGCGGCGGCCAGGCCCGCACCGCCGTCCACCGCGACCTGCCAGCACGCCGCCATCGCGGCCAGGCCCCTCGTGCCCTCCGACAACCGGGCCGCCGCCCGCAGGGCCTGCGGCACATCACCGCCGAATCTGGCGGCCGACAGCAGCAGCCGGGCCGCGCCGGACAGCTCGGGCGCATCGGGCCAGCCGGCTGCCTCGACCACGTCGCCGAGCGCGGCATGCGGCGGGCGGCCCGCCCGCAGGTCACCGGCCAGTGCGCCGCACAGCGCGCCGACCGCGGCGGCGCCGCGATCCGCCGCCGCCCGCTCGGCCCGCCGCCGCAGCGCACGCCGCGTCAGCGGGATCGCGGCGACACCGGCGAGCAGCGGCAGTACCGACCGGGTCGACAACGCCAGCGCCGCCCCGGCCGGCAGGCACAGCGTCTCCACGCCGGCCCACCGCCCCAACCGGACCGCACGTCCGAACCATCGCCCCGGCCAGCCAGCCTCCCGCAGGGCGGCATACCGCTCCACGCGGCACCGCAGCCCCACGGCCGCCTCCCGCAGCCGCTCCCCGCCGGATCCGCCGCGCGCCCGCCGCCGTTTCGGCCCGCCCTGCCGGGTCGCGCCGAGCGTCCGGTGCGCCCGCCGCCGCGGCCCGCCGCCTTCCAGCGCCGTCCACAGAAGCACGCACGCGCACAGCACGGCCGCCCACACCACCGCCATCGGATCAGTCGCCCTCATGACGGCCCCCCGCTCCCGGGCGCGTGGCCCAGCCGCAGTTCGACCTCTGACACCCGCCACCGCCACCGGCTGCGGAGCACAGGCCCTCGGCCACGTCCCGGCGGCTCGAACCACCGCACGCCGGACCCCGACACGCACCGCCGCCGGCCCCTGGACGCACCCCGCAGGCTCCCCAGCGCCCGCGCCGAGCGGAAGCCGACTCCTCGCCCCCGCCACCACCGCCGGCCGCGGGCCATCCGCGTCCGCTTGACCGCCGCGCTCATGCCGCACCCCGGGCGCACAGTTCCGTCAGCCGCGCCCAGCCCGGGCCGTGTTCGACCCGGCCGCGGCCGTCGCGAAACATCGCGGGCACAGTGCCGACCAGGCCGTCCGCCCCGCGGCGCAGTACGTGGATCTCGGCGACCCGGCGCAGGCCCGCGGTGTCGCGGGCCAGATGGATGACGAGCGACAGCGCCGCCGCCAACTGACTGTGCAAGGCGGCCCGGTCCAGGCCCGCGGTCGAGCCGAGCGCTTCCAGCCGGGCCGGGACGTCCGCCGCAGCATTCGCGTGAACAGTGCCGCAGCCCCCTTCATGACCGGTGTTCAGCGCACTCAGAAGGTCAGTGACCTCGGAGCCCCGCACCTCGCCGACCACGAGCCGGTCGGGACGCATCCGCAGCGCCTGCCGGACCAGGTCCCGCAAAGTGACCTCGCCCGCCCCTTCCTGGTTGGCCGGGCGGGTCTCCAGCCGGACGACATGCGGGTGGTCGGGACGCAATTCCGCGGAGTCCTCGGCGAGCACGATGCGCGCGGCGGGATCGACCAGGCCGAGGAGGCAGCTGAGCAGGGTTGTCTTGCCCGAGCCCGTGCCGCCGCTGATCATGAACGACAGCCGGGCGTCCAGCACGGACCGCAGCAGTGCGGCGGTCCCGGCGTCCAGGGTGCCCGCGCAGACGAGTTCGCCGAGGGTGAAGGCGCGGGAGCGCACCACCCGCAGGGACAGGCAGGGCGATCCGACCACGACCGGCGGCAGCACCGCGTGCAGCCTGGTGCCGTCCGGCAGCCGAGCGTCGACCCAGGGACGGGCGTCGTCCAGCCGCCGGCCCGCGCTGGTGGCCAGCCGCTGGGCGAGCCTGCGGACAGCGGCGGTGTCGGCGAAGCGGACGGTGCCGCGCTCCAGACCCCGGCCGCGGTCGATCCACACCTCGTCAGGACCGTTGACCAGGATGTCGGTGACCTGAGGGTCGGCGAGCAGCGGCTCCAGTGGTCCCGCACCGACGAGTTCCGACCTGAGCGCGCCGACCACGCCGAGCACTTCGGTGTCCCCGAGCAGCCGGCCCTGGGCGCGCAGCGCCGCCGCGACCCTGGCGGGTGTCGCTTCGCCGCCGTGCTCGGCCAGCCGGAGCCTAACGGCGTCGAGCAATTCCGTGCTCATACCGGCACGCTCCCGCCGCCGGCCAGTGCCTGCGCGAGGAAGGCGGTGCAGAAACGGGCCAGCGGTCCGCGCCCGGACGAGCCCGGCGGTCCACCGCCGTCGAGCGCGTCGACCGCCCTGCCCTCCAAAGGCAGTTCGCCGGCCAGCGGGAGTCCGACCAGCCGGGCGGTCTCGCGGTCGTCGAGCCCGGAGGCGAAAGGGCCGCGGGCCACCACCCGCAGGTCCTTGAGGACCATGCTGACGGCCGCCGCGACCCGGGTGGCAGCGGCGACCGCCCGCAATTCGGCGGGCACGACGATCAGTCCGACATCGATCTGCGCCAGTGTCTCGGCGACCGCCTCGTCCACCCGGCGCGGCAGGTCGACCACCACCACTCCGCCGCGCCGCCGGGCGGCGCCGAGCACCGACCGCATGGCCTGCGCCGGGACGAGCACGGAGTCCCCGCGGTCCCAGCTGAGCACGCTCAGCGATTCGAGCCGCGGCAGGGACTCCTCCAGCGCCCCGCTGTTGACCCGGCCGCGTGAATCGGCGAGGTCGGGCCAGCGCAGCCCGCCGGTCCTTTCGGCCCCGACCAGGATGTCGAGGCCGCCGCCGAGCGGATCGCCGTCGATCAGCATGGTGCGGCGGCCGGCCCGTGCCGCGGTGACGGCGAGGGCGCAGGCCAGCGTGCTCGCGCCGGCGCCGCCGCGGCCGCCCACCACTCCGATGGTCAGGGCGGGTTGGCCGACCCCTTCCGCGATATCGGCGATCCGGTCGACCAGCCAGCTCTCCGCGTCGGGCAGCAGCAGCACATGGTCGGCCCCGATGTCGAGCGCTCTGCGCCACACTTCGGAGTCGTCCAGGTCCCGCCCGATGAGCAGGACGCCCTTGCGGCGTGCGGTGCCGCGCACCCTCTCGGTCGCCTCTGCGCCCACCAGGACCAGCGGGGCGCTGTCCCAACTCGACGCGCGCGGTGGCGCGGTGAAGACGACTTCCGGTTCCGAACCGGCGGCCGCGCACAGTCGTAGCAGATCGTCGAGGAGTCTTTCGTCCTCGGTGACAATCAGCGGTCCGCCCGGCCGTTCGGCTGCGGCCCGCAGTGGCCCGGGCGTGATGGATCCGAACATTTCTCTGTCCCCCGTCGCTTGTGATGCGAGCACGGCGTGCGTCGCTGAGATCAGCTTGGGGGGAGAAGAGGGAATTGCGATGATCTTGGTCGGAATCTGTGGACAACTCGGCGATTGTGGATAACTCGCCACTCGCACGAGTGACTTCACGCCGATCCGGCAACGATTACGGAACGTCACACGTCGTATCTGTCAAAGCCCGCGCGCACGCGAAGGAGACCGGCATGGACGAGCACGGCACACGACCCGGCCGAACGCGGCAGAACGGGTCCGGACATGCGACGACCCCCGCCGGGGGGGAGAGCGGGGGTCGTCCCCACGGTCCGACTCGGGGGGGGAGGAGCCAGACCGGGTTAGCACGGTCGCGAACGATCCGTGACTTCCATGGTGTACCCGATGGCCTTCCAGAGCAAACCCACGCGCCGGACCTTACGCCGAATGGTGGTTGCCTATGCTCGTCCTGTGGAAAACCACCTGCCACCGCGCACCGCGGCGTTCTTCGATCTCGACAAGACCGTGATCGCCAAGTCCAGCACGCTCGCCTTCGGGCGATCCTTCTACCAGGGCGGTCTCATCAACAGGCGAGCGGTATTGCGTACCGCATATGCCCAGTTCGTGTACTTGGTCGGCGGCGCAGATCACGACCAGATGGAAGGCATGCGCAAATACCTCTCCGAGCTGTGCCGCGGCTGGAATGTCCAGCAGGTGCGGGAGATCGTCGCAGAGACCCTGCACGACCTGATCGACCCGATCATCTACGACGAGGCCGCCTCGCTCATCGAGGAGCACCACGCCGCCGGCCGAGATGTCGTCATCGTCAGTGCCTCCGGCTCCGAGGTGGTCGAACCCATCGGCGGCATGCTCGGCGCCGACCATGTGGTGGCCACCCGGATGGTGGTGAAGGACGGGGCGTACAACGGCGAGATCGAGCACTACGTCTACGGCCCCGCGAAGGCCGACGCGATCGAGGAACTTGCCCGCTCGGAGGGCTACGACCTGGAGCGGTGCTTCGCCTACAGCGACTCGGTGACCGACATCCCGATGCTGGAGTCGGTAGGCCACCCCTACGCGGTCAACCCGGACCGCGCGCTGCGCCGGGAGGCGGCGGCGCGCGAGTGGCCGGTGCTCACTTTCAACCGTCCGGTGCGCCTGAACCAGCGCATCCCGTCGCTGTCGATGCCGCCGAGGCCGGTGCTGGCCGCAGCCGCGCTGGGCGCGGCAGCCGCCACCGCGGGGCTGGTCTGGCTGGCGGCCCGTCGGCGGCGGCCGGTTGTTTTGTCATGATTCCACCCAGAAGCAAAGAAGCGTAGCCAGGGGTTCCGCTACTGGCCGGTCGGCGGTAAAAAGGATGTAGCGGCCCGCGAGACCACGGACTTCCGAGAGGAAGACCGCAGATCACAGCAGTTGGCCCCACGGACCGAGCATGGAAGCCGGGCACCCACGCGTAGCCGACCCGCCAACCGGGCCAGCCGCACCAGGTAACGGGCGAAGTCCCCGACCTGATGGGCAGAATTCGCGCACGCACTGGTAACCCGGCGGACGTGTCAGCGGCGGCACCACCACGGTGCCGCCGCAACCCCTTCCGGCCGCAGCACGCACCCCTCAGCGGGGGACGTACCGGGGCCAGGACGCCGCCGTGCAGTGTCCGCTCAGGCGGCGCCGCGCTGCAGAGCCTCGCAGACGGCCACACTCTCACGTACTCCGAGCTCCAAGGCCCTGCCGCAGTGACCGATCCATACGGCCATACCCTCGGGAGTGCCCGACGCGTAACCCTCCAGGGCCTTGAGATAGTCGGCCCTGCCCAATTCCGCGTAGCCGACCTCGGCCGGGCAGATGGACTTCGGGTCCAGGCCGCTGCCGATCAGCACGATGCGTTCCGCGGCCCGCGCGACCGGGCCGTTGAAGGAGCCGAACGGGCGCAAACAGAGCAGCTCACCGTGCACGACCGCCGCCACCACCAGCGCAGGCGCCGCGGTGCCGGCCAGCAGCAGCGCGGTCAGGCCGTCGAGCCGGGCGGTGACCTCCGGGGGCTCGGGCAGGTCGATCTCCGCCGCCGAGAACAGCGGCTCGTCCACAGGCTCACCGGCGAGCCTCGGCCGCCCGACCGTCGCGTCCATGGCCGCACCGCTCGCCGCCACCAGGTGCAGCCTGGCCAGCGCCTGCATCGGCGAGCGGCGCCACACACCGAGCAGCTGGCCGGCCTCCGCGGTCAGTCGCAATGCCGCGCCGACCGCACGGGCCTGGTCGTCGGCGGAGAAGTCACTGCGTCTGCGGACCTCCTCCAGGGACCAGTCGGCGCCGGCCAGCGCCGCGGAACCGCGGGCCGCGCGCAGGGCCGCTTCGGAGGTCACTTCATCCGATCGGCGGCGCATCACCCGGTGCCCGTACAGCTTGTCCACAGCCTGCCGGACTGCGTCGACGGCCTCGGGTACGCCGGGCAGCGTGCCGAGTACGACCATCGGGTCGGTGGACAGCCCCTGGGCGGCGGACGGATCAGCGTTCGTAGCCATGCACACGACCCTACGCACCGCGCGACACGGCAATCGACCACGATCGAGTGGCTTTCCCCACTCCACCTGCTCATTCTCCGTGATCATACGGCTACGCTTGGCGAACATGAAGATCGCTTTCGTCGGAAAGGGGGGCAGCGGCAAGACCACGCTGTCCTCGCTGTTCATCCGTCATCTCGCCGCCGTCCGCGTCCCGGTCGTCGCCGTCGACGCGGACATCAACCAGCACCTCGGCCCGGCGCTCGGCCTCACGGAGGACGAGGCCGCAGCCCTGCCCGCGCTCGGCGCGCACCTGCCGCAGATCAAGGAGTATCTGCGCGGCGCCAACCCGCGGATCGCCTCGGCCGAGGCGATGATCAAGACCACGCCGCCCGGTTCCGGCTCCCGTCTGCTGCGGCTCACCGAGGACGACGACCCGGTCCACACCGCCTGCGCCCGCACGGTGGCGCTCGACGACGGCGCGGTCCGGCTGATGGTGACCGGCCCCTTCAGCGAGTCCGACCTCGGTGTCGCCTGCTACCACTCCAAGGTCGGCGCGGTGGAGCTGTATCTGAACCACCTCGTGGACGGCCGGGACGACTATCTGGTCGTCGACATGACCGCGGGCAGCGACTCCTTCGCCTCCGGGATGTTCACCCGCTTCGACGTGACCTTCCTGGTGGCGGAGCCGACCCGCAAGGGCGTCGCCGTCTACCGGCAGTACCGGGACTACGCCCGCGACTTCGGTGTCGCGCTCGCCGTGATCGGCAACAAGGTGCAGGGCGAGGACGATCTGGCCTTCCTGCGTGCCGAGGTCGGCGACGACCTGCTGGTCACCGTCGGGCACTCCGACTGGGTGCGTGCGATGGAGAAGGGCCGCCCGCCGCGCTTCGAGCTGCTGGAGGAGGCCAACCGGTGCGCCCTGCGCACGCTGCACGAGCGGGCCGACGCCGCGTACGAGCGCCGTGACTGGGCGCGTTACACGCGGCAGATGGCGCATTTCCACCGCAAGAATGCGGAGAGCTGGGGAAACGCGAGGACCGGGGCCGACCTGGCGGCCCAGATCGACCCCGGCTTCGTCCTGGGCGAGACCGCGCTCGGCGGCCCCGCGGCGCAGGACGGCGCGAGGCCCGCGGTCAGCGCGCAGCCGGCCTGACCGGCCCGGACGGCACCCCCGGGGCGGCGGGCGCCCCGGGCGCGGCCGGAGCAGCAGGTGCGGCCGGAGCCGCCGGCGCCTGGCGGACGAAGGACTTCCAGCCGCCCTTCGGGGCCTGCCCCACGTCGAGGCCGCGCAGCCGGTCGAGCACCTTCGGATCCTGCAGGTCCAGCCAGTCGGCGAGCTGCTTGAACGACACGCACCGCACGTCCTGCTGCCCGCACACCTCCTTGGCGGTGTCCTCGACGGCCTTCAGGTAGACGCCGCCGTTCCAGGACTCGAGGTGACCGCCGATGACGAGCGGCGCGCGATTGCCGCGATAGGCCCGGTCGAAACCGGCGATCAGGCCGTCGTGCATCTGCCGGCCCCAGATGGCGTACTGCCCGGGGTCCTCGGTTCCGTTGTCCGGTGTTCCCGACTGGACCGACAAGAAGCCCTCGTCCGTCGACAGCGTCTCGACGTCCCGGCCGGGCACCGGGATGTCCTGCACCGGGAAGTGCCACAGCCCGTCGGTCTTCGCCGGCCAGATCTGCGGCTGCCCCGAGGGGTCGGCGGTGTAGCGGAATCCGGCGGCCTTCGCCGCCGGGGGCAGCCCCGCCGGGTCCGTGCGGCAGGGAGCGCGTCCGCCGACGACGCCCTTGGCGTAGTCGAAGGGCAGCGGATCGAGCGCGGTCAGGCCCGTGTTGGTCTTCCAGCGCTGGGTGAAGTCCTGCGCCTGCCGGATCTCACCGGCCCATTCCTGGGGTGTCCAGGCCCCGGGACCGCTGTCGGCGGCGTCCTCGGCGACGGCGGTACCTGCCGCACCCGCGTCGGCCGGCTGGTCGGCGGCGCCGCCGTCCTGGCCGCAGAAGTGAGCGTTGAAGTACGTGCCGATCTCGCTGCCGTCCGCCCAGGCGAGCCGCAGTTCGTGCAGGGTGTCGGCGATGGTGGCGCGGTCGGTGAGGCCGGTGTCGGCGGCGCCGCGGGGGTGGCGGGGCGGCGTGTAGAGGTCCTTGCGGTCGGCGGGCAGCAGGCCGACCCCGCTGAGGAAGTACGTCATCGCCGCGTCGTCGCGCTCACCGACCCCGCGGACGTACGACAGCAGCCGCCGGCCGTCCTCGACCGCGCCGTCCCAGGAGAAGACGACGAACTGCGGCGGCTTCTCGCCGGGACGCAGCCGGTGGAAGGCCGGCTGGTGCGGCTGCGGACCGGTGTCGGCGGTGGACCCGTCACCGATCGACCGCAGCACGCGGGGCGCTCGGGGTGCCGCCTCGATACCGGGTCCGCCGGGGCCGTCCGAGCCGCGGCGGCCGTCCGCACCCGCGGAACAGCCGGTGACGCCCATGGCCAGCACGACGGCTGCGGCGCCCGCGGCGGCGAGCTTGGGCGTCTTGCGCACGCAGTGCATTCGTACCTCGCATCGCAGGGGGTCGGCGCGGGTATCCACCAGCTGGACCCAAGCTGGCACGGTGACCCGGCGTGGCCGAATCGACCGGCCCGTTCATCTGCTGAATCACTCGATAGCAGTAAATAAGCCCTGGATCCGACCTCCGCACTTCACTCTCCGCATTCGATCCATTACTCTCCATTTACCAGCTCTTGAGACGATCAAGTGCTAACGCTGCGCTACCGAGTCCCGCCGCCCACCGAAGGAGACGGGAAAATGAGACTCCGCAGAAATCTCCACCGATCCGATCTGTCCGCCTCGATCACGGTCTTCCTGATCGCCGTCCCCCTGTCGCTCGGCATCGCGCTGGCGACCGGTGCACCCCTGCAGTCCGGCCTGGTCGCCGCGGCTGTGGGCGGTATCGTCGCCGGCTCGCTCGGCGGGGCGCCGCTCCAGGTCAGCGGCGCGGCCACCGGCCTCGTCGTGGTCACCGCCGATCTTGTCCAGCGCTACGGCTGGCGGGCCACCTGCGCCATCACCGTGCTCGCCGGGCTGGCGCAACTGCTGCTCGGGGCACTGCGGGTGGCCAGGGCGGCCCTCGCGGTCAGCCCGGCCGTCGTGCACGGCATGCTGGCCGGTATCGGTACGGTCATCGCCGTCGGCCAGCTGCACGTCGTGCTCGGCGGCAGTTCGCAGAATTCGACCGTCGACAACATCGCGGCGCTGCCGGGCCAGTTGACCGACAGCCATCCCGTCACCCCGTTCATCGGCGCGATCACGGTGCTCGTGCTGCTCGGCTGGCCGCGGCTGGGCGGCCGGACGGGCGGGGCGCTGCGGAAGGTCCCCGCCCCGCTGGCCGCGGTGGCGCTGGCGACGCTGGCCGCCGCGGGGCTTTCCGTGCCCCGGGTCGACCCGCCCGCCTGGCAGGCGCCCGCGCTGCCCGCACTGCCGGGGGGGCCGGTCCTCGGGGTGGCCGCGGTGGTCCTCACCGTGACACTGGTGGCGAGCATGGAGTCGTTGCTGTCGGCGGTCGCGGTGGACGCGCTGCAGGCCGGACGGCAGGCGGGCGCCCAGGCCGCCCCGGCGAAGCTGGACCGCGAGCTGCTGGGCCAGGGCGCGTCCAATGTGCTGTCAGGGCTGCTCGGCGGACTGCCGATCGCGGGCGGCGCGATGCGCGGTTCGGCCAATGTCGAAGCGGGCGCGCGGACGCGGCGGGCCACGGTGCTGCACGGAGTGTGGGTCCTGCTGTGCGCCGGGCTCGCCGGACGCGCGCTGGGCGCGATCCCGCTGGCCGCACTCGCCGCCCTGGTGATGCTGGTCGGGGTGCGCATGGTGAGCTTCGCGCACATCCGCCACATCCACCGGCACCGCGAATTCCCGGTCTACGCGGCCACGCTGGGCACGGTGGTCGTCTTCGGGGTGCTGCAAGGGGTCGTCGCGGGCGGCGCGGTGGCCGTCCTCCAGGCACTGCGCGGGCTGACCCGCACTCAGGTCACCGTGACCGAGGAGCCGCAGGGCCACCGGGTGCGGGTGACCGGGCAGCTGACGTTCCTGGCGGTGCCGCGGCTGACCAGGGCGCTCGCCCGGATCCCGGACGGGGCCGACGCCGTGGTGGAACTGGACGGGTCGTTCATGGACCACGCGGCGTACGAGGCGCTGCGCGGCTGGGGCGTACGGCACAGGTCGCGCGGCGGCCGTGCGGTGTTCGGCGACGGCGCGGGACGGGCGGTCGCCGAACCGCTCGGCGCGCACGCCTGCCGTCCGTGGACGTCGTGGCGCAACCACCACTGCACCCGGTCGGAATCGGTGCCGGCCACCAGCGGCGGGCAGTTGCTCGACGGGGTGAGCGCCTTCCAGCGCAATACGGCACCGCTGGTCCGCGAGGAGCTGGCACGGCTGGCCCGCGAAGGACAGCGGCCCGGGCAGCTGTTCCTCACCTGCGCCGACTCCCGTCTGGTCATCAGCATGATCACCTCAAGCGGCCCCGGTGATCTGTTCACGGTCCGCAACGTCGGGAATCTGATGCCGCCGCCGGGCTCCGACGCCTCCTGCGACTCGGTGGCCGCCGCCGTCGAATACGCGGTGGACGTACTGGAGGTCTCCAGCATCACGGTGTGCGGGCATTCGGGGTGCGGCGCGATGCAGGCGCTGCTCGGCTCGGACCACGAGCCGGGCGCGCAGACACCGCTGGCGCGCTGGCTGCGGCACGGCAGACCGAGCCTGGCCCGGCTGTCCAGGGTAGGCCGGCTGGGGCGCGGCGAAGTGGCGCTCGCCGACCGCCCGGTGGCCGACGACCACGAACGCCTCAGCCTGGTCAATGTGGTGCAGCAGCTGGAGCATCTGATGGCCCATCCGTGTGTGGCCCGCCGGGTCTCGGAGGGGGCGCTCCAGTTGCACGGCATGTATTTCCACGTCGGGGAGGCGCAGGCGTACATCCTGGACCGCCCGACAGGTGTGTTCGCGGCGGTAGGGCCGGAGGCCGGACGGCAGACGGCCCTGGTCATCGGCGGTGGCCACGGGCCCGAGGCGTACGGGCTGGCCACAGAGGTCTAAACCATTTCGGAGTGAACCCTTGTCAGGCTGCGTCAGGACTGATGAGGTAGTGCTGGGACATCTGGGACACCCTGACAAGGAGCTGGCGTGAGCAGCAACGAGAGCCTGGCCAACCTGCTGAAGGAGGAGCGGCGGTTCGCTCCTCCGCCGGAGCTGGCCGCCGCCGCGAATGTCACCGCGGAGGCGTACGAGCAGGCCGCGGCGGACCGGCTGGGCTTCTGGGCCGCGCAGGCCCGGCGGCTGACCTGGGCGACCGAGCCCACCCAGACGCTGGACTGGTCCAACCCGCCGTTCGCCAAGTGGTTCGCCGACGGCGAGCTGAATGTCGCGTACAACTGCGTCGACCGCCACGTCGAGGCCGGGCACGGCGACCGTATCGCCCTGCACTTCGAGGGTGAGCCGGGCGACAGCCGAGCGATAAGCTACGCCGAACTCAAGGACGAGGTCTGCCGCGCCGCCAACGCGCTGGGCGAACTCGGCGTCACCACGGGCGACCGGGTCGCGATCTATCTGCCGATGATCCCCGAGGCGGTCATCGCGATGCTGGCCTGCGCCCGGATCGGCGCCGCGCACTCGGTGGTCTTCGGCGGCTTCTCCGCCGACGCCGTCGCCTCCCGCATCGATGACGCCGACGCCAAGCTCGTCATCACCGCCGACGGCGGCTACCGGCGCGGCAAGCCCTCCGCGCTCAAGCCCGCGATCGACGAAGCGGTCTCCCGCACCCCGCAGGTCGAGCACGTCCTGGTGGTCCGCCGCACCGGACAGGACGTCGCGTGGACCGAGGGACGCGACGTGTGGTGGCACGAGATCACCGGCCGCCAGTCCGCCGAGCACACCGCCGAGGCCTTCAACGCCGAGCACCCGCTGTTCATCCTCTACACCTCGGGAACCACCGGCAAGCCCAAGGGCATCCTGCACACCTCGGGCGGCTACCTCACCCAGACCAGCTACACCCACCACGCCGTCTTCGACCTCAAGCCGGACACCGACGTCTACTGGTGCACCGCCGACATCGGCTGGGTCACCGGCCACTCCTACATCGTCTACGGACCGCTGGCCAACGGCGCGACCCAGGTGATCTACGAGGGCACCCCCGACACCCCGCACCAGGGCAGGTTCTGGGAGATCGTGCAGAAGTACGGCGTCACGATCCTCTACACCGCGCCCACCGCGATCCGCACGTTCATGAAGTGGGGCGACGACATCCCCGCGAAGTTCGACCTGAGCAGCCTGCGGGTGCTGGGCAGCGTCGGGGAGCCGATCAACCCCGAGGCCTGGGTCTGGTACCGCGAGCACATCGGCGCGGGAAAGACCCCCGTCGTGGACACCTGGTGGCAGACCGAGACCGGCGCCATGATGATCAGCCCGCTGCCCGGCGTCACCGCGACCAAGCCGGGCTCCGCACAGACCCCGCTGCCCGGCATCGCCGCCACCGTCGTGGACGACGAGGCCCAGGAGGTGCCCGACGGATCGGGCGGCTATCTGGTGCTCACCGAGCCGTGGCCCTCGATGCTCCGCACCATCTGGGGCGACGACCAGCGCTACATCGACACCTACTGGTCCCGCTTCCCCGGCCGCTACTTCGCCGGCGACGGCGCCAAGAAGGACGACGACGGCGACATCTGGCTGCTGGGCCGGGTGGACGACGTCATGCTGGTCTCCGGCCACAACATCTCCACCACCGAGGTCGAGTCCGCGCTCGTCTCGCACCCCAAGGTCGCCGAGTCCGCCGTGGTCGGCGCCGCCGACGCCACCACAGGGCAGGCCATCGTCGCCTTCGTCATCCTGCGCGGCTCCGCCGAGGACAGCGCCGACCTGGTGGCGGCCCTGCGCGACCATGTCGGCAAGACCCTCGGCCCGATCGCCAAGCCCAAGCGCGTCCTGATCGTCTCCGAGCTGCCCAAGACCCGCTCCGGCAAGATCATGCGCCGCCTGCTCCGCGATGTCGCGGAGAACCGCGAGCTGGGCGACGTCACCACCCTCACCGACTCCTCCGTGATGGACCTGATCCAGACCAGGCTGCCCAGCGCGGCCAGCGAGGACTGACCCGGCAGCGTGCGAGGGCGTCCCGCCCGGCAGTGGGACGCCCTCGCCCGTTCGGGTTAGGCTGACAACACGTCGCGACGAGATCGCGACAAGACTTATGGGCGCGCCGGGAAGTCTGGTCGGCACACAGCACAGCTGTGTCCACAGCCGGTCCACGACTCCGCAGGAGGCCGCCCCGTGTCGTCCGAAGCCAGGCGCCGCCGCACCGCTGTCCTGCTGTCCCGGCTCTCACTGCCGGAGCGCAACTTCGTCGCCGACGCCCTGCGCACCGAGACCGTCGGCGGCGTACTGCTGCTGCTGGCCGCCGTGGTGTCACTCATCTGGGCGAACACGTTGCGCCACAGCTACGAGGCGGCCAGCGACTTCCACCTCGGGCCGTCCGCGCTCGGCCTGCACCTGTCCGTGGCGCACTGGGCGGCCGACGGCCTGCTCGCCGTCTTCTTCTTCGTCGCCGGCGTCGAACTCAAACGCGAACTGGTCGCCGGCGAGCTGCGTACGCCGGCCGCCGCCGCCCTCCCCGTCATCGCCGCGCTGTGCGGCATGGCGGTGCCCGCGCTCGTCTACACGGTGGTCAGCGGCGCGGGCGGCGGCTCGCTGCGCGGCTGGGCCGTCCCCACGGCCACCGACATCGCCTTCGCGCTGGCCGTCCTCGCCGTCATCGGCACCGCCCTGCCGGCCGCCCTGCGCGCGTTCCTGCTCACCCTCGCCGTCGTCGACGACCTCTGCGCGATCCTGATCATCGCGGTCTTCTTCACCTCGACCATCAACGTCGCGGCACTGGCCGGCGCCGCCGCCTGCCTGCTGCTCTTCTGGCTGCTGCTGCGTGCCCAGGTGCGCGGCTGGTACGTCTACCTGCCGCTCGCGCTGGTCACCTGGGCACTGATGCTCAACAGCGGGGTGCACGCCACCATCGCGGGCGTGGCCATGGGCCTGATGCTGCGCTGCACCACGCGGGAAGGCGAGCGGCAATCCCCCGGCGAGCGCATCGAGCACCTGGTCCGGCCGCTGTCCGCAGGGCTGGCCGTACCCCTGTTCGCGCTGTTCAGCGCGGGTGTGACGGTGTCGGGGCACGCGCTGGGCGACGTCTTCGGCAGGCCCGAGACGCTGGGCGTCGTCATCGGCCTGGTGGCCGGCAAGACCGTCGGTGTCTTCGGCGGCACCTGGTGCGCGGCCCGCTTCACCCGTGCCCGGCTCAACCCCGACCTGACATGGCCCGACGTCTTCGCGCTCTCCACACTGGCCGGCATCGGCTTCACCGTCTCCCTGCTGATCGGCGAACTCGCCTTCGACGACGATCCGCTGCTCACCAACGAGGTCAAGGCCGCCGTCCTGGTCGGCTCCGTCGTGTCCGCGGTGCTGGCCGCGACCCTGCTCAAGCTGCGCAACAACACCTACCGGCGGCTGTACGACACCGAGGAGCGCGACGAGGACGGCGACGGCATCCCCGACGTCTACGAGCAGGACGAGCCCGCCTACCACCTCCGGATGGCCGAGATCCTGGAGCGCAAGGCCGCGGAACACCGCAGGCTCGCCCAACTGGCCCGCCGTGACGGCGGGCCTGACAACATCTGAGGCATGATCGGGTGAGCGACGGTGAGGAAAGCCAGTGTCAGGCCCGAAGCCGTACCGCCCCTGCAGTGGACGACGCAATGACGGAGGACGCGATGAGCGCAGCCCACAACGGTGACAGCCGCAGCATCGGGCAGCTTTTCGCCGCCGCCACGGCGGAGATGAGCGCCCTGGTGCACGACGAGATCGCCCTGGCCAAGGCGGAGCTGCGGCAGGACGCCAAACGGGCGGCGTTCGGCAGCGCGGCCATCATCGGCGCCCTGGCACTGGCCGTCTTCGCCGTGCCGATGCTCAGCTTCGCCGCGGCGTACGGCATCCAGGCGCTGGGCCTCACCCTCGGCTGGTCGTTCCTGATCGTGGGCGGCGCCTACGTCGTGATCGCGCTGCTGCTCGGTGCGTTCGCGTACGGGCGGTTCAAGAAGGTGAAGAAGCCGGAGCGCTCGATCACGTCGGCGAAGCAGACCGCCGCGGTGCTGCAGAGGGCCAAGCCGCATCCGCGCGAGCTGACCGACGGCGCCGTGCCCGTGCTGCGCGCCGGGGCGACGGAGGCTTCCCGCGTGCTGCCCACCACCGACGCCCCGGTGAAGGCCAAGATGTGACACGCTCTGCTGCATGAACCTCGCCGACGGACCGGGAAACCCCTGGAAGAAGGGTGGGTCGAGCGCGTCGGTGGCGCGGCCTGACGGCCCCTGGACCCACCGTGACGTGGCGGCCAACGGCGCCCGCTTCCACATCGCCGAGGTCGGTGACGGGCCGCTGGTGCTGTTCCTGCACGGCTTCCCGCAGTTCTGGTGGACCTGGCGGCACCAGCTCACCGCGCTGGCCGACGCCGGTTTCCGCGCGGTGGCGATGGACCTGCGCGGGGTCGGCGGCAGCGACCGTACGCCGCGCGGCTACGACCCCGGCAATCTCGCCCTCGACGTGACCGGGGTGATCCGCTCCCTCGGCGAGCCGGACGCCGCGCTCGTGGGCCATGACCTGGGCGGTTATCTGGCCTGGACGGCCGCCGCGATGCGGCCCAAGCTGGTGCGCCGGCTCGCGGTCTGCTCGATGCCGCACCCGCGCCGCTGGCGCACCGCGATGCTGACCGATCTGCGGCAGAGCCGTTCAGGGGCGTACATCTGGGGCTTCCAGCGGCCGTGGCTGCCGGAGCGGCAGCTGGTCGCGGACGACGCGGCGCTGGTCGGGAAGCTGATCCACGCCTGGTCGGGGCCGTCGCTGCTGGACGACGAGGCGATCGACGTCTACCGGCGGGCGATGCAGATCCCGTCCACCGCACATTGCGCGGTGGAGCCGTACCGCTGGATGGTGCGGTCGATGGCGCGCCCGGACGGCATCCAGTTCAACCGCAGGATGAAGCGTCCGGTCAGGGTGCCGACACTGCACCTGCACGGTTCACTCGATCCGGCGATCAGGACGGGCAGCGCGGCGGGCAGCGGCGAATACGTCGAGGCGCCCTACCGCTGGCGGCTCTTCGACGGCCTCGGGCACTTCCCGCACGAGGAGGATCCGGTGGCCTTCTCCGCCGAGCTGATCAACTGGCTCAAGGACCCGGAACCCGACCGCTGACCGTGGCGCCCCGCGCCGATGACGCCCTCCCGCCGCACCGGTACGACCATCTGATGGTCGCTTAAAATGCCGGGCGCATACGCCAAGAGGACCACCAAACGGCGATTACCGACCAAGAGGCGCGGGCACGTAGGTCGGTATGGGTTGGACGCACGACTACCGTGATGTGTCACGAAATCGCCGAAGCACCTCCACCGCCGTCAGCAGTACGGCGCCCATGGACCTCTTCCCGCCGGACGAGGCCAGGTTGGGCATTCCGCGCATCCTCAGGCGCAGGGCCAGATGGGTCGGCACCCGGCTCCGGCATCCGCGCGACTGACGCAGCAAGGCCGGCGCAGCCGACCGCCACCACCGCGCACGACCGCCACGCAGCACCGCGCACCACCGACAGGCACCGCCAACGGGCACAACCAGCAGACGCAGCCAACAGACGCAGCCGGCCGGGATTCCCGGCCGGCTTACCCGTGGCGGCGGGTCACAGCGCGCAGCTCTCGGTGTCCACCTGCTGGTCCGCGGTACGTCCCGCGGCCGCGTCGGTGGCGACCTCGTCCGCGGTGAGCGCGTAACCGGTGTTGGAGTCGTCCAGCGACTTGGCGAAGACCACTCCGGCGACCTGGCCGTCCGTGGTGAGCAGCGGCCCGCCGGAATTGCCCTGCCGGACCGTCGCGTAGAGCGAGTAGACGTCGCGATGGACGGTGCCGCGGTGATAGATGTCGGGGCCGGTCGCCTCGATACGGTCGCGGACGCGCGCCGCGCGGACGTCGAAGGGGCCGTTCTCCGGGAAGCCGGCCACGATCGCGTCGTCGCGGCTGTGTTCCCCGGTGGTGGCGAAGTGCAGCTCGGGCGCGTCCAGGCCCGGTACGTCCAGGACCGCGATGTCGCGGTGCCAGTCGTAGAGCACCACCGTGGCGTCGTGCAGCTTGCCCTTGCCGCCGACCTGCACGGTCGGCTCCGAGACGCCGCCGACGACGTGCGCGTTGGTCATGACCCGGTCCTTGGCGAAGACGAAGCCGGAGCCTTCGAGCACCTTCCCGCAGCCAGGAGCGGTGCCGACCACCTTCACGATGCTGCGCCGGGCGTTCGTCACGACCGAGCTGTTGACCAGCGCGGGGTCGGGCGCGGGCACCGAGGTGATCGGCTCGGAGCCGAAGGTGCCGAAGACCTGCGGCAGGCCGTTCTGCGCCAGGGTCGAGCTGAAATCGGTGAACCAGGTGTCGGCCTGCGCCGGCACCACCCGGGACACCCCGAGCAGCACCTTCGACGAGCGCACCTCGCGGCCTATGGTCGGCAGCGCCGTGGTGGCCAGGGCGCTGCCGATCAACCACGCGACCGTCAGCATCGCCAGCACATTGACCAGCGCGCCGCCGCTCGCGTCAATCGCGCGGGCCGGCGACCAGGTGATCTTCGTACGCACCTTGTTGCCGAGGTGAGTGGTGAACGCCTGCCCCACCGACGCGCACACGATGACGATCGCCACCGCCGAGACCACTGCCGCGGAACCAGGCGTCGCGTCGTCGGTCGCCTTGTCCCACAGCATCGGCAGCAGGTAGATCGCGACGAGCCCGCCGCCGAGGAAGCCGATGACCGACATGACGCCGACGACGAAGCCCTGCCGGTAGCCGATCACGGCAAACCAGACAGCGGCGAGGATGAGCAGGAAGTCCAGCACGTTCACGGGGAACACGGTCTCATGGCGACCTGAGCGCGCGGGACCTTACCGCCGCCATGAGCACCCGTACGGTGCCGGCCGTCAGCAGCGCATACGAGTACGCGCACGCCGCCGTACGCCGACAGGCCGGTCTAGCCGAGCGGAACCGTACGGTCCCGGTCCCACGGCAGCTCCCAGCCGGCGAAGTGCAGGATCTTGTCGATCAGGCCCGCGGTGAAACCCCACACCAGGGAGTTCTGGACCAGGAACGCCGGGCCGCGGAAACCGCTGGGATGCGTGAGCGTCGCACGGTTGGCGGGGTCGGTGAGGTCGGCGAGCGGGACCCGGAAGACCCGGGCGGTCTCGGCCGGGTCGACCACGCCGACCGGGCTCGGCTCGCGCCACCAGCCCAGCACCGGCGTCACCACGAAGCCGCTGACCGGGATGTAGAGCCTGGGCAACACGCTGAAGAGCTGCACTCCCGCGGGGTCGAGGCCGGTCTCCTCGCGGGCCTCGCGCAGCGCGGCACGCAGCGGGCCGTCACCGTCGGGGTCGCCGTCCTCCGGATCCAGGGCGCCGCCCGGGAAGGACGTCTGCCCGGCGTGCGAACGCAGGGCGGCGGAGCGCTCGATGAGCAGCAGGTCGGGACCGGGGCCCTGGCCGACGCCATGTGCCGCGCCTGCGTCTTTTCCCGCGCCTATTGCCGCGTCCTCCGCCTCGCCCGCGCCCTCACCGAAGAGGATGAGGACCGCGGACTGGCGTCCGCCGGCTGCGGGCGGCAGGAAGCGGCTCAGCTGCTCGGGGCGTATCCCGGCCGCCGCGTCCGCCACGGGGCCGAGCCAGCCGGGGAGCCCCTCCCGGCTGACCGCCACGTCCGCGCCCGTTCCCCGTGCCTGCGTCATGAGGCCGCCAGCGGGGGCGCGGGCTGCCCCGGATAGTCCGGCGGCGGCTTCAAGCGCTGGCCGGGGGCGCCGCCCTTCTCGTACTTGAGCAGCTTCTTCGCCTTCTCCGGGTCCATCTCGCCCTCGCCGTACGACGGGCACAGCGGCGCGATGGGGCAGGCGCCGCAGGCGGGCTTGCGCGAGTGGCAGATCCGGCGGCCGTGGAAGATGACGCGGTGCGACAGCATCGTCCAGTCCGACTTCGGGAAGAGCCCCGCGACATCCTGCTCGACCTTCTCCGCGTCCTGCGACGTGGTCCAGCCGAACCGCCGGGACAGCCGCCCGAAGTGGGTGTCCACGGTGATCCCCGGCACACCGAACGCGTTGCCGAGCACCACATTGGCGGTCTTGCGGCCGACGCCCGGCAGCTTGACCAGGTCCTCCAGGCGGCCCGGCACCTCGCCGCCGAAGTCGTCGCGCAGCGCCGCGGACAGGCCGAGGGCCGCGCGGGCCTTGGCGCGGAAGAAACCGGTGGGCCGCAGGATCTGCTCCAGCTCCTCCGGCTGCGCCGCCGCCATCGCCTCGGGCGTCGGATACTTCGCGAAGAGCGCCGGCGTCGTCTGATTCACCCGCAGGTCGGTGGTCTGCGCGGACAGCACGGTGG
This sequence comes from Streptomyces sp. NBC_01477, assembly GCF_036227245.1. Classification (GTDB taxonomy): domain Bacteria; phylum Actinomycetota; class Actinomycetes; order Streptomycetales; family Streptomycetaceae; genus Actinacidiphila. Next base: position 4,043,555 of record NZ_CP109445.1, read on the forward strand.
CGATCAGCAGCTCGAAGGGATTCTCGAAATCCAGCTCCGGATGGGCGTACGGATACACCTCGGCCAATTCGCGGTTGATCCGCCGGGCCTGCCGTACCAGCCCCGCATGTGTCTGCGCGACCTTCGCCTTCTTCACCGCGGCCCCGCCGGCTGCGGCCGCGGTCGTCGCGTCACTACTCGTCGCCATGCCGCCAGACTACGGGCCGCCACCGACACCGGGCGGCGATCCGCACGGCCGGTGCGGCGGCCCGCTGTTGAGGACTGTTCGCTGACAGCGGAATTCACGCCGGAGGCCACTCGTTCAGCCGCCGAGGGCACCTCCCGGGACGCCCGATCGGACCCCCGGAGCACGGATACGGTCCCGGATAAGACATCCTTGTGATTGATCGCACTGTTTGAGACGTCATGCATCATGGGGACATCCCAGCGATGCCGACAAGGAGTGAGCTCGTGGACGACGTTCTGCGCCGTGCCCCGCTTTTCGCGGCGCTCGACGACGAGCAGGCCGCTGAACTGCGTGCCTCCATGACCGAGGTCACGCTCGCGCGTGGCGATTCGCTGTTCCACGAGGGCGACCCCGGGGACAGGCTGTACGTCGTCACCGAGGGCAAGGTGAAGCTGCACCGCACCTCGCCCGACGGCCGGGAGAACATGCTGGCCGTGGTCGGCCCCGGTGAGCTGATCGGTGAGCTGTCGCTCTTCGACCCCGGCCCGCGGACCGCCACCGCCACCGCGCTGACCGAGCTGAAGCTGCTCGGCCTCGGCCACGGTGACCTCCAGCCCTGGCTGAACGTACGGCCCGAGGTCTCCACGGCGCTGCTGCGCGCTGTCGCCCGCCGGCTGCGGCGCACCAACGACGTCATGTCCGACCTGGTCTTCTCCGACGTGCCCGGGCGGGTCGCCAAGGCCCTGCTCGACCTCTCCCGGCGCTTCGGCGTCCAGTCGGAGGAGGGCATCCACGTCGTCCACGACCTCACGCAGGAGGAGCTGGCCCAGCTGGTCGGCGCGTCCCGCGAGACCGTGAACAAGGCGCTCGCCGACTTCGCCGGCCGCGGGTGGCTCCGCCTGGAGGCGCGTGCGGTGATTCTCCTCGACGTGGAGCGACTGGCCAAGCGCAGCCGCTGAGCCGCCCCGCTCTGGCGGGTCCGCGATCCCTCTGCCCCGCGCGGGCAGCCGCGTCCTGCTGCCCGCGTGCCCGCGACGCCGTCCTGGCTGGTCGCGCGGTTTCTCGCGCCCCTGAGGGGGTGCCACTTGCGGTGGCGTTGCTGCTTTCCCACCATTGTCGCTGAGCGCGCCGTTCCCCGTGCTCCCGGGTGAGTGCCTTGCGGTGCGTTGCTTGCTTGCGGCGCCATCTGTGTTGCTTGCTTGCGGCGCCATCGTGGTTGCTCGCGCAGCTCCCCGCGCCCCCGAGAGGGTGCCCGCCGCCGCAGAGGAACCGTGCCTCTCAGGGGCGCGGGGAGCGGGGCGACCAGCCAGGACGGTCAGCCACCACCCCCTGGGGCGCGGGGAACTGCGTGCTCGGCCGACACGCACCGCACGTGGGAAAGCCACCGCACGTGGCACTCACCCCCGGGGCGAACCCCACGGCGGCAATGGTGCGCCGGGGCACCGGCGAGTGCGGCTACCAGGCGAGCTGGCCGATCTCATCGGCCACCGCGGCCACCGCCGGGCTCGACGGGTCGATCAGCGGGAAGTGGCCGACGCCGGGCAGCCACGCGGTGACGACCTCCTCCCCCGCTGCCGCCGCCGCGCGGGCAAAAGCCTCGCTGACCTGCGGCGGAACCTCATTGTCAGTGGTGCCGTGCACGATAGTCGCAGCGATTCCGGTGGGGAGCAGCGCGGCGGGATCGGCGTGCGGGAGCCGGGCGGCGAGGTGGTCGGGGCCGCCGAGCAGCTCGGTCACGGCGTCGGAGCACACGCGCAGCCGTATCGCCGAGGTGAAGTCGGCTATCGGGGCGAGCGCCACGACGCCGCGTATGGGGGGAGGCGAAGGGCGGTGCCAGGGGGATTCGGGGGGCAGCACATGCCGTGCGGCGGCCCACAGCGCGAGATGACCGCCCGCGCTGTGGCCGGCCAGCACGAGGCGGCGCGGGTCGACCAGGTCCGGGCCGAGCGCCCGCAGGGCCAGTGCGGGCAGCGCGTCGGCGGCGGCGGCCACGTCGTCGAAGGTGTCGGGCCAGCGGCCGGCGGCCGGGCGTTCCTCCGGGCCGTCGGACGGTCGCTGCCGCGGTGCGCCCCTGCGGTATTCCACCGACGCCACCGCGAAGCCGCGCGCGGCCAAGTGCGCGGCCAGCGGGGACAGGTGGGCGCGGTCGTAGCGGGCGCGCCAGGCGCCGCCGTGCAGCAGCGCGACCAGCGGCGCGGGCCGGGGGCCGCCTCCGTGCGGGGAGCGGGGGCGGTAGAAGTCGACCAGTTGGTCCTGGTGGTCGCCGTAGCGGACGGTGGCGTCCGCCGGCACGGTCGCGTGCCGGAAGGCCGACGCCTCCTCCGCCTCGGCCTGGGACAGGGGCGGGGACCCGGCGGAGTCGGCAGCCATCGCTCAGGCGGTCCCTTCGATCACATCGGCCAGTACGCGCGCGGCGCGCAGCGCGTCCGCGTAGCGGGTGTAGAGCGGGGTGAAGCCGAAGCGCAGGATGTCGGGCCGCCGGAAGTCGCCGACGACACCGCGCGCGGTCAGCTCGCGCATCACCTCGGCGGCGCCCGCGCAGCGCAGCGACACCTGGCTGCCGCGTTCCGCGTGCGCGGCGGGCGTGACGGACTCGGCCCGCCCCGCGGGCAGCAGCGCGGCCGTGCAGTCCAGGAAGAAGTCGGTCAGCGCGAGGCTCTTGGCCCGTACGGCAGCTGTCGTCACGCCGTCCCAGACGTCGAGCGCGGCGTCCAGGGCGAGCAGCGAGAGGATCTCAGGGGTGCCGACCCGGCCGCGGGGCGCGCCCTCGGCGGGCTCGTAGCCGGGCGCCATGCCGAAGGGGTCGGCGTGCGAGTTCCAGCCGGGCAGCGGCGAGTCGAAGCGCGGCTGCAAGTCGCGGCGCACGTAGAGGTAGGCGGGCGAGCCGGGGCCTCCGTTGAGGTATTTATAGGTGCAGCCGACCGCGAGGTCCACCCCGTCGGCGTCCAGGGCCACCGGCAGCGCGCCCGCGCTGTGGCACAGGTCCCATACGGCGAGCGCGCCCGCCTCGTGCAGGGCTGCGGTGGTCCCGGCCAGGTCGTAGAGCCGGCCGGTGCGGTAGTCGACATGGTTGACCAGCGCCGCCGCCGTCCGTTTGCCGGCCGCGGCGCCGATCTCCGCCGCGGGCACGGCCCGTACGGTGTGGCCGGTCAGCCGGGCCGCGGAGGCCGCGATGTAGCCGTCGGTGGGGAAGGTCGCGGCGTCCACCAGGATCTCGGTCCGCCCGGGCGGTGCCATCCGGACCGCGGCGACCAGCGCCTTGAAGATGTTGACGCTGGTCGAGTCGCCGACCACCACCTGGCCCGGCCCGGCGCCGACCAGCGGTGCGATACGGTCGCCGATCCGCTCGGGGGCGGTCCACCAGCCGCTCTCCTCCCAGGACCTGATCCGCAGCTCGCCCCACTCCCGGGTGACCACGTCGGCCAGCCGCGGCAGCACCCCGGCGGGCAGCGCGCCCAGCGAATTGCCGTCGAGATAGACGGTGGCGTCGTCGAGCGAGAAGCGGTCGCGGACGGCGGCGAGCGGGTCGGCGGCGTCCAGCGCGGTGGCCCGGGCGGTCAGGTCGGCCTGGGCTGTCGGGTCGTCGGCCCGGGCGGTCGGGTCAGACATGGCTGCGCGCCGTCCACAGCTCGGGGAAGACGTTCTTCGTGGCCCGCTTCTCCAGCCAGGCCACCCCCGCAGAACCACCGGTGCCCGTTTTCGCGCCCATCGCACGGCGGGTCGCCACCAAGTGGTCGTTGCGCCAGCGCCACACGTATTCGGCGACGTCGGTGAGGGTCTCGCCGAGCCGGATGAGGTCGGAGTCCTGGTCGTCGGCGGCGTAGACGCGCTGCCAGGCGAGTTCGACCTCGGGGTGCGGCTCGTAGCGCAGCTCCGGGTCGCGGTCGAGCACGGCGGCGGGGATGGCGTATCCGCGCCGGTCGAGCAGCCGCAGCACCTCGTCGTAGAGGCTGGGCTCGGTGAGCGCCTTCTCCAGTTCGGCGTGGGCGGCGGGCGTGCCGCGGTGCGGCACGAGCATGGACGCGGACTTGTCGCCGAGCAGGAATTCCAGCCGGCGGTACATCGCGGACTGGAAGCCGGAGCCCTCGCCGAGGGCGGACCGGTAGGCGTTGAACTGTCCGGGGGTGAGGTGCGCGATCGGTTTCCAGGCGGCGTTCAGCGACTCCAGCTCCGGCAGGCTGCGGTGCAGCGCCGCCATCGCGCTGGACAGGTCGTCCTGCCGCAGTGCGCGGGCGGCGGTGGTCCATTCGTGGACCAGCAGCGTGAACCACAGCTCCATGACCTGGGTGGTGACCAGGAAGGCCATCTCGCCGGGTTCGTCGGACAGCGGGTGCTGCAGATGGGTGAGCACGGACGCCTGCACGTAGTCCTCGTACGGCGTGCTGCCCTCGAACGAGAGGTTCGGGGTCGCCGCCTCGTCGGTCGGTGATTCGGACATGGGTACCTCCAGAACGGACCGCCCGGGATCACCGGGCCACGCCGAGATCATCTGTGGTGCGGACGAATCCGGCAAGGCCTGGCCCGTGGCGGCGCGCCGCCGCATCCCCGACCGGGGCCGTACGAGGGCCGTGCCCGGCACTGTACGAGCGCCGTGCGCGGGCGGCCGGTCAGCCGACGGGCGGCCCGGAGATGTAGTGGCCGTGGGTGTCGTAGGGCCACTGGTTGGCGGTGCAGCCCTTCAGGCCCTTGATCTGCTGCATCATCACCGGTGCCGGCTTGCCGGGTCCCGGGCAGCCCTCGTGGTGGTGGCCGATGCGGTGGCCGACCTCGTGGTTGATGATCAGGGCCCGGTAGTCCCCGATGGGACCGTCGAATTCGGGCGAGCCGAGCATCCAGCGCTTGAGGTTGACCACGACGGTGGCGCCGACGTCGCAGTTGACCTCGCCGCGGGTGAGCAGGCCCGCGGCGCCGCAGATGTCGTCCACGGTGTCCGGCGTCGCGATCTTGATCACGAAGTCGGCGTGACCGGAGGAGACCAGCTGGAAGCCGTCGTGGCCGTCGGCGGTCCAGCCGCGCGGATTGGCCAGCACGGCGGCGATCTCGTGGGCCGCGTCGGTGGCGGACAGCGTGATGCCGCCCTCGACCTCGACCTTGTAGCGGCGGATCGTCCCGTGGCCCGAGGCGCTGCCGCTGGCCTTGGCGGTGCTGAAGTGACCGCTGCCGGACTTCGGCACGGACGTCGGCGGCACGGAGGGCGTGTGGGACGCGCTCGGCGAGCTGCTCTTCGGGCTGTGGCCGGCGGACGGCCGGGTGGACGGACTGCCGCCGCCCTTGGCGGTGGCGGACGGCGGCGGGGTGGTGGTCGCCGTGATGCCCTGGTCGAGCACCGCCGAGCCCACGGTGTCCTGGGACTTGTGCCAGGCGGCGTATCCCGCGCTGACGACGAAGAGGAGGACGACCGCCACGCCCAGCGGCCCGGCTATCGCGGCGCGGCTCTTCCCCCGCCGCCGCCCATGACGACGCCGGCTGCTCTGTGCTGCCAAAACTCCCCCTGCGGCCGCGCAGCCGGGGCCACGGCCCCGGCCCCGTTCCGGCCCCCCCATGGCGTATCCGCGCTGCGTGTGAACACGCGATCGGACTGCACGCGTGTATGACACGAACAACTGCGGCAACAATCGCACAAAGGTACGTGGCTATGCCATGAGCTGCCGTTCTGTGGCAGGACTGCAACATTGAGCCGGGGGCGGAGCGGGTCGGCGGCCGGGGCGGCGGGCGGCCCCGGGGGGCTCAGCTCAGGGTGTCGGCGGCGGTCGGCGAGCTGTCCCGCAGGAAGCTGGTGCAGCGCTCGTACTCCTCCTGCTCGCCGATGGCCTGGGCGGCCCGGCCGAGGGCGTGCAGGGCGCGCAGGAAACCGCGGTTCGGCTCGTGCTCGAACGGCACCGGGCCGTGGCCCTTCCAGCCGGCCCGGCGCAGCGCGTCCAGGCCGCGGTGGTAGCCGGTACGGGCGTAGGCGTAGGACTCGACCACACGGCCGCCCTCGAAAGCGTCGTCAGAAAGCTGCGCCCAGGCCAGTGAGGACGCCGGGTACTTCGCCGCGACCTCGGCGGGCGCGGCACCGGAGGCGAGCAGTTCACGCGGCTCCGGGTCGTCGGGCAGGCGGGTGGGGGCGGGGCCCCCGAGCAGATTCTCGTGATTGGACATGGTTTCCAGTCTGCCCGAGCCCGGCCGTGAAAGGACCCCCGGCAACTTGCCGGGGGTCCTTTCAGGCGGTTGTCGCGGCTTTTCGTCCCGCGGACTACGTGCGCTTGTTACCGGCTACTTGCGCTTGTTGCCGGCCGACCGCAGGTTCTCCGCGGCGACGACGACACGGGCCGCCATGCCCGCCTCGGCCGACTTGCCCCACACGCGCGGGTCGTAGGCCTTCTTGTTGCCGACCTCGCCGTCCACCTTGAGCACACCGTCGTAGTTGCTGAACATGTGCGCGGCGACCGGCCGGGTGAAGGCGTACTGCAGGTCGGTGTCGATGTTCATCTTGACGACGCCGTTCTCCAGCGCCTCGTCGATCTCCTCGACCGTGGAGCCCGAGCCGCCGTGGAAGACGAAGTCGAACGCGTTGGTCTTGCCGTACTTCTGCGCGACCGCGTCCTGGAGTTCCTTGAGGATGCCGGGACGCAGCACCACGTTGCCCGGCTTGTAGACGCCGTGGACGTTGCCGAAGGAGGCGGCCAGCAGGTAGCGGCCCTGCTCGCCCAGGCCGACGGCCTCGACGGTGCGGAAGGCGTCGTCGACCGTGGTGTAGAGGTTGTCGTTGATCTCGTGCGAGACGCCGTCCTCCTCACCGCCGGTCGGGGTGATCTCCATCTCCAGGATGATCTTGGCCTTGGTCGCCTTGGCCAGCAGTTCCTTGGCGATGGCGAGGTTGTCGTCGAGGATCTCCGCGGAGCCGTCCCACATGTGGGACTGGAACAGCGGGTTGCGGCCCGCGTCCACCCGCTCCTGCGAGATCGCCAGCAGCGGACGGACGTAGCCGTCCAGCTTGTCCTTCGGGCAGTGGTCGGTGTGCAGGGCGACGGTGATCGGGTACTTCTCGGCGACGATGTGCGCGAACTCGGCGAGCGCGACCGCGCCCGTCACCATCTCCTTGCTGTACTGGCCGCCCAGGAATTCCGCGCCGCCCGTGGAGATCTGGATGATGCCGTCGCTCTCCGCCTCGGCGAGGCCGCGCAGCGCGGCGTGCAGCGTCTGCGACGAGGTGACATTGATGGCCGGGTAGGCGAACTTGCCTGCCTTCGCCCGGTCGAGCATGTCGTTGTAGACCTCGGGGGTTGCGATGGGCATCGTTTCCGCTCCTCAAGTTCCGCGGGTGGTGGTGCTGGCGTGGCGACGTCATCGTCGGCCCTATCTTCCCATTCTCGAACGGATACACCACCTTGGTACCGCGACAGTCCGGAGCGGCCCTCGGAGTGTTTCACGTGAAACATCCCGAGGGCCGCAAAGTTGCAGGTCAGCGCGTCCGTGCGGAAGGGTCGCCCGGGCCGCCGCCGTTCCGCTTCCGGTACGCGGCGGCCGGCAGGTCAGTCCAGACCGAGGTCGGCCAGCGAATACGCGGCGAGATACGGAAGACCCGCCTGCGTAACCTTCGGCTCCGCGCCGCGGTCCACGATCACCGCGACCGCGACCACCTCGCCGCCCGCCTCCCGGACCGCCTCGACCGCGGTCAGCGGCGAACCGCCGGTGGTCGAGGTGTCCTCCACGACCAGCACCCGGCGGCCCTTGACCTCGGTGCCCTCGATACGGCGCTGCAGCCCGTGCGCCTTGTTGGCCTTGCGCACCACGAAGGCGTCCAGCCGCTGCCCGCGCGCGGCGGAGGCGTGCAGCATCGCGCCGGCCACCGGGTCCGCGCCCAGCGTCAGGCCGCCGACGGCGTCGAAGTCCAGGCCGGCCGTCAGGTCCAGCATCACCTGGCCGGCCAGCGGTGCTGCCTGGCCGTCCAGCGTGATGCGGCGCAGGTCGATGTAGAAGTCGGCCTCGAGCCCCGAGGAGAGGGTCACCTTGCCGTGCACCACGGCCTTGTCCTTGATCTGCTGCAGCAGCGCACTGCGTACGTCGTCACTCATGCCGACAAGTATCCGGCCCCGCGGCCGGGCGCACGCAGCGCCGGTCGCGGGGCCGGTCCCGCTCCTGCCGAGGGTCGGCTGCGGCTGCGCCGCAGGTCAGCCGATCCGGTGCCAGCTCCAGACGGTGGAGATCTCCAGCGGGTCGATCGGGGTGACCAGCCGGGGCGCGGTGTTGAGGCCGTTCGGCGGCCCGGACTGCGGCTCGACGCACACCGCTTCCGGCTGCTCGTCGTAGACCACGACCCACGGCGCCGGGCTGCGTACCTCGAGCCGCATCTCGCCCGGCCAGGTCAGCGTCACATCGACCCCGTCGGGCATGCCGAAGCAGTCGTCCCAGGGGCCGGGCTTGGGGGTGATCCGGTTGCCGTTCGGCAGGTGGTTGCTGCCGCGCTCCTCCTGCCAGGCCGCGCTGAAGGCCAGCTCGACGTCCTGGCCGCCCTGCCCGAGGTTGCGCCGCCACCACGGGTGCCAGCCGGCCTGCGCAGGGAAGGAGTCCCCGCCCACCGCCGCCTCGACGCTCATCGTCAGCGTCACCGAATGCGGCGCCAGCTCCACGGTGTGCGTGACCCGGCCCGGATAGGGCCAGGGGTCGGTCAGGTCGAAGTAGTAGGCCGCGGTGGTGTCGGTGGCCGGGGCCGCCTCCTTCCAGGCGACATGCCGCCCGGTGCCGTGGATGGCGTGCGGCGCGGCGTTCACCGGGAGCTGATGGGTGACTCCGCCGTTGCGGAAGACCCCGTTCTCGGTTCTGCCCGCCCACGGCACCATAAGAAAGGCGCCGAACCGCTCGCCCTGGACCAGGAGTTCCGTTCCGGCGACCCGCAGGGAGGCGATCCGGCAGCCGTGCCCGGGCTCCAAGGTCAGTTCGGCGTCGCCCGCCGTCAGCTTCGTCTCGTTCTCCACGCGACGAGCGTAGCGGGCGGGTGCTCTGACGTTCGCTTTTGGCGCCGCGAGTGGGTGGGTGGCGGCGCGGGTTCGCCAGCCAGGGGATCAGGCGCGGCGCCGCAGCACCCGGCCCACGACGACGGCCGACGCGACGAGTGCCGCGGCCACCGGCGCCGCCCAGCGCAGGGTGGCCGCCGCCGACGTGCTGTCCGGGGCGGGCACGGGTGCGTACCGCCCGCGCGGCGGCGCGTGGTCGACCTCTTCCGCGCTGCGGCCGATCATCGTGCGGCGGGCGTGCGCCGCCTCCGCGGGCGGTACGAGGTCGTCCAGCGCGGCGGCGCTCTCCGGGACCTCCACCTCGACCTCGACCAGCTCGAAGTCGTCGAGGTCGGAGGGCGTCCCGGGCTCGCCCAGGTCGTCCACGACGTCAGCTTCCGGCTCGGGCTCGGGCTCCGGCTCGGGCTCGGGCTCCGGTTCGGGCTCGGCTTCCGGCTTCGGCTCCGCCTCGGGCTCGCTCTCCGGCTCGACGTCCGCGTCCGCCGGCTCCACAGGCACGGCCTCGGGCTCGGCCACGCCGTCCCGCGCCGCCTGCGGCTCGTCCGGCTGGCCCGGCTCGTCCGCCGGGGCCGCGTGGCGTACGTCGGCGGCCGGGGCGTTCGCCGCCAGCTCCGTGCAGAAGCGGTCGAGCAGCCGCCGTACGGCCGTCTCCACCACCGCGGGCTCGTACGCCGCGAGCCGGCCCTCCGCCGCCGCCTCGCCCCGCCAGGCCAGGGTCACCCCGGCCTCGGGCTGCACCACCGTGACGACACTGACCTCGGCGTTGGCGGTGACACTGCCGCCGCCGCGCACCTCCGTGCCCACCGCCGTGACCGTGAAGCCCGGCCCGTCGCCGTGCACCGACACCGTGCCGCGGTAAGTGATCGTGGACCCGCCGATGCGCAGCCGCAGCCGCCCCACAGCGCCGCCGGACGCTCCGGCGCCGTCCCCGGGCGCCTCCCCGGCGTCGGGCTGCCAGCCGGGCAGGCTGGCCCGCACCACATCCGGCGTGCGCAGCGCCTGCACCAGACGCGCCGTGGTCATGCCCGGAACGAAGGACTCATGCTCCATGCGGCGGAGCCTACCCATCAGCGCGCTCCCTTGACGTTTCCCTGGCTGCCACTTTTTCGAGCACCTGATCTACGACGTCGGCAGGCGCGGCCGCAGCAGAGTCGACGGCGGCAGGGAGCGGCTGGGCCGGGTGGGAAAGGGTGCGCGGGCGGCCATCCGGAGAGCCGGCGGCGTCAGGCCGGACGGTGTGCCCGGGGGCAGGACCAGCGGCGGTGTGCCCGAGCGGGCGGCGAGCAGATAGGCCTGCTCCGGGGTGCCGGCGGGGCCGGAGCCGTGCGCGGGGGCGGTCGGCAGCCAGTACGGCGAGGTGTACAGACCCGCGGCCCGCACGGTCGCGTCGATCGTCCAGAACGTACGGGCCGCCCCCGCCGCCGCGCCCGCCCGGACGGCGAGCCGACCGCCGGGGGCCAGCGCGCGGGCGGCGAGGCCGTAGAACTCCTGCGAGTAGAGCTTGGCGCTGCGGGCGATGCCCGGATCCGCCAGGTCGGCCACGATCACGTCGTACGGCCCGGCCCGCGGACCGCCGGAACCCGAGCCGGAACCCGAGCCGGAGCCGTGGCCATGCCCGCCGCCGGAGCCGGAGCCGCGCAGGCCGCGCAACCAGTCGAAGGGATCGGCGGTGACCGCCCGTACCCGGGGGTCGGCGTAGGCGCGGCCGTTGAGCGCGGTCAGGCCCGGGTCGGTGCGGGCCAGCCGCAGCAGTTCGCCGTCGGGCTGGACGGCGGTGACCGCGGCCACGTCCCCGCAGCGCAGTACCTCGCGCAGGGCCAGGCCGTCGCCGCCGCCGAGGACCAGCACGCGGGTGTGCGGGCCGTTCATCGCCGGCTGGACGAGGGCCTGGGCGTAGCGGGCCGTGCCGGTGCCGGAGACCCGCAGCCGGCCGTCGAGGTAGAGCCGCAGCGGCCTGCCGCCGGAGCCGCCGCCGGTGAGGACGATCTCCTCGACCTCGGTCTGCTCCGCGACCCGTACGTCGGCGCCGTAGACCGCGCGCCGCGCCGCCCGCTCGAAGGGTCCGGCCGTGGCGGCGGCGCCGGCGAGCACGGCGAGCACCAGGACGTTGGTGACCAGCAGCCAGCCGCGGGCGCGCCGGCTGAGGTCGCAGCGGAAGAGCCACAGCACGGTCGCGCCGCCGGCCGCCGCGTTGACGACCCCGGTGACCAGCGCGCCGGTCAGCTGCCCGAGGTGCGGCAGCAGCAGGAAGGGGAAGGCGAGGCCGCCGACCAGCGCGCCCACGTAGTCCGCGGCGAAGAGGTCGGCGACGGCGCCGCCCGCGTCCTGCCGCCTGATCCGCTGCACCAGTGTCATCAGCAGCGGCACTTCCGCCCCGGTCAGCACCCCGATCGCGAAGGCGCAGCCGACCATGGCGGGGGTGGCCTGCCCGAACCACGCGAAGCAGCCGTAGAGCACCATCACCGACAGGCCGCCGACCAGGGCGAGGCCGGTCTCGACGGCGGCGAAGGCGGCGGCGGCCTGGCCGCGAAACCGTTTTGCCAGCAGCGAGCCGCAGCCCATCGCGAAGACCATCACCGACAGGATCACCGACGCCTGGGTGACCGAGTCGCCGACCAGATACGAGGCGAGGGCGACGAGTTCCAGCTCGTAGACGAGCCCGCAGGCGGCGCAGACGAAGACGGCGGCGAGCACCAGCGCGCGGGCCGCCGCCGCGGGCACCGGTAACCGCAGGGCGAGTCGGGGGGCCTCGTTGCGGCGGTGCTGGTCGATCATGAGTGCACGCTATGTCAGGGTCGAGCCGCCACCGGTCACCCACAGGGGTGCAATCGGCGGCTTCGGGCGGCAGCGGGGCGGTATTCGGGTCAGGCCAGCGCGTTCACCCGCGTCCTGGTGGTGACCAACCGCCCCTCCTGCGGATACGCGTGCCAGGTGCGCCAGCGCACGCCCCCCTCCGCGTACTGCACGAGCATCGCGGTGAAGGCGTGCGGGTCGCCGGGGAAGGTCCCGGCGAGGCCGTGCGGATGGTCGGCGACCAGCGCGAGCAGCTCCTGCGCCCGGCCCGCGAAGGAGCCCTGCGAGAGGGTTTCGATCCGGGCCGCGAACTCGTAGTCCCACACGCCCACCCGGCGTGCCACCCCGAACGGCAGCGGCGCCTGGCTGCCCGGCATGCACGCCACCGTCTCCGAGCACTCGCCGCGCCCGGCGTCGACCAATACCTGGTGCGAGGCGCCGAGCAGGCGTAATTCGACCTTGGCCCGCAGCCGGCGACCGTCGCCGACCTCGACATTGTGCACAGCGAGCGCGGGCAGCGCGTCTTTGCCGAGGCACCAGGCGAGGTCTCCCGCGCGGGTGTCGGTGTAGGAGGTTTGCAGGGTGGTGAGCATGGGTCGGCTCCGCAAGCACGCAGTGGATCGAGCACGCAGTGGATGTGATGGGCCGGTCCGCGCCCGGCGGGAGGACGCGCGTCGGCTCGTGCCCACGTGGGGTCCGCTGGACCCGAACGGTCCTCAGGGGTTCCTGGGAGGGGCCCCGAAGCACCTTCGAAGTCCTCTGAGCCCTCCGAGCCGCCCCCTGAGAAGTCCGAGGAGTCTCCGAGTGGTCTCTGCTGAAGCCCTCGAAATGGGTCCGAGAGCTACGGAATCATGAATCGCGGGTCGCCTTCAGCGTTTTTACCCATCTGTGTGCACTTTCCATCCCTTGGAGCGCCGAAGAGTTCACGTGTTCACCCGCATCCGCACCAGTACGCTCACGAGACCCGGACGGCACACGAACGCGCGCAAGGTGGGCGGACACATTGGCTGAGCACACTGGACACGGGCCCGCGGGCGGCCGGCGCAGGCCGCCGCTGAACCGCCGCCTCGACGGCCTCGGCACGACGATCTTCGCGGAGATGTCCGCGCTGGCCGCCTCGACCGGCGCGATCAACCTCGGCCAGGGCTTCCCCGACACCGACGGCCCCGAGGCGGTACGGGAGGCGGCCGTCCGCGCGCTGCGGGACGGCCGCGGCAATCAGTACCCGCCGGGCGCCGGCGTCCCGGAACTGCGTACCGCGGTCGCCGCGCACCAACAGCGCTTCTACGGGCTCGCGTTCGACCCCGACACCGAGGTCCTGGTCACCGCGGGCGCCACCGAGGCCATCGCCGCCGCGATGCTCGCGCTGCTCGAACCCGGCGACGAGGTCATCGCCTTCGAGCCCTTCTACGACTCCTACGCGGCCTGCGTCGCGATGGCCGGCGCGACGCGCGTCCCGCTCACCCTGCACGCGCCCGACTTCCGCCCCGACCTCGACGCCCTGCGCGCCGCCGTCACCCCGCGCACCCGGCTGCTCCTGCTCAACTCCCCCCACAATCCGACCGGTTCGGTCCTCACCCGCGAGGAACTGACCGCGATCGCCGAACTCGCCGTCGAGCGCGACCTCCTCGTCGTCACCGACGAGGTCTACGAGCACCTGGTCTTCGACGGCGAGCACATCCCGCTGATCTCCCTGCCGGGCATGCGCGACCGCACCGTCTCCATCTCCTCGGCCGGCAAGACCTTCTCCTTCACCGGCTGGAAGGTCGGCTGGGTCAAGCCGTTTTCACCTACCTATTGGACGCTGGCCGCGTAGGCGTGCCGCCGATGATCGGTCAGGATGATCCACGGACGACGGTACCCGGGTTGAGGACGGTGGAGAGATGAGCGGCAGGCCGCTGCTGAACCGCAGGCTGGACGGGCTCGGGACGACGATCTTCGCGGAGATGTCCGCGCTTGCGCTGGCGACCGGTGCGATCAACCTGGGCCAGGGCTTCCCGGATACGGACGGCCCGGAGGAGATCCGCGAGGCAGCCGTCCGGGCGCTACGGGACGGACGCGGCAACCAGTACCCGCCGGGGATGGGCGTTCCGGAGCTGCGTACGGCGATCGTCGACCACCAGCGGCGGTTCTACGGACTGAGCTTCGACCCGGACACGGAGGTGCTGGTCACCGCAGGCGCGACCGAAGCCATCGCAGCCGCGATGCTGGCGCTGCTGGAGCCGGGCGATGAGGTCATCGCCTTCGAACCGTTCTACGACTCCTACGCGGCGAGCATCGCGATGGCCGGCGGGGTACGAGTCCCGCTGACTCTGCGCGCCCCCGATTTTCGCCCCGACCTCGACGCGCTGCGGGCGGCCGTCACACCTCGCACCCGCCTTCTCCTCCTGAACAGCCCGCACAACCCGACCGGCATGGTCCTCACGCGAGACGAACTGACGGCAATCGCCGAACTGGCCGTGGAGCGCGACCTGATCGTCGTCACCGACGAGGTCTACGAACACCTGGTCTTCGACGGCGGCGCCCACACCCCGCTGATCTCGCTGCCCGGCATGCGCGACCGCACGGTCTCCATCTCCTCGGCGGGCAAGACCTTCTCGTTCACGGGTTGGAAGGTTGGCTGGGTTACCGCCTCCGCTCCCCTCCTCGCGGCCGTCCGCACCACGAAGCAGTTCCTCACCTACGTCGCCTCGGGCCCCTTCCAGTACGCCATCGCGGAGGCCCTCCGTCTCCCGGACGCGTACTTCACCGCCTTCCGCGACGACCTCCAGGCGAAGCGCGACCTCTTGGCCGACGGCCTCACCGCGGCCGGCTTCGAGGTCTACCGCCCCCAGGGCACGTACTTCATCACGACGGACATCGCAGCCCTCGGCGAGAAGGACGCCCTCACCTTCTGCCGCGCCCTCCCCGCCCGTTGCGGCGTGGTCGCCGTCCCCAACTCCGTCTTCTACGACGACCCCGACGCCGGCCGCACCCAGGTCCGCTTCGCCTTCTGCAAGAAGCAAGACATCCTCAAGGAAGCAGCAGCCCGCCTCCACGGATAGCAACCTTCCTCTGTCCCAAGCGGCAGGTGAGCTGAAATCGTCACGATCTTCCTGCCACAATCACCGCCAGTACTTCCAGTTGCATTGACAGCAACTGCACTCCACTACCGATCAGGCTGTTGGTCCGACGTCACGAGCGGCAAAACGATGACGTGACTCTAGAATCGCGTACCTCCCCGTCAGTCGGGCGGTGCCGTGGAAGGCCATCTCGGCGACAGCATCGACCTTTGGCTATTCAAGGCTACCGATGGACATAATGGCTTCTGGAATCTTGCGGAGTTGAGCAAGCATCCGAGTGACCGTCAGAGTCCACTCGTTTGCCTCTTGCGCACCAATGGCATGATCAAGGCCGGCGGCCTTTGCACGCTCGGACATATCTTCCAGTTGCTCCGGAAGTTCACTGACTCCTTCGGCGAGCATGAGGATGTGGCGTTCGAATTCACGCCGCAGTCGCGCGAGTGCTTGCGTATCCGACTCCCCGGCATCAGTAGCGCCGCCAGCTTGGTCGGTGCCGTTTGGTGACGCCTGAGCGGAGGTACTGGCGACCTGAGCGTCTGACGCGGGTGAGATAGGTTCGCCAGACATAATGCCGTCAGTGGCGGCCCGCTTTCGATAGCTTCGAGTACCGGACTCCTTACTGAAGGTTCGATTAAACCACGCTCGGGTAGCCCGGTTAGCAGTCGGCATGCCGTCATCACCGATTTGCAACGGCGGCCGGTCTCCCTGGTCCATCGCGTCGGCGATCTCTCGCAACAAGGCGATGGCCGTAATCCTGTTATTACGCATTGCGTTGACGCTGTTTGCTATGGAACGCCGAACCCGGTCGGCCTTTGCTCCTTCATCATCAAGCTTCTGACCGGCAAGTGAACCTCGATCTGCGTCAATGAGGTCGAAGGCAGCTAGCCAGTGCGGTGCGCGATATGCGAGCAATTCTTCGAATGCCTCATCGTCCGACTCGGCAGTGGCCAGCAAATCCGCAAGTGGTCGACCAGTTAGCTCGACCCCATCATTAGCTGATGTCCGTTTAAATACCTCAGCCACGCGAGGATTCCAGGGATTGGGGTAGCTCTCCGAGGTGAGAGCAGACCATGCGCGCACGCGGCGGTTGACATCGGAGAGTTGCATTTTGTACGGAGGAGGCTCACCGAGTGCGCTTTGGATCAGTTGGCGCCTCTCCGACTGCGCCTTGGTCGGGAACAACTCGATCAACAACCGCATCGAACGGATGTCGCGCAGAGCCGAGACAGAGGCTCCCTCGGGAACGTCAGGCAGATCAGTGATGGGCGCAAGGCCGGTCAGAACATCGGCGATTTCGTCGTCCAGCACGCCACCAGCTGTGTAAGCACCCAGCACACTCCGCCCAAGCGCCCGGCTCCGATCGTTAGGAGCGAATTCGAGTGGCGGATGCACGTGGTCTCGGCGGTTGCTTCCCTGGACGATACGGAACAGCCGCTGCGGCGTGGGGGTACCGATAACCAGGTGTGATTCCACGATGGCAACCCGCGCAGCCCGATGAGCCCGCCCAACCGGCTCATCATTTTCAGTGGCCGTTTGATATTCAGCGTTGAGCAATTCAGAGTACTGGGCCAGCCAGTAGCTCGGATTGACCGCCAAACCGTCACGGTCCTGCCCAAGCTTCCGAAAGGGCACGCCGGTGACTACTTCGGATGAAGTCACCTCAAAGATTTCGTGCCGATACCTGGTTCTGTTGTTGCCTCGGACGGCCATCCAGCCCCAATATGAATCTGGATAGCTGGGATTTCCGTCGATATCTTCGGGCGGACCCTCATCAAGCAGAAACTGTTGCGGAACGTGCATGCACGGCTCCACTTGTCCGTTCAGGATCAGGTCCTCCCGCAGGTCATACGAGCGGAACCCATCCCTGGCTTGCAGTGCGTGAACGGCGGCATCGATATTTGCAATCAGGTGCTCGCGGTTCGCCACTCTGCTTTCGAGGGCTGCCAGCACCTTCTCCTCTCCGCCCTCGGTCAGGCGAGACCATGGACGCACTCGTGAGATGGTCCGCGTCCCATTCTTCGCGCCGGCCGGGTCAACCACCGACCGCCACGTAGCGGAGATGCGCTCATTGTGCTCCCAGACCGCACCTCCGATGCCGTGCATATCGACGATAGCGACCAATACTTCGCCAGCGTCGGTCCTGACTTTCCGTAGTCGATCGGATTTGACTTGGCGCGTCCCGTCCGGGGCCGGATCCTTGAGCATCTCTTTAGGCCGGATAATGAAAGGGACGATTGCCTCAAGAGCCGCCCGCGGAACGTTGGTCCCAGGCGTCGCCATTACAGCGTCGATCCACGTCTCTTGCACATCCTTGGGGGCCGGCAAGTGAAATGGTGACGAATTCACATCGGGCATAACAGGATCCTCACTGGAGCTCCGGAGACGAAAAAGAAAGGGCGGGTACGTCCGGCGGACCGGCGCGCACCCGCCGCAGGCAATCAGCGACGATCGTTCAGGTCGTCCAAAGCGACCAGGAGGAACATGGACGCAACCCTAATCAGCGATGAACCCCAGATCCGGCCGCACTGCTGCTCCAGCTTGACGATCCGCCGCTCGTGGTCATTGACCTGGTTCACCAGGCCGGAAAGCAAATCGAGCTTGCGGTCAATCCGCTCGTAGGCGGCGCGCAACTCCCACGGGTTCACGGCTTCGCTTGGTGGAACCGCCGCCCAGGATTGCGCATGCGAATCTTTCTCACCGTTCACGATCTATTCCTCTCGTAACGCGGGCAAACATCACCGGACCCCTTTGGAATCCGGGAGAGTGGGCTCAGCTCGCGTACGAGATCGACAGCCCGCCACACCGAGCTTTCATCTGGCTGACGACCTGCTCGGTGAGACCGCCCATCGACCGGCCTCGCGCAAACCCCCACACCGTATCGCCGGGCAGCTCTTGGCGATGCGGGGTCTTCGGGGCCGGACCAACTGGTGAAACCAGTCCAGGCCTGCGCTTGGGCGGCGCGACTAGGGCGCGCTCAACGTCAAGATCCCATGCCCTGCGCACCGGAAGGCAAGATTCCGTTGAAAATATAAGCTTCCACCACAATTGACTACTAATGATCATTCGTGTGCTAGTTTTCGATCGCTCTGAAGCCGGCCTTGATAGCCCAGTACTACAGCGCGGCCTCAACGGCGGCCTCGTCGATCCAGCGGGCGAGCTGGCTGAAGGCCGCGAGTTGCTCCAAGGCGCGGTGCTCGCCAAGATCGTCGAAGTCGTCCGCGTGAGCACTGGGGTTGCGGATGGCCATAAAGCAGCCGCGCGCGAACGCAGCCACTCCCTCCTGCAGGCTGACGTAAGTCCTGCTGCCGTCGTTTGGCTGCAGCCGCAATCGCGGGTGACCTGGCTTTGGCGGGTCGAGCTTGAACAACTGGACAAGGAGGTCGTGTTCGCTGCGATCCTTTACGCCGGTCTTGGCTTGGGTCTCGGCGTTGACCTTGATGGCAGCCGTGGCGACGGCGTGCCGGTAGTGGCCGTCCAGCCAAAGGGCTTTGGCACTGTTCCACACCCAGGGGTGGAGCGAGGAGGCGCTAATCTGCGGAGCGTTGTCGCCGAGGTTCTCACGGATCTCAGCATCGGTGACAATAGTGGTCCTGGCCCGTAGGGCAAGCTGACGATGCCCAGTCCAGCGCCGGTTGGGGTCGTAGCTCTCCTCCAGAGAGCTGCGCCATTCCGGGTCGAGATGAGCGAAGATCCGCTCGGTGATCACGGCCTGTCGGGTGATCTCGTCGTCGTCACCTGCGTGGCGTCCTGCCATCCCGCGAGACATCTGCCGTTGCACGATGTCGGTCAGTTCAATGAAGCGGTCTAGTTGCTCGATGGCCCATCCGGGCTGGGCAATATTCGTCACGAATGTCTCCTGTGTTGCTCTCCGGTCTTTCCTGCAGAGCTGTCTTCCGTGCCGACATCACGTACCTTTCCTCCGTATTCAGGGCGGTGAAGACCAGTCCTCGAGCCAGCTTGTCGACCTTCATCCCTCGTCGGTCAGTGGATCTTCCTCCTCGGGCTGCGGCACAAAGCGGTCGGTGTCAGAGAGCTCGACCACGGTGTGAACGCCCGGAATGGGCGGGCGGTCGTTGTCGGTCACGATGATCTGGAGGTTCCCATCGTGGTCGGCAGCGGCCTGCTGCAGGGTGCGATACACATTGCGAAGGCGGGTGAGGTCGATGCCTTCGTGGCCGACGTTGCTGCCGACTCCGTCGATGATGAGGATGTTGGGAAGGACGCTGTCAGGGTCACCGAGCGCGGTGAGCTGATGTGCAAGGACGTGTGCAACGTTGACGAGCACCGACACCCCTTGCGACTGGAGCTTGTTGAAGGGGCGGCCATCGACAATCGGCAGGTACGTCTTCCGGTCGATGTAGGAGGATGCCTGAGCGTCGAAGCGGGGTGCGTCGAACGATCGGAGGGTGTTCTCGAAGGCGGTGTCCAGGTGGTTGAGGCGAGCTGCCACGCCAATGTCGCTGTGGTGGGTGCGTTCCATGCGGCTGGTCAGTTCGTCCCGCTCGCGCTCGAGCCTGGCCACCCGCTCGGTCTGATCCTCCAGTCGCAGGTAGAGCTTCAGGGAGTCGTCAATGCGGGCGAGGTGTTCCTCCAGCCTTGCCTCGTCGGCAGCCTGCCGGCGGATGGCCTCGGCGTGATCCGTGATGTACGACGAGGCAGCTTGCTCCAGCCGGTCCGCGATGCTCGTGCGCGCCTGCGCTGCCTGTGTGCGTGCGGCATGGAGCTGATCGAGTCGTTGGGAGCTGCGCTCGATGAGCGAGTCCGTCTCGGCAACCTGCTCGATGATGCGGTCCTGCTCTGCGGCCAGCGTGCTGGGTGACGGGCTGAGGGGAGGAGTCTGCAGGCATAGTCGGCACGTGTCGTCGTCACCGCGCTCAGGGACATCGGCACCGCAACGCGGGCAGTTGTGGAATTCGAAATCGTTGAGCAGCCGTTCCGCGATCAGCGCTCGCGTCAGCCGACGACTCTGTGCGACAAGCTGGTCCCGCAGGCTTGACAGCGATGCTCTGGCTGCGGTCTCGGCCATCACCGCAGTGTCGACCTCCGCGAGCTCGGCTTCCGCTTGCACAACCTGCTGCCGTAGCGCGACCGTGACCGGATCGGCGAGCCGGTCGGGAATGCTCTGCCGGCTTCTCCTGGCCTGCTGGAGCTGGCGATCGGTGTCCGAGTGCTGGACCTCAAGCTGGGCGCGAGAGGCGAAGGGCGTCTCGGCAAGGATCCGTTCGAGTGTCGAAGCGTCAGCGGTGAAGGCGCTGAGCTGGGCGGTAACCTCCCGCAGCTTCTCGCGGAGTTCCGCTGCCTCCGGAGAATAGAGTCCGTACAGGATCTCGAACACGTACTTGCGCTTGATGTTCTTGCTGTAGTTGTCCGGTGTGCCAAAGACCGATGCGTCGATCTCCTGCTGCCGTAGCAGGCAATACATGAGGTAGTCGCTGATTGAGACAGGAGTCAGGTCACTCGACTCTTTGGTCGGCGCCTTGGGTACGCGGACGCGGGGCAGTTCGAGCTGATCCAGCAGCCAGTCGCGATAGGTCTGGTCGTATCCGGCCTCAAGCTGCGAGACGGGCAGACGCCATGCGTTGCTGGAGCCCAGTTCCGCTATTTCTACCTTGGCTGTCTGGGTGGTGACCAGGCGTCGCACAATGCGGAAGCGACGCTCGCCGATGCGGACCGTGCCCGCAATGGTGCGGCCCTCCAGTTCAGGGACGACGTCGACCTTCCCACCGAGCAGAGCACGCAGGCAGCTGATGACGGCAGTCTTTCCCCCGCTCATCCCGCCGGTGATGGCGTTTAGGCCGGGTACGAAATCGAGTGTGCGGTTGGTGCCCACGAGGGTGAGGTTCTCGATCTGCAGTCTCACAGCGGACTCCCCCACTCGGCCTCGACAATGTCGGGGAAGTTGTCATAGATGAGGTCTTTGAGCGTGGCACCCGCAAGGTCGAGGTGACGTCGTAGCAGGCGGGCTCGCTCGCGGACGGGGCGCCAACTGTCAGACTCCGCAAGGGAGGCAGCGACCTGGTGTCCGACGTCGGTCACGCGGTAGGCCGCATTGTTGTTCTCCGTGAAGGGCTCAATGAGCCCTTTGCCGATCAGGGCTCCGAGGAGTCCGTAGTAAGCGGGGTCCCAGGGGCCGTAGCGGTATCGGATCATGCGCTGCTCGATCGCCCCGGTCAGCCATGGATCTTCGCCAAGGTCGGCTTCAACTCCTCGGACCCGCAGCAACCGCTCAAGATGGTCCGGGTAGCGCAGGAGGAAGTCAAGCTTTGCGAGTTTCATCCGGCCTTCGATAGCCTTCGTCCGTCGGGCACCGGAGAAAACATCGATGAGCAGCAGGAGACGTGCTTGCGCATCGGCTGAGGGAGCGGCTCCGGAACTAGGCATTCGCATCGCCCCATCCGAAGTGGCATCCGTCGGACAGTACGCAGGCCCTGCCCATCAGGAGCATGGCGTCTTTTCTGTACAAGGGTCTACGATCATAGGCGTCCGGATTACCTGTCAGCTTGTCGAGAAGTGCGGCGAAGATCGCGTCCGCCGGCTTGGGACGAGCCTCGTTATGGACAGCCACCAGAGTTCGAGCAAGTACCAGGAGCCTCTGGTCGAGGTCCTCTTCCACCTCCGGATCGCCGTCCCAGGTGCCCATGGCCTCCTCTGTGAGGCGGTGATTGTCCGCGTTGGCCCGCAGCAACTGGGCGTTCTCCAGGATGCCGGGTGACACCGCTCCCGTGGTCATCTTGCGGACGAGGGGCGTCTGCATGCCAGTAAGGCTTTGGGTGATGCGCTGGAGTAGAACGTGATCCGGGCGTAGCAGACGCCGCTCAAGGTCGGCTATGTCCGCGGAGTTGATGCGCTTGTTCAGCACTCTCGTGGACGGCTGGGGAGAGGTGATGAGCGACGGCCAGCGCGGACCCAGCCTGCCCTGCAGGGCCTCGCGCGTTCGACGCACCAGTTCCTCGTAGAGGGCCTTCACTTCCGTGCCGGTCAGTTGCCCACCGAGTTCGGCGAGCACAGCCAGGTTACGGTGTTCGATGTCCACCCTGCGCGGCAGCGGCTGTATGCGCACCAGCGGCAGGAAGGCGGCTGCCTCGGAGTCGGTGATCTTGGTGCGCTGGGCTATACGGCGCAGCCTCGCAGCTCTTTCTCCCCCGCGCCCGCAGGCGACCGCTTGAACGTCCTCGTCGCCGGGATCCAGAAATCCCTCCAGCCCGGCAGTGAGGCGATAGTGCAATCCGAGATCACGAACCGCCTTATGGGTCCGCCACAGACTCAGGAGCGGCTTGGAGTCCAAAACCGCGGACAGCCCCCACGCCTCGGGAGCGTCGCGCGTCTTGATCTGCTGAAAGTCCCAGAGCGGATGCCGGGACCCCGCCCCGCCCGCGTCGGAAGCAACCACTATGTCCTCGATGTGCTCACAGGTCACATGCAGAACGCTGCCGCCTGCGAGCATTTGGAGTACTGCGCGCAGGGTTACCTGCACCTGATACTCGAAGCGCTCCACTGTCGCCGAACCGGTGTCGTCGGGCGCTTCGGTATCGATTGGATCTGCCATGCAACCCCCCCAGGTCAACCACTAGCCAACGCGAAACGCAGCGTATCCACCAGACCAGCCTCAGGCGGGCTGTTCCACGAATTATCCGACTTCAGAGCTTCCACAGATCCCCAGACAGACAGCGCGTTGAGGTGGTCTCGGTGGCAGTGAATTCGAACATGTGGACCTGAAACCGCAAGTGAATGTCAAACATCCCCGATCGAAGGCGCTGCTGATCCGTCGGTCAGGGCAGGGTCGTCCAGGGCAAAGTGGGTGATCAAAGCGTCGAGGTCGTAGTCGTACAGGCCAGAGTGGGTCGCTTTGGCGAGGCGGTGAGTGCCCACGACGGCGCCGGTCTGCCAGTCAGGCAGACCGTCCGCACGCGGTAGCCAGTGTGAGCGTTGTGCGCACAGATCCATGCGGTACCGGGCAGGTCACTCCACTGGAAACCTCCGGCCACTGCGTCGAGGTGGCGAGCCGGCAGTTCGTCAGGCCGTGGGCGTGTGCAGCGCGCGCCATCACGGGCCGGGGAGACCGGGTCAGCCGTCGCGCCGCGCTCGCTGCGGGCAGTGCGCACGTATTACGCCGTGAGCCCTGCCCGTTCTGCCATGGCCACGAGGTCGGGGCGGGCGCGTTGGTGGAGGATGAAGAGGACGCGGAGGACCTCGCGGCTCATCGAGTGGATCTCTGCCATCTGCGGCGACACCTTGAAGGCGGCCTTCAGCGCCTCCTCGGCTCCTGCTGCGTCCTTTAGGGCAAGGCGGGCGCGGGCGACGTCGATGTAGAGGCGGCCGAGGCGGTTGGGCTTGAGGCCGGCGGGCGGTTGGTCGATCAGGGGAGTCGACATGGTCACGGCCTTGTTGGGCTGGTCCAGTTCAACGTGGGCGGCCAGTTCGTAGAGGGCGGTGTTGCCCTCGCCGAAGGTCAGGTTGTGCATCAGCACGTCGGCGTCGAACTGGGCAGCCAGGCTCTTGGCGTGGCGCAGGTGGGCCTCGGTGGCGTTGCGGTCGCGGTTGCGGGAGGCGAGGACGACTCCGCGTAGGTGGAGTGAGCCGAGGATGACGACGGACTCCGGGCCTTCGGTGCGGGTGCTCTCGTAGTGGCTGATCGCACGCTCGACGATCGCCATGCCGTCGCCATAGGCACCGGCGCTTTGGTACGTGCCTGCCTCGTTCCAGGCCGCGGTAGCTTCTGCGGCCGGGTTCCAGGTTCGCTGTGCGGCCCACTGCTGGCGGGCGACGATGATGTCGGCCAGGTCGGGCTGCACGAAGCGGTGCGTAACACTGTAGGCGCAGCCGTAGAGGTCGGCGAGTTGTCCCCAGGCTGGGGAGTCGCCGCCGGCGTCGAGTGCTGTCGCGGTTGCCTGGCCGAGGAGGGTCGGCAGCTCCCGGAGCAGTTCGAGGTACCTCGTCTCGGATCGCAGCCGCGCTGCGAGCTGCAGCCGCTCTCTCAGCACCTCGGGAGCGGGTGTGTCCTCCCTGGGGAGGGTGTGGCGGCGGACGGCGTCGCGCAGGTCGTTGAGCAGGTCGGCCTGTTCGGTGAGGCCGAGGAAGGGCTGCCCGTAGATCCGTGCGGTGGAGACGCGTAAGGGCTTGGCGATGGCGGCCACCACGGGAGGCGTTGCCGGGCGGTCGCCGGTCTCGATCTTGCTCAGGTAGGAGACGGAGATGCCGGAGAGGCGGGCCAGCTTCGCCTGGCCCATCCCGCGGGCCTTGCGCAGTACCGCGATGTTCTCCCCGGCGGCCGGTGTGCTGTCCATGAGCCCAATGTTCCAGGGCAGGGCGGCTCACGGCCGGGTTGTGCGCGCCTTGTGCGAACTGATCTTGCGATGACGGGAGTTCACTGATTGTCCAAGGCTCGTGACGTCAGGTGAAGGAGGGTTGCGGGGGTGATACCGAGGGCCGCCACACGGGCTGGTCCTCGGCGCGGCTTCTGCAACCGACTGCAACCGACTCGACATCGGAGGTCAACATGGCACTACGGTTCGTCGGGAAGGACCCGGAGTCGGGAGACCACGGCTCCCCGGCCGTCTGGGTGGACGAGGACGTCAAGGATCTGCTGTTCCAGGGCGTCAAGGTCGACCGCCAGACGGAGGCGACCTGCAACCGGGATGTCGCGATGCCCTCCTACGAGGGGATCGTGCGTGTACCGAAGCGGATGATCCCGCTTCTCAGGGAGGCGCTTGATGTCGCAGAGCTTGAGTAGCTTCGCCGACCTGCTCCGTGCCGTCGAGCACACGGCGGTTCACCTGGAGCTGCGCGACGACTACGACATGGGGAACGAGACGGCCGGATTCGAGGCGTGGAAGCAGGGTCACCGTCTCGACCCGGCCGACCGCGCTTCGTGGTGGCGTCCCTGGCTCGACCTCGTGGAGGAAGTGACCTTGAAGGGCGTGCAGATCCGCCGGGCCCGCGTGGTCACGGAGCCCGCGAGCGAGTACATCCGCTACGAGCACTCGTTCACCTTCACCAACGTGGCCGCGGGCGAGGAGGTGCGCTGGCTGCCCAGGCGCAGCTCGGCGGGGATCGCCCTCCCGGAGCACGACTTCTGGCTCTTCGACGGCCGTCTCGTGCAGTTCAACGTCTTCGACGACGCCGGCCGCTGGATCCGGACCGACCAGACCGAGGAGCCGGCGGCGGTCGCCGGCTGCGTCAGGGCATTCGATGACGTGTGGGACCGCGCCATCCCGCACGAGAAGTACAGCGTCTGACCGCGGACGATCAGTCGGCTCATGGGCACGTCACCTCTCTCCTCGGCTCGGGCGGCCCGCGCCAAGATCGCCGAGCGCCTGAGGCAGGCGATGCTCGATGCCGGGCTGACGGGGCTGGAGCTGGCTGATCTCTGCGGTTGGCACAAGTCGAAGGCGTCGCGTATCGCCCGCGGCATCACGCCGCCCTCGGACGACGACATCCGTGCGTGGTGCGACGCTTGCGGTGTTCCCGAGTTGGCCGCTGACCTCGTCGCGGCGGCGCGGACCGCCGATTCGATGTACGTCGAGTGGCGCCAGCTCCACCGCGACGGTCTGCGGCAGGTCCACGCGAAGTCCACTCCGCTGTATCAGCGCACCCGCACCTTCCGCATCTACGCCTCCAACGTCGTGCCCGGCGTGCTGCAAACCGCCGCATACGCAACGGGGTTGCTGCGCGCGATCACGACCTTCCAAGGCACGCCCGATGACGTGGAGCGCGCGGTGGAGGCGCGACTTGCCCGCTCCCGTGTCGTCTTCGAGGGCGATCACGGCTTCGCCCTGCTGCTCGAAGAGTCGGTGCTCTACTACCGGGTCTGCGACGACGAGGCGATGGCCGCCCAACTCGGGGCGCTCCTCTCGCTCATGGCCAGGCCCAACATCTCCGTCGGCATCATCCCGTTCGAGGCAAGCCGTACGGTGTGGCCGCTGGAGGCGTTCTACGCCTTCGACGAGGACCTGGTGGCCGTCGAGACCCTCACCGCGGAGATCAACGTGAGCAGTCCGGGCGAGATCCGGACCTACCTGCGGGCTTTCAACCAACTCTCCCAGCTTGCCCTGCGCGGGGCCGCTGCCCGCAGCCGCGTCACGCGCGCCCTCGACACCCTCGGCTGAAATCGTGCAACCGCGTGCAACCACGTGGACCCCCAACTGCTGATTTTCCTAGCGTCGTTGGTGTCCACCAGATCGCTCGCGGCCCTGTCGCGGGTTCCAGCACTCGGAGGGAACCTATGGCGTTGCCCATAGCAAGCACAGGGCTGAAGGCACCGCAGCACCGTACGAAAGCGACGGTCGAGGTGAGCGCGGCCAGGGACTTTACGTCCCGACCGGAGTACGTGCGTGAGGTCCGTGCCTTCACACGGGATGCCCTCGCCGGCCTGGACCACGCGGTCGGCGACATCGTGCTCTGTGTGTCCGAACTCGCCACCAATGCGGTCCGGCACAGCACCCCGCACGACGGCACCTTTCACCTGGACATCCGTGTCGGCCGGGACAAGCTCCGCGTCGAGTGCCACGACTCCGGCAGCAAGAAGCCCACTCTCCAGACTCCTTCCGATGCCGATGAGGGAGGCAGGGGACTCCTGCTCGTGCAGGCACTGGCCTCCCGATGGGGAGTGAGCTCAAGGCCTCTCGGGAAATGCGTGTGGTTCGAGATCGACGGCGATCCGAGCGTGCTGCAGGGGTGCCGGCGCGCTGGGCGGGCCGACTCATGATCGTTGGAGAGCCGTCCACGCAGACGTTCATCCCGGCCCTGCTTCCCGTCTGCGGGGCTCTGACAGATCTGCCCGCAGCTCTCCAGGACGCTGCCCGTACCCAGGCCGAAGGCGCGGAACCGGGCGACGTCGAGTCGAAGTTGCGCTGCGTCCTCCAGGCGCACGTCGCCGGCGACCACCAGGCGCTCGTGCGTGAGCTTGCCGACTCGAAGGACAGCTCCCTCTGGACGGCGTGGAGCGACGGACAGGACCCGGACGAGCTGTCGGTGCGATCCGACTGCCCTGCTCGGAGGGCGGACGAGGCCTGCTGCTCCTTCGCACACCACCCCGGGAGCCACACCTACGACGTCACCGATCCATGGACCCTGCCCGTCCACCAGCCCCGATTCCCGCGCCCCTGAGAGGAAGTTCGCCAATGCCCGCTCCCCCCATCTCCTTACCGGCGTCCGGCGTCGACTGGACCGCGCTGCACAACTTCGCCGTCCTGCGCGGCCAGCTCCGCGTCTCCTTCACCCCGCGCTGCAACATCGCGTGCTGGTTCTGCCACAACGAGGGCGACGTCCCGCCGCCGCTGACCCGGCAGGACCGTTCCCAGCAGCCGCGAGAGCGGCAGCTCGACGCCGACTCCTACCTCGCCGTCATTGGCTCCCTGATGGTCGCCGGCCTGAAGCGCGTGTACTTCACCGGTGGCGAGCCGCTGACCTCGCCGATCGCCCGACCGGTCCTGGAAGGCCTGGCCGAGCCCGGACTGGACGCCTCCTACACGCTGATCACCAACGGCACCAGGATCCGTACCCACCGCTCCTGGCTGGCCAGGACGCACCTGGACAAGGTGAAGGTGTCCCTGCACTACTTCTCGGACGCTTCACTGCGGGCCATCGCCGGGACGCGTATCGGGATCGGCACGGTGCTGGACGGCATCGAGGTCGCCCGCGAGACCTTCGAGCGGGTCGAGCTGAACACCCTGTTGCAGAGGGAGAACGCCCACGAGGTCCGGCAGATTCTCGACTTCGCCCTGGAGCGGCGGCTTCCCGTGCAGTTCATCGAGCTGGTCGGCACCGACTTCAACGAGGGGCGCGCCAACTCCGCGGTGCCGGCCGACGAGATCATCGCGCACCTGCGCACCCTCACCAGCGACGAGCACATCGAGGTCGCAGGGGTCGGTCAGGGCCGCAGGGTCTTCCGAATCGACGGCATCGAGATCGACGTCATCCACCGCGACCTCGGCCGCCACCACGTCGGCCAGTGCGGCACCTGCCCCGTGCGGGCCCGGTGCGTCGAGGGCTTCTGGGCGCTGCGGGTCGACCACGGCGGCGGCATACAGCCCTGCCTGCTCCGCGACGACCTCCGTGCCGACGTGAACGACCTGATCGCCGACCCCGCCCGGCTCGCCCAGACGGTCGCCGGGCACGTCGCGGCCTTCACGGAGGGGACGCTGTGAGCCTGGCTACTCCGTACCGGCCGCTGTATCCCGACGGGCCGCAGCACCCGTTCGTCGTCCTCGAAGGCGTCTCCGGCATAGGAAAGTCCACGCTCGCCGGGGCCTTGGCCGAGCGGCTGGGCGCGGTATCGCTGCACACCCTCCCGACGCCCCACGCCGGGTGGTCGGCACTGATCAACGAACGCTTGCGCGCGCTGCCGCAGTTCGGCTTCTACCTGTCCGGGCTGCTGCACGCCGCCGACTCGGTCCGGCTCGCGAGGGCGGTCGGCCCTGTCGTCGCCGACCGTTACGCCTCCTCGGTGGTGGCCTGCCACGCCGCCGTTCACGAGGTCGCCGTCGAGCAGGTCGCCGACCTTCTCGAACCCTTTCGGCCTTACCTGGAGACGCCGACCCGCACCTTCTACCTGGGCTGCTCCGAAGCGGTTCTCCGGGAACGCCTCGCGGTCAAGCGCGACGCCAAGCAGGACGACCTCGATCTGTTCGCCGTACCTGGCCGACTCGCGCGCCTGCTGGCCAACTTCCGGACCGTCCAAGCCGCTGACTCGACGGCCGTCGCTCTCGACACGGACGGCAAGTCCCCGGACGACCTGGCCGACTGGATCATCGCCGACCTGGAGGCCCAGGGTGCTTAACCCCATCGACACCGACGCCGTGATCAGGGACGGCGGTGCGGTCGGTCGCTTCCCCGGCGAGATCCACGAGGGCGTTGCCTGGTGGCTCGGCGCCGGCTTCGTCGCCCTCACCGCGGCCAGGCAGTTGGCCGTGGGGAGCGATGGCGGGCCGGTGACGGCCGAGTTCTTCCGTCGCCTGTGCCGCGGGGCCGTCAACGCCCACCACCACGCCTGCCGCGTCACCGCCATCGACAGCATCGCTGAGGACGCCTTTCTCGCCTACGTCCGAAGGCGGCTGCCGCTGGCCAGCGCCTATCTGGCCGTGAGCGATGGCCCGGACGGTACGCACGTCATCCGGATCCGGCTCTGCGACGCTGACGGCCTGCTGCTCCAGGAGGACACCGGACTCGCCGCCATCCGCCGGATGATCGCCGAGGACCGCGTACCGATCCCCGTCAGCGACAGCGCCCGCGGAACCATCGAGCACCTCGCCCCCACCGCTCCGGAGTCGACCGAATGATCGACGCAGCCGAGATCATCCGCACGCAGACCAGCATCCTGTTCGTCACCCTGGACTCCCTGCGCTACGACACCGCCCGCGCCGCCTACGACAACGGGCTGACCCCACACCTCGCCTCCCTGCTTCCCGAGGGAGGCTGGGAGCGACGCCAGACCCCCGGCACCTTCACCCTCCCTGCCCACATCGCCTTGTTCTCCGGCTTCCTGCCCAAGCTGCCCCAGCCCGAGCAGCCGCCCCGGCTGTGGGAGTGCCGGCCACCCGCGTTCAAGACCGTCCCGCCGCAGACCTTCGTCTTCGACGCCCCCAACCTCCTGGCCGGTCTCGCCCAGCACGGCTACCGCAGCATCTGCGTCGGCGGAGTCACGTACTTCTCCCGCGAGACGCCACTCGGCTCGGTCCTGCCCGACCTGTTCGACGAGGACCACTGGCGCCCCGAGTTCTGCTCACCCGACCCCGACTCCAGCCGCCACCAGGTCGACCACGCCCTGGAGACCGCCGAACACCACGACGGCCGCCCCCTCTACCTGTTCGTCAACGTCTCGGCCACCCACGTCCCCCACGGCCACTACCTCGGCGACAGCCGCGACACCGCCGCCTCCCAGCAGGCCGCCCTCGCCTACGTCGACACCCACCTCGCCCGCCTGATCACCACCCTCACCGTGAAGAAGCGCTGGCTGATCATCCTGTGCGCCGACCACGGCGACGCCTACGGCGAAGACGGCTACCACGGTCGCGGCATCGCCCACCCGGTCGTCATGAACGTGCCGTACGCCGCGATGGTGCGCTGATGACCACTAACCTCGGCCGGTATGAGCGATGCCCAAGCCGTCCGCGACGCGGCCGTCGTCGTAGCACGGGACGACGACGGCCTCGTAGCTCTCCTCAGCGCCCACTTCCCAGCCCACCGGGGCGACTACCTCTTCCTTCCCGGCGGCCGGAGGGAAGCCGGCGAGACGCCCGAGGAATGCGCGCGGCGCGAGTTGCGCGAGGAGTCCGGCATCACCGCCAAGGCGTGGTGCCCGCTCGGCTCGTACGCTCTCACCGTCTCCTCTCCCGCCCGCGTCCACCTCTACGAAGCCCGCGACCTCACCTGCGGACCGCAAGAACTCACGCCCACCGAGCAGGACTTCAAGCTCACCTGGTGGCCCATGGCCGACGCCCTACACGCGGCAACACACGGTCGGTTCCTGCTCCCCGCCGGCCCTCTGGCCCTCTTCCTGGCGGACCGGGCCACGTGCTGTACTCCGCGACATCAGCCACTGGGCGACCGGGCAGGACCCAAGGGACGTGGAGGCGTTGGCAGCGACCTTGCGAGCGAACGCGGACGCGCTGGAGCGGCAGACCGGACAGGAGTCGCTGACTGCCTCGCGTGACCGTGCCGAAGTCGCAGCCGGCCACGCCGACGAGCTGCCCACTTCAGCCGAATCGGGGAAGCCCGGCCGAAGACGCCAACGGCCACGAAGCCTCCACCACGAGCCGCAGGCAGTGACATGGGCCCGGGAGAAGGCGGGCCTGACGAAGCGGGCGCTGGCCCGGACGGTAGGTATCTCCGAGCAGCTCCTGGGGGAGATCGAGTCCGGGTGGCGCAGCGCCACACCGCTCAACCTGGCCAGGATCGCCGACGCGCTGAACTGCCCGGTCGTGCTGTTGGAACGCAAACGGTGGGAAGCAGCGCCCATCAACGGTGACGGGAATGCGACGGCGGAGGGTGCGCCTGAGATGGATCCGCGGTCGCCACGGGCTGACTCCGACGCGCAGGGGCGTCGCTTCGGGCCATCGCCGCGCGGGCCAGAAGGCTCGGCGCTGGGTGTTGGGTGAGGCGCTGGAGGCGCCAGGTGAGGACTTGGGCCGGGGAGCGGGCGTCGTCGAGGGCGCGTTGGTCTGCTGCTTGGCGGAGTAGTTGGGTGGGGTCGTGACCTGTGGTTTCTGCGTCGGTGAGGGTGGTGGCGAGGGCTGGCCAGGTGGGGTCGTTGAGGATCTGGTCGGCGTGGGTGGGGATGGTCTGGCGTATGGGCGCCGGCGATCTCCATGGCCTTCGCCTTGGCCTTGATGGCGTGGTGCTCGGCTTGGCTGTAGCGGACGTCGACGCGGAACGTGCGCTGCGTGCCGTCGCGGCGGCGACGGCGCGCGGTACGGCGAACGGCGGCTTCGGCAGCGGCACGCATCAGGCTCGGCGGATCGGCGGGCTCGGCGACCACTTCGGCCTCCGGTGCCCCCTGGCGCCGGAGCCCCTCCGCCACCCCTGGGGCGGAGGCATCTGCGTGGGACCGGCCATTGGACGGTCCAGCGCCATACCTTGCTCCCCCGCGAGGCTGGGGGTAGGCGTCTCCGTTGCAGGCCGGCGTACTGGGCGGGTTGCTCTCCTCGTCTGCGTGATCGTCGGCGTCGTGATGGCGGGGCATGGGATTCTCCGGCGTCTATCGAGTGCTTCGTGGCAGAGGGGACTGGCCGCTGGGCGAGTCGGCTGGCGGGCATACGGCCCGGGTCCGGGATGGCGCCGTCTTGGGCGGGTGCGTGGCGGACCGTGTGGGGTGGCCGGGCGGGGCCACCCCACACGGCCGCCTCACTCGGTACTGGGGTGGGATCGGGCTTCGTCGCCCGGTTGAAGGGACTTGAGCGCTTCGGCTATGCGCTCGTTGCCTGCGCTGATTCCCCGGGCTTCGATGGCCTCGTGGGCCATGGCGCGGGTGACCTGGCCGGAATCCGGGTGGGCACGGCGGATGATGTCGGCGAGCTGCTTGATCGATGCCTCGGCCCTGCGTCCGCCGCGCCCCGCCTGCGAACGCTCGCCGGAAGTGCCCCTCAACTTCTGGCCAGCGCTTTCAGCGTCTGCCGGAACCGGTGCGTTTCCCTGGCCGGTGATGCCCGCAGACTCCGAAGCTGTTGGGGGTTCGGTTCCGGCTACTGCGTCAGCCCCGGCTGCGGGCTCGTCCCTCCAAGGCAGTGTTCGCCGTGCGGCCGGAATCACGGCCAGGGCCGCCGGAATCATGGTGGGAGTTCCGGCGGCCGTCGTGTGGCTGTGGCGGCCGATGAGGATGTGCATGTGGGTGGCTCCGGCCAGGGCCAGAGGAGCTATCGCCGACAGGACGGCGACCGTGTGGTCACCGAGCAGGAGAGTACGGACGCCGGGCTGGTTGAGGCGTACGGCGTGCAGGGCGTTGGCCCACAGGCTGGCGGCGGTGGCGGTGCCGAAGAGGGTCCAGGCGTAGGCACGTGCGGGCCAGGGCGCGTCGCGCAGGACGAGGAGGGCGCGGACGCCGTAGGCGATGAATCCGTCGATGACCAGCGGGAAGAGGTAAGCCAGGTGCGGGCGGATGTGGACGGCGACGGCCATCTGCCGCAAGGAGTCGTACGACAGGGCCCCGCCGGCCAGGCCGAGCAGGATCAGCGCGAGCGCATCCCACCAGGACCCGCGACGGCCCGGCGCGGGCTCGTGCTGAGGCGGGGTCTGTGGGGCGGGGCGCGGAGGTTCGGTGGCAGGCATGAAAACTCCAAGGGGGGGCCGACGAGTGGGGTGCTCCGGGCATGCCGGAGAAGCGCGCGGCGGGAAGGGCACACGGGGGTGCGTCAGCGCGGATGGGAGGGGGCAGCGGCTACAGGTACCGGCGCGGGACCGTGGCCCTCAGGCGGGCGAACGGCGCAGCGGGGTGGGGGTCAGGCTCTGACGGGGAGGGGCCGACCGGCGTCGGCCCGGAGGGCGGCGCGGACCCTGGCCCTGCCACGGGCGGCGACGCTCGCACGTGCGGCGGTCTCGTCGGGCTTGTCGGCCAGGCCCGCGCAGGCGCGGCAGATCCCCTGGTGCGGGACCGGGCGGGCGCACGTGGCGCACTCCCCCGACCAGCGCGGCTTGGCCGGGACGACCGGCTCAGGGGCTGGGGGGAGTTTGCGGGTCAAGCGGTCGCGGAGGATCGCCGCGGCGCTGTGGACCTGGGCGGGCAGCCCGCCGAGGAGGGCTTCGGACAGGTCACGGGGACCGTAGCCCCGCTCCAGCCACTCGCTCACCAGGGGTGCCAGGGCCAGGGCCTCGACCGTGCCGAGCCGCAGACGAGGCTCGGGCCGGAGCACCCGGAACAGCGTGGCGACTGCCTCACCGGTGGGGCTGTCCGACGCAGGATCGGTTTCCGGAGGCTTCGCCCGCCCGACCTCCCCGATGCCGGTGCGGTCACCGCCCGCCAAGGCGGTGTTCGACCGCTGGACGGGGAGGGTGGGTTCTTTCCCACGGTCCTTTACGGGGTTGGTGACCTGGTCTTCGGCTGCCGCCGTACCGGATCCCGGACGGGTGAGACCCGGAGCGGTGTGCGGGGTGTCGTAGACGTGGGCCTCGCTGACGAAGGTCCCGTCGCCGCGCCGGACCCGGTCGACGCGGTAATAGCCGAGGGCGGCCAGTTCCCGCAGCGCCTTCGCAACCGCGAGGCGGCCCTGCGGGCTGGTGTCAGCCATCCGCCTGCCGTCCTCCGACCAGCCGTCGGGACGGGAGAGGAGGTCGGCCAGCAGGCCGCGGGCGGTGTAGGACAGCCGCCGGTCCTGCAGCAGCATGTTGGGCAGGACCGTGAAGCCGCGCGCATGGCGGCTACGATGAATGTGCATGAGGAGCGCAATCTCCTTGTGCCGGACCCCGGAGCGTTGGTAGCGCTGCCGGGGTCACCTTATTGAGTTCTTCGATGACAGAACGTACCACGCAAAGCAGGCCCAATCGACCTGTTCGCGAGAGCAATTGATCACGCATCAGACGATGGCGATCAGCCGGGTCCAGCTCCTGCCAACACCGGACACAGGCGCCGGAAAGGGCCAGTGGAAGGGCGTGATCAGCGGCGCGATCACGGCGGGCATCGATGGGAAGTCCAGAGAGCGTCGGCCGCTCTGCGCAAGGAGAGCGCGAGGACGCGGCACGCGGCGGTCGGACGTAGCCTGGTTCACAGTGCTTCCTCACTCGGGCGCCGCATCGGCTGGCAGGCCAGCGGCGCCGGGCAGATCGTTTGGGCGGTCGTCCGGGAGCCCTCTCGGCTGGGCCGGGCAGCCGTCGGCCGGAGGTCTGGCGAACTCCGTGCGGCGGATGACAACAAGGATCCGCAGAAAACGCGTCTTGCCTGACGGTACTTTCCGGGCTATACAGCGGACCGGCACACCGCGTTCCGGGTCGGTCCTCTCCATGACTCCACCGTCTCTCCCATCGATCTCACGCTCCCTGGCTTGCCAACGGACAGCGCCGTTCAGCACGCGAAACCCAGGTCCGGCTCGCGCATCGGAGCCGACAGTGCCATGCGACCGTGGACTGGGTGAGGCCGCGAAACCGTGATAGAAACCGACGGCCCAGCCCTGACGGGCTTCGTTCACGTTCGGTGGCGCAGGTCAGCTTCAGCGAACCGGCCGCAAGCGATCCACCGTCACGCTCGAATAATTCCGAAGCGTCGGAGGGCAAGTGGTTCGTATGATCGCGAGCGGGATGGGGCTCGTAGCGCAGTGGTTGTCGCGCCTTCACCTCATGTGGGAGGACACCGGTTCGAATCCGGTCGGCCCCATCCCCTTCCTGCGTGGGGTCGGCCTCTTTCCGATTACCGCACCGGGATCCAGGCAGCGGCTCGTTCCCGGCTACTTCAGGAGTCGGAAGCCAGGCTGCTGTACCCAAGCCCTGAGGAAATCGGCTGAGCCGTACGCAGCGAGCCAGGGATCGGTCACCGTCGCGACGATGCCCGGAAGGCCGGCCACGATGGGTACCTGCTCCTCCCGTAGTTCGACGTTGGCGATGCCACCGAACAAGTCCATGACTGCGGCGGTCAGCAGAGCCGCCACGACGTGGTCGACGGGGCTGTTGCAGAACGCGACGATATCGACGGCGTGGGTCGGGGCGAAGCCGATAAGGGGTTCCTGGTCGACCTCGTCGGAATGCTCGGCCTCGAAGACAGCCTCGTCGCCGATGCCGGGCCCCATGAGGGAGACCAGGATGGGGCGACGTCCGTCTTCGCCCCATGTGTCCGTGACACCGAGGCTCTCCGCGCGGATGTGCACGTTGTACTCGCCGAGCCGCGTCTCCTCAAACCCCGTCGAGGAGCGAACCAGGAACTCGCGGACCCTCAGGATTGCCGCGCGCGAGGGGGCCTCAGCCAATTCGATCACCAACACGGGTCCGCTCATGGCTCGGAGAGTAGCCAGGGAGGATCACCATCCCCAATGGATTACTCAGCGTGCACGCTTCTCAAAACCCGAGCCAGAGCGCGAGTCGATCGTGGCTCACCTTCCGTGATCCGTGGCTGTGCTTCGCCGGTCAGATCCCGAAGAGCGCCTCTTCTTGCGGCGGGACCGGAGGGTCGAGGACATCACGGAGGCGGGTGATGTCCTGGCGCCATTTCCGCCCATCCACAACGTCGTCCCACAGCTCGGCGACTTCCGACGACTCAGCCACCACCCGGTCCAGGGCTTCGACAGCGAGCGTCCGGAGGTCTGCCGGGAACTCCGGCAGGGGCTCAGACGGACCGTAGTTCGAACACGCGGACTGGCCGTCAGGGTGCTGCGCGACGACCAAGGCTGCTGCGGCAACGGCTCGCTCGGCGTCAGGGGTCTCCAGGAAATCCGTGACATCGGCAGCGCGCTTGAGGACGCTGCAGATCATGGGCTCCCGCTCTTCCAGCGCTGCCTCGTCCAGGTCGCCGGCGAAGTCGGCGGCGGTGTCGTTGTCGAAGGGGCCTATGTCCCAGGTGCCCACGTCATCTCCTCGCGTAGCGTTCCGGGAATCCTCGCGGTGGCCACCGACAACTGAGCCCGGACGGTGCCGGCGCCTTACGGCGGCCACCAAAGCTGGGCGGTCGCTAGGCTCCCGCCATGTCTGACGCTCTCGGCTTCACGTGCTCGCACTGCGGCGACCACCACACACAGCTCCCCGTGGGCTACTCGACCGCGGCTCCCGACATCTGGGAGCCCCGCTTCGAGACTGACCCGGACAGCATGCTGTCGCCCGACCAGTGCGTGATCAGAGGCCGGCACTTCTTCATCAGGGGCCTGATCAAGATACCCGTCATCGGCGGCGAGGACATCTTCTCATCGGGCGTGTGGGTCTCCCTGAGCAAGGACAACTTCGCCCGCGCCCGCGAGGTGTGGAACGCGGAAGGCTGCGAGGCCGAGAAACCCTATTTCGGGTGGTTCAGCACCGAACTCGCGCTCTGCTCCGAGAGCACGACCGACCTGAAGACCAACGCCCACACCCGACCGGTCGGCACGCGCCCCTTCATCGAACTAGAGCCCACTGACCAACCACTCGCCGTCGAACAGCGCAAGGGGATCACGCATGACCGCGTGCGCGAGATCGCCACGGCTGTACTGCGTCCGGCGTGATCACCCACCGGGCTCTCGGAGCCCGTCGGATGCCGTGGAGCAACGGCCAGCCAGCGCCTCGGGACGGCTCCGAAGAGGACCACCCACGCCCTCGCCTCAGGGCCTGAGCCCGTCCTGCTGCACGTCGAAGCAGACCAGGCCCATGGACTCCGCCAAGGCCGCCGCGTAGGCCGACGCTTCTTCGGCCATGCTCCAGCGCATCGTGAAGTAGATGAGCGGGCCGCTGGCTTCACCGATCAACGGACCGGCTGACCAGGGAGAATTGTCTGACTCGTCCTCGGTGATGTCACACCACCGCTCAAGGAGCGCGGCCACGTAAGCGGCGATCCGCTCGGTCGGAGGGTGTTCGGGTTCCTCGTCGATGTAGCGGTCGTAGAGACCAGTGAAGACGCGACCAGCAGTCTTGTCATCTGCTGGTCGCTCACCCTCCCAAACAGCCAGGTCGTAAGTCATGCCCAGAGCCTCGCACGCCGCTCCGACAGAGAGGGCCGGCGTGGTAGCAGTATGCGAAGCGAGAACTGCTCCGATGCGGCACGGCTATCCGCCTCAACCTCCTGTGTGCTGGTCTAAAAGATCTGTCGAGGCGCCACGGGCGCGTTGTCGTGAAAGAGGTGCTGAGCGCCGTCGATCGGACAGCGAAGACCGACCGAGATGCGCTGGACTTGGTGGCCCCCTCGGAGACCGTACGCAAGCGCCACCTGGAAGACGTCGTGTCCTTCGGGGCATACGGGATCGGGCCGAGCGACCGATGGCGCGAGCACGAAGGACAGCTCACAGGAATACAGTTGTCCGCCTTCTAGCCCGACGGGTATGCAGCAGCCCTCGCAGAAGCACTCGTTTCCGGCCACTTCGAAGGTGTCGGCCTCGCAAAGCGGGCAGACGACGAACCTCGTGATGATCTGCTCGCCCGACTCACATCGGACAGCTTCGCTCACCATCGAAAGCAAGGTGCCGATTTCCGTCACTTCATCCCTCACCGACGCCGAATTCCCACCTTCCTTCGCTGCCCCCGATGTCATCCTCGCACCAGTCGTAGCAACAGCTGTGCCTGTGTACCGTTCCACAACCTGGCCGACTGCTGGTGCGCCTGGGCCCAACGGCTCGCTACAGCGGGTTCTGGTCGATGCGGATCCGGTCCCAGTCCATGTAGCGGCCGAGCTTCTTCGGTTCGTCGATGACGATGCCGGAGAACAGGAACCTCAGCACGGCGTTGCGGCGCTCGTCCGTCATGCCGTCGGCAGACCAGGCAGCCCGCGCGCCGGCGCCCGTCAGGCCGTCGAGGAGCACCATCGGCCGGATGA
This sequence comes from Streptomyces sp. NBC_01477, assembly GCF_036227245.1. Taxonomy (GTDB): domain Bacteria; phylum Actinomycetota; class Actinomycetes; order Streptomycetales; family Streptomycetaceae; genus Actinacidiphila. Next base: position 4,081,475 of record NZ_CP109445.1, read on the forward strand.
CGACTCGGCGCTGAGCCTTGGCGATACGGTCGGTGATCTCCTTGCGCATCTTCCGTACTCCGCCGTGGACAGCTCCTTCGCCGTCCACATGTCGTTCAGCTCGGCGAGCTGCCGCTGGTCGTCCTCCACCTCCTCGGCCACGCCCTCGGAGAGGTTGCCGCTGGCGAGCCGACCGTCCACCCGGAGCTCGCTGAGCAGCTTGACGGCGGCGTCGCTGACAAAGTCCTCCAGCGTCGGGGCCACGATCGCCCGGGAGCACTTCTTCTCGTCGTTCCGCCCGCGACGATTGCACTGGTACGCAGGGCCCGCCGTCTTGGCCGTGCCGGACGTCAACGTCCCACAGCGCCCGCACATGACCAGGCCGCGTAGGAGGTAGTACCGCTGCCGGGGCTTGCTGAGTGCCTTCTTGTGAGCTGCCGATCGGAACTCTCGCCGAGCCCTGACCTCGGCCCACACTCCCGCGTCGATGATCGCGGGCCAGGTCCCGGGGCCGACCTCCTCGCCCTGGTGCATGCGGATGCCGGCGACGTGCCGTGAGTCGAGTAGGCCGCGCACAGTCCCGGCGCTCCACGCCTTGCCGCCAGCTGTCCGGATACCTCGGCGATGGAGGTCCTTCGCGAGCGGAGCCGCGCCCTCGCCCTTCAGGTGCGGTCGAACACCTCCCGGACGATCTCCGCCTCATCCTCGATGATCGTCATGCCGCCCTTGGCGTAGCCGAACCGCCGGACACCGCCCTGCGGCTTGCCCTCCCGGGCGTGGTCCTGCATCGCGGACTTCAGCCGCCGGGAGGTGTCGTCGGACGACCGGCATGCGTGGGCGACCTCGATACGCAGGATGAAGCGGTCGTCGGGGCCGGACAGGTCCCGCCGGTTCGCCTCCCCGTGGAGGGTGATCGCGTGGTCGTCGGAGACCTGGAGCAGTTCCTCCAGGTCTCGGGGCTGCCGCATCAGCCGGTCGGGGTGGTAAGCGACGATGTGCCGGAAGCTGCGATCCCGCGCGTCGACCAGCAGGCGGTCCCAGCCGGGGCGCTTCCGCTTGCGGCTCCAGGCGGAGCGGCTGTTGTCCACGAAGACGTGGGCCGGGTTGATGACGAACCCGCGGCGCTCGGCGATCTTCCGGCAGATCCGCTCCTGCCGGTCGACGCCCGTTTGATCGTCGTCTTCCGCCTGGGATATGCGGCAGTAGATCGCCGCCGGCTCACCGGCGACCGTGGTGCTGTGGCTGCCCTACGTGGGCTTGGTGCGCGACATGCGAACGAGTGTATGAAAACGGCGTGGCCTGGGTGACGGGGTCCCGCGAACTGGTCGCCGCGGTCCGCACCGCCAAGCAGTTCCTCACCTACGTCGCCTCGGGCCCCTTCCAGTACGCCGTCGCCGAGGCCCTCGCCCTCCCCGACACGTACTTCGCCCACTTCCGCGAAGACCTCCGCGCCAAGCGCGACCTGCTGGCCGCGGGCCTGTGCGACGCCGGCTTCACCGTCCACGAGCCCCATGGCACGTACTTCATCACCACCGACATCGCCGAACTCGCCCCCGACACCGACGCCTTGACCTTCTGCCGCGCGCTCCCGGAACGCGCGGGCGTCGTCGCCGTCCCCAACTCCGTCTTCTACGACCACCCCACCGCAGGCCGCACCCAGGTCCGCTTCGCCTTCTGCAAACAGCCCGACACCCTCACCGACGCCGCAGGACGCCTCCGCAAGGCCTTCGGAGGCTGAGCACCCCGCATGGCCTGCCCAGACGGACAGGGCGCAACGCGCTGTCCGCACCGTCGTCGGCGGATCGCGGCGGGGAAGTGTCGGTTCCGGAGCGAGGCGTTCGTCGTAGGCTGAGGCGGCCGGACAAAGGAGCCCTGCATGACGCGGTATCTGATCTCTTTCGACGACGGCGTGATGGCCATCCCCCAGGACGAACTGCCCGAGGTGGACGAAGCCGCGCACAAGGTGGTGCGGGAGGCTCAGGACGCCGCTGTGTGGGTCTTCGGCGGTGGGCTGGAAACGCAGCAGGCGAGCGTCGTGGCTACCGACGGGACCGTCAGCGACGGCCCGTACCCGGAGACCAAGGCGGTCCTCGGCGGGTTCGCGATCATCGACGTGCCCTCACGTGCGGACGCTCTCGAGTGGGCCGCCAAGTTCGCTGCCGCGTGCCGCTGCCCGCAAGAGGTCCGGGAGATCATGCCCGACCCGGCCGTCTGATCGAAGCCGGCCCGCCGCGAAGGGCGCGAAGCCTGCGCCGGCGGTTCAGCGGGACTCCGCACCGGATCTCCGGGCAGGGCCCCGGTACGATCCGCCTCCGGGGCGAGGCGCGGGAGGCCGCCGACGGCTGAAGTCCGCTCGCGTGCGCACTGCGTGGCTCACGGTGGCCGCGGGGTTGTCGGCGTCGCCGTCCGCGTCCCCGGCGGTCGCTAGGCTCGCGCCATGTCTGACGATGCCGGCTTCATATGCTCACGCTGCGGCGACCACCACGCGGAGCTCCCTCTGGGCTATTCGATCGCGGCTCCCGACATCTGGGAGCCCCGCTTCGAGACTGATCGGGACAGCACGCTGTCGTCCGACCAGTGCGTGATCAGGGGCCAGCACTTCTTCATCAGGGGCCTGATCGAGATACCCGTGATCGGCGGCGAGGACGTCTTCTCGTGGGGCGTGTGGGTCTCCCTGAGCAAGGACAACTTCGCCCGCGCCCTGGAGGTGTGGAACACGGAGGGCCGCGAGGCCGAGAAGCCGTACTTCGGCTGGCTCAGCACCGAACTCGCGCTGTACTCCGAGAGCACCACCGATCTGAAGACCAACGCCCATACGCGACCGGTCGGCAGCCGCCCCTTCATCGAACTGGAGCCCACCGACCACCCGCTGGCCGTCGAACAGCGCACCGGGATCACGTACGACCGCGTGCGGGAGATCGCCGCAGCTGTGCTGCATCCGGCCTGATCACCGACCGCGCGCCGCGGGCCCCGGCGGCTGCCGCATGCGGACTCCGGCCTTCCGAAAAGTCCGGGTTCCCCGGAGAAGGGGGTGGTTGCAGCGGGCTGTTCGCACCCCCGTACGATTCGCCTCCTGTTCATCCTCCATCGATTCCGAGGAATGGAAGGCCGGTGTCACACCGCCGTCTTGGGGCAACCGCCGCGTTCGTCGCGGCCGGAGTCGCCCTCATCCCCAACGTGGCGCAGGCGGACAGCAGTCCGCGCGCCGCCCACCACACCACTGCCGCGGCCACGAAGACGCTGTCGGCCGCGACCGCACCGAGAAAGCACCACTTCGACACCCCGGCACCGCGCTCGGCCCGGCTCCAGCGGGCCGCGTCGCCCGCGGCTGCCGTCAGCGCGAAGGACGCCACGGGCACCACGATCCACGTCCGGACCACCCCGTCGTGCACGAGCGACACCGGTGACGGCACGCAGGCCGCCCCGTACTGCCTCATCCAGGACGCGGTGGACGCCGCGCACCCGGGCGACACCGTCTCCGTGCAGAACCCGTCCGGCGTCGCCTCGCCCCAGACGGTGACCGTCACCACCTCCGGCATCTCGATCGTCGGCGTCGGCAACTGGGTTTGGCTCCAGCCGGCGGACGCCGCCAAGCCCACCCTGACCCTCGACGGGGTCTCCGACGTCACGGTGCGCAACCTGATCGTCGAGGGCGCGGCCGGCCGGTCTGCGGTGCGGATAGCGAACTCCACCGGGGTCACGTTCGACTCCGGATACGTCGACGGGGCCCGGGACGCCGGCCCGGCGGCCGTCGACGTCGACGGAACGTCCAGCGGCGTCACCATCAGCCGTACGTACATCGACGCCGGGTCCGCGACCGCCGGCGCCCGGGCCGTCTCGCTGGCGGCGGGCGCCAAGGACGTCACCCTCGCGGCGAACCTCATTGCCGCCTCCGGGGTCGCCGCCTCGGGCGTGCAGGGCCTGAACGTCACCAACAACACGATCCAGCGCGGCTGCTACCCGGCCCTGACGGTCGCGGACGCCTCGACCGGGGTGTCCGTCGAGAACAACCTCTTCGAGGACGCCAACCTCAGCACGGACAACCCGCTGGGCGGCCACCCGGCGGACTGCGCGAGCACCGGGGACACCTGGGCCGCCGACGTCTCGGTGTCCGCCGACTCGGCCGACGCGGTCACCAGCGACTACAACGCCTTCTACGTCTACGGCACCGACGCCACCTCCCCGTACGACTGGGCCGGCACCGGCTACCCGACGCTCGCCGCCTTCCAGGCCGCGACCCCGCAGGGCGCCCACGATGTGAAGGACACCGTCAAGGCCGCCACCCAGCAGCCGCGGAGTCTTTCCAGCGGCATCATCGACGCCGCGCCCCAGCACGGCTCGGCGGTCATCGGCAGCGCGAACCCCGACGCGCCGGGCAAGCCCGCCACGGACTTCTACGGCGCCGGCTCCTTCACCAGCCGCGGCGCCGTGGAGTACGTCAACCCCAACCCCACCCTGGCGGTGGCGATCACCGGCGGGGACGACACCAGCGCGTACGGCGGCTCGCTGGACACCCGCATCACCAGCGCCTCGGTCACCCTGACCGAGACCGTCAGCTGGGGCGACGGGAAGTCCACGACGACCACCGTGTACGGGCCCGGCGGATACACCGCCGAGCACCGGTACGCCAAGGCGGGCGTCTTCCCCGTCACCGTGACGGTCACCGACCCGTACGGCAACGCCGCGTCCACGAAGACGGACTGGGTGACCCAGGGCCGCAACTTCACCGCGGTCGGCCCGACCCGCCTCCTCGACACCCGCAACGGCACCGGCGCCCAGAAGGCGAAGGTCCCCGGCCGCGGCACCGTACGGGTCCAGATCGCCGGCCGGGCCGGCGTCCCGGCCGGGGTGACCGCGGCGGTGCTCAACTTGACGGTCACCGGCAGCTCGGCCGGCGGCGTCATCACCGCCTACCCCGACGGCTACGCGCGCCCGACGACGTCGAACCTCAACTTCGTCGCCGGGCAGACGGTGCCCAACCTGGGCATCGTGCCGGTCGGCGAGAACGGCTACGTCGACCTGTACAACCAGAGCCCCAAGCCGGTGGACCTGATCGCCGACATCACCGGCTACTACGGCCTCGACGGGGCGAGCTACTTCCAGCCGCTGGCGCCGTACCGGGCGACCGACACCCGTTACGGCACCGGCACCCCGAAGCGGCAGATCGGCTCGGGCGGCTCGATCATCGTGCAGATCGCCGGCAACGACCACGGCCAGATCCCGTCCTCCGGGGTGACCGCGGTCGCCCTCAACGTGACCGCCGTCAACGCCAAGGGCGGCGCGGTGCTCACCGTCTACCCGGACGGCAAGGCCAAGCCGGTGGCGTCCAACCTGAACGTCACCGGGGGCAGGATCATCGCGAACGCGGTCGTCACCCCGGTCGGGTCGGACGGCAGGATCCGCGTCGCGCTCAACACCGGCGCCAAGCCGCTCGACGTGGTCGTGGACGTCGTCGGCTACTACAGCGCCTCGGTCAAGGGCGCTTACGTCCCGCTGCTGCCGGACCGGTGGCTCGACACCCGTGACCCGGCCCAGTGGTCCGGCGGTCCGCTCGGCCCCGGCGAGTACGCCATCATCCCGTTCGCCCCCGACGAGCCGGACTTCACCGGCGTGGTGCTGAACACCACGGTCGTCAACACCACGAGCAGCGGCTGGCTCGGCGTCGCTCCCGACCCGAACACGGTCGACCAGTACAACTCCGGCACGGAGGTCTGGCCGCCCACGCCGGTCTCCTCCACGCTGAACTGGGTGAAGGGCCAGATCGTCCCGAACATGTCCCAGGCCAGCCTGGGCAAGCACGGGATCGTCGACTTCTTCAACCGCAGCGGCGGCAAGACGGATCTGGTCGTCGACCTGTTCGGCTACTACCAGAACGACTGACCCGCCGGCCGGATCCATCCGCCGGGCGGAAGGGGCGGGCGCACCACGCGCCCGCCCCTTTCCGCTGCCCGCCCCTCCTCGCTGCCCGCCGGCGAAAAACCGGCTGCGGGCGGCACCCGCCCATCCCTAGGCACCCGGTCGAGGCGCCGACAGGAGCGCCCGTCGGGCCGCGCGCCGGGGCGCTGGGCCGGCCGCTGGTCCGGGACCAGGACCAGGAGACCGCGATCCGCTCGCCGCACGGCGGCCCGAAGATCACCTGGGGCGGCCCGCCGCTGATGCCGAGGACAGGCGGGGACCGGGTGCGTTTCGACCTCGCTCCCCCCGCCGGCGGCGACCGGCAGGCGGAGGTCGACCGCCTGATCTCGCTCGGGGCGACGCTCATCGGCGAGGACGAGGACGAGTACGAGGGCGATGACGACGACGAGGCCGGCCGGCTGCTGATGGCCGGCCCCGACGGCTACGAGTTCACCGTGTCGACGCCCCGCTGGCGCCTGCCGTCCGGGGCTCCGGCGCGTCGCGCGTTCAGGGTCAGGGTCAGGCGAGGTCGAGGGTGGGGTGGTAGATGTCCATCCACAGGGCCAGGTCCAGGGTCCGCTCCAGGCCGCGGCGGGACGCCTGGGTGACCTGGGGGCTGGCGATCGCCACCGCCCGCTTCAGCCAGTCGCGGCTGACGATGTCGAAGACCGGGTGGGCGGGCGTGGTCAGCAGGTCCTGGAGGCTGCGCTGGAGGGCCACCGCGTAGGCCGGGTCCTGCGTCGACGGGTAGGGGCTCTTGACCCGGTCGTAGACCGACCGCGGCAGCACGTCGGCCGTGGCTTCGCGCAGCAGGCTCTTCTCCCGGCCGTCGAAGGACTTCAGCGCCCAGGGCGCGTTGTAGACGTACTCCACCAGCCGGTGGTCGCAGAAGGGCACGCGCACCTCCAGGCCGACCGCCATGCTGGCCCGGTCCTTGCGGTCGAGCAGGACGCGGACGAACCGGGTCAGGTGCAGATAGCTGATCGTGCGCATGCGGAATTCGAAGTCGTCCTCCCCGTCGAGGCGTTGGACTCCCGCGACGGCCTCCGCGTAACCGGTGCGCGTGTAGCCGTCCAGGTCGAGCAGTTTGCCGACCGGCTCGGTGAGGATGCTCTCGTCCTCGCCGAAGTGCTCCGCGAAGTGCACCAGCCACGGGAAGGTGCGGCCCTTGCGGGCCTCGGGGTCGAAGAACTGCTTGTAGCCGCCGAAGACCTCGTCGGCCGACTCCCCCGACAGGGCCACCGTGGAGTGCTCGCGGATCGCCTTGAACAGCAAGTACAGCGAGGCGTCCATGTCGCCGAAGCCCGCGGGCAGGTCCCTGGCGCGGATCACCCGGGCGCGCACCTCGGGGTCGGCGAGCTGCTCGGAGTCGAGCACGATGTCCTGGTGGTCGGTGCCGGAGGCGCGGGCGACGTCGTGGACGTAGGGGGTGTCCGGGGTGGCGCGGAGGTCGTCGGCGACGAAGTTCTCGGTGCGGCCGACGAAGTCCACGGCGAAGCTGCGCACCCGCTCGCCGGTCCCGGCCAGGCGCCGGGCGGCCAGCGCGGTCATGGCGGAGGAGTCCAGGCCGCCGGAGAGCAGCGTGCACAGCGGGACGTCGGCGATCAGCTGCCGGTGGACGATGTCGTCCATCAGCTCGCGGACGCGCGCGATGGTGGCCTGCCGGTCGTCGGTGTGCGGCCTGGTCTCCAGCGACCAGTAGGTGTGGGTGCGGATGCCGCCGCGCTCGACGGTGACCACGGTGCCCGGCTCGACCTCGCGCATCCCCTCCCAGACCGCGTGCCCGGGGGTCTTGACGAAGGCGAAGAGCTCGCGCAGCCCGTCGGCGGTCACGGTCCGGCCGGCGAGGGTGTGGGCGAGGATCGCCTTGGGCTCGGAGCCGAACAGCACCCCGTCGGCGGTCGGGTGGTAGTAGAACGGCTTGATGCCCATCCGGTCGCGGATCATCACGAGCCGCTGCTCGCGGTCGTCCCAGATCGCGAAGGCGTACATGCCGTTGAGCCGCTCGGCGACCGCCGCGCCCCATTCGAGGTATCCGCGCAGCACCACCTCGGTGTCGGAGCCGGTGCTGAAGCGGTGGCCGCGCGCGGCCAGTTCGCCGCGGAGCTCGGTGAAGTTGTACGCCTCACCCGAATAGACCATGGCGACGGGTCCGCGCGGTGTGTCGACGCTCATCGGCTGTCGGCCGCCGGGCAGGTCGATGACGGCGAGCCTGCGGTGGCCGAGCGCGGCCGGCCCGCTGATCCAGGTGCCGCGGTCGTCGGGGCCGCGGCAGGACATCGTCTCGGTCATCGCGTCGACGGCGGCCTGCTCCGTCCGCAGGTCGCGCTGGTAGGAGATCCATCCGGCGATTCCGCACATGCGTCTTCCTCCCGGTTCGCTCGATGCCGCCGGGAAGGCGTCCGCACAGCCCGCGGTCGCGCCGGACGCCTCGGCGGTGTCTTGCAACATGCCGGTGACACAGATTCGTGTGTATCGGACATCTAAATGCGATCGTCATGCGCGGAAGCGCCGTCGTCAACGGATGCCGCCGCTCAGGTAGTTGCTGTGGGCAACTTTGAGTCAGTGCTTATGCGACCTGCGACAACGGCCGTCACGGCCGAGCGGCGCCTACGCTCCGCTCACCGTCAGCCCAGAGCTTCGAGCGCCGCGCCGGGAGCCGCGACGCGGTACTCATCAGTGCAGGTCGACCGCTTGGACGTATACGATCCCATCCCTCGCCGAACCCCCGGACGGCCCCGCGCCGCCGCGCCGCGGTCCTCCTACCGCCGGCCCCGAACGTCCGAAAACCACCTCGCACGCGGGGCCGGTCATTTGCCCGCCCTTTACCCCCGCTTACCCCCGCTCGGAAATCTGCGCGGGCAGCACCGCGCCCGCGCCCGTTCCGCCCAGCACACGGGCGAGGAGCCCGGCGGGGTCGGGCTCGGCCTGGAGCGCCACCAGGAGCAGCAGCCACAGCTGGCGCAGGTGCTCCTCGATGCGGCGGCGCCCGTCCAGCGCGTCCGAGACGGTGTGCATGCCGAAGAAGGCGCAGACGATGCCGTGCGCCGCCGTCCCGGTCACCACGCCGGCGGCGAGCGCGCCTTCCGCGCGCGCCTCCTCCAGCAGCCCGGTCACCGCCCCGATCCAGCCCACGAAGGGCGTCGGGAGGTCCGCGTCGATGGCCTTGCGCTCCATCCACAGCCGCGCGCCGGCCCGCACGACGACATCGTCGCGGTACGCCCGGGCGACGGTGAAGCTCAGCGCCACCAGTCTTTCCAGCGCGGGCACCTCCGCGGCCTGGTGGCGGCTGATCATCTCGGGCCAGTTCGCGAAATGCTCCTCGACAATGGCCAGCGCCAGCTTCTCCTTGCTGGCGTAGTGGAAATAGATCGACCCGCTGGTACGTCCCGACCGCGCGCTGATGTCGCTGATGCTGGTGCCCGCGTAGCCCCGCTCGTCGAACAGCTGTGCCGCTGCCTCCAGCAGAAAACGCCGCGTCGTCTTCGCCCGTACCTGCACAATTACTCCATGTATTTAAACCGTAACGTACAGTGTGCAAATGTAGTACCTGCGGGCGGGCCGGACGACATGCGGCCACGCGTGCTGTGGGTTCTTCTGGGTACATGAGCGCGTCAGCCGGCGGCATCCCCCAGCGCAGCCGGCCGTTGAGCTGGTCGCGCACGGTCGCCCGCGAGATGGTGCACCGCACCTCGCCGGCCGAGGTACTGCTCACCGACATGAGGCGACGCGCCGGCGGGGGCTTCGAGGCGGCGGCGTCCTGGCCCAGGTCGCACGCCACATTCCCGCGCGACGGCGGGAGCCTGCACAGCCCGCTGATACTCGCGGAGACCCTGCGCCAGCTCGGTATCTACATCCCGCTGCGCTACTTCGGCGCCCCGGCGACGGCGCGCATGATCATCACCGACCTGTTCTTCGAGATCGACCCGGACGAGGAGCCGGAGGCGTGCTCCGGTGCCACCGACATCACCTGCACGGTGGAAGAGCCCCGGGTGCGCCGTGACGCGCGCGGCGCCGTCGCCGGACTGCGGATGACGGTGGACTTCCTCGCGGGCGGCACCGTCTTCGCCCGCGCCGGAGGCGGCATGCGGGTGCTGGACGAGCGGCGGTACGCCGAGGTGCGCGGCGCGGCCGGCGCCCTGTGGCCGCCGGTCGCGGTGGCCGGGATGGCCCGCCCGACGGCGTCGGAGCTGGCGGTGCCCAGCCGGCACGACGTACTGATCGGCCACCACGCGGGGGCGGTCGTCCTGGGCCCGGCCGATCCCCGTCACCCGTATTTCTTCGACCATCCGAGTGACCATGTGCCGGGCATGGTGCTGCTCGAAGCCGTACGCCAGGCCACGGTGGTGGCGAGCCAGGGCACCCTTCTGCGACCGCACACCGGGCGGATGACAGCGGCCCGTTTCACCGAGTTCGCCCCGCTCGCCCACGTGGTCTGCGTGCCGCACCACAGGACCTGCGTGTTCGGCGTCGTGCAGGGCGGAGCACGGACGGCCTTCGGCGTTCTGGGGTACCGGTGAGGACTTTTTACTCCACGTGGTTGCTTGACTCCCATCCGTGACGATGCATAACGTACTGATCGTTACGTTTCCCGGTGATTGTCGGAAATGGCCATCGCGCCATGCCACCGGTCCGCACCCTCCTGGCGCTGCATCACGCTGCCCTCCCATGTCCTGAGCCATGGGACCGCCAGCACAAGCGCCTCCAGGTATTCCCGAAGGGACTACTGCGAATGACCTCCCACCGCATCCTCAGCTGGACTCCCGCCGCCATCGTCTTCGACTGCGACGGCACCCTCATGGACACCGAACGCCATTGGGAGGTCGCACGTGAACTCACGATCAACGACTTCGGCGTCGGCACAGCACCCGACTTCGCCCAGCGCACCAAAGGCCTGCACTACACCGAGTGCGGCCGCCTCATGGCCGAGGAGGCCGGGCGCCCGGAGCTGGGCGGACAGCTGACCGAGCGGCTGCTCAGCCGCTTCCGCGCCCTGGTCGCCGAATCACCCAAGACGATGCCGGGCGCCCAGGAACTGGTCGCCAACGCCGCGAAGTTCGCCCCCCTGGCCGTCGCCAGCAACTGCCCGCTGGAGGTCGTGGAGGAGTGCCTGACCACCGCCAACCTGCGGCACTTCTTCGACCACGTCGTGGTGCCCGACAGCACCGCGCGCCCCAAGCCGGACCCGGACCTCTACCTCGCCGCGGCCCGCTACTGCGGCGCCGCGCCCGCGGACACCCTGGCCGTCGAGGACTCGTACTGCGGCGTCCAGTCCGCGACCCGCGCGGGCCTGCGGGTGCTGGGCGTCGGCCCCTGGCCGGGTGAGGAGATCGCGGACATGGTCGACCTGTGGGTGGCCACCCTCGACGAACCGCGGATCTTCGAGTGGGCGAGCGAACGCGTGGCCCGGCACCTGCACGAGTGAGCCGTCCGGCGCCGGTGCTGCCGCCGCGCGGGCGGCGGCACCGGCGCCGGGTGCCGGACGACCGATGAGTTCCAGGCCCCGCCCCGGTCTGCACAGGGAAGAACCACGCACGGCACGCACAGGAGGCGAACATGTTCGGTTCGACAAAGGCGTTCAGCGGCTTCTCGGTGAACGACCTCGGCGCGGCCAAGGACTTCTACGGCGGGACGCTGGGGCTCAAGGTCTCCGAGGAGCACGGCCTGCTGACGCTGCACATCGCGGGTGACCGGAACGTCCTGGTCTACCCCAAGGCCGACCACGTGCCGGCCACGTACACGATCCTCAACTTCCCGGTCGCCGACATCGAGGCGGCGGTCGACGAACTGAGCGCGAAGGGCGTGCGTTTCCAGCGCTACGAGCAGCTCACGACGGACGGCAAGGGCATCTTCCGCGGCGGCGGCCCGCTGATCGCCTGGTTCACCGACCCCGCGGGCAACGTGCTGTCCGTTCTCCAGGACCCCGCCTAGCGCACGCCGTGCCCGCCCTCGTCCCGGACAGCGGGTCCGGCGCGGACAGCGGGTCCGGCGCGGACAGCGGGTCCGGCGGACGCGAAGGGCGGGCGCGTGATGCGCCCGCCCCTTCGGCTTGCCGTCCGTGCGAGGCCGGCCACGTGCGGACGCGGCGGTGCCGGCCACGTGCGTACGTGCCGGTACCGGCTAGTCCTCGGCGGGACCTTCCGCGGGACCGTCGCCATCGGCTTCGCTGTCCGCGTCCTTGGCCAGGCCCAGGGTCTCCACGACCCACTTGTCGAACTCGATCGACGCGCGCACCCAGCTCACCGTGCTGGACACGAAGTGCTCCAGGCCGACGCCGAGGCCGATCAGCAGCTGGGCCTCGCCGATCAGCCGGACGCTGCCGTCGTCGTGCGTGTGGGTGTACATCTTCGGCCACAGGGTGCGACGGTTCCAGTCGTCGATCACCTCGTGCAGCTGCGGCTTGTCGTCGACCGAGTACGGACGGTCGTAGAAGGTCCTGACGGCGAAGACCTGCTGGTCCCCCTCGCCCCGGAACATGAAGTAGGTGCGGAAGTCCTCCCACGGAGCGGCGAGGTCGCCCTCCTCGTCCACGAGGTACTTCAGCTCCATCTGGTCAAGCAGCTGCTTGACCAGGTCCTGGTCCGGAATGACCACACTGCCGTTGGATCCGGTCGGGTCGGGGTCCGGCTGGCCCCCGAAACTGGGAATCGAGGACGGGTCGATGCTCACCGTGAAGTCCCTTCGTGACGTCTCCCTTCCATCCTCCCTCATCCGCCCCCGGTCGTCACAACCCCGGGCGGTACGCATCCGGCGCACCGCCCGGTCGCGGGGTCATTTGCTGAGGTCGGGACCGCTCGCCGCACCCACGATCAGCCCGTCGGCGGCGCGGTCCACCCGCACCGTCTGCCCGTCGGCGACCTCGCCCGCCAGCAGGGCGCGGGCCAGCGGGTCGCCGATGGCGGTCTGCACCAGGCGGCGCAGCGGCCGGGCGCCGTAGGCCGGGTCGTTGCCCTCGTCGGCGAGCCAGTCCAGGGCCTCGTCGGTGATGTCGAGGGCGAGCCTGCGGTCCCGCAGCCTGGCGGCGAGCCGGTCGGTCTGCAGCCGGGCGATCCTGCGCAGCTCGTCCTTGGCCAGCGCGGAGAAGACCACGATGTCGTCCAGCCGGTTGAGGAACTCCGGCTTGAAGGCGGCGCGGACCGTGCTCAGCACGTGCTCGCGCTTCTGCTCGTCGCTCAGCGCCGGGTCCACCAGATACTGGCTGCCGAGGTTCGAGGTCAGGATGAGGATGGTGTTGCGGAAGTCGACCGTACGGCCCTGGCCGTCGGTGAGCCGCCCGTCGTCCAGCACCTGGAGCAGCACGTCGAAGACCTCGGGGTGCGCCTTCTCGACCTCGTCCAGCAGGATCACGCTGTACGGGCGGCGGCGCACCGCCTCGGTGAGCTGGCCGCCCTCCTCGTACCCCACGTAGCCGGGAGGCGCGCCGACCAGCCGGGCCACCGAGTGCTTCTCGCCGTATTCGCTCATGTCGATACGGACCATGGCCCGCTCGTCGTCGAAGAGGAAGTCGGCCAGCGCCTTGGCCAGCTCGGTCTTGCCGACACCGGTCGGGCCCAGGAAGAGGAAGGAGCCGGTCGGGCGGTCGGGGTCGGCGATACCGGAGCGGGAGCGGCGTACGGCGTCGGAGACCGCGCGGACCGCCTCGGTCTGGCCGATCAGCCGGCGGCCCAGCTCCTCCTCCATCCGCAGCAGCTTCTGCGTCTCGCCCTCCAGCAGCCGGCCGGCCGGGATGCCGGTCCAGGCGGCGACGACGTCGGCGATGTCGTCCGGGCCGACCTGCTCCTTGACCATCGTCTCCTGGCCCGCGGCCTCCTGCTCCTCGCGGGTGGCCTCCGCCAGCTCGGCCTCCAGCTTGGGCTTCTCGGCGTAGAGCAGCTTGGAGGCGGTCTCGAAGTCGCCGTCGCGCTGGGCGCGGTCGATCCGGGTCCCGATGTCGTCGAGCCGCTCCTTCAGCTCACCGACCCGGTTCAGGCCCTGCTTCTCCTTCTCCCAGCGGGCGGTCAGGCCGCGCAGCTCCTCCTCGCGGTCGGCGAGGTCCTTGCGCAGCTTGACCAGGCGCTGCACGGCGCGGGGGTCGGTGTCGTTCTTGACCGCCATCTCCTCCATGCGCAGCCGGTCGACCGAGCGCTGCAGCTCGTCGATCTCGACCGGCGAGGAGTCGATCTCCATCCGCAGCCGGGACGCCGACTCGTCCACCAGGTCGATGGCCTTGTCGGGCAGGAAGCGCGAGGTGATGTAGCGGTCGGACAGCGTCGCCGCGGCGACCAGCGCGGAGTCGGCGATCTGCACCTTGTGGTGGGCCTCGTAGCGGCCCTTGAGGCCGCGCAGGATCGCCACCGTGTCCTCGACGGTCGGCTCGGCGACCAGCACCTGCTGGAAGCGGCGCTCCAGGGCCGGGTCCTTCTCGATCCGCTCGCGGTACTCGTCCAGCGTGGTCGCGCCGACCATCCGCAGTTCACCGCGGGCCAGCATCGGCTTGAGCATGTTCCCCGCGTCCATGGCCGAGTCACCGCCGGCGCCCGCGCCGACCACGGTGTGCAGCTCGTCGATGAAGGTGATGACGCGGCCGTCGCTGTCCTTGATCTCGGCGAGCACCGACTTGAGCCGTTCCTCGAACTCGCCGCGGTATTTGGCGCCGGCGACCATCGCGCCGAGGTCGAGCGAGACCAGCCGCTTGTCGCGCAGCGACTCGGGCACGTCGCCCTTGACGATGCGCTGGGCCAGGCCCTCGACGACCGCGGTCTTGCCGACGCCGGGCTCGCCGATGAGCACCGGGTTGTTCTTGGTGCGCCGGGAGAGCACCTGGACGACCCGGCGGATCTCCTGGTCGCGGCCGATCACCGGGTCGAGCCTGCCCTCGCGGGCCGCCGCGGTGAAGTCGGTGCCGTACTTCTCCAGCGCCTTGTACGTGCCCTCGGGATCCTGGCTGGTCACGCGCTGCCCCCCACGGGCGGTCTCGAAGGCGGTCAGCAGCTCCTTGCCGCCGGCCCCCTGACGGGTGAGCAGGTCACCGGCCGGGCCGCCCTTGACGGCGATCCCGATCAGCAGGTGCTCGGTGGAAAGGTACGCGTCCCCCAGCTCCTTGGCCCGCTCGGCGGCGTCCGCGATCACCGCGAGCAGGTCGCGGTTGGCCTGCGGCGGCGCCACGGTGGAGCCCTGCACCTTCGGCAGCCCCTCGACCAGCCGGCCGGCTTGCGCCGTGACGGCCGCCGGGTCGGCGCCGACCGCGGTGAGCAGGTCGAGCACGTTCTCGTTGTCCGTGCCGCTCAGCAGTGCGAGCAGCAGATGCGCGGGCGTCAGGTCCGGGTTGCCCTCGGAGACCGCCCGGGTGTTGGCGGCGTTGAGCGCTTCCCGGCTCTTGTTGGTCAGCTCGGCGTCCACGGGGTCGGCTCCTCCTCGGGTGCTCGTCCGTCCATTGTGCTGGCCGCGCCAGGCGGTAGGCAGCACGTACATGGCTTGTTGCGTAAAGGAACATGAACGATATTGAGTCTATTCCACTCAACTTCACTTCGGCACTCCGACACAGCCGGTGTGTGCCGCAGTTCTCCGGGCCGCTTTCGCTCCGCCCACCTGGCTGCTGACGCCGGTGCCGCGCTGGCGCGCCGTCGCCGCTGAGCTACCGTCAGGCCATGGCACGACGCGATCCGCGCGCCCCCGAGGCGGGCTACCTCGGCTTCTGGCGCGAACACCATCTGTGCACCCTGACCACGCCCCGCCCGGACGGGTCCCCGCACGTGGTGCCGGTCGGCGTCACCTACGACCCGGAGGCGGGGCTGGCCCGGGTGATCGCCAATACGTCGAGCGCCAAGGTCGCGCACGTACGCGCCGCCGGACCCGGTGGGGCGCGGGTCGCGGTCTGCCAGGTCGACCGCCGCCGCTGGGCGACCCTCGAAGGCCTCGCCACCGTCTCGCAGGACCCGGCCCGCGTCGCCGACGCCGTGGCCCGCTACACCGAGCGCTACGGCCGTACTCCCGGGCCCAACCCGCACCGCGTCGTCATCGAGATCGCCCTGACCAGAGCCATGGGCAACGCCTGACGCGGTCCCCCGGCCGCCGCGGAAGGCCGGGGCCGGGATCGGGGTCCGCAGCCCGGTCCCCGCGTCCTCCGCGTCGGGGCGGAACGTGCGGCGGGCGGGGCGGACGGCCCCGCCCGCCGTCGCACAAAAGCTAGTCGCGCTTGGGGCGCCACACCACCAGCGCGCTGGTGTGCTGCACATCCTGATACGGCACCAGGTCCCGCCGGTAGGACGCGTGCACCGCCGCCTCCCGCTGCTGGATGACGGCGGCGGCGCCCTCCACCGCGGCGCTCAGCTCCGCCACCCTCGCCTGGAGCGCGGCGACCTGGTTCTCCAGTTCGATGATCCGCTTGATACCGGCGAGGTTGATGCCGTCGTCCTGGGAGAGCCGCTGCACCTCGCGCAGCTGCTCGATGTCGCGGGCCGAATAGCGGCGGCCCCGCCCGGCCGTGCGGTCGGGCGACACCAGGCCGAGGCGGTCGTACTGCCGCAGGGTCTGCGGGTGCAGGCCCGACAGCTCGGCCGCCACCGAGATGACGTAGACCGGGGACTCCTCGGTCAGCTGGTACGGATTGCGGCCACGGGGGCCTCCGGGGCCGCGCGGCCCCGGCGCCGTACCGTCCATCCGGCCGTCGATGTTCATCCGTTCACGCTCCCTTTGCCGCCTTGAACAGCTCGGCCCGCGGGTCGACGTCCGCAGTCGCCTCCCGGTAGGCCTCCAGTGCGTCCAGCGCCTTGCCCTCGGTCTTCTCGGGCACCGCCACCTCGACGGTGACGAGCAGATCGCCGCGCGAACCGTCCTTGCGCACCGCGCCCTTGCCACGGGCGCGCAATGTACGCCCGTTCGGGGTGCCGGGCGGGAGCTTGAGGGTGACCGGCGGGCCGCCGAGCGTCGGCACCTTGACGTCGCCGCCCAGCGCCGCCTCCACGAAGCTGACCGGCACGGTCACCGTGAGGTTGGCGTCCTTGCGGCCGAAGATCGAGTGCCGCCCGACGTGCACGACGACGTAGAGGTCGCCCGCGGGGCCGCCGCGCTCACCGGGAGCGCCCTTGCCGCGCAGCCTGATCCGCTGCCCGTCGGTGACCCCGGCGGGAATGCGGACCTGCATGGTGCGCGAGCTCTTCGCCCGCCCGCTGCCGTGGCAGACGTCGCAGGGTGTCTCCGCGATCAGGCCGCGGCCCTTGCAGTCCACGCACGGGTCGGTGAGCGAGAAGCCGCCACCGCCGCCGCGGGAGACCTGCCCGGTGCCGACACAGGTCGGGCACACCCGCGGTGTGCCGTTCTTGTCGCCGGTGCCGGAGCACGCCTTGCAGGGCGCCTGCGAGGACATCCGCAGCGGCACCGTGGCGCCGTCCACGGCCTCGGTGAAGCTCAGCGTGACCTCGGACTCGATGTCCTGGCCGCGCCTGGGCTGCACCCTGGCGCCGCCGCCGCGGTTGAACAGGCCGCCGAAGACGTCGCCGAGACCGCCGCCGAAGCCGCCGCCCTGGCCGCCGGTCGTGGTGGTGCCGCCGGGCCCGCCCTGGGCGCCGCCGAAGAGGTCGCCCAGGTCGAAGTTGAACCCGCCGGTGCCGCCGGCGCCCGGGCCGGGACGGAAGCCGCCGTTGCCGAACAGCGCGCGGCCCTCGTCGTACTCCTTGCGCCGCTTGGCGTCGGAGAGCACGTCGTTGGCCTCGGAGATCTCCTTGAAGCGCTCCTCGGCCTTGGCGTCGCCCTTGTTGGCGTCCGGGTGGAACTCGCGCGCGAGCTTCCGGTACGCCTTCTTGATCTCGGCCTCGGTGGCGTCCTTGGGGACGCCGAGGACCTTGTACAGGTCCTTTTCCAGCAGGTCCCTACTGATGCTCATCCCCGGCGTCCCTCCTCTCCGCTCCGTTCACACCGTCAGCCCTGGTCCGGGCCACCGGTCTCCTCGTCGTCCGCCGTGTCCGCTGCCGTGTCCTGGTCCTCCGCGTCGTCGCCCTTGCCGGCACCCGGCTGGGGCTCCGCGACCGCGACCCGGGCGGGCCGCAGATTGCGCTCACCCAGGCGGTACCCGGGCTGGAGGATCTGCACGCATGTGGTCTGCGTGACATCCGGCGAATAACTGTGCATCAGGGCCTCGTGCACCAGCGGGTCGAAGGCCTCGCCCTCCTTGCCGAACTGCTGCAGCCCCAGCTTCGCCGCCACCGTCTCCAGCGACTCGGCGACCGACTTGAAGCCGCCCACCAGCTCGCCGTGCTCCCGCGCCCGGCCGATGTCGTCCAGCACCGGGAGCAGTTCGGTGAGCAGATTGGCCACCGCGATCTCCTTGACGGCGATCCGGTCCCGCTCCACCCTGCGGCGGTAGTTCTGGTACTCGGCCTGGAGCCGCTGAAGGTCCGCGGTGCGCTCGCTGAGCGCGGTGCGCACCTGGTCCAGCTGCGCCCGCAGCGCCGTCAGCTCCTTGGCGTCCCCGCCGCCGGCCCCCGGGGCCGCCTCATCGGCGGCCCCGGCGTCCTTGCCGGCGTCCGGCTGCTTGTCGCTGGCCTCGGAAGGGACGTCGGGCTCCGGCTCGAAGCCCTTCGGCTCCTCCGTCACGCTGCACCATCCCGCTTGTTGTTCTCGTCGTCGACGATCTCGGCGTCCACGACGTCGTCGTCGGCCGCGCCCGCCTGGTCGCCGGCGTCGCCCGGGCCGGCCTGGGCACCCGCGGCACCGTCTGCCTGCGTGTTGGCGTACAGCGCCTGGCCGAGCTTCTGGCTGGTGGCCGCGACCTTCTCGGTGGCATCGCGGATCGCCGCGGTGTTCTCGGAGTCGGTCGACTCGTTCTTGAGCTTCTCCTTGAGGTCCGCGATCGCGGTCTCGACCTCGGACTTCACGTCCTCGGGGAGCTTGTCCTTGTTGTCCGCGATGAACTTCTCGGTCTGGTAGGCCAGCTGCTCGCCCTGGTTGCGGATCTCGGCGGCCTCGCGGCGCTTGTGGTCCTCGTCCGCGTACTGCTCGGCCTCCTGGCGCATCCGGTCGACCTCGTCCTTGGGCAGCGAGGAGCCGCCGGTGACGGTCATCCGCTGCTCCTTGCCGGTGCCGAGGTCCTTGGCGCCGACGTGCATGATGCCGTTCGCGTCGATGTCGAAGGTGACCTCGATCTGCGGCATCCCGCGCGGGGCCGGCGGCAGACCGGTCAGCTCGAACATCCCGAGCTTCTTGTTGTACGCGGCGATCTCGCGCTCGCCCTGGTAGACCTGGATCTGCACCGACGGCTGGTTGTCCTCGGCCGTGGTGAAGATCTCCGAGCGCTTGGTCGGAATGGTCGTGTTGCGCTCGATCAGCTTGGTCATGATGCCGCCCTTGGTCTCAATACCGAGGGACAGCGGGGTGACGTCGAGCAGCAGGACGTCCTTGACCTCGCCCTTGAGCACCCCGGCCTGCAGGGACGCGCCGATGGCGACGACCTCGTCCGGGTTGACGCCCTTGTTGGCGTCCTTGCCGCCGGTCAGCTCGCGCACCAGCTCGGCCACGGCCGGCATACGGGTGGAGCCGCCGACCAGGACCACGTGGTCGATCTCGGACAGCTGGATGCCGGCGTCCTTGATCACGTTGTGGAACGGCGTCTTGCAGCGCTCCAGCAGGTCGCTGGTGAGCTGCTGGAACTGCGCGCGGGTCAGCTTCTCGTCCAGGTGCAGCGGACCCTCGGCGGACGCGGTGATGTACGGCAGGTTGATCGAGGTCTCGGTGGACGAGGACAGCTCGATCTTCGCCTTCTCCGCCGCCTCGCGGAGCCGCTGGAGCGCCATCTTGTCGCGGCCCAGGTCCACGCCGTGGCCGGACTGGAACTGCTTGACCAGGTAGTCCACCACCCGCTGGTCCCAGTCGTCGCCGCCGAGGTGGTTGTCGCCGTTGGTGGCCTTGACCTCGACGACGCCGTCACCGATCTCCAGCAGGGACACGTCGAAGGTGCCGCCGCCGAGGTCGAAGACCAGGATCGTCTGGTCGTCCTTGTCGAGCCCGTAGGCCAGCGCCGCCGCGGTCGGCTCGTTCACGATCCGCAGCACGTTCAGACCGGCGATCTCGCCGGCCTCCTTGGTCGCCTGGCGCTCGGAGTCGTTGAAGTACGCCGGGACGGTGATCACCGCGTCGGTGACCTTCTCGCCCAGGTACGACTCCGCGTCCCGCTTGAGCTTCTGCAGGATGAAGGCGCTCATCTGCTGCGGGTTGAAGTCCTTGCCGTCCAGGTTGATCTTCCAGTCGGTGCCCATGTGGCGCTTGACCGACCGGACGGTCCTGTCGACGTTGGTGACGGCCTGGCGCTTGGCCACCTCGCCGACCAGCACCTCGCCGTTCTTTGCGAAGGCGACGACGGACGGCGTGGTCCTGGCGCCCTCTGCGTTGGTGATGACGGTGGGCTCGCCGCCTTCGAGAACGCTGACGACGGAATTAGTCGTGCCCAGGTCGATGCCGACCGCACGTGCCATGGTGAATCCTCCTGCTGACTTGAGTGGAACTGACTCAAGAGTGCCTGAGCGGTTTCCTCCTGTCAACAGAGGTGAGTCGGGTCGGCTCAACTTAGCGGCGCGCGTTCGGCGCACCCAGCGTGCGGGGCCGGTTACGGCTCCGCGTCCGGCACCAGCGGGCGGTCCGCCCGCAGCGCCGCGAACAGGCGGTCGGCGGCCGGCCGGCGCAGGACGCCGGCGGCGCCCGGGGCCGTCGGGAGGGTGACCAGGGTCACCCGGTCGGCGGGCAGCCGGCGCAAGGCGCCGGCCAGCCCGTACAGCGCGGGGAGCGAGCTGAGCCCTGGGTCGGCGGTGATCGCCGAGGTCGCGGTGTCCAGCAGCCCGAAGAGGCGCGCGGGGTGCGCCAGTGAGCCGCCGCCGCTCCTGGCGGCGCCCGCCAGCGCCCGGAGCAGATCGCGGTGCGGGTCCTGCGGGCGGAGGTCCTGGGCCTGGCTCTTGCGCGGGTCCCGGGTGCCGCCGCCGACCGCGGCGGCGATCCGGTCGAAGCGGGGCACGTCCACCACCAGGTGGTGGTCCACCCGCACCCCCGAGACCCGCTCGAACGCCCGGATGGAGCAGGCCGCACCGCCGCCGCGGAAGGCGGCGGCGAAGGGCTCGTACGCGGCCGGGAGCGCACCGCCGCCGGGTCGGCGGCAGTTGGGGACACCGACCCGCAGATCGCCCGGCACACCGACCGCGGCGGCCCGCGTACGGTCGGCCGACAGGTGCAGCAGGACGGCGGCGTTCGCACCCGCGCCCGTCGCACCCGGCCGCAGTGCCGTCGCCGCGCCGCCGTCCGCGCCCAGCACCAGGATGTTCCGCGCCTGCGGCACCAGGGAGGGCGGGCGCTGGGCGGCGTATTCGGCGAGCACCTTCTCCGCGGCGCTGTCGGTCGTGATGTTCGCGCTGAATCTGCGGTACGAGGCGACGCAGAGCCCGGCGGCCAGCACCAGCAGGAGGCCGGCGCCGATCGCCGTCCAGCGCAGCACCGCCCGCATGCCGTTCTCCTCCCGTGGCTCACTCTCGGACCGCGCCTTCCGCGGGCGTCTTCCATATGTGTCACGGTTGCCCGGGTTTCAATCGGTTCGGCGCGGCGTAGGTGACGCCTGTGCGGCGCGCGACACAGATCACCAGTGGTGCGGCTTTATGGCCTCCCCGATCCCGGGTAATCTCAGCCAGGACCGGATTAAGTTACCGCTTAGTAGACTCAGTCACCGTTCACCGTGCGCAGGCCTGAGGAGCCCCCATGCAACTCGCCGCGATCATCGTGTCGCTGGTCCTCACCGCGGTCGGCGTCGCGCTCTTCGGCCTCGCCATCGCGCAGATCTACCGGTTCATCCGGCTGGGCGGGCCCGTGCCGGCCGGCAGCCGTACGGACGAGCCGAAGGCCCGTACGACGACCCTGCTGCGGGAGTTCGTCGGCCACACCCGGATGAACAAGTGGGGCGTCATCGGCGTCGCCCACTGGTTCGTCGCGGTCGGCTTCCTGACCCTCGGCCTGACGATCCTCAACGCCTACGGCCAGCTCTTCAAGGCCGACTGGCTCCTGCCGTGGATCGGCGACTGGCTGCCGTACGAGCTGTACACCGAGTTCATCGCGACCCTCACCACGCTCGGCATCCTCACGCTGATCGTGATCCGGCTGCTGAATCTGCCCTCCCGGGCCGGCCGCAAGTCCCGCTTCGCCGGCTCGACGGCCTGGCAGGCGTATTTCGTGGAGTACGTCGTCCTGGTCATCGGCCTGGCGATCATGACGCTGCGCGGCCTGGAGGGCGCCCTGCACGGCGTCGGCCACTACGAGGCCGCGTACTTCGCCTCGTACCCGCTCGTGGCCGCCTTCCGCGGCCTGAGCACGGACACGCTGCAGAACGTCGTCTACGCCACCGCCATGGTCAAGCTGAGCGTCACCATGATCTGGGCGATCGTGCTGGGCCTGAACACCGACATGGGCGTCGCCTGGCACCGCTTCCTGGCCTTCTTCAACATCTGGTTCAAGCGCAACGCCCGCGGCCCCGTGGCGCTCGGCGCGCTCCAGCCGATGACCAGCAACGGCGCGCCGATCGACTTCGAGGACCCCGGTGAGGACGACGTCTTCGGCGTCTCCCAGGTCGAGCAGTTCTCCTGGAAGGGCATCCTCGACTTCTCCACCTGCACCGAGTGCGGCCGCTGCCAGTCGCAGTGCCCGGCCTGGAACACCGGCAAGCCCCTGTCCCCCAAGCTGCTCATCATGTCGCTGCGCGACCACGCCCACGCCAAGGCGCCCTATCTGCTGGCCGGCGGCGGCAAGAACACGGAGGGCGAGGAGCAGGCGACGCCCGAGCAGCTGGCCGGCGTCCCCGCCGCGGCCCTTGCCGAGGCCGAGCGCCCGCTGATCGGCACCGCCGAGGAGAACGGCGTCATCGACCCCGACGTCCTGTGGTCCTGCACCACCTGCGGCGCCTGCGTCGAGCAGTGCCCGGTCGACATCGAGCACATCGACCACATCATCGACATGCGCCGCTACCAGGTGATGATCGAGTCGTCCTTCCCGTCCGAGGCGGGCACGATGCTCAAGAACCTGGAGAAGAAGGGCAACCCCTGGGGCCTGCCCAAGAAGCAGCGCCTGGCCTGGGTCAAGGAGGTCGACTTCGAGGTCCCCGTCGTCGGCGAGGACATCGAGGACCTGACCGAGGTCGAGTATCTGTACTGGGTCGGCTGCGCGGGCTCGCTGGAGGACCGGGCGAAGAAGACCACCAAGGCCTTCGCGGAACTCCTGCACATTGCCGGCGTCAACTTCGCCATCATGGGCGGCGAGGAGAACTGCACCGGAGATTCACCCCGTCGCCTGGGCAACGAATTCCTCTTCCAGCAGCTCGGCATGGAGAACGTCGCCATGCTCAACATGGCCTTCGGCGAGGACGACGAGGACGCCTCGACGAAGAAGCCCAGGGCTGCGAAGAAGATCGTCGCCACCTGCCCGCACTGCTTCAACACCATCGCCAACGAATATCCGCAGCTCGGCGGCGAGTACGAGGTCATCCACCACACGCAGCTGCTGCAGACCCTGGTGGACGAGGGCCGGCTGGTCCCGGTCACCCCGGTCGAGGGCCTGATCACCTACCACGACCCCTGCTACCTGGGCCGGCACAACAAGGTCTACACGCCGCCGCGCGAGATCATCGCCAAGGTGCCGGGCCTGCGCAGCGAGGAAATGCACCGTCACAAGGAGCGCGGCTTCTGCTGCGGCGCGGGCGGCGCCCGGATGTGGATGGAGGAGCGGATCGGCAAGCGCATCAACAACGAGCGGGTCGACGAGGCCCTGTCCCTCGACCCGGACATCGTCTCCACCGCCTGCCCGTTCTGCCTGGTGATGCTCACCGACTCCGTCAACGGCAAGAAGAACGACGGCACGGCGAAGGAGTCGGTGCAGGTGGTGGACGTGGCGCAGCTGCTGCTGGACTCGGTGCGCACGCCGGCCGTACCGGTCGCCGCCGATTCGGCCTCCGGTACGAGCGCCGCGGCAGGCTGACGCGGCGGTCCCGGGGCGCCGCCCGACGTGTCACAGGTTGGCAGCAAAGCGGCGTCCCGAACCGGCTCCCCGGCGCTTGGGCGGCGGGAAGCGGGTACGTTCGAAGACGTGGCTGGATTCGAGAACCGACGAGGACAGGACCCGCACGTACCGGGCGGCTATCCCCCCGAGCACGACCAGTACGCGCCGTCGGGCGAGCCCGGGCAGTACGCCCGGTACGCGCCGCCCGGTGACCCGGGGCAGTACGGCCAGCCACCCGCGTACGACGACGCCCCCGGCCACACGCGGGCGTTCACCATGGGTGAGCCGGCGCAGCTCGCCGACCCGTACGCGCACGGCGGCGACAATGTGGCGACGTATCGCGCCGGCCAGGCCGCGGCCCCGCCGGCCGGCCCGCGGCTGCACTGGAAGCAGCTGCTCAGCGGGATCCTGCTGCGCCCCGGCCGCACTTTCTGGCAGATGCGCGACCACACGGTGTGGCGCCCCGCGCTGACCGTGACCTTCGTCTACGGCCTGCTCGCCGTCTTCGGCTTCGACGCGGCCCGCAAGGACATCCTCGACGCCACCTTGTCCGCGAGCGTCCCCTGGGTGATCACCACGGCCATCGCCGTCACCTTGTGCGGCCTCACCCTCGGCGCGGTCACCAACACGCTGGCCCGCCAGCTCGGCGGCGACGGCGCCTGGGCGCCGACCATCGGCCTCAGCCTGCTGATCACGTCCCTGACCGACGCTCCGCGGCTCTTGTTCGCCCTCTTCCTCGGCGGCGGCAACAGCTTCGTCCAACTGCTGGGCTGGCTGACCTGGCTGGCGTGCGCGGCCCTGATGACGTCGATGGTGAGCAAGTCCCACGACCTGCCGTGGCACAAGGCGCTGGGGGCGTCGTCGCTCCAGCTGGTCGCGCTGCTGATGCTGTTCAAGCTGCCGCTGATCTGAGCGGGTTCCGGCTGGCGCCGGTCGGGTCAGCGGCGCCGATCACGCCGGTCACGCCGGTCACGCCGATCACGCCGATCACGCCGATCACGCCAGGAACGTACAAGACGCGGCTGGCGCGCGGCCCGCAGAGTTGCCGCATGACCACAGTTTTCGATACGAAGATCGCCGTGCTGCTGCGGGAGGACCTGGAGCCGTGGCAGCGGCTCAATGTGACGGCGTTCGTGGTGAGCGGCCTGGGCACGCAGCTGCCCGAAGTCGTCGGGGAGCCGTACGAGGACGCCGACGGGACGCCGTATCTGCCGATGTTCCGCCAGCCGGTGCTGGTCTTCGAGGGTGCCAAGGACGTGCTGACGGCCGCGCACACCCGGGCGCTGACCCGTGTGCTGCCCAGCGCGGTCTTCACCGCCGACCTGTTCGCCACCGGGAATGACGCGGACAACCGCGCCGCCGTACGCGCCGTCCCGACGGCCGGCCTGGACCTGGTGGGCCTGGCGGTCTACGGCCCGCGCAACGCCGTCGACAAGACCCTCAAGGGCGCCCGTATGCACCCCTGACGGGCCCTCGGGTCACACCTGGGTGCGGTGGAAGTTCAGATACGACCTGGAGGCGGTCGGCCCGCGCTGCCCCTGGTAGCGCGAGCCGTACTGCTGCGAGCCGTAGGGGAATTCCGCCGGGGACGTGAGCCGGAACAGGCACAGCTGCCCGATCTTCATCCCCGGCCACAGCTTGATGGGCAGGTTGGCGACATTCGACAGCTCCAGCGTCACGTGCCCGGAGAAGCCCGGGTCGATGAACCCGGCCGTCGAATGCGTGAGCAGCCCGAGCCGCCCGAGGCTCGACTTCCCCTCCAACCGCGACGCCACATCGTCGGGCAGCGTGATGACCTCGTAGGTCGAGGCCAGCACGAATTCCCCCGGATGCAGAACGAAGGCGTCGCCCCCCTCAGGCTCCACCATCCGCGTCAGGTCCGGCTGTTCGACCGCCGGGTCGATATGCGGATACCGGTGGTTCTCGAACACCCGGAAGAACCGGTCCAGGCGCACGTCGATGCTCGACGGCTGCACCATCGAAGGCTCGAACGGGTCGACGCGTACGCGCCCGTTGTCGATTTCGGTCCGGATGTCCTTGTCTGAGAGAAGCACGGAACGAGACTAACCCCTGCCGCCGCCCCTGCCGGGCCCCTCCCCGACCGGCACGGCATGCCGCAGCCGCGCACACTTGGGACACCTCACCAACCGCCCCGGCCCCAACCGCTGCGCCCCCAACTGCTGCAACGGAAACGACCCGGTACTGAACACATGCCCATCCGCACAACGAACGACAGTGCGCTCCATGAAGCCCTCTCCCCAACTCCGCGTGGCCGACAAACCCACACATTAGGGGATCCCCCACCTTCCCCCCGCCCAGCCACACCGCCCCCCGAACCTACCCCTCCCCCGCCCCACCCCCCACATACGGTAGAGTGTCCCCGAAGCACCCTCCGGGGGGCTTTCCAGCGGATGTAGTTTAATGGTAGAACATGAGCTTCCCAAGCTCAGAGCGCGGGTTCGATTCCCGTCATCCGCTCCATTGCATAGCCCCAGGTCATGGACTTGGGGCTTGTTTGTTGTCTGGACCAATTCGAGGGTCGCGTGCCATTGGCGTGCCACTACGGTGAGAATTCCGCATGCGAATTCCCCCGGTTGACCGTGACTGACCGGTGAACACCGAGGCATTCTCGAATCGCGAGACGCCTTTTCGGTGACGTGCGTCACACAATTTCACGAAGAGTGCCCCTGTTGGTCCCCCTATGCTCCCTCAAAGCGGCACTGAAGTCCCGTACGAGGATGGCCTGAACGCTTTCTGATGCCGAGCACGGCAGGGCGTGCCATAGCCGTGCCATACGGGGGTTGAGCTCTCACTCCTCCGCCGCTGGCTCGGCGTTGGCGTCGCTGTCGTCGTCCGCCGCGTAGACGTGGACGAAGCGCCCCTCGTTGAAGGGCTTGAACCAGTCGTTGATGCCCATGGGAGCGATTCCCATGTGGGCGAAAGCGGGGTCCTCGTCGATTCCGTCGGCGGACGGGTCGTAGAGCCATTCGTGGTCCATGTCCTCGTAGACGCCATCGGCGAAGAATTCGAGGGCTTGGCGTACCTCGTCGTCGAGGAGCCCGTACAGATCGGCAGTCACCTCGGCTTGGATGAGGAGGAGGCGCATGAGTAGCTCCTCGGCAACGCAGCTCAGCTGCCCGAAGTGCGGCTGCGTGAGGCGGGCCGTCATGCAGACGGCCGTGGTGACCAGTCGGCGGACGAAGAGCACGTCGTACTTGAGAACGTATCGTTCGGGCAGACTGTCGAGGACCATGAACACCTCGTCGCTCTCGGCGACGTTGGGTCCGCCGTTCGCCAACCGGCCCAGATCGGCGAACAGCTCGTCCACGAGAAGGTGAATGCCGTAGACGAGTGCGCCGGCCGCGATCTCAGCCGCTTCCTGGGTGACGAGCGGCCCGTATCCCTCCTCGTCCTCGTCTTCCTTGTCCTCGGTGTAGCCGAAGGAGTCGAGGGAGAAGGCATGCAGCTGAGTGCCCATGGCGCGAAGCTTGCTGCGCATCGCCTCCACTTCCGCCTCGTCGAGCTTCCCCGACACCGGCCCGGCTGGTGCTTCGAGATGCCGACGTGCCCGCTCGGCGAGGTCGGAGGGCGGTGCGTCCGGCCCGTCGGCTGCGTCGAGGCCTTGCTGTGCAATGCCTTCATGCAGCTCGACCTCGCAGCGGGCGATAGTCCAGTCCGCGAGCAATTCGGTGCGTTCAAGGATGTCCGTCATCACCGCGTGTACGGCTTCCTCAGCGAACTCCAACGCGGGCGCGTCCACGAACACCTTGACGATCGCGCCACCGGGGTGGACCGCGATCACGCGATCAAGGACATCGACCTCCAGGTCGTCCGGCCCCTCGATCGCGTCGAGCTGGTCCAGGTGCTTGCCCAACAGGTTGATCACGCCCTCGCGCTGCAGCGCGTCCAATTCGGGGGCGCCTTCGGGGACCTCCGCGTCCACCGTCACCACATACGTCATGCGGCCGATCGTGCCGGACGGCGAATACGCACTGCTCGGTTCACGCCAACACGGCGACCGCGGCAGGAGAACCTGCTACGGCCGCCGTGCGGCACACACCGCTCACGCGTGCCGGGCATCGCCTCCGGACTGCTTGCCGCCAGCGCGTCGGTCACGGACATGAGCGTCGATGTCCGCGGCAAGCCGCCGCTGATGCTCCAATGTGGAGTGCTGGTAGATCAGCTGGGCCTTCTGGGAGGAGTGCCCGGCACGGACCATGAGGTCCTTGAGTTTGGCGCCGGTGTCGGCTGCGAGCGTGTTGCCGGTGTGCCGAAGGTCGTAGAACCGGAAGGTCGGCGGCAGCCCGACCGTCGCGCGTGCCCGGCGCCACCTCCGTCCGAACGTGGAGCGCCGGAACGGCGCCCCCCTCTCCCCGACAAACAGCAGCCCGTCCGGCTCCTTCGCCGCGAACCAGTCCAGGTGCCGCCGCACATCCACCGCCAGGAAGCCCGGCAGCACGACGACGCGCTTTCCTGCCTGCGACTTCGGGTCACCGGTGACCCGACGGCCCGTGGTCAGCTCGGGTGAGGCGCGGCTGATCCGCAGCACCACGACCCCGTCGTCCACGGTGACGTCCGGCCGCCGCAACTCGGCCTGCTCTTCCGGACGCAGGCTGGCGAAGGCAGCGAGGTAGACCATCAGCCGCCAGCGCGGGCCGACCGCATCGGCGAGGGCGTCGACCTGCTCGATGGTGGCGATGGGCCGCTCGTCGGCCTCCTCCTTCCCCGCGCCCTTGATGCGGCACGGGTTGCGGCGGATCAACTCGTCGTCCGCCGCCGTCTGGAGGATCGCCTTGAGCAGCCGGTACGTCTTGGCGACCGTCGTCGCCGCCCCGGTCGTCTCCAGCCGCTCGGCCCGCCAGGTCCGCACCCGGGGCGGGGTGATCTCGTCGAGGTCCCACTGGCGGAAGCCGGGCAGGACGTGGAGCCGCAGCAGACGCCGGTACAGCTCCTCGGTGGTCGGCGCCAGCCCCCGCTCGGCGACCCAGCGCAGCGCGTATTCCTGGAAGTTGACGGCGCCCGCGTCGGGGTCGCTCCAGTCCCCGCGCGTCAGGTCGGCCTCGATCTGGGTGAGCCACACCTCGGCGTCGGTTTTCGTGTCGAACGTCTCCGGTGCCCGCCGCTCCAGGCCGTCCGGCGCACGGTAGCGGGCCTGGAAGCGGCCGGACGGCAGCTTGCGGATGGCGCCGAAGCGCCGCCGGGTCGGCTTGGGCATCAGGCGGCCCTCCCGTACGACGAGCGCGCACGGACGCGGGTGTGGCGACGCGTGACGGGCTGGACCGTGTTGGCCTCGACATAGGCCTCCAGAACGGCTTCCGACAAGCGGACATGGCGGCCGACCTTGACGAAGGCGATCCGGCGCTCGGATATGAGGCGGCGGACGAAGCGCTCACCGGTGCCGAGGCGCTCTGCGGCCTCGGCGACGTTCAGCAGGCGTTCAGGCATGGGCGACCACCTCGGTGGCGGCGGCCAGGGCGGGGAGGTCGTGCGGGGATGGAGCGGTTGGGCGCAACACAGGGCTCCTTCTCCGGTCGGCGCGGGGTGGCAGCCCCAGTGATGCCGGCCGGTGGTTCAGGGATGGGCGTAAGCCGTGGAGGGATTTCGGAGGGACGTCATGTTGTACCTCGTGAAATGCCGTTTGGGAAACGGCATTTTCGGGTGTACAACGCGGCTGCGTAAATGCGGGAGCAGGTCGCAGCCCGGACGGTAGCACCGAATCCCGGATGAACCCTGAACCAACCCAGAACGGACAACCCCGGACTCCTCGGTAGGGCGTTGACCTGGCCGGACCTCTGGTTTGGACGATCCGTGATCTACGGCTACGGTGCCGACCCATACGCCGCAAGGATTTCCCCGCTGGCTTCTCTCGGAAAGCAGGGCTATGTATGGACTGTTCGAAGGGGGTGTGGTTTAACTGTCGTTCCCACCGTCCATAACAAGAAAGGCCCCCGGCGCTGAGAACGCCGGAGGCCGAAGCAGAAACCCCGTCCGCCCATCCCTGAACGGTCCGCCAGCACGCCGGGGCTGCCACCCCGCATGGCCCGCTGACAAGGAGCTCTGTGCATCACCCTACGACCCCGCACCCCCGCTGCGCACTCCGCTTCGGCCGCCCGGCCCCGAAGGCGGGGTGCTGAGGCGTGGCCCGGATACGCACCATCAAGCCCGAAGCCTTCGCCTCGGAGTCCCTGGCCGCGGTGTCGCTGTCGGCCGAGCGGACCTTCTTCGGCCTGCTGACCCAGGCCGATGACCACGGCCGCTTCCGCGACCAACCCGCCGTCATCGCCGGACTCCTGTGGGCGCTCCGCCCCGGCCACGGCCCCCTCGGCGTCGAGGACGACCTCACCCAGCTCGCCGCCGCCGACCTCATCTGCCGCTACGAAGGCGACGACGGCAAGCAGTACCTGCACATCGTCACCTGGCACCGCCACCAGAAAATCAACCGACCCAGCGGAGTCCGCGCACCCGCCTGCCCCCGCCACGAGGCCGCCGAGAGCAGTGAGCCGTCACGGCAGGGTCGGCGAGTCCTCCGTGAGGAGTCAGTGAGCCCTCACGGAGTCCTCACCGAGGGCTCGCGGCAGACGCACGAGCCCTCACCGAATCGCGAACCCGCAGGTCAGACGGGATTCGTCGAGCCTTCACCGAGGTCTCACGGAGGACTCAGTGAGGGTTCGATGAGCCCTCAGGGTCCGGATCTAGGACCTAGGATCCTGGACCTAGGATCAATCCCTTCGGGGGGCGCGAGCGCCCCAGCGCCCAGCCCCACCGTCTTGGCGAAGCAGCTCATCGGCGAGTACGTCGCGGCATGCGCGCACCGCCCGCCGGAGAAAGTTCTCGGGCACCTCGGCCGGGAAGTCCACCAGCTCCTGGGCGAAGACATCGCCGCCGACCACATCCGCGCCGGACTGGACCGGCTCCGAATCAAGGGGCTGAGCCCGAGCGTCCTGCCGAGCCTGGTCAACGAAGCGATGAACGCCTCCCCGGCACAGGCCAACTCCCGCACGCCGCATCGCGCGTGGACCAACCCGGCCGACATCGAGAACGCCTATGGCGGTGACCTGTGACCACCGCCACCCGCGAACCCCGCACCGCCGCAGGCGCGGTGAACCGTTGCGCGGCCATCCTCGCTGCCCGGGGCATCGATCCGGACGCGACGCCCGCGCCAGCAGGCACGGCACCGGTGACCGCGCTAGAGCTGGCCGACGCCCGCATCCCGCCCCGCTACCAGGGCGTCCTGCCCGACCACCCGCGCGTCACTGCCTGGGTCGCCGAGGTCACCGCCGCGAGCAGCCTCGGCCCCGGCAGCACGCGCGGGATCGCCACCGGCCCGTCGCTGCTGATCGCAGGCCCCACTGGCACCGGCAAGACCCACCAGGCCTACGGAGCGATCCGCGCTCTGCTGGCCGCAGGGGTGCGGCTGCGGTGGGAGGCGACGACCGCAGCCGACTTCCACGCCGCTCAGCGCCCCCAGCACGGCAGCGACCCCGAGCAGCAGCTCTGGCGCCTGGCCCGCAGCCCGCTTCTGCTGCTGGACGACCTCGGCGCGGCCAAGCAGTCCCCGTGGACCGAAGAGCTGACCTACCGGCTGGTCAACCACCGCTACAACCAGCTCCTGCCGACGCTGGTCACCACCAACCTGCCCGTCGCCGAGCTGCGCGACGCCGTCGGCGACCGCGTCGCTTCCCGCCTCGCCGAGATGACCGAACGCGTCATCCTCACCGGCCACGACCGCAGACGGCGCACTGCCGCCTCGTAACCGGCCCCGGGCCGCCCAGCCCGCCTTCACGCCACTCCCCCGCTTCGCTTCTCCGCTGACGCCTGCCCGCGCGCGGAAGCAGAACCCACACCGGAGTTCCCGCATGCCCCCGAACACCCCCGCCACAGCCCACCAGGCAACCGCCTGGGACCGCGCAGCCGTCGCCCTGCTGGGCGCCGCCGGCTGCACCCTCTCGTACGACGCCCTCCAGCAGATCGCCATCGCCATCCACATACGCCCCGCCCTGACCTACCTCTTCCCCCTGGTCATCGACGGCTTCATCGCCTATGGCGTCCGCGCCCTCCTGGTCCTGCGCAACGCGCCCTTTCGCGCCCGCCTCTACATCTGGACCCTCTTCGCCACCGCCACCACAGCCAGCGTCTGGGCCAACGCCCTCCACGCCGTCCGCCTCAACCAGCAGACCCACACCACCGGCCTGCACCTCGACGACACCACCGTCGGCATCCTGTCCACCATCGCCCCACTCGCCCTCGCAGGCGCCGTTCACCTCCACATCCTCATCACCCGCGGTGACACCACCTCACCGACGACCGGCACCGTTGCTCGGCCCGAGACCGCCGAGCGCAAGCCCGACATCCCCGTCGAGGTGCCGGTCGGCTCTGATCAGGAGATCCAGCACACCCGCCCCGAACTCCTTCCGGCAGCCCACGAAACCGGCCACCCGGTTCGCCGGATCGGCAGGCCGCCCAGCGCGGAACTGAACGAACTCCTCGTCCTCGCCCGCCCCGCCTTCCGCCTGCACGAAACCCCCACCCGCGCCGTGGTCCGCGAGACCATCCGCACCGCCGGCCACACCATCAGCGAGGACCGCCTCACCCAGCTCATCACCACGCTCCGCCGCGAACGCGACAACCACTGACCGGAAGTCTCCCCAGCTCAACCCGCAGACCAGCCAGGCTGGTCCGCCCAACCGGTCAAACGCTCCAGCGCGGACCACGCACCGCTGGAAGCCCTGCGGACCACCTCAGCAGCAAGAGGGGACCGTCATAATCCTCGGCCCGTTCACCCCGTGAACGGCCTGGCTGTTCCACCGGTGAACGGAGCTCCCGTTCACCCCGTGAACGAGCACGGCTCCCCTGTTCCGCCGCGGAACCCCGACCTGGTTCAGCGAAAGAGCACGGTCCCGTCCCGCGGCGGAACGCCGTGCCGGGCTCGCCTGCTACGTCGGTAGGGCCGGGTACAGGCCGGCCCGAACCACTCCCCTCGACCCCGGCTCCCTGAAACGAGAACCCCCATGCCCCACCACGCAACTCCCGTCACCCCGATGCCGACAGACTCCCAGCCCGTCCGCAACGAGACAGCTACCGGCACCGCCCACTCACCCAACGGCCCGGAAACCACCAACAGCCCAGCCTCCGGCGGAGCAAGTTGTGCGCTGGGACACTCCCCCGTCGGGGGAGCGCCCTGCACGCGCCCCTGCGCCCCAGGGGTGGCGCAGGACACCGGCCGCCAGGGGGCGACCAGTGCCGGGTGCGGGGCCGAGGGCGGCCCCGCACCAAGGACATCCCCGACCCGTACGGGACCGCAGCGACGCACCCGTACGCGCCAGAACAAGCAGCGCGACGCCGTCAGCGTCCGCCTCAGCACCACCGAACGCACCGAAGTAAAGGCCGCCGCCGACCACACCGGCGCAAGCCTCGCCAAGTTCATGGCACAGGCATCACTCGCAACCGCCCACGACATCAACCGCGTCGTGGCGAACCTGCTCGACCTGCGCGGCACCATCCGCGAACTCATGGCCGCCCGAACCGACCTGGCCCGGATCGGCAACAACATCAACCAGATCGCCCGCGCCATCAACTCCGGCGGCGACCCCATCGGTACCGAGGCCGCTCTCGCCGAGGTCCGCCGCGTTGCCGCTCGCCTCGAAGCCGCCGCCCAGACATTGGCCGACCGCGCATGATCCCGTCCATCCACAAGCCCGGCTCCAACACCGCCGGCGCCATCGCCTACCTCTACCGCACCGGCCGCGGCCACGAAGCCCACACCGACCCGCACCTCGTCGCCTCCCTCGACGGCCTCGCCCCCGACCCCGCCTGCGACCCAGGAGCCACCTTCAAGCAGCTCGCCGGCTACCTCGACCTGCCCGTTGAAGCCGTCGATCCCGCAGAGCGGCCCGACAAGCCTGTCTGGCACTGCTCGGTGCGCGCCGCCCCCGAAGACCCCGTACTCACCGACACCCAATGGGCCGACATCGCCCGCCGCATGGTCCACGCCACCGGCATCGCACCCGAAGGCGACGACGCCGCCTGCCGCTGGATCGCCGTCCGCCACGCCGACGACCACATCCACATCCTGGCCACCAAGGTCCGCCAAGACGGCACCAAACCCCGCGACTCCTACTCCTACAAACGCGCCCAAGCCGAAGCCCGCCAGATCGAAGCCGACTACGGACTGCGCCGCGTCACCCCCGGCGACGGGACCGCAGCCAAACGCCCCACCCGCGCCGAAACCGAAAAAGCCCACCGCACCGGCCGCCAGCGCACCCCACGCGAACAACTCCGCGCCACCATCCGCACTATCGTCGCCGTGGCCACCACCCCCGAGGAGTTCTTCCACCTCATGGCCAGCAGCGGCATGAAGGTCGAAGTCCTGCGCTTCCCCTCCGGCGACATCCGCGGCTACAAAGTCGCCCTCGACGACGACACCAACGCCGCAGGCCAGCCCATCTGGTTCTCCGGCTCCACCCTCGCCCCCGACCTGTCCTACCCCCAGATCCGCAACCGCCTCACCGCCACAAAACCCCCAGGGACCGGCCCACGTCAGCCCAACCCGTGGCACCAGGCCACCGCCGCCACCGAACGCATCCCCCACCACCTCGCCGGCACCGACGACGCAGCCTCCCAAGCCCACATCACCGCCTTCGCCGAAGCCCTCGACGCCCTCCCCCTCCAGGCCCCCGAGAACCTACGACCCCAGCTCCGCCAAGCAGCCCTCAACTTCGAACGCGCCAGCCGCTCCCGCATCCAAGCCGACCACCACCACGCCCGAGCCCTACGAGGCGCCATCCACACCATCGCCCGCCAACCGGTAGGTGGCGACGGCGCCGGGCTGGCCATGTTCCTCGACGCCGCCGTCCTCGCCGTGATCGCCATCCAACGCTGGCACACCGCCCGACACCACAACCAGCAAGTCGAAGCCACCCGCCGCACCCTCACCGACCTCCAGGACGCCTACGACCAGGCCGCAGCCGCGCCCCTGGCCGCGCTCGCCCAACGCCGCCCGCCCGAGCCGGCCATCGAAAGCCACGCCCAACGCATACGCCAGACCATCCCCACCCACGCCGACCAGATCCTCAACGACCCCACCTGGCCAGCCCTCGCCACCACCCTCACCGACGCAGAAACCGCCGGCCACGACCCCACCCAACTCCTCCACCATGCAGCAGACCAACGCGCCCTTAACGACCCCCGCTCCCCCACACAGGTCCTCACCTGGCGCCTCAAGCGCCTCACCCAACGCCAAGTCCCCAGCTCCCAAGCCCGAGCAGCCCAAGCCCGGAGCACCACCCTCACAGCCGGGAACCAACGCCCGGCCCCTCCGACGACCCTAATCCCGAAAAGCCTGGAGCCCGCCGAACGGCCGTCCCGCCCGCGCCGCTGACCGGCCACCAAAAATCCGACGGCCCCGCCCAGCCGCCACTGCATCCTCCTCGGATAGCAGCACGCTCAGTCACCACCGAATGCGAGAAAGTGCCGATTGGTAGATTTTCCCCACCCGGACCAGCGTCCGCACCGATGGCGGCCGTCTGCCCACCTTCTCCGCCATGTCGCCAGCGGCCCAGGCAAGCGGACCAAGGCAGGCTGCCGTAGGTTCGGCAACCACGATCCTGCCGCGGATGTCGGAGACCGCGTTCAGCGTCTCGTCGGCGAGCGTCCGGGCGCCCACGGATGTCGGTTCCTGCTGCACGAAACGGCGCCTGTCGAGACTTGTGGCAAGCAGCATCAGATATGCTAGGCATTGCATATGTCTGTTCCGTACATTGCCCTGACCAGCTCGCAGCATCAACTGCTGGCCGAGTTGGTGCTCAGCACTCTTCCTTCCCCCGCCCATGAGCCGGAATCCGCTGTGGCCCGTGGTCTCTCCCAGCACCAGATGCAGTCGGACGCGTCGGCCTTGCTGTGGATGGGGTTGATCGCGGAGTCAAAAGGAATCCTGTCGGTTACCCTGCTCGGATCGGTGGTCTACCAGCGTGCCGCGCGAGAAGATGCCGAGAACCGACTGGTCGCGGTGGCGGCGTTCGCAGATGCGCTGGAGGCTGCTTCGCATTCCGAGGTAGATCAGCGCCGCATCTCGTACGCCCTACGTCAGCTCGCGCAGGGCGCAATCACATTGGATGAGGCGGTCGGCTACCTGTCCTGAGCCAGTTGGGTCCGCTCCAACTCAAGCCTTGCTGTCGTGCTCTGTGAATAGTACTTCCGTGGCGTCGCGCCGTGCCTTACGCGCGGCAGCCGGCACTGGGAGCACTCCGGCAGTTTTTAGTTCCTCTTCTGTAACAACCGGACCGGCCAGGACCTCGACGAGCAGGTCTCGCTGGGCGGGCACCAGGTCGACCAGGCGACGCAGTACGGACAACAACTCGATGAGCTCAGTCGTCCACTCGCCCGGCCACTTGTCGACGCGAATGTCGTCGAGAGGGCTCGTCTTCTTACTGTTAGGGGAGGCCTTGCGGTAGCCGAACCATTTCCGCAGCACCTCCATGCCGCCGACATCGAAGGCCCACACATCATCGGGGACCGGCGCGAGAGTGCCCTGGCCGATGTACAGCGTCTGCGTTTCAGCGTCGTGTCGAAGCTTCTCCGGGACAGCCGTACCGATGTGGGTGAGGTAGCGGATCTGCCGAGGGTCGCCTTGGGCGAATTCGATACTTCCGAAGGGGCGGCCATTGTCCGGATCCGCGTAGCGTTCGCCGTAGGTCGAGGCCCAAAGCGCTTCTGCGCCAATCACGACGGCCTTCTGCCAAGTCTCCCTGTTCCGAGTGAGGGGGAGACGTACGCCGGGAGTGAGGAGCTCTTCAGTGAACTGCTCGGTGAAGACTGTGTGCCCGGCTACGGCAATGGTGTAGGCGGCCAGGTCTTGGACGGTGACTCTCTCCAGGTCGAGTTCGCGCGCGAGGTACATCAGTAGTCTGGTAGGGACGTTCGCAGAGCCGTCGGAGTGCAGAATCGGTATGTTCCGGCCGCCACGTCCATTGAAATGGTCGGTATCGGGGATTAGGGCGGTCGCTACCACTGCGGGGCCTGATTCGATCACGTGCGTGGACTGCTGGTTCAGGTACAGCTGACCGCTCTGGATCGCCTCCCACAACTCGGGGCGCGCAAAGTCGATGACACGGTTGTCGCCAATCAGCCACTGCCGATCGAAGCTGCGACGGGCGATACGGATCAGGTCGGGGTCAGCGGAGATCTCCTGCCCGATGGGGATTCGATGGACTGGCTGTCCCGGAAGCGGTGCCTTCTTCCGGTCGAGAGTGCGGTCGCGAGTCTCTTTGAAAAGCTCGGCCTTCTCGACAGGATTGTCCTCCCGGATCAGTCGGGACCAACGGCGGCGCAGGGTCTCGGGGGAAGGGGAGCTTACCCAGGAGCGGTTCGACGTGATTCCCAGGCTACTCCAGGGGAAGAGGTCGTCCAGTGCAGGGAAGTCCTCCCAGCCGGACTGTGCGACAGGGGTGAAGGGGCGTACGCCCTCCTGGTGCGCATCGCGCCATCCCCTGTCATCCAGCCCTATTTCCTTCATCTGTCGGAATTTTTCCGCGCGCTTGCCCGCGATAGCTCGGTAGTGGATTCGAGCTGGGCGCTCCGGGTCTGTGTCGGCACGACGCACAAAGATGCAGATAGCCAGGGGTTGGGCCACGCCAGGAAAGATGCGGGTGCCCACGTCCGCGCGCTGGCCCTCGGGTGAGAGGTTGATGATCCAACCTTCGTCGCAGGTACGACGGAGATAGTCACGCATGCCCCGTCCACTGGGCCCGGTGGCGAACCCCGACGGAGTGATGAAGCAGATCACTCCATGCTGGTCGGCGTCTTGGCCCTCGAAGACCTTCCACGTTGCCCAACGCCAGAAGTACACGTACATGTTCTTGAGCATGTGTTCGTACCGGCCATTGCCCGGATACCGAAAGGCGTCGAGTAGGGGCGGCTCCTGTTTCTTGGGGCGCTTCTCGACCCACCCACCGCGGTTCTCCGCCTTATGGTCGTACGGAGGATTTCCGATCACAACGGTGACGGGGATCTGTCCCTTCACGCGGTTCGCGCGCCTCCTGGAGGCGGAGAGGACGCCGTAGGTGGAGGCCAGCTCCTGCTCCTCCACAAAGGGGTTGTCCAGCGTGTCTGTCACGAAGAGGTTGAGCCCCCCATCAGGCAGCGGAGACTGGTGCCGCTTTAAGAGGTCTGAGGTGCGCAGCTCAGCGACAGCGAAGGGGCCCATCTGCAGCTCGAAGCCGTACAGTCGGTGCGCGAGCCGGCCGATGGCGTCCTGGCCCATGGCGGGACCTCTGGTCGCAGAAGCACGCGCGGCGACTCTCTCGATGATGGCGTGGAGGTAGGTCCCCGTCCCCATGGCTGGATCGACGATCCGCACGTCATCGTCGGCATAGCCTTTCGCCTTACCGAGCCGGGTACTCAGCACGTCCTCGGTAAGGCGGACCATCTCCTCCACTACCTCGCGCGGGGTGTAGTAGGAGCCACTCTTCTGCCGCAGCTTGGCGTCGTACACGGTGAGAAAGTTCTCGTACAGATGCAGATAGGCGTCCCGGTTGCCCCGACGGATGGCGGGCCAGTCGATGCAGGTGATGGTGTGCGTCAGCAGGTCCAGGGTCACCGAGAAGCGCTCGTTGACGTTGTCGGTGAGCAGTTGGAGGGCCTTGCCCATCAGCGCGTGGTCAGCGTCCAGCCTGCGGCCGACTTCATGGAGACCGCCCTCGGTGAGGGAAATGTCCTCCGTACGAGCCAGCAGCAGGGCGAAGGTCACTGCCTGCGCGTAGCCGTCGGCGAACGTCGCGTCGTCGGCGGAGGGAAACAGCAGCTTGCGCCAATCGCTCTTAAGCCCAGTGAACGGCCGGGCGCGCGCATCGTCCTCCGTATCGGAGGACTTAGCCTCTGCGGCAAGCTGCTCCAGTACAGCAGCCCGCAGCAGACGGCAAAGCGGGGCGATGTGTTGCACGAGACGGGAGACCTGGCGTATCGGGGGAGGTGCCCAGCATAAGAACGTCTTCAACAGTGCGTCGAACGCGGCCGGATCGGCAGGGGCGAGCCGCTCACCCGCGCTCTTTAGGGTGCCGGTGAACCGGACGGTCTCGCCGAGCTGGACTCCGTCGCGAAAGAGCCGCCACTCCGTGCCGTTGGTGTAGAGGAGGTTGGGCAGGTCGCGGAGCCGCTCCCACTGCTGCTTGTTGCGGCCTGTAAAGGCCTCGGGCTCGACGCTGAAGCCTGGCCTTTTGACCTCGACGTAGCCGGTCACGAGTCCATTGGCTTGGAAGGCGTAGTCCGGACGCACCCCGAGTTCGGGAATCGGGACCTCATCGTGCCAGGTCAGCTCGTGAAGGACGTGGTGATCGCCCACAGCCTTGAAGAGCGCTTCCAGAGGACTGCGGATCGCGGCCTCAGCGCTGCCTTCGCCGGCAAGCTTTCCCTTACACGAGCGACCGAACTCGGACACGGCCTTCAGTAGCCAGTTGTAGAAGCCGTCAGCCATGGTCCCCCCACAGGATCACCAGAAGGCGATGATCCTAACACCCGTTATTTCAGAACGATATGATGGTTCATCAGCTCGCTGTCGAGCCCGCCGGCCGTAGCGCTTGAAT
Organism: Streptomyces sp. NBC_01477; assembly: GCF_036227245.1. Taxonomy (GTDB): domain Bacteria; phylum Actinomycetota; class Actinomycetes; order Streptomycetales; family Streptomycetaceae; genus Actinacidiphila. The sequence continues at coordinate 4,120,915 of NZ_CP109445.1, forward strand.
GAGGGATCGACCTCGATGTTCTTGATCGGGATGGAGTACTGCGCCCCATCAACGAGGCAAGCAGTCCGACGCCGCGCCGACCGTCGAAGCTCAGGTAGTTGCGTCGAGGACTGAGGGTCGGGCATCACCGGGCTTCCGCCACGCTGACCGGACCGGGTACCCCGTCTGCGCCCCGACCGCCGCGTAGTCGACGAGACCGAGCCCGAGTGGTGTGGCGACGACGCCGGCGCCCCGACCCCGTTCTTGCGCAGCCGAGATAGCGTGCTCATGCCCGGGGCCACCCCGGCCGCGCACACGAAGACGTACAGGAACGGCCTCTTCGGCGAACCGCGCACGCGGGCACTCCCAACCGACGACCGCAGCGATGCAGTTCCGGCAACGTACGATGCCGGTTGCGCGCAGCTATCTCGGCCGCCAGCTACCGCATGGCGCGGCGGCGTTCGTCCTGAGCGGCACGGCTTTCTGCGATACGCAGCGCCCGACCGGCGCGCCACACTGATCACAGCACATACGACGTCTACTCCCGCGGTCCAGACCCGCCACCAGGCTGGTTGGCACCACCGCGCGCCTTGTAAATGGGTCCTCCCCGCGGGCGCGGGGAGCAGTCTCGTTCATCTGCGGGTTCACGCAGAGGCGGACTTCGTTCTGACCAAGGCAGCGGACGGTATGACCAGGCATCACAAGCGAGGCGTACCGCGGACGCCCCTCCTAGAGAATCCCTGTCCACTTCCAGGGCCGGGGGCCATAACGGCCGCGCAGACAGTCCACGCGGTGTTGAGCTTGATCGCGCCATCGGGGATGGGCAGCCGCGTGTTGGGCAGCGTAGGTGACCAGGCGAAGTTCGCGGGTCCCGCCCAGCAGGTCGTAGCCGGACCATTCCGTCACGTCACATCCATAAAGGACGCAGAAGCGAATGTAGTCGGCTTCGGTGACGGCGCCGGTCGTCCTTGTACGCACCGCGGTTGAGGTGAGATCCCACTCCGGTGGTCCGACGGAGAATCGTTCCAGATCCATCAGCAGGCGGTCACCGCTGACGCGCACGATATTGCCCGGCCAGGCGTCGCCGTGGATGGCGCATTCGGGCAGTCCCGGTGGAAGGCCGGCCTCCCAGCGCTGAACGAGGTCGTCGTGCAGGTCGAGGAGCCAGCGGCGATCACTGTCGGGAAGCGTGGTGGCGGCGGTGAGACGTTCCCGGACGCGCACGAAAGGGTCCAGGCGTCCAATCGCGAAGTCGGGCGGTGGCAGGTCGTGGAGGTCCCGCAAGGCCAGGGCGACATCCTCGATCGTGCCGTGGGTGTGGGCCGGGACCTCCTCCCAGAAGGTCACGACGTGCCCAGCCCGCTCAAGGGGCTGCTCGACATCGAGGGGCGCGACCGCGCGGACGCCGTTGTCGGCAAGCCAGCGGGCAACGCGTATTTCCCTCAAGGCCGTGGCCAGCCGATCCGGCGGTGCGATCCGTACGACCACTCCTGAGACACGCCATACCTGGTTCTCAGCGATCCGTACGGGCTCGGCCCCCCGCGAATCAATGCCGACCGCGGCGCACGCTTCGTCGAGCGCCGCGCGGCCAAGCTCCGAGGTGCTCGTCATGCATGCAAGCTAGCGCCGATCCTCTCGCGCAGGGCCAGGGCTTCCGGCACCTTCGGATGCCGCGCGGCGAAGCGGCCCAGCTCACGGAGGTCTTCCGAGGCCCGGCGCGAGGTCAGCCCGCCGCTGAAGTCCAAGGCGCGATGGCCGATCGACGCGGCCTCGCGCGGGTCGCCCTTGAGCATGACCAGCGCGGCGAGCTTGGTGCACGAGATCGCCTTGGACCGGACGAATGCCGGCGCATGCCCCCGTACAGCATTTTGGAAGCGCTCCGCGGCCGGCGTCGGATCGTGGCCGTCCACTCCCACCGCGAGGTCCCAAAGGGCGTGCGCGGTATCTCCGTTGTGCTGAGCCTCGTCGTAGTAGGCCATCCACGGTGGTTCCTCAGCGGGACGGCGCTGGGCGAAAGCGTCGTCGGCCGCGCCCACTGCGGCCAGCGTCTCCTGGACGTTCTGCAGCTTCGCGAAAGCCCGTGCGCGGGCGGTGTGCAGCATCGCCCGCTCCGACGCGGTGAGCCGGTCGGATCGGACCAGCCCCTTCTCCGCGTTCGTCAGCCCGTCGTCACCGTCGCCGATCCAGATCGCCTGGCGCGCCAGGAAGGAATACCCCTTGGCCCGGAGGTGCCAGTGCTTGCCCTCTTCCGCGCACTCGACCGCGACTTTGAAAGCGACACGAGCCTCCTCGTGCCGGCAGACGTCGAACTGCGAGGCCCCGGCAACGAGTCCGAGCCGAGCGAGGGCGGCAAGGAAGTCGGCTCTGAGCCGGGGCGGACAGTCAGCGGACAGCAGGCTGACTGCCCAGCGCATGCAGTTGCCTGCCAACTCCCCAACCAGGCCGCCGCTGCCGTGCGAGTTGTCCCAACCTTGAAGCACGTTGGCGATGTCGAGGAGTTGGTCGATCTCGTTCCTGGTGATCCATTCGGGGACGGGCGGCGGGGCCACAGGGCTGAGGAGGCGGGTCAGCTCCAGCGGAGCGAGGGTGGCAAGGCTGCCGACGGCGAGGAAGGCACGACGTTCCACAGGCTCAGGACTCCTGTTCGGCGCAGTTGGGTCACCTCCCTCCAGCATGCGCCCCCGATGTGCCGTCCGGGTTCCCTCGCCTTGCCGACGGCCCAATGAATCCGCATCAGCGCGGCACTTATCCGCATCACCGAAGGCCATTCCCCACGCGCGAGCGAACAGACCGCCCGTCTCCAGGACTTCGTCCAGCCGCGCAGCTAAGTCCTCCGGGCACCGGTATTCGCCGCGCTCGATCTTCAGGACGACATCCACGCTGACCTGCACCCGAGCCGCAAGCGCGCCGGCGGTCTTGAAGCCGCGGGCCTTACGGCGCAGGCGGATCTCATGGCCGTACCACGCCTCCGGTGAGGCGGTTGGGTCGAGGACCTTCTCCGGCTGCGGCATACGCACTCCTGCCTCCCGATGAGGATTCCCGCCGGTATCCACATCGCCCTCTGCCCGCTCGGCTTCCGGGCTGTCTCAATAGTTGCTGACCGCTGCTGAACCAGTACACACCGCAGCCGGATTCCCGTGGACGGGTTTCCGGGCAACGAACTGGACTTGCCATGACGAACCTTCTTGAAGCCGCGCCGCCGGGAGCACGCAGCACTGCTCAGAGTGGCCCCGGGCAATTGTTGATCGAGCTGGAGCTGTCGGCGAAGTCCATCCACCACGCCAAGACGATCGCGCGGGAAAACGTCTGCCTGTGGGGCCTGGACGAGCTGGCGACGGACATCGGGCTCACCCTCGCAGAGCTGCTGACCAACGTCATGCGCCATGCGGCGCCAACCAGTCACGGGTATCCGAAGGTCAGCCGGTGCCTCGTCCAGCGCGTTCTCGGCGGAATCGTGGTGGTCGTCCACGACGATGATCCCTCGCTGCCGCAAGAGCGGGAGGTCGACGTGGACAGCCTCGACGGCCGCGGCCTCATGCTCGTGCGCGCACTCGCCGCAGACGTGACCGTGGTGCCGAGCCCGACGGGGAAGGACATCGTCGCCGTCTTCACATCCTCAGCCGTTTCGGTGCGCGCCGAACAGGACTTGCTGAAGTGACGGATCCGGTGTCCTTACCGCCCGCCGGCCGCCGAACGCGCAAGGCACCCGGTCGCCTTCACCAGGAGCCCGAGGCGGTGACCTGGGCGAGGGAGAAAGCAGGCCTGACCAAACGGGCCTTGGCCAGCCGGCTCGGGATATCCGAGCAGCTCATGGGCGAGATTGAAAGCGGCTGGCGGAGCGCCACCCCCGCAAACCTGATGAAGATCGCCGACGCGCTGAACTGCCCCTTGGTGGTCCTTGAGCGCAAACGTTCCGGAACCACTTCGAGCCCCGGCAGCCCGTCCCCGTTGACGGCCGAGGCCTGTACGAACCCGTCCCTACATCGTCCTGATCTGGAGACGCCATGCTGACTCCTCCCGACTTCTCCGGCCTGGAAGCGGCCTACCTGGGCCTGCTGACGCAGGTCAGCAACGATTTCGAGTTCCGCATAGCGCCGCGCGGCAACGACGCGCGCGAAGTGATCGGCGTCGGCTTCCGGCTGCCGGATCCGCGGCAGCGCCTGCCGTATCTGGCAGCCCGCAGGGTCAACCCGGTGTTCCACTTTGCCGAGGCACTGTGGCATCTGGCCGGACGCCGGGACCTGGAGATGATCGGCTACTACGCGCCGTCGATGGCATCCAGCTCGCGCGACGGCGTACACATCGACGGCTCGTCGTACGGACACCGCATCCTCACCCCGGCCGCGGGGGCGGACCGTTCCGCGTTCGACCGCGTGCTGGAGCTGCTGAGGCGCGAGACCGACAGCAAACGTGGCTTCATGCCGGTGTTCACCGCCGACGAGCTGGCCGTCGAGGACAACCCGGACATGGCGTGCCTGGCCGCTCTGCACCTGCTCCCGCGGGACGGACAGCTCCACATGGTCTGCACGATGCGGGCGAACGACCTGGACCGCGGGCTGCTCTCGGACGTCTTCTCGTTCACCATGTTCCAGGAGTACGCCGCCGTCCAGCTCGGCCTGGAACTGGGCTCCTACACGCACCACATCGGCTCGGCGCACATCTGCGACCGCGACGCCGAGCGGGTCCGGCAGGTTCTCGACGAGGCCACTCGGCGATTGGCGCCCCTGCACTTCGAGTTCCCGCCGATGCCTGCCACGACCACACCGGCGACGATCGCCCGGCTCCTGGAGCACGAGGAGGGTTTGCGTACCAACGCGGTCTCCTACCGTGTCGCCGACATCGAAGCGCTTGGCCTGGAGCCGTATTGGCAGCAGGTTCTGCTGCTGTTCGAGGTGTACCGCCGGATCGTCCACGAGGACGCCGACCGCGTCGATCCCCAGTTGCTGGGCCGACTGTGGCCGGGCCTTCGTTGGCTGCTCGGCCACAAGTGGTCGGCCTGCGCCGGCGCGGCGAGCATCCGGTGACCAGGAAGCTGCCCCGCAGCGGTGCCGTGGTGGGCGGGGTCGACTGGGCCCGCTGGTCGGTGATCCTGTGCAAGCCGGACGCCGGCGAGCGCGGGCTGAACGACACCGTTCTGAGCCGACTCGCCCTGCCGGGAGTGGAGTTGTCCGGGCGGTGCGAGATGACTGTCGAGGCATGGCAGATCCACGTCCACTACTGGGATCTGCTCGTGGACAAGGACTGGTTCCCTGACCGCGACATCCCGGCCTGCCTCGACGCGGAGTACGTCGGCCGGACCGTCACCGTCGCCCTCGCCTACGGGCTACCCGGGGTCCACACCCGGCTTCGCGCTGTCCTCGGCCACTTCGACCCGACCCGCGCAGCCGAGGGCACCATCCGCGGCGACCACGGTGACGACTCCCTCGGCAAAGCGCTCGCCGAACACCGGCTCGTCCGCAACCTCGTCCACACCTCCGACGACGCCGAAGCCGCCCGCCGCGACTTCGGCACCTGGTACGGCGCCGCGCGCCGCGATCTGCTCATGCCACGTCCGCGTACCACGGCGTGACGCCTGCTTCCCTCATGTGAAGGAGCCTCCATGGACACCACCGGGACGACCAACAAGCGCCGCGCGCTGCCGATCCTCGACTCGGGACAGATCGGCGCCCTCAAGCCCGCCCTGGCCGACGTGATCGAATACCGCAAGTCCGGCCTGTCGCTGAACTGGATCGTGGGCTGCCCCCTGGAGTGCGGGTACTGCGTCCGCCACCTGTTCGACAACTTCGGCATGAAGGTCCCTCGCCGCCTGATGAGTGACGAACAAGCCGTCCAAGCGCTGGTCGGCCATCGCTACTTCCGCCCGCACAGCACGCCCATCCAGCTCCTCAACCGCGCCACCGACCCGATGCTGCCGGTGGTCAAACCACACCTGTTCACCGTCCTGCGCGCGCTGGACGCACAGGAGCTGACCAACCACGTCCTGGTCATCACCCGCTGGCGCGTCACCCCCGAGGACTGCGCCGCCCTCAACTCCTTACGCCACCTTCGGGTGACGGTCCTGGTCACCCACTCCGGCATCGACCACCAGGCCATCGAACCGGTGGAGTCGCGTATTGCCGCCGACAGCCTGCGCACCCTGTTCGAGCATGCCGAGCGCTACCGCACGGTGCTGTACTGGCGGCCCATCGTGCCCGGCCTCAACGACTCCGAGGCCCACCTGCACCGCGCCCGCGAACTGTCCGCGTACGCCCACGCGACAGTCTTCACCGGCCTGTTCTTCCGCCAGGAGATCGCCGACTACTACCAGGCCCACGGCCTGCCGTTGCCGTATCAGGACACCGCACGCCGCAAGATCATGCCCAAGCAGGCGGAGCAACGGATCCTGGACTACTTCCACACCTCGGGGCGTTCTGACGCCCCCTGGGGCGCACTGTTCCGCAAGACCAGCTGCGCGGTGGCGTACGCGCACGGAGAAGCCGACTACAACGGCCACTACGGCATCCGTGAGCTCTGCGACATCTGCCCGTCCGAGCAGATCGCGCGCTGCGCCGGCGCCTGGGTACGGCCAGACCTGGCCCAGGTGACCGCCGACGCGCGCGCCCTCGGCGCAACCGGCCCCGTCGAGATCGACGAACGCGCCATCATCGTCGAAGGCCTGGACGAACCGCCGCGCTACTTCCTCCAGCACGGCTACGGCTTCCAGTGCCACGACCGCAGCAAGCCGCACCACCACCGCCTGCACGGACGCGCCCCCATCGGATGGCCCGGCCCGGCGGAGAACGGAACCGCCCCGTGAATTACAGCGCCTGGCCGGCACTGTTCGTCGTGGACGTCGAGGGCAACGGCGCCAGCCCGCCGGACCTGGTCGAGGTCGCCGCCCTTCCGATCCGTGAGGGCCGACCCGACACCTCCGCCGCCGGGGCGTGGCTGATGCGCCCACCCCGGCCAGTGACCCCGCGCGCCGCCCATGTCCACGGCCTGACCAACGACCGCCTCGCCGACTCACCCCCGTGGGACGACGTCTCCGGCGCCGTCCACGACCTGCTCGGCACCGCATGGATCTGCGCCCACAACGCCCACACCGACTACCGCGTCCTGACCGCCCACCTCCCCGACTGGCAGCCCACCGGCGTCCTGGACACCCTCCGCCTGGCCAAGACCACCCACCCGGACCTGCCCGGCTACAGCCTTGATGCCCTCATCACCCGCCTCACCCCCGACCTGAGCGCCGCGCCTGCGGCGGGCCGGCACCGCGCCACCTATGACGCCTACGCCACCGCCCAACTACTCATCTCCATGGCCGCCCACTACCTCACCTGGGACGAGCTCGTCGCCGTAGCCGTCCCGCCCAGCCTGCCCGGCGCCCCACAACCCGAAGAGGACCCAACCCTGTGGTGAGCCCCGCCCCCACCTCCCTGCCCGTCCGTATCGGCATCACCAGAACCCACTCCACGGGCAAGACGCTGTTACTGAAGCGGATCGAGATGGAGCTGCACAGCCACGGCCTGACCGTGGCCCGCACCGGCCGCCTGGCCAAGCGCGCCGCCGCCCTCAGACTCCCCAAGATGCACCACCACACCGCTGCGTCGACCGAGTGGATCATCTGCCAGGGCGTCGCTGACGCCCTCGCAGCCGGGGCTCAGGGCGCAGACGTCGTCCTCGTCGACCGTGCACCGATCGACGCCCTCGCGTACTACAACGCCGCCCTAGACCACCGCGACGAGCCAGCCGACCCACTGGAGCACGAACGCCTACGGCGCCTCGCCACCACCCAGCACCCCACCTTCACCCTGCTCCTGGCAACCGTCCTCGACCCCGACATCCCCGCCTTGGCCACCGACGGCCACCCGTACGACCCCCACTACCGCACGCTGGTCGACACCCACGTCCACACCCTGCTCGCCGAAGAACACCTCGACCACGTACGCGTCACCAGCGCCTCCGCCAGCGTCGATGCCGCCATCGCGCGGGCAGTCAGTCTGTGTCTGGAGTCAATCGCCCCGTGACCGCCGACCCAACGACGAACCCGTCTGCCACCCACAGGGTGTGGACGATCGCGCGCATCCAGAACACCCTCACGAGCCCCGTTCTCATCCGACGCTTCCTGCTGGACATCAGCCACGCCCCCGACCACCAGGTCATGAACGTCTTCACCGCATGGCAACGCGTCGCGGCGAGCATCGAAGCAAACGCCTCCGGCGCAACCACAACTGCCGAACACGGCGAGCCGTCCACAGGCCACCGGAACTGCAACTCCGACCATGAACGCGGTTGACCCAGCCACTCGGGCTCTTCCCTGCACGAGGAACCGCTGCTAGCTGGGCGTTGTGGGTAAGCCCCTCGAGCGTGGGGCGCAGCCTCCGCAGCACAGCGCCGCGGTCACGCAATGGGGTCCACCCCTGAGTGTGCAAGGAGCCGCTGCGGTCCGTGTCCCGATACGGCTCAGCAACCCCTGCCGAAGACCAGTGGGAAAGACCGGCCGCCGGTTAGGCTCGACGGACGATCACGCCGCGCAGTCAGCGGCGGCCCTTGCTCTGTCAGAGAGGCGGTACCACCCTATGAGCAGCGCGGGCGGGGCGTCAGAGGCACCAGATCCCCGACTGGTACGCCTGGCTGGGCAGTCCCGCAACTTCGGGTTCCTGCTGCCGCATCTCCCGCTGCTCGTCGCATACGGAACCGCCGCCGAGAGCCATGTTTTCAGTGACCCGAACACGTCGCTCATCAAGTCCCGTCAATACGCCGAGGCCATGGTGGCCGACCTGGTCAGCCGGGCCCGGGTTCGGGTGGAAGGCAGTACCCAGTACGAACGACTGCAGGCACTGGACAGGGAGGGCTACCTCCACGGCGACGTGAGCACGGCCTTCCACGAGGTACGCACCCTCGGGAACGACGCGAACCACTCGGGACTTGACAACGCCGACGACGCCTTCCGGGCCCTCCGTACCTGCTTCCGTCTCGGCGTCTGGTACCACCGGCTGCTCACCGGCTCGCGCGAGCAGCTGCCGTTCGTACCGCCCAGCCCCGACCGAACTCCGGCCGCCGAGAACGAGCGCCTGCTTCAGGACGTCGCCCAGGCCCGCAAGGAACTCGAGGACGCCCGCCTTAGCTACCACGACCAGGCATCCCATGCCCAGGCCGAACAGGCCGCCCGGAGCGCCGTCGAGCACGAGCTGGCCCAGGCGCAGGCCGAGCGTGAGGAGCTGGCCCGCGCCGTCACGGCCATGCAGGACCAGCTCAAGGAGTTCCAGGCCACCGCCGAGGCCACGCGGATCGGCCGCAGCCGCGCCGACCGCGCCGACCGGGCCGCCGCGTCGACCGCAGTCGCCGAGCGCGCCCGTCTCCTCGACAACGCAGAGCAGGCCTCCCGGGAACCCCTCACCGAGGTGCAGGTCCGCAAGCAGCTCGACGCGATGCTCAGGGCGGCCGGATGGGACGTCCAGAACGGCGGCGCGAATCTCAACCTCCACGTCCAGGGCGACCGGCGGGGCAACGGCATCGCCGTTCGCGAAGTCACCACTGCCAAGGGCCGCGCCGACTACGCCCTCTACGTCGACCGCAGACTCGTCGGCGTCATCGAGGCCAAGCGCGAGGGCGCCGACCTGTCCGCCGCCGAGACACAGGCCGACCGTTACGCCGACCATCTCACCGACGCCCAGCAGCGCCTCAACGCCTGGCGCACCCCGCTTCCGTTCCGGTACGTGAGCGACGGCGGCGAGACCCGCTTCCGGTCCATCCTCGACCCGGACTCCCGTACCCGCCGCATCTTCTCCTTCCACCAGCCGCGCACCCTCGCCCGCTGGGTCCGCCAGGCCGAGGAGGACGAGCAGGCCCCCAGCTACCGGGCCCGGCTGCGCTGGCGCATGCCCGACCTCAACGAACGCCCGCTGCGCCCGGCGCAGATCAAGGCGGTGCGCGGTGTGGAGGACTCGGTGGCGCTCGGCAAGGGCCAGCAGGGGATGGGGCAGTCCCGTTCCCTCGTCCAGATGGCCACCGGCGCCGGCAAGACGTTCACGGCCGTGACGTTCTCGTACCGGATGCTCAAGTACGCGCGCGCCGAGCGCGTCTTGTTCCTCGTCGACCGCAACAACCTCGGTGTGCAGGCCTTCGCCGAGTTCGAGAACTTCAAGACTCCCGACACCGACCGCAAGTTCGCCGACCTCTACAACGTCCAGCGCCTCGGCGCGGAGGGCATGTTCGCCTCCTCCAAGGTCGTCATCTCCACAGTCCAGCGCCTCTACATGGAGCTGACCGGCGCGAGCCTGCCGGGCAGCGACCGCGGCGACGGCGAGATCGACTACGACGTCGACGTGCCGGGCGGCATCCAGGTCGGTTACAACGCCGGCATCCCTCCGGAAGCTTTCGACCTGATCGTCGTCGACGAGTGCCACCGCTCCATCTACGGCAAGTGGCGCTCTGTCCTCGAATACTTCGACGCCCCCATCGTCGGCCTCACCGCCACGCCCGTCGCCCAGACCTTCGGCTACTTCAACGGCAACCTGGTCAGCGAGTACTCCTACCAGGAGGCGGTGGCCGACCGCGTCAACGTCGATTTCTCCGTCTATGAGATCGAGACGCGGATAACGGCCGAGGGCGGTGTCATCGCACACGGCACCATCCCCGTCCGCGACCGTCGCACCCGCCGCCAGCGCTATGAGGACATCGACGAGGACATCGAGTACGGCGCCAATCAGGTCGGTGTCGGAGTCATCAGCAAGGATCAACTGCGTACGGTCGTCCAAACCTTCCACGACCGGCTGTTCACGGAGATCTTCCCCGAGCGGGCCAAACACGACCCGGCCACGGGCGCGCTGCGGTGGGACGAGATGTACGTGCCCAAGACGCTGGTCTTCGCCAAGAACGACAACCACGCGGAGGAGATCGTCGAGGTCGTCCGTGACGTCTTCGGCAAGGGCAACGACTTCTGCGCGAAGATCACCAGCGCGGCTCGCAACGCCTCCGAGCGCCTCGCGGCCTTCCGTAACCTCCCGGAGCTGCGCATCGCCGTCACTGTCGACATGATCGCCACAGGCACGGACGTCAAGCCGCTGGAATGCCTGCTGTTCCTCAGGGACGTCAAGAGCTGGGCGTACTTCGAGCAGATGAAGGGCCGCGGCGCCCGGACCCTCTCCCTCACCGACTTCGAGAAGGTCACCCCCGGCGTCGGCCCCAAGACCCGCTTCGTGATCGTCGACGCGGTCGGCGTGACGAAGAAGCCGAAGGTCGACGCGGCACCGCTGGAACGCCACACTGAGAAGCAGATCAGCCTGGAAAAGCTGCTCCGCAAGACCGCCGCGAACACCATCGAGGAGGAAGAGGTCTCCACCCTCGCCGCCCGCCTCGCCAAGCTCGACCTCCAGATGACGGCCGAGGAACGCACCGAGATCCAACGGCTGAGCGGCGGACTGCAGCTGAAGAAGATCGTTCACGGCATGGTCGAAGCCGTCTCGGCGGACCGGCAGCTGGAAGTCCGAGAGGCCGCCGAACGCGCGGGCCGCGATCCCGAGCGCGCGGTACGCGACCTCATCGAGCAGTCCGTCCGCCCTCTCGCCGCGACACCGCCGCTGCGCGCCCGCCTGCTGGAGATGCGGCGCGCGAAGGACATCCTCTATGACGAGAACGGCACCGACGAGCTGCTTCGCGCCGGGGCCATCGCCGACGACGAAGACGCGGCGACGAAGACGGTCCGCGACTGGCGCAGGTACATCGAGGAGAACCGCGACGAGATCGCGGCGCTATCCGTCGCGTTCAGCGCCGGCTCCGACGTGCCGCCCGGCGTCGCCATGGACCGGCTCAGGGACGTGGCCCGCAGCATCGCCCGCCCGCCGCGCGCGTGGACTCCGGACAGACTGTGGAAGGCGTACGAGAAGGTCGGCGAGGCGATGAAAGACGGAGCCCAGCGCAAGCCCACGGCCTCCGATCTGCTCGCCCTGCTCCGCTACGAACTCGCGGGCGGCGCCGCACAGGGCGTCCCCGCACCTCGCCCGTACGAGGTGCTCGTACGCGAGCGTTACCAGGCCTGGATCGCCCGCCAGGAACAGGCGGGCGCGCGTTTCACCGAACGGCAGCGCTGGTGGCTCGACCGCATCGCCGCGGCGACGGCCGAGCGTGTACGCTTCGACACCGCTGACCTCGACTACGCCCCTTTCACCTCCCGCAACGGCACGGACGGATTCCTCGCGGAATTCGGGGGGACGCGGGCGGAATACATCATCAATGAGCTGGACAGGGAGCTGAGCGCGTGACGACCGACTCGGGTGTGAAGCCGGGAGGTTCGGGCTCCGGGGGCGATGTCGCGGACGCGGGGGGGCTGCCTGCGGGGTGGGTTCGGGCGACCATCGGGGAGTTGTGCGATGTGAATCCCCGAGGGTTTGATGAGGAACTCGACGATGATGAGCTCATCTCTCAGGTGCCTATGGCTTCCGTCGAAGCGGAGACAGGACGCATGGATGCGTCGACTCAGATTCGATATGGCGATTTCAAGAAGAAGTCGCTGACCAGGTTCCAGGAAGACGACGTACTCTTCGCGAAGATCACGCCCTGCATGGAGAACGGGAAGATCGCGAAGGCGCGAGGGCTGGCGGGCGGCCGAGCTCTGGGAAGCACCGAATTTCACGTGCTGCGAAGTCGAGGGGCTGTTCTCCCTGAATACATGATGCACTTCCTGCTGCAACGGCAAGTTCGCCGTGCTGCGGAGCATCACATGACCGGCGCTGTAGGTCAACGCCGCGTGCCACGCCCTTATCTGGCCGAACTGGAGATCCCGGTGCCGCCCCTCGCCGAACAGCACCGCATCGTCGCCAAACTGGACGATCAGTTGGCGTACATCGAGATGGGAGAGGGATCTCTAGGTATTGCGGGCACAAAAGGGAAGAATTTTCTTCAGGCCGTCCTTCATGATGCCTTGCGTGGAAAACTCGTCTCCGAAGACCTTTCTGAGGGAGATGCGCAGGATCTCGTCCGGGACTCCGCAGCCTTGAATGAGGGGCCTTGGGATATCCCCGACGGATGGCGTTGGACAACTATAGGAAGCCTTTTCAAGGTTGCTGTTGGGTCAACTCCCTCACGCGGCAATTCAGCTTACTGGGGTGGCAATGTCCCCTGGGTGAGCAGCGGAGAGGTGTCGTTCGCTCGAATTTCATCTACGAGAGAGTCAATCACGGTTGATTCGATCACAAATCCTGAGACTCGGATCCATCCGCCCGGAACGGTGATGATCGCGATGATCGGCGAAGGGCGGACGCGGGGACAGGCGGCAATCCTTGACATTCCTGCGGCACACAACCAGAACTGCGCATCGATCCGAGTCTCAGAAACTGCTATTGTGCCCGAATTTGTGTACTATTTCCTCATGGCTCGCTATGAGGAAACGCGCAAGGAGGCTTCAGGGGGCAATCAGCCGGCGCTCAACAAGGGGAAGGTTCAGAACCTCGAAATTCCAATCCCGCCTCTTGGCACGCAGCGGAACATAGTTGCTCGTGTTCAGGAATTGGAAGAGGACCTGCGGGGACTGGGAGAAGCGGTGACTGACGGCTGGGCGAGGGCGTCGAGGCTCCGAAATACTCTTCTCCATGCAGCCTTCACCGGAGCTCTGGTGCCCCAGGATCCCGATGACGAGCCGGCATTTGTCCTCCTCGACCGGATCCGTGCTCAGCGGTCGTCCGCAGTGAGGCCAGCCGGGCGCAAACGTGCACCCCGTACGACTGTCCCGGCTGCCCCCCAGGCTTCCGGTCGACTGGTTCCCTCCGGTACCCAAGAAGCACTTCCCCTGTGAGCACTGTCATGAGCAGCAGTACCGACAAGCCGACCTTCAAGGATCCCGCTGACGCGGTCCCGGCATCCAGCACCACTCCCGCCCCTCGCGCGGCGGAAGCTGGGACTAAGGCCGCCCCCGCTGCTTCGGCCTCCACCTCCACCCTCGTCAACCGCCTCTGGTCGTACTGTGAACTGCTGCGCCACTCCGGCGTCTCCACCCTCGACTACGTCGAGCAGCTCACCTACCTCCTCTTCCTGAAGATGGCCGACGAACGCGCCAACCGCCCGGCAGCCTTCCGGCGCAACGTCCCCGAGAAACCTCTCGTCCCCGAGGGCCGGGACTGGAAGAGCCTGACGACCAGGTCCGCCGAAGCGCTGCTCGACCACTACGAGTTCATCCTCAAAGACCTCGGCCAGCGCGGCGGCACCATGCTCGGCGAGGTCTTCACCAAGGCGCAGAATAAGATCCATGAGCCGGCCGTCCTCGATCGCCTGATCAAGGACCTGATCGACCCTTACACCTGGACCACCGAGAACCAGGACCTCAAGGGCGACGCTTACGAAGGCCTCCTCCAGCGCGGTGCCGAGGACCGCAAGACCGGCGCCGGCCAGTACTTCACGCCCCGCCCGCTCATCGACGCCATGGTGGACTGCGTCCAGCCGAAGCCTGGTGAGACCATCACCGACCCGGCCTGCGGCACCGGCGGCTTCCTCATTGCGGCGCACGCCCACCTCGTCCAGAACTACGAAGACGAGCTGTACGGCGACAAGGGCCGCGCCCTCCAGACCGGCGCGATCACCGGTTACGAACTCGTTCGCGAGACCGGCCGCCTCGCCCTGATGAACATGCTGCTGCACGGCATCGGAAGCTCCGAGGCCAAGCCGCTCATCACCATCCAGGACTCCCTGGCCCGCCCGCCGAAGCGGCACTACGACATCGTGCTCGCCAACCCGCCCTTCGGCGTCGGTTCGGTGACCGGTGAGTCGTACACCTCCCGCACCGACTTCTGGGCGCCTACGACGAACAAGCAGCTCAACTTCGTCCAGCACATCTACAACCTGCTTGCGACCAACGGCCGAGCCGCCCTCGTCCTCCCCGACAACGTCCTCTTCGAAAGCGGCGCCGGCGAGACCATCCGCCGGAACCTCCTCAACCTCTGCGACGCCCACACTCTGCTGCGGCTGCCCACCGGCATCTTCTATGCCAACGGCGTCAAGGCCAACGTCCTGTTCTTCGACAAAACCGGCCAGCGTACCAGAGGCCGTTCCGGCACGCGCCAGCTCTGGGTCTACGACTTCCGTACAGAACAGCGCTTCACGCTCAAGCAGCGACAGTTGGGCCGCCAGCACCTCGCCGACTTCGTCGCCGCGTACCACTCCGGCGGCACGGACTTCAGCAAACGCACCCCGAGCGACCGCTTCCGCGCGTACGACTACGACGAGCTGATCGCCCGGGACAAGGTCAACCTCGACCTCACGGTGCTCAGGCCCGACGCCGCCACGACCAAGGAATACGCGTCACCGGACGTGATCGCCCAAGAGATTGTCGACGAACTCGAAGTGGCTCTGGCCCAGTTCACGGCCGTGGCACGCGCGCTGAAGAAGGACGTGCCGCCGTCGGCCGACGAGGATTAGAGTCAGCAGACGGGCCGGCGGTTCGCTGAGAACCACCGGCGCGTCTACTGTTCGCCTCTCTCCGTGCTCAGAGCTCGCCCCCGACCACCTCCGCGCCATCTGCTCGCTCAATCGCCAAGGCGCCCGCTGCCGCCGCGGTCGGCGAAGGCTGGGTACTCGGCGCGGTTGGTGATGTTCGAGCTGTGCGGGAACACGGTCCGCGCGTGTAGTGACTTCGTGCCGCTCGTCGCCGAGGCGGGGGTCACGTCGTCGGGGTGCGGTGAGGACGAGGGACGGGGCGTCCGGGTCGGGCTGCACGACCCGTACCGCCGAATGCTGCCTGTGAGTGGCGTACGGCTCGACGACCCCAAGGCGGAGCCGGGTGTGGACTGCCGTTCGTCGATCTGCTCACATCGGGGTGGCGGGTCACGGACACGCCGGTCGGCAAGCAGGTGCACTGCTGGATTCGGGCTCAGTAGGAGAGCAGGGTCTGGCAGGCCGAAAAAAGTACTGCTCCGGGCACTGGACGCCGTCTTTGCGCCTACTCTGGAGACGGAGTTGATCGCCCGCGGCCCGATCGGCCGGTTCCGATGTGTTCTCGGAGCGCTTCGTCACCGGGTCCGGCACCGCCGAAACAGGCGAGTGGGCCGTCGGCGTATCCACTCGGACAGGGACGTTCGAGAACGGGTGGGGCATGGCGACCGAGCGCGAGAGCAACGGGGCGAGAGGGCCGGAGGGGCACTGGACGGCAGACGGTATCTTCTGGCGCTGGCAGCGGTTCTTCGAACAGAAGCCGAGCCTCAAAGGCCTGACCCGGCTGGAGTTCACCGAGCACATCGCGTATCTGCTCTTCCTCAAGCTCGACCACGAGCGCGCCCAGAGGACGGGGATGTTCGCGAGCCCGCCGATTGCGCCGGCGGGCAGCTGGCCGAGCCTCGTACTCGCCGGCGGTGAGGACCTGCACCGTGCGCTGACCGGGTTGATGGCCGAACTCGGCAAGCCGAACGCGCAGGATCCACGCCGGGCCATCGCGAGTGTCCTCTTCCATGACTCCCGCCCCTGGCCGGCCGACAAGATGGCGGACCTCGGACGGCTGATCGTCGAGGAGTTCGACCCGTACCGCTGGTCGGACGTGCGCCGGAACGAGCTCGGTTCCGCCTTCTCGCTGTTGATAGCCGACTGCCGCGACGACATCCGGGCCAAGCGAGAGGCAGGCCAGTTCCTCACCCCGCCCCACCTGCTCACCGTGATAGCCAAGGCGCTCGCCCTCACCCCACGGGACCGGGTGGTCGACGCAGCCGTCGGGGTTGGCACCAGCCTCATCGCCGCCCACCGTGAGATGGCCGCGCACGGGGACCGTGTGGACGCCGTCGCCATCGCGGGCGCCGACATCGACGTACAGATGTGCCGTCTGGCGACGATGAACGTCCTCCTCAACACCGGGCGTCAGTTCCACGACGTACCGCCGATACTGCGCGCGGACTCGCTCGACACGAAGGAACGCCTGGTGCGCCGGCACGAGCAGGGCGTGGCCGCCACCGTCGCCATCTGCAACCCGCCGTTCAAGAGCAACGTCGAGGCGAACACCGAGCGGCGCGACGACTTCTGGGTGCAGTACGCCACGCTCCCCGCCAATTTCCTCCAGCATCTGGCCATCACTATGCCGCAGGGGGCCAGAGCGGCCGTTTTCGTCCCCGACGGTGTGCTGTTCCATGGCGGAGCGGCGGCCACCATCCGCAAGGCACTCCTGCGGAACTGCAACGTGCACACCCTGCTTCGCCTGCCGACCGGCATGTTCCACGACACAGGCTCCAAGTCGAACGTGCTGTTCTTCACCAAGTCCGTCCTGCGCCCGAACGGCGATCCGGCCACCGATGAGCTGTGGGTGTACGACGCCCGCGACGTGCACCACACCGACACCGAGAACCCACTCACGGAGGAGAACTTCGCGGAGTTCCTGGAGGCGTACCGGCCCGGAGAGGAGGCGCGCGCGGGGCGCGTCGAATCGTCGCGCTTCAAGCGGTACGACCGTGACTCCGTGCGCAAGATACTGGACAGCCGCGATGCCAGCCTCCTCCTGAACGCGGACCCCACCGACGCGCCTGACGACTTCGGCGACCCGCGCGAGATCGCGCAGTCGATCGTGGACCACCTTGGCGAGGCGCAGAGGAGCTTCCAGGTCGTGCTCGACTCGCTCAGCTGACATTCATTCTCCGTGCCGCCCTCTTTCGCCGCTCTCGCTCCCCCGTAAGCCGTACAGGAAAACCATGAATGCGACTCCCCAGCAGCCCCCAGTACCCACCCCAGTCCGCCAGACCGCGCGTGCCTTTGACATCACGTACACCGGCCTCATCGACGTGAGCGACTTCGG
Organism: Streptomyces sp. NBC_01477; assembly: GCF_036227245.1. Lineage (GTDB taxonomy): Bacteria > Actinomycetota > Actinomycetes > Streptomycetales > Streptomycetaceae > Actinacidiphila. Next base: position 4,138,631 of record NZ_CP109445.1, read on the forward strand.
CAACCGCCCGCCGGACAAGATCCAGCCCGCGTTCCGCTCTCGCGCCCTGGCCGCACATGCCGTGCGCATCATGACCGGCTGGACTCCCGAGCAGGCGGCCGACTGCGTCATCGACGGCGGCCAGGACCAGGGGATCGACGCCATCGCCATCGACGAGGCGGACGCGCACATCTACCTCGTGCAGGCTAAGTGGAGCCCCGAGGGGACGGCCAAGGCGGACGAGACCGCAGTGCACAAGCTCTTCGCAGGGCTCACCCTCATCGACTCCAGGGAGGCGGCACAGTTCAATCCCCGCGGCCAGATACTCGCCAAACGGGCACACGACCTGATCGGTGAGAAGAGCACCCGGATCACCCAGGTGATCGCCCTCATGGGTACCAAGTCACCTTCGCCGGGTGTGCTGCAGGTCATCAAGAACGGCGAAAGCGAGTTCAACTCCCACGGTGAGTACGTCGATCACCGCTTCCTGCATGCCCCTGACATCCACGCCCTAGTGCTGAAGGACCAGCAGAGCGAGCCCGTCACGCTGACGGCGACGCTCCACCCCTGGTTCAGCGTAACCTCGCCCTACCTCTCCTACGAGGGCGTCATACAGGCCGAAGAGGTCGCGACCTGGGCCAAGCACGGCAACGAACTGTTCGTCCGCAACATCCGCGACCCGCTGGGGCTCACCCCCATCAACAAGGAGCTACTGGACACGCTCACCGGCGAGCCGTCCCACTTCTGGTACTTCAACAACGGCGTCACCGTTCTGTGCGACTCCCTGGAAGCGGTGCCCGGATCGCAGAAGTTCCCCGAGCGTCACCCCGTCCGCCTCACCGCCAAGGGCGCCAGTGTCGTGAACGGCGCGCAGACAGTGCGTTCTGTCATCGACGCAGCCGAGCAGTCCGACGAAGCCGGACTCGCCCAGGTCACCGTCCGGTTCATTGTCACCGGTGGCGACACCGAGTTCGCCAATCGCACCACCCAGGCCACCAACCGGCAGAACCACATCACCGAACGCGACCGGATCGCCCTCGAACCCGTTCAGGCAGTGCTCATCAAGGAGTTCCGCGCCGAACTGGGCCTCGTGTACAGCGTGCGCCGCAGCGAACTCGAGCCCCAGGACGACGAGGGCTGCTCCGTGGTGGAAGCCGCGTGTGCGCTCGCCTGCGCCCACAGCGGCAGCCGGTTCGCGGCCCGGCTCGTCGCGTCCGGCACCACCGACGTGCTGTGGGAACGGGGCGGCAGCGGCATCTACGACCCTCTCTTCCGCTCCGTGCCCAGCGTGTACGAAACCTGGAACGCCGTGAGCGTCCTGCGGGCGGTGCGTACGGCTCTGCGTACGGAACGCGAACAGTACGCCGGGCGGGCAGCCGCCGTCATCGACGACGGCACGTTCCTCATCACCCACCTGGTGTTCCGGCAGCTTCTCGCCCAGGACGCCGGCATGGGCGAGCCGGACCAGTCGCTCACCTGGGCCACCGAGGCCAAGGAACAGGTACCCGCCCTGGTCAAACGTGTCGTCCCGGCGCTCGTACAGGCTCTGGACGGAGTGGGAAGCCGGTCGAGCCTGCAACGCGTGTGCGCCGATCCGGGGCAGGCCGCCGGCATCGTGACCGCGGCTCTGGCAGCACTCGAAGGCGGCGGGACCGAGGACACCGCCGCGCAGTACCGGCGCGAAGAGAGCAAGCCTCGTAAACGCCGCGGGCCCAACGCGGTGCACGTCATCGTCGACAAGGGCGCACTAGAGGAAGGGGCACCGCTGCACCTGGCTCTGTACCTGCAGCCGGAGAAGGACGCGCTCGCCGCATGGCTCAACGCGAACCCGCGCCGGGCACTCGGGAAGTGGACCAACACCAACCGGGCACGCCCGATCGTCTGGGCTGCCGACGGCAACGCGTACTCGCCCAGCGGGCTCATCGCACGCATGTGGGAGCTGGCCGCATGGGAAGGCCGCCCTGTCTCGAACCAGGGCACCGCCCGCTGGGCCACCCAGGACGGAGAAACGCTCGCCATCCTCGCCCGAAGACTCCTCGACGGTATGGAGGAAGAGAAGGACGCCGGGTAGCCGCCGAGCAGGTCGGAGATTCTCCGACCGTAAGCCGTACTCCTCGTTCATGGTTACAGCGAGCGCTGTGTAGGCAGCAAGAGCGAATGCCGGCGGGCTCGGCCGGTCACGAGGCGGGCTAAGCAGCAAGATCCATGCCGCGGTCGACGCCGCAGGTCTGGCCCTGTCGTTTGTGCTCACCCCCGGACAGGCCGGGGACAGTCCCCAGTTCTCGATCGTGCTGGACAAGATCCGCATCCCCCGGCCGGTCGGTCGCCCCCGCACCCGACCTCAGGCCGTGGCCGCGGGCAGGGCCTACTCCTCCAGGGGCAACCGGGCCTACTTACGTCGGCGCCACATCACCGCGGTGATCCCCGAGAAGACCGACCAGCAGGCCAACCGCAGGAAGAAGGGCTCGGCCGGCGGACGGCCAGTCACCTACGATCCCGAACGCTACAAACAGCGCAACACCGTCGAACGCTGCTTCCAGAAGATCAAGACCTGGCGTGGTCTGGCCGCCCACTATGACAACGCACCCGTCAGCTACGAAGTCGGACTCCACTCCGCAGGTCGATCATGTGACTGAAGCTCCTCACCTCAACCACATGATCCGAACTTCAAACAGCCCTTGATGGTCCACCCCAACCATCAAGGGTCGTCCAGCCGCCAACTGGAATTCCGAGGGCCACGCCGGCTGTTGGGCCGCGTCCTGGTGCTCGGTCTGGATACCCGCTCCGATCCGAGGACTGCGGCCGAACCGCTGCGGAAGGCGATCGCCGACTTCGCCGCGTCCGTGGCCACGAGCTGACCACGGACGTACGCAGATGAGTCTTTGCGCATCGGCAGCGGCTTCTCGTCACCGGCCTGGTAGGCGGGACCCTAGGGACGATGGCCCGAGGGTCCCCGCCGACCGGCCTCAGCCGCACGGGCGGTCGGTCGGATTCAGCCCAGTCGCTTGAGTTCGCGCACGGTCGCCGGCAGTGCGAGGCAGAGGGCGAACGAGGTCGCGAAGCCGCCTCCCCCGGTGAGAACGACGTCAGCAGTGCCGGCGCCTGATCGGAGCACGAGCAGGCTCACGACGAGGCCGATCACCACGGAGCATGCGACGTACAGCGCAAGCCACAGCCGCCACATGCGTCCGGAAGGGGCTGTCGGTTCGGACATGGACTCGGTCCTTTCGGAAGTCACGGATGAAGAGGGGGAGGGGCAGGTCGCGGGTATCTACCGACGCAGGCCGTCACAGCGGTTCGGCCGAGCCGTACAACAGGTGTTCAGCGAGCTCAGCGCGCAGTCGGCCAAGTGCCGAGGCGTATGCCTCGTACGCCTCGGCGCGTCGGCCGAGGTCGCCGAGGAGTTCCACGCACCGGCGCTGCTGCTCGATGGGTGGGAATCGCACGGGAAGGTGGCCCAGAGCGGCAGAGCTCAGTGAGGGGGCTGCCGTGGCTGCGGCACGGTGGGACATCCACTCCCGCGCGTGCCGGAGACCGAGATAGGCGTGGAGGTACAGGGGATCGATCTCGGCCTTCGGGCGTACACGCAGACGCGTCACGTTCGAACTGAGCAGCCAACCGGCCTGCGAGCCGGAGACCAACGCGGGCCATTGCTGTGCACCCGTGCGCACGCAGACGATGTCGTTCTGGTGCACCACGAACTTCTTGAAGCGCTCGGCCGTTTCCCACGGCACGCGCTCACGGGGATCGTCCGCGATCTTCCCTCCGACGAGATCCTGCGGGAAGACGAGAGGGACACCAGCCTCCGCCGTGCGTGCCGCGACTGGAAGGCGGGTGTAGGAAGGTCCGGCCTGAATCTCGCAGAGGTCTCCGAGAACCGCTGCACCCCAGTCGTTGGGTCCCAGGCCCGGACGGTAGCCGTTCTGCGTTCCCGCCGCCCGCCGCTCCGTCAGGCGCACCCTGTCCCTATGCCCTGCTGCCTCGTCACTGGCTTCGCGCAGCTGTGCGGCGACGGGACCGGCGCCGTAGTGTCCGCCGCCGAGGTAGTCGGCGGGTCGCAGCGAATACTCCTCGCCCATTATCTCCGCGCGCGCCACGACGGCAGCCGAGAAGCCTCGGTCGGCAGCGCGCAGCGCGTACTCTCCCTCGTCCGGGCGCTCCTCTCCATCGAGCCACGGGCGGACCACCGCCGTGATCGCATCGCGATCCGTGTCCCGCAGTACTCGCCGACGCCGGTTTTTCTCCCCCAACTCCTGGGCATCGACGAACAGGACGCCTTCGCGTACCGGCTGCTCGACACGTCGTAGCAGCCACAGAGAAACCGGTACGGGAGTCGCGGAGAACAGGTGGGGCGGCAGCGTGATGACGCACTCCACGGCACCGGTGCGGACCAGCGCGTGACGGATCTCGCGCTCGGCGGTGTTCACCGAGTTGCCGGCCTTCACCGGCATGACCACCGCTGCTCGACCACCGAGTACCAGAGCCTCGAGGACGTACTGCACCCAGGCGAAGTTGTCGTTGCCACGTGGCGGTGCTCCGTACGGCCAGTTCCCCGTTCGCCGGCCTGAGCCAGGTGCGTCGCTCATGTTGAACGGAGGGTTCGTCAACACGACATCGGCACCGTGCTCGCGGCGCGGTGGAGGCCACCGGTCGGACCGGGTGTTGCTGAACTTCGGCCGCACGCCGAGGTGGAGGAGGTACAGACTCGCGACCGCCTGCAGACGACCGTCGAGGGTCTCGCCGTACACCGTCCCGCCCGCGTCCCCGATGTGCCGGTACGCAGCCGCCAGCATCTCCCCGCCCCGCGTGTAGGGGTCCAGCACCGTGGCTTTCTGCCCTGGGGCCAGCACCAGCCCGGCGGCCAACGAGGCCAGGCCCACCGGACTGCAGAACTCCGAGCTCTGCAGTCCTTCCCGAGCGCTGAACGACTCCCAGACGAGCTGGAACGCGCCCATGCCCGCACCGGCCGCCGTTCGTACTGCCGCGATGAGGTCGTCCCAGCTCCGCGGTTCGAGTTGCAGCAGGCTGCTGCGCATGTCGGTGCGGTCACCGTTCCGGCGCAGCGTGTCCTGGGCCACGTCGCCCAGGGAGCGCAGCAGTCCTTGCACGCCTTGGGTGCCTTGACCCGTCGCCATGATTTTCTCGATCCGGTACCACTGCTCCGGCTCCGCATGCCGCACGTACATCACGATGAGGCAGAGGTTCACGAAATCCGCCATCGTCGCGGGGCCTCGCACCCGCTCCGCGAGCCGGCCCATCAGCTGGTCGACGGTCTTCCTGTCCTCGTCGTCGGCCTGCGGGCAGACACTCCCAGCAGCCTTCGGTTCCGCCTCGGGTCGCTTACCCCTGGTCCGGCCGAACCGATCGCCATAGGTGGTACCCGACTGCTCCCCGTCCAGCAGCCGCCGCGGGGGGATGGTGCGGTTCACCAGCCACCGCGCGATCTCGGCCTCCCGGAAGAGCTCCGTGTCGCCGGAGCGCACCGGGGTGGGAAAGTCCTTGTGGCGCCGGGCCCAGTTCGACACGGCCGGGCGTCTGACGCCCAGGCGGTCCGCGATCTGGGTCCGGGTAACCAGACCGGTCTGTTCATCGTGTTCCGGCTCCATCGTGGCTCCTCAAGGTCGGGCCGGTTGGTCTTGCGACGTAAGGACCGTACGAGTGGAACGACGCACGCGCCAAGTGCGCATTCACAGTGCTCACTCTTCCTATCGGGGCGGGACCGGGCTCACTGCTGACCGATGGTCACCACCCCAGCCCCGTCACACTTTACTTACCTGGTCAGCCACACTCTTGCGGCTGCACGTCACTTCAGGCTTCGCGATTACTAGGGTTAACAAGATTTCCGGCCGGTTCGGGCCGCATGCACATCCCCGTCAGCGGTGTTCCTCAACGGACAGGGATGCGGCCACGCGTCGCTGATGGTGATGATCGGGCCGCACCCGAGCCATCTGGGCGGGCCTGAGACCGGTGAACCAGGGATCGAGCCGACTGGGCACGGTTCGCGTCTGGTCGCGAAATTGGCTCGATCGTACTGGGCGACGGCTCGCGACCCGACAGGGTGAGGACCATGCAGTATTGCGAACGCCACGAAATGCACAACTGCGCGGACTGCGCTCCATGCGCGCCTCATGGCAGCACACCTACCAGCGAATGGGACGGATGGTCGGCGGCCGCGATCATCATCCACGCCAGCGGCAAGGCCCACCTGCCCGGATGCAAGCACATCGAGCCAGTCGACATCCAGCCGCCCCTTTACGGCTGGGTGCTCACTCCATCCCCCGGGGCATGGCTTCGTCTGGCGCCCTCCAGTCCGCTCCGCGCCACCCAGGGCAATACCGAGCGGACGGCTGTGAGCCGCTGCGAGAGCTGCGACGCGACGCGATAGGGACACCGCTCGACTCCCCGGCTGGAAAGCATCTGCCCATGCAGCGCTACGTCAATGCGGATCAGAGGAATGCCGACCTCGTCCCCCGGCACCAGTCCGCGGTGGGCCGCCTCCCCACGAACCGCCCGCCGAAGATCCAGCGCTGCCCCTCCAGGGCGCGCTGAAGTGGTTCCGGGCCGACCAGGACGCCACCGCCGAGCGGGAGACGGACGACCCCTATGCCTGCTGAACACACGCAGGGCCTGCTCGACACCAACATCGGCATCCTGCGCAAATGGCTCGATCCCGCCGAGCTCCCCGCCGAGGTGGCGATCGCCGCCATCACCCTGGCCGACTGTCCGCGGCATCCCACGAGGTGCGCAGGAACGAGGAACAGAGCCACTACAACGAACACGCCGAACGGGGCCGGCGTCTCGGCATCCTGCAACGTGCCGAGAACGAGCTCGACCCCACCCCCTTCGACACTGAAGCCGCTCGCACTTACGGCAGAGTCTGCGCAGCCGTGATCGGCGCCGGACGCAAGCCACGGTGCCCGTTCGCCGACCTCATGATCGCTGCCATCGCCATCACCGAAGAGCTGCCGCTCTGCAACAACCGACCCCGACGACTACACGGGGGCTCGACGTCTTCCTCACGGTCGTGGCCGTCACCCGCCCCACCGTCCTCCACGACCGGTAGGGCTTGGCCGCCGCACCGCATCCGCACCACGCACAGCGGTACGACACGGTCAGCCACGGCCACCAACGGGCCGGTCCTGCGAACACTTCAGGACCGCACACATCCCTGACCAGCACGGATGCCGACAAGGACCCTGTGATTCCCAAGCTCAGAGCGCGGGTTCGATTCCCGTCATCCGCTCCATTGATAAGCCCCAGGTGAATCGCCTGGGGCTTTTGCGTGTCGCGGACCACTCTCCTGACGAAGACGATTTCGGCCCACGATTCGACCGGCGTATACGGCGCAACAGTCGAAGGGCAGCGGTTACACCGACGGCGTACTGCCGAGGGAACGCTCGGCGTTGTCGACCAACTCCTTGTAGGTGAGAACCTCGACGCGATTCACGTGGGTATTGAGAGTACGAAGCGCCTCGTTGATCGACTCCTCCGGTACGGAGGGTTGGACCGACGGGTGTCCGATCAGGACCATCGCGCTGGCACGACGGGTCTCGATCCCAAGTTCCTCACGGAGCCGGTGGCGGTTCTCGTCTAAGCCGACGAGGTAGTTCACCGCCTGGCCGACGGCATTGTGCACCTGAGCGGTGGGCACCCAGGAACCGCGGTACTTCTTTACCAGCGGGCCTGGCAGGCTCGCCGCGCGCTTCAGTTCGACCACGTGCAACGCCCCGTCACCGCGGATCAGAGGAATGTCGACCTCATCCCCGGGCACCAGCCTGCGGTGGGCCGCCTCCCCGACGAACCGTCCGCCGAAGATCCAGTGCTGCCCCTCCAGGGCGCGCTGAATCGCGTGTTCGGAGGCCGTGGCATCCTCGACGACCTTGCGCAAAGCCTCCAGGTCTGCCGCTCGCCGCTGCAACTCCGCGGCTCTGAGAACCATCTGCCCCTCCGCGTCGGCGGCAAGAAGGGCGACAGCTTTGGGTGAGGTGGCGATCCTGCGTGCGGCCTCTTCGGGATCTTCGATGTCCACCCGGTCGCGCAAGACACGCTCCAGCCACGCAGCCATCTCCGCACGCCCACGGAGAACGCGGTACCGCCCTGGGCAGTCCTCAGGAGCGTCGAGAAACCGCGCGTCCTCCGAGAGCGAGCCGAAGTGCGCAATCAGATCGTCCACCCCGGCCTCGGGGTGGACGGTTGCATACTCGCGGCTCGACATCGCGATGAATCTGAAGGTGTTCCACAGCATGTTTCCGGCGAACTCCCGCAGGTTCTCATTGCGCGCGCCGTCCTGGAACAGGCGGTAGCGCTCATTGAAGTCGGGCTGGAGGATCCGCCCCTCGGCGTAGTCCAAAGAGTCCTGGATCAGCCGGACAACCTGCCACTCACGGGCATCAGCCGCCCGCCGACGTATCTCTTCCAGCATTCGGGCAAGGGCCTTCCCGCCTCGGCGATGCCCTCCGCTCCCGCGGTTCATGTGCTCTCGCGCTGATACGAGGGCTTCCTTCACCTCCGGATGGACGGCCACCTCCAGCACTCGCTCCAGCTGCAAATCCAAAGACCAATCCGATCTGACGCTCATGCGACGAGTCTGGCTCAGGGGTCCGACAGCTCCGCACCGCAGGGCACCCAGTGCTACAGGGTGCTACCGTGGAGGAATGTCAGCTCAGCCCGAGATCACCCAGCGCGACCTTCGCAGCCGGTCCAAAGAGATCATGGACGCCGTCCAGGGCGGGCAGTCCTTCACCGTCACCCGCGACGGGCACCAGATCGGGGAGCTGATCCCGCTCCGTCGGCGCCGGCGGTTCGTGCCCCGCTCGGAGTTCGCCACCATGTCCCGCACCGCGTCGGACGTCTCCTTGGAGGCGTTCCGGGCCGACCAGGACGCCACGGCCGAGCAGGAGACGGACGACCCCTATGCCCGCTGAGTACGCCCAGGGCCTGCTCGACACCAACATCGTCATCCTGCGCAAGTGGCTCGACCCCGCGGAACTCCCCGCCGAGGTCGCGATCACAGCCATCACCCTGGCCGAGCTCTCGGCAGGACCCCACGAGGTGCGTAGGAACGAGGACCAGGACGACTACGACGAGCACGCGGAACGGGGCCGGCGCCTCGACATCCTGCAACGCGCCGAGAACGAGTTCGACCCCATCCCCTTCGACGCGGAAGCCGCCCGCATCTACGGCCGGGTCTGCGCCGCCGTCATCAGCGCCGGCCGCAAACCACGGCGCCGCGTCGCCGACCTCATGATCGCCGCCATCGCCATCGCAGAAGAACTCCCCCTCTTCACCACCAACCCCGACGACTACAAGGGCCTCGACGACCTCCTCACCGTCGTACCCGTCACCCGGCCCGCCGTCCTCCACGACCGATAGGGCTTGCCCGCCGCACCACCTCCGCACCACGCACAGCGGTACAGCGCGGTCCGCCGCGGTCATCAACGGCACAGGCCACGTGGTTGCTTCAGGGCGGCTCGTGTCGCTGACCAGCAGATACACCAGCAAAGCCCCTGTGATTCCCAAGCTCAGAGCGCGGGTTCGATTCCCGTCATCCGCTCCATTGATAAGCCCCAGGTCTTCAACCTGGGGCTTGTTTGTTGTTCGGGCCGATTGAATAACCCGCATGACTCGCGCACCACATCTCGCGGTCAATTAGCGGCATTCGTTTCTGGGCAGTCCGGGGAAAGCTGCGCCCGGCGATGTGCGTGCGGCTCTGAGAGCGTGTCTGAGATCTGCCGTGTCGGCTGTTGGGGTGGCTCGTTGGGCGGAGTGTGAGTGCTACCGGGGATGGCTATCCGTCTGATCTGACCGATGAGCAGTGGGCGTTGGTCGAGCCGTTGCTGCCGGCGCCGAGGACGGGCAGCAGGGGAGGCCGGCGGGAGAAGCACCCGCGGCGGCGGATCGTGGACGCCATCTTGTACCTGGCGCGGACCGGGTGCCAGTGGCGGTATCTGCCCAAGGACTTCCCGCCCTGGCCGACGGTGTACTGGTACTTCACCTGGTGGCACGACGACGGCACCGTCGAGCGCCTGCACGACGCGCTGCGGGTCAAGGTCCGCCAGGCCGAGGGCCGCAACCCGGAGCCGTCCGCCGGCCTGGTCGACTCCCAGTCCGTCCGTGCGGCCGACGCCGTGCCCAAGTCCACGAGCGGCTTCGATGCGGGCAAGAGGACCAAGGGCCGCAAGCGGTTCATCGTCACCGACACTCTCGGCCTCCTGCTGACCGTGCACGTGCTGGCCGCGAGCATCCAGGACCGCGACGGAGCCAAGCGCTCTCTGTTGTGGACCCGCCTGGACCATCCGACCATCGAAAAGGTCTGGGCCGACCAGGGCTTCGCCGGCCGACTCGTCGAATGGGCCGCCAGCGTCCTGCACCGCACCCTGGAGATCGTCCGCAAAGAACCCGGACAGCGTGGCTTCAAGGTCCAGCCGAAGCGTTGGGCGGTAGAGCGCACCTTCGCCTGGATCACCACGCGCCGCCGCCTGGCCTGCGACTACGAACGCAGCCCGGCGCACTCGGAGACCATGATCCGCTGGGCCATGACCGACGTGATACTCCGCCGACTCACCCGAGGCCGACCCGCCACACGGCAAGGACCACGACCGCTAAGCAAAATCGTCCCATGACCCGATCTCAGACACGCTCTGAGCCAGTGGAGGGGCGGCCGGCCAACAGGTGTGCGCCGAAGGACACGCGCAGGGCATCCGAGTCCCGGGTGACTGTGCTGGCGGCTGTTGCTAGGTTCGGTGTTGCTGTCGTACTGCCGTGGGGGGTGGGGCGGGTGGGGTTCAGTCTTCGGAAGGCCGTCAACAAGGTCGGGGACGGTATCGAGCACGGCGTCGACAAGGTCAAGAAGAAGGCCGGCGAGATCATCGACGACGGTGCCCACATCGTCGGCGACGGCCTGGAGCACGTCGGGCTCGACGACGCAGCCGACTGGGTCGAGGACCACGGCGACCACATCGCCGACGACCTCGGCGCCCACGTCGCCGAACAGCAACTCGGGGAGTCCGAGGAGCCCGAGGAACTCCTGCACGGGGACGCAGGGAAGATCCGCGAAGCGGTCCTGCACCTGGCCAAGCTCTCCCTGGCCTTCGACACCGGGCACACCGGCCTGTCACACCTCGACCCCGGCGACTGGGACGGCCTCGGCGCCGACGCCTTCCGCGCCAAGTTCACCACCCAGCCCGCCAAATGGGCCCACGCCGCCACCGCCTGCGCACAAGCCGGCCTCGCCCTGGAGACCTACGCCGAAACCGTCGACTGGGCCAAAGGCCAGGCCAAAGAAGCCGTCCGCCTGTGGAAACAGGGCACCGCAGCCCGCAAGACCGCAGCGGATGCGTACAACAAGGCCGTGGACACGTACCACGACAACGTGAAGGCCTACAACGACAAGGTCGACGACAGCAAAGACCCCGGCACCAAACCCGTCGCACCCCCCGCGTTCACCGACCCCGGCGCCAAAGACAAACAAGCCGCCAAAGACACCCTCAACGCCGCCCGCAAACAACGCGACAGCGCCGCCACCGCCGCCGAGACCAAAGTCCGCGAAGCGACCAAACTCGCCCCAGCCAAACCCGACTTCACCGACCGCATGAAACACGACGGCTCCGACATCGGCAAAGCCGCACCCATCGCAGCAGAACACTTCGCCGGCGGCCTCGTCCGCTCAGTCACCGACCTCGACAAATTCGTCCGCGGCCTGAACCCCACCGACCCCTACAACCTCACCCACCCCGCCCAGTACCTCACCCACCTCAACGCCACCGCCGCCGGCCTGGTCGACATGACCCAGCACCCCGAACGCCTCCCCGGCACCATCCTCGGCACCGGCTGGGGATCCGACGGCTCCGAAGCATCGGGCCGCCTCATCGGCAACATCCTCCTCGCCATCGCCACCGACGGAGGCAGCGCCGCAGGCAAAACCACAGCCGAAGACGCCGCGAAAAACGCCGCCAAGGACGCCGGAGAACAAGCCGCCAAAAACGGCGCCCGCGCCGCCGCCGAAGACCCCGCCAAAGCCGCCATCGAGCAAGCGGCGAAGAAGTGCGTGACCGACCCGATCGACGTCGCCACCGGCGACATGCTCCTCACCCAGACCGACATCACCCTCCCCGGCACCCTCCCCCTGCCCCTGGAACGCACCCACACCTCGTCTTACCAGGTCGGTCGTTTCTTCGGCCCCTCCTGGGCCTCCACCCTCGACCAGCACCTCGAACTCGACGACCAAGGCGTGGCCTTCGTCGCCGCCGACGGCTCGATCCAGCTCTACCCCGTCCCGCAGCCCGGAGTCCCCACCCTCCCCACCCACGGCCCCCGCCGACCCCTGGAATGGGACGGCAACCCCGGCACACCCCTGCGCGTCACCGACCCCACCACCGGCCAAACCCTCCACTTCACCCCCCTCCCCGGAACACCCGGCGGGCACACGGTCCTGCCGCTGACCAAGGTCAGCGACCGCAACGGCAACGCGTACGCGATCACCTACGACGAAGCCGGCGTCCCCGCGGAGATCCGCCACAGCGGCGGCTACCACCTCACCCTGACCAGCGAGCAAGGCCACATCACCGCGCTACGGCTGCTCGACCCCGCCACGCCCGAGGGCCCCGGCACCGTCATCCGTGAATACGCCTACGAGCAGGCCGGCAACCTCACCGGCGTCACCGATTCCACCGGCGCCCCCTACCGCTTCACCTACGACACCGCCCGCCGGATCACCTCCTGGACCGACCGCAACGACACCTCGTACCAATACACGTACGACGAACGCGGCCGCTGCGTCGCCACCCACGGCACCGAAGGATTCCTGAGCAGCACCTTCCGCTACGACGACGCCACCCGCAACACCACCTTCACCAACTCACTCGGCCACAGCAGCACCTACACCCACAACGCCGCTCACCGCCTCGTCGCCGAGACCGACCCCCTCGGCCACACCACCACCCAGCAATGGGACCCCGCCAACCGCCACCTCACCGCCGTCACCGACCCCCTCGGACACACCACCGCCTACTCATACGACGAGGACGGCCACCTCACCCAGGTCACCCTCCCGAACGGCACCACTGCCTCCGCCTCCTACAACGCCTTCGGCCAGCCCCTCAGCATCACCGAACCCGGCGGCGCCACCTGGACCCACACCTACGACGAGCGCGGCAACCTGCTCACCACGACGGACCCACTCGGCGCGGTCACCCGTCACCATCGCGATGCCGACGGCAACCTCACGGCCACGACGGACCCCCTCGGCCACACCAGCTGCTACGAGGTGAACGCCGCCGGCCTACCGGTGTCCTTCGCCGACCCCCTCGGCAACACCAACCGCGCGACGCGTGACGCCTTCGGCCGCCCCGTCGAACTGGCCGACCCGCTCGGTCACACGGTGAGGATGGCCTGGACGCCGGAAGGCAAACCGGCATGGCGGGAGAACCCGGACGGAGCCCGCGAGTCCTGGCAGTGGGACGGCGAAGGCAACCTCACCGCCCACACCGACCCGGCCGACCACACCACCCGCTACGCGTACACGCACTTCGACCTCGCCGCCACCCGCACCAACCCGGACGGATGCGTCTACTCCTTCGCGTACGACACCGAACTACGTCTCACCGCCGTCGCCAACCCGCAGGGCCGCACCTGGACGTACACCTACGACGTTGCGGGCCGGCTCACCGCCGAGACCGACTTCAACGGCCGCACCCTCACCTACGAACACAACGCAGCCGGACAGCTCGCCACCCGCACCAACGGAGCCGGTGAAGCCGCGAGCTTCACACGCGACGCACTCGGGCGCATCACGAAGCAGCGCACCAGCACCGGCGAGGTGACCACCTACACATACGACGAAGCCGGCCTACTCACCGCCACCGCGAACGCCGACGCCACCGTCACCTACGAGCGGGACGCGCTCGGCCGTACCCTCACCGAATCCGTCAACGGCCGCACCACCCGCTACATCCACGACGCAGCGGGCCGCCGCATCTCCCGTACGACACCGAGCGGCCACACCTCCACCTGGACCTACGACGACGCCGGGCACCCAACCGGGCTGGCTTCCCTCGCCGGCAGCATCGCCTTCACCCACGACGAGTCCGGACGCGAAACGGCCCGCCACATCGGCGACGCTGTGCGGCTCACCCAGCGTTGGGACAGCGCTGGACGGCTCACCGCTGCCTCCGTCACCGCAGCCGGACACGATGAGGCCGCCCAGCTCGTCCAGAGCCGCACCTACAGCTACCGCGAGGACGGATACCTCACCGAGATACAGGACCTCCTGCATGGCACGCGCCACTTCGAACTGGACACCGCCGGACACGTCACCACCCTGAGCGCCGCCACCTGGAGCGAGGCCTACGCCTACGACGCCGTCGGCAACCTCACCCAGGCCGCCGCACCCACCGACGCCGGACCTCGCGCCGACCGCGTTTTCACCGGCACCCTCGTCCGCCGCTCAGGCCGCACCACGTACGAACACGACGCCCAAGGCCGACTGGTGCGTACCGTCCTGCGCCTGCTCAACGGCCAAACGCGTGTCCGTACCTATACGTGGAACGCGGACGACCGCCTCATCCAGACCGAATCCGCCGGCACCACATGGCGCTACCGCTACGACCCTCTCGGCCGCCGTACTGCGAAACAGCAACTCGCCGAGGACGGCTCCGTACTCTCCCGCACGGACTTCGCCTGGGACGGCTCCCGCCTCGCAGAGCAGACCACGCCCTACGGCCCCGCCACCACCTGGGACTACGCCCCCGACACGCATCTCCCTCTCACACAGACCACTCGCACCGACATCGACACCGCTTTCTACGCCGTAGTCACCGATCTCGTCGGGACTCCCACAGAGCTCCTCACCCCAGCCGGAACAGTGGCCTGGCAGGCTCAGACTCCCCTCTGGGGCGGCGGCCCAGTGGCTGCGGCAGAGGAGAGCGCAACCAACTGCCCTCTCCGATTTCCAGGGCAGTACGCCGACGACGAGACGGGCCTCCACTACAACCACCACCGCTACTACGACCCGGTCACCGCCCGCTATCTCAGCGCCGACCCCCTCGGTCTCCTCCCCGCAGACAACGATTACGCCTACGTCCTCAATCCGACTGCATGGTCAGATCCACTCGGTCTCACACCCTGCACTCCGGGAAAACTGTCGGATCCCCTGCCCCGGGGGATGAACAACAAGATCGCCCAGGCCTACGACGATGTGAAAGCAGGAAGGATTGCATCGCATGACACCTATGGCGGACGCGAACAC
The DNA here is from genome assembly GCF_036227245.1 of Streptomyces sp. NBC_01477. GTDB lineage: Bacteria > Actinomycetota > Actinomycetes > Streptomycetales > Streptomycetaceae > Actinacidiphila. The sequence goes on from NZ_CP109445.1 coordinate 4,153,854, forward strand.
GCGTGGTGGAAAGGCGCCAAAGAGTACCGTGTCCCAGGGCGACCGGAAACCGACAGAATCCTGGTGAAGGAGTTGCCCAACGGCGCCAAAGTATACGGGTGGACATCCACGCACTATCAGAAGATTCAGCGTTTCAGCGCACCCCACTTCCCTGATTCGGGGTGGGACAGATGATTCAGCGAAGGCAGCGACATGAGGTGGGCCATGACGCCTGAGGCAGGGTTCAGCCTGTACACGGTGATCGACGAGGGGACCCGGGACGTTCTTGTGGCCGCCGAAGAAGTCGCAGGATTCTTTGTCGACCCGGACGACGAGCCGGACGAGGTGACCTTTTCCGGGCTCCGCTTCGTTGACAGCCGCAGACGCAAGACCGACGATGCAGTACTGGAGATCGCGAACCGCCACGGGGAGAGAATCGGCGAGTACTTCGTCGGCCGGGCCGAACTCTGCGCCGCGGGCTCCGAAGTCGCCGGGGATCGGACTTCGAGAGCCACGTACCGGATCTTCGGAGCTCGCTGCGAGTTCCCGGCAGCGGAACCGATCTGGCGACGCTGGGCAACGGAAGCGGATCTCAAGAAGGACGAATGGCTGAGGCTGCCGACAAACGACCAAGATGCCTGGCTGCACGTTGTCCAGAATTCATGGTTCGCCACTGGACATCGGGCTGCGCGCTACGGTACAGATGGCGTGGCGCTTCTGAACGGATCGCACATCTCCACGAGAACGGGGTTCTATTGCGCCATCGGGGAGGCGGTCAACGGACCCGGAGGTTACTTCGGGTCCAATCTGGACGCGCTGGCCGACTGCCTCTCCTCGGGCTCCGGAGCAGAACCTGCACTGAGGATTGCCTGGCAGAATTTTCGATCATCCGAGGTGTCGGTCGGCCGCGATTTCCTGACATCTGTCATGGGAGTATTCCGCGAATTCGGTGTCGCTGTCGACACCCACTGACTATCGGGTGACGATCCTCGCGGGTCGCCCAGCGGGCGCCCGACGCTGCCCGACCGCACTGCGCAACTGACCGGAGGAGAGGAACGGTCCGCACGCTCAGAGGGACGTCCGACCCGACACTCATGGGGCGGGTCTGATCGAGATGTCTGACGAGCGTCGGTCGACCACCAGGGCCTCGGCGGGCTGCCGACCGTCGTACCCGTCACTCGGCCGGTCGGCTCACACGACTGGGTGAGGCTTGCCTTCCGTGCCACCTCCGCACCACGCACAGGGGTACGGTGCGGTCAGCCACGGTCATTAACAACGCAGGTCGCAGGAGGACTTCAGAGTAGCTCGTGCCACTGACCAGCACGGACGCCCCGCAAGCACCCGTGATTCCCAAGCTCAGAGCGCGGGTTCGATTCCCGTCATCCGTTCCATTGCACAGCCCCAGGTAGACCTGAGGTGGGCAGGTGGCTTTGGGCCGCGAGCGCCACGGCATTGCCGGCGTTCACTGCGGGTCTTGGCGCGTTCGCGGCGTTGGACAGTCGGCCTCCTCCTGGTCGTGGACCCGGCTCCGGACCTCGACGACGGAAGCCACCCGGCGGTCACCGCGCCCGTTTGCCCACCGGCACCGCCCCAACGGGCTCGTAGCACCGTGAGACACGGCGCGCTACACTCAGGTAATGAAGACCATCACCCAGCGCGAGTTCCGCAACAGGTCCGCAGCCGTCATGGACGCCGTCGAAGCCGGCGAGACCTACCACATCACCCGTAACGGCACCGAGGTCGCAGAGCTTCGCCCCCTTCACCGCAGACGTCGCCTGAGCGCCGAAGAACTGGTGGAGCGGCACCGCAGACTGCCGCGCGTCGACGCCGCCCGCATGCGACAGGAAGCGGACGAGTTCTTCGGGACCGAAGACCGCGCCGGCGACGACGACCCCTGGCAGCGCAGCCATGGCTGAGCGCCACCCGGCCGGGGTGCTCGACACCTGCACGTACATCGATCTGGACGTGCTCGACCCGGCAGACCTACCAGCGGTACCCGAACTCACCGCCATCACGATGGCCGAGTTGCAGCAGGGGGTCGCCATGGCCAAGGGCGCTGCCGTCCGAGCCGCCCGCATGGAAAAACTGGGCGCGGCAGTCGCCGATTTCGACCCCCTCCCGTTCAACGGGGACGCAGCCGCCCGATACGGCACACTCGTAGCGCTTGCCATCGCCTCAGGCCGCGATCCACGCCCCCGGAGGATGGATCTCATGATCGCCGCCATCGCCTCCGTCCAGGGCCTTCCTCTCTTCACCCGCAACGCCGATGACTTCAAGGGACTGGACAGCTCCCTGACCGTCGTCGCCGTCTGACGGCCCCGCCCTGCGCGGTTTGCACCACATCCGCACCACTCGCAGCGGTACATGACAGTCGACCTCGGCCAGCGCCGGAGGCTGCGGCGCACCCGCTGGTCAGCCCGAAACCGCGCTGACCAGCACCTACTTCACGACGACCCACGTGATTCCCAAGCTCAGAGCGCGGGTTCGATTCCCGTCATCCGCTCCATTGATAAGCCCCAGGTCTTCAACCTGGGGCTTGTTTGTTGTTCGGGCCGATTGAATAACCCGCATGACTCGCGCACCACATCTCGCGGTCAATTAGCGGCATTCGTTTCTGGGCGGTCCGGGAGAAACTGCGCCCGGCGATGTGCGTGAGGCTCTGAGCCAGTGGAAGCGCGGCCAGCCAACAGGTGTGCGCCGAAGGACACGCGCAGGGCATCCGAGTCCCGGGTGACTGTGCTGGCGGCTGTTGCTAGGTTCGGTGTTGCTGTCGTACTGCCGTGGGGGGTGGGGCGGATGGGGTTCAGCCTTCGGAAAGCCGTCAACAAGGTCGGGGAGGGCATCGAGCACGGCGTCGACAAGGTCAAGAAGAAGGCCGGCGAGATCATCGACGACGGTGCCCACATCGTCGGCGACGGCCTGGAGCACGTCGGGCTCGACGACGCAGCCGACTGGGTCGAGGACCACGGCGACCACATCGCCGACCACCTCGGCGCGCACGTCCCCGAGCAGCAGCTCGGGCAGACCGACGACCCCGAGGAACTCCTGCACGGGGACCCGGCCAAGATCCGCGAAGCGGTCCTGCACCTGGCCAAGCTCTCCCTGGCCTTCGACACCGGGCACACCGGCCTGTCACACCTCGACCCCGGCGACTGGGACGGCCTCGGCGCCGACGCCTTCCGCGCCAAGTTCACCACCCAGCCCGCCAAATGGGCCCACGCCGCCACCGCCTGCGCACAAGCCGGCCTCGCCCTGGAGACCTACGCCGAAACCGTCGACTGGGCCAAAGGCCAGGCCAAAGAAGCCGTCCGCCTGTGGAAACAGGGCACCGCAGCCCGCAAGACCGCAGCGGATGCGTACAACAAGGCCGTGGACACGTACCACGACAACGTGAAGGCCTACAACGACAAGGTCGACGACAGCAAAGACCCCGGCACCAAACCCGTCGCACCCCCCGCGTTCACCGACCCCGGCGCCAAAGACAAACAAGCCGCCAAAGACACCCTCAACGCCGCCCGCAAACAACGCGACAGCGCCGCCACCGCCGCCGAGACCAAAGTCCGCGAAGCGACCAAACTCGCCCCGGCCAAACCCGACTTCACCGACCGCATGAAACACGACGGCTCCGACATCGGCAAAGCCGCACCCATCGCAGCAGAACACTTCGCCGGCGGCCTCGTCCGCTCAGTCACCGACCTCGACAAATTCGTCCGCGGCCTGAACCCCACCGACCCCTACAACCTCACCCACCCCGCCCAGTACCTCACCCACCTCAACGCCACCGCCGCCGGCCTGGTCGACATGACCCAGCACCCCGAACGCCTCCCCGGCACCATCCTCGGCACCGGCTGGGGATCCGACGGCTCCGAAGCATCGGGCCGCCTCATCGGCAACATCCTCCTCGCCATCGCCACCGACGGAGGCAGCGCCGCAGGCAAAACCACAGCCGAAGACGCCGCGAAAAACGCCGCCAAGGACGCCGGAGAACAAGCCGCCAAAAACGGCGCCCGCGCCGCCGCCGAAGACCCCGCCAAAGCCGCCATCGAGCAAGCGGCGAAGAAGTGCGTGACCGACCCGATCGACGTCGCCACCGGCGACATGCTCCTCACCCAGACCGACATCACCCTCCCCGGCACCCTCCCCCTGCCCCTGGAACGCACCCACACCTCGTCTTACCAGGTCGGTCGTTTCTTCGGCCCCTCCTGGGCCTCCACCCTCGACCAGCACCTCGAACTCGACGACCAAGGCGTGGCCTTCGTCGCCGCCGACGGCTCGATCCAGCTCTACCCCGTCCCGCAGCCCGGAGTCCCCACCCTCCCCACCCACGGCCCCCGCCGGCCCCTGGAATGGGACGGCAACCCCGGCTCACCCCTGCGCGTCACCGACCCCACCACCGGCCAAACCCTCCACTTCACCCCCCTCCCCGGAACCAGGGCCACCCCGGGCGGCCCCACCCCTCTGCCCCTGACCAAGGTCAGCGATCACAACGGCAACAGCTGGACCATCACGCACGACAAGACCGGCGTCCCCTCGGAGATCCGGCACAGCGGCGGCTACCACCTCACCCTGACCAGCGAGCAAGGCCACATCACCGCCCTGCGCCTCCGGGACGCGGCCGAGCCCGAGGGCCCCGGCACGCTCGTCCGCCAATACGGCTACGACGCCGCCGGCAATCTGTCGCAGGTCATCAACTCCTCTGGCCTACCGCACCAGTTCACCTACGACACCGCCGCACGCATCACTTCTTGGACCGACCGCAACAACACCTCCTACGCATACGCCTACGACCACCGCGGCCGCTGCGTCGCCACCCATGGCAACGACGGCTACCTCAACAGCGCCCTCGCCTACGACGAGACGACCCGCACCACCACCTTCACCAACTCCCTCGGCCACACCACCACCTTCCCGCACAACGCCGCGCACCGTCTGGTCGCCGAGACCGACCCTCTCGGCAACACCACGATGCAGGAGTGGGACCCGGCCAACCGCCACCTCACCGCCGTCACCGACCCGCTCGGCCGCACCACCCGCTACAGCTACGACGAGGCCGGCAACGTCACCGAGGTCACCCTCCCCGACAGCACCACTGCCGCCGCCACCTACAACGACCTGGGCCGGCCCGTCCAGGTCACCGAACCCGGCGGCGCCACCTGGACCCACACCTACGACGACGCCGGCAACCTACTCACCACCACCGACCCCACCGGCGCCGTCACCGGCTACGTCCACGACGCGCAAGGTCACCTCACCGCCGAGACCGACCCCCTCGGTCACACCCACCACTACCAGCCGAACCCCGCGGGCCTCCCCACAGCTGTCACCGATCCCTTGGGCCGCACCACCCGCGTCACACGCGACACCTTCGGCCGCCCTACCGCCGTCACCGACCCGCTCGGCCACACGGTGCTCATGGCGTGGACACTCGACGGCAAACCAGCCTGGCGCGAGGCCGCGGAGGGCGCACGTGAGTCCTGGCAGTGGGACGGCGAGGGCAACCTGACCGCCCACACCGATCAGGCCCGCAACACCACGCGCTACGCGTACACGCACTTCGACCTCGCCGCCACCCGCACCAACCCGGACGGATGCGTCTACTCGTTCGCCTACGACACCGAACTACGTCTCACCGCCGTCGCCAACCCGCAGGGCCGCACCTGGACTTACACCTACGACGTTGCGGGCCGGCTCACCGCCGAGACCGACTTCAACGGTCGCACCCTCACCTACGCCCATGACGGTGCCGGGCAACTGGTCGCCCGCACCAACGGCGTCGGCCAGACCACCGCCTACACCCGCAACCCGCTGGGCCTGGTCACCGAGCAGCGCGCCACGGACGGTGAGGCTGCCACGTTCGCCTACGACACTGCGGGACTACTCACCGCCGCCGTGAACGCCGACGCCACCGTCACCTTCGAACGCGACGCGCTCGGCCGCGTCCTCGCGGAGACCGTCAACGGCCGCACCACCCGCTACACCTATGACCTGGCCGGCAACCGCCTCACCCGCACCACACCCAGCGGCCACACCTCCACCTGGACCTACGACCCCGCCGGACGCCCCACCGGCCTGAACTCCCTCGCCGGCGCCCTCACCTTCGCCTACGACGCCGCCGGCCGCGAGACCGAACGCCGCATAGGCGACGGCCTCCGCCTCACCCAGAGCTGGGACACCAGCAGCCGTCTCACCGGCACCGCCGTCACCACCGCTGCCCACGGCCAGGCCGACCACCTCCTGCACCACCGCACCTACACCTATCGCGAAGACGGCTACCTCACCGAGATCCGCGACCTCCAGGACGGCACCCGCCGATACGACCTCGACCCCACCGGCCGCGTCACCACCGTCCACACCCCCCACCGGGCCGAGACCTACGCCTACGACAGCGCCGGCAACCTCACCCACGCCCCGGAAGCGGAGTCCGAGACCCCCACCACCCGGGAGTTCACCGGCACACGCATCCACCGGGGCGCCCGCACCACCTACGAACACGACGCCCAAGGCCGCCTCACCCGCACCACCCTCCGGCTCCTCAACGGCCAAAAACGCGTCCGCACCTACACCTGGAACACCGAAGACCGCCTCACCAGCACCACCTCAGGCGACACCACCTGGCGCTACTGGTACGACCCCCTCGGCCGCCGCACCGCCAAGCAACAACTCGCCCCCGACGGCAGCGTCCTCACCCGCACCGATTTCACCTGGGACTCCACCCAGCTCACCGAACAGACCACAGCCGACACCTCCACAACCTGGGAATACAACCCTGGAAGGCACACTCCCCTCACCCAGACCACCCGCACCTCCGACGAAGCCCAGTTCTACGCAATAGTCACCGACCTCGTCGGCACCCCCACCCACCTCCTCACCCCCGACGGCACCACCGCCTGGCATGCCACCCCCGATCTATGGGGATCGCCCCCGCAGCCCTCCGACAACGAGCCCGCCGACTGCCCTCTCCGCTTCCCCGGCCAATACGCCGACGAGGAGACCGGCCTCCACTACAACCACCACCGCTACTACGACCCCACCACCGCCCGCTACCTCACCCCCGACCCCCTCGGCCTCCGACCAGCCGACAACGACTACGCCTACGTCTCCAACCCCACCCACTGGATTGACCCCCTCGGCCTCACGCCGTGCATCCCGTACGGCCCGGCAACGGAAAAGGTGCAGAACGTTCTTGATAGGGTCAGATCCAAGGGCTCGCCATTTGCCGGATACAAGGGTGGCGCTCCGTTCGGGAATACCGGAGCGAAGGGTGGGCAGATGCTCCCACTGGTTGACCCCGCGGGGAAGGCCGTCACGTACCGAGAATGGGATGTCAACCCGAAGATCAAGGGTGTGGATCGAGGCGAGGAGAGACTCGTTACCGGTTCGGACGGATCTGCCTACTACACCGCAGACCACTATCAGACTTTCATTCGCATCCCGTAAGTAAAGGAATTTGGGATGGCAATCCGATCAAACCCTTTGACCCACCCCTCCCTGCCTTGGGTGGTCAAAGCCGACCTGGATGACGTCACCGCCATGAACTACATCCAAGACGCCGGGGAATCAGGGGTGGTTGTCGAATTCCAGGGCGAGGACGCGAGGACGCTCGACTCCTTCTTCTCGATGGTTTCCAGCAAATTGGACTTTCCTGACTATTTCGGCCGGAACTGGCCGGCCTTGAAAGATTGCCTGACCGATCTCGAATGGCTTCCAGCAGACTCCTACTGCCTGGTGTTCCGGAGCAGCGACTCGCTCTTCGCCGACGAACCGATCGAGCGCCGAGCCTTTCTCGACACGATGAAACTGAGCGCCGAAGAGTGGGCGGCCCCGGTAGCGCTGGGCGAGTGGTGGGATCGTCCGGCGATCCCGTTTCATGTCGTCATGGACCTCGGGATCGCAGGGTGGGACGCCGAGCAGGTTGCCGAGGTCGGCGAACTCGCATCATAAGTGGACGGCGCGAAAGGCCGGTTGCCGACCCTGGAGCGGCCTCGTCCTGGGCTCGGCCACCGCACCACATCCGCACCATGCCCAGCGGTACGGCGCGGTCACCCACGGTCGTCAACGGCGCTGGCGCGGTAGCGCCTCAGGGGCATCACGTGCCGCGGACCAGCACGAATATCGGCACGGCACCCGTAATTCCCAAGCTCAGAGCGCGGGTTCGATTCCCGTCATCCGCTCCATTGCATGAGCCCCAGGTCGGCGATCTGGGGCTTGTTTATTGTCCGGGCCGATTGAATAATCCGCATGACTCGCACACCACACCTCTCGGGCAACCAGCAGCATTCGTTTCTGGGCAGTCCGGGGAAAACTGCGCCCGGCGATGCGCGTGAGGCTCTGAGCCCGTGGAGGCGCAGCCGACCAACGGGTGTGCGCCGAAGGACATGCTCAGGGCATCCGTGTCCCGGGTGACTGCGCTACGGGTGGTTGCTAGGTTCGGTGTTCCTGTCGTACTGCCGTGGGGGGCCGGGTGGGATTCGGATCCGGCGACGGACGCCACCCGCATCTGGCAGGAGACCGTCGACCATTCCCGTAGGGTCCGTATCGTCCGCCCGGACGTCAAAGTGACCGGAGGCAAGAAGGTCCACTACCTCTTCGACGCACAGGGCAACTTCATCGGGACTTTCTGACGACACCACGAGCCTGAGAAAATGGGCGAGCACCTTACCCATCAGATCAAGGCGAGGCTGGAATCGCTGGTGAACGATTCCGCCGCCGATGTCGCCGGGATCGCCGACTGGGCGCTGGAGACGATGCAGAGTGACGACCCGTTGCTGGAACAGGAACCCGTCTGGCGCGCGCTCGACGAGTTGAGCGGCGCCGACTCGATGACCGGCCCCGGGGTTTCCTGTACGGCCCGGCTGATTTCCAGGCGTGGCTGGAGGAGTTCACCTCGTCCTGCCCGGAAGTGTGAACCTTCGCCTGTCTGCGCTCGCAGCACGGACGTCGACCTGCCGTCGCCGGTCCTCGATCTGACGCTCGTGCCACGAGTCTGATCGGGGGCTGACACGGGGCCTCCTCCGCTGCGGAGCACGTGGTGCTACAAGGTGCTACCGTTGGGATATGCCAGCGCAGCCCGAGATTACCCAGCGCGATCTACGCAGCCGGTCCAAAGAGATCATGGACGCCGTCCAAGGCGGTCAGTCGTTCACCGTCACCCGTGACGGGCACCAGATCGGGGAGCTGATCCCGCTGCGCCGGCGTCGGCGGTTCGTGCCCCGCTCGGAGTTCGCGGCCATGTCCCGCACGGCGTCGGACGTCTCGCTGGAGGCGTTCCGGGCCGACCAGGACGCCACGGCCGAGCAGGAGACGGACGACCCCTATGCGCGCTGAGTACGGCCAGGGCGTGCTCGACACGAACATCGTCATCCTGCGCAAGTGGCTCGACCCCGCGGAACTCCCTGCCGAGGTCGCGATCACCGCCATCACCCTGGCGGAACTCTCCGCAGGACCCCACGAGGTTCGCAGGAACGAAGAGCAGAGCGACTACGACGAGCACACGGAGCGAGGCCGGCGCCTCGACATCCTGCAACGCGCCGAGAACGAGTTCGACCCCATCCCCTTCGATGCCGAAGCGGCCCGCATCTACGGCAGGGTCTGCGCGGCCGTCATCAGCGCCGGGCGCAAACCACGGCGCCGCGTCGCCGACCTCATGATCGCCGCCATCGCCATCGCGGAGGAACTCCCCCTCTTCACCACCAACCCCGACGACTACAAGGGCCTCGACGGGCTGCTTATCGTCGTTCCCGTCACTCGACCTGCTGTCCTGCACGACCGGTAGGGCTCGCGCACCGCAGCGCTTCCGACACCACGCGCAACGGTACGGCCCGGTCGACCGCAGGCAGAGCCGGCGCTTCTGGCCGGTTCGTGTCGCCGACCAGCACGGACGCCGGCAATGTCCCGTGATTGCCAGCCCACAGTGCGGGTTCGATTCCCGTCATCCGCTCCACCGTGAAACCCGAGGTGCCTGGGGCTTTTTTGGCGTGCGAATTCGCGAAACCGTGTTTGCAACGTTTATCTCGCTGATGACGCCAGCAGACAAGCGGCCAGGGTTTCGAGGTCCCGCAGGCGGAGGACTCGCTGCGGGTCGAGGGCCCCGGGAAGCGGGACGTGCAGCGGTTCTGTCCAGGCTGTGGGGACGGCGGCGATGCCGTACACGGCGCCGGCCAGTGCGCCGGTGACCGCCGCGACGGTGTCCGTGTCACCACCCAGGTCCACCGCGGCCCGTACTGCGTCCTCGTACGAGTCGGTGGTACGGACCGCCCAGACGGCAGAGCCGAGACAGGGCCAGACGGCGCCGTTGAACTCCGTTGCCTGCTCGGGTGTCCAGTGCGCGGCAAGCACGGTCGCATAGCGGCCGCGGTGGACGGGCGCCGCCTCCGAGAGGACCTCGGGGATGGCTGCAACCGGGTCGCCGCCGTCCAGCGCGACCCGCAGCAACTCGTGGAAGATGGCTGTACCCTCCCACGCGGCCGGATCCCCATGCGTGAGGGCGGAAAGCCTGCGCCCAGCGTCCATCGTGACCATGCGGCCGTACCCGGCGAAATACACACCCGAGGTTGCCGCGCGCATCAACGCGCCGTTCCCCGCTGCCCGTCGATTCGTACGGAAGTGCGCCTCCGCCGCCTGATCCCACGGCAACCCGTTGGTCAGGACGTCCTCGGTCTGCAACCCGATGTCCTTCGGTTCAGCCGCCGCCCACCGCTGGAAGCGGCGGAAGACGTCCGGCAGGTCCAAACCGTCGCGCTCCAGCAGCGATTCAGCGACGTGCACCGCCATCTGCGTGTCGTCGGTGGCCTCGCCCGGATCCCAGCCACCGCCACCGCACATCTCGCCCCCGGTCCCAACCCCGGGGAACCGGCTTGAGAACACCCCCGCCAATCCGAACTCGAACGGCGCCCCCAGATCGTCCCCCACCGCAGAACCGACGACAGCGCCAACCGCCCGCTCGACACGGTCCATTCCGGCAGGGTATCGCCGCGCCCCTTCGCTCAACGGGTCCGACCCCGACCGTCCTGCAGCCCGGAATGGCACCTGCCCGCCGCAGATGCAGGTGCCCGCACGTGCCCACTACAGCGCTGAGGTCCCGGCCAGGGAAGCCAGGGCGTGCATCCACCGCATCCCCCGACCTGCTCATCGGCCAGCCCGCCCAGCCGGGGCCCGCGGCGAACTGACGCTACAGCTCGACCCGTTCCTGTCCCCGACACGTCCAGTCATCGAGAACCGACCCGAGGCGGCTGGAAAACGTCTGTCCCCGCCCCGTTGCCAGGGCAGGGACAGGCGCTGTGGTCAACGCGGTATCAGCGTCAGGCGGCGCTGAGGTCGAACTCCTCCCAGGGGCCGATCGCCGTGCGGTTGGCGATCAGGGCCGAGGCGCCGGCGTTCTCGGCCGTGACGAGGTGCTGGTTGTTGTAGGCGCGGAAGCTGACACTGCCGTCGGGGTTGTGGATGAGGTAGAACGTCTCCCACGGGCCGGGTCCACCGCGGTTCGCGATCAGCGGGGAATTCCCGTTGCTCTCGGCGGTGACCCATTGGTTGTTGGAATGCGCCTTCAGGTTCACGGTGCCGTTGTTGTTGGCCACCATGGAGAAGGTCTCGTTCGTGCCGACCGAGGTGGCGTCGGCGATGAGCGAGGTGGTGCTGTTCGCCGCGTCGACGTACTTGCCGTTGGCGTGGGCCTTGAGGCTGATCACGGACTCCGAGGGCGGCGGGAACGTGGTGGTGTTGTTCGTGTAGCCGGCCGCGGTGATGTTGGCCTGCACGGAGTTCTCGGTCGCGTCGGTCGGGAAGCCCTTCGTGACAGCGCCCTCGAAGAACTCACCCGTGCCCATCGGGCTGTTGTCGCCGCCGGTGCCCAACTCGATGGAGGGCTGCACCTTCATCGGGTTGTAGCCGTTCGGCAAGGCTCCGGAGTATGCCTGTGTCAGCCCGCCGGATTGCCCGTTGCCGTACTTCAGCGTGAAGTTCGTCGTGCCGTTGTTCTTCTCCCAGGCACTCAGGAACGAGCCGGTCTCGCTGGGGATGTTCGACGGGTTGGGCCCGGCGGCGCTGAAGTACATGCCGTTCTCGAGGTCACCGCCGACCCACGGGCCGGAGCCGGTGCAGCCGCCGGTCCAGCAGGCGGAGCCGTAATAGATCGCGTTCATGGTCGCGTTGCCGTCGTCGGAGTCGTTGGTCTCGGCCGAGCCGAAGTCGAAGCAGCAGCTGTTGCTGGTCAGGTTCGACGAGGTGAGCATGTAGATGCCCTCGGGCTGCGAGCCGGTGGGAACGTTCTTGGCGGCGTTGTTGCGGTAGCCGGTGCCGATGTTGTTGACCAGCACCCCGTAGGCGCTCCGGCCGCCGACGGTGATCGGCAGCGCCATCGCGTTCGCGCCGATGTCCGAGCCGTTCGGGCCAGGGCCGGAGAGGCTGCCCGAGCAGCCGGCGCAGGAACTGCCGGGCGAGATGGGCATGTTGTTGGCATTGGGCGTCTGGTCGTACAACTGGGTGATGGTGCAGGTCGTGCCGGAGCAGAACGACACCTGCGGAGCCGAGTTGGCCAGACCGCCGGCGGACGCGAGGCCGATGTTCAAGGTGCCGCTGTCCGAGGCGCGCTGGATCTGGTAGAGCGGGCCGTTGTACGAGCTGAACATCGCCCGGGTGGTGCTGTATGCCGCCTCACACGGCGTGCCGCCGGACGCGTAGATGTCGCAGGGCCCCGACGAAGCCGCCGCGGCGCGCGTCGCGGTCGTGCCGAAGACCGGCACCGCGATCGCCACCGCGAGCAGGAACGCGATCAGCAGCTGCGTCCGGCGCCGGAGTCTTGGTATGACCAGCACAAATGCCTCCCGGAAATGTGATGGTGCCATGTCGCCCGCAGCGGTGAGCCGGTCGCGGCTGCACCATTGTCGGGCGCGGTCAGAGATCGCCGGTTGTGCTCAGCACGCAGCAAACGGCGGCATCCCGTGTGGCGCAGCACACATATTCAGCTGACTCTAGACACAAGTCAAGGCTTGATTCCTGCGACAGCAGACATTTAGCGGGAACTTTGAGGTAAAGACAGCATGACCACCGGACCCTTATGTGCAAAGTGAGCACAACAGACAGAGGGGGCGGTCGCGTCGAACCGTCATCCTCCCGGTCTCTCGTGCGTGGCCGGAGCTGACGGCGGCGGCGTGGGGCTCGTCGCGGAGCCGGTGGCTGAGCAGCCCGAGGAGCGAGGCGCCGAAGCCGGCGATGACCAGTGCTTCGGCCGCTCCCCGGAGTCGAGGTCAAGCCCGGCTTCCGCGATCGCCGCCCGCGTACCGTCGACGTACGAGGAAGTCCGAGTACGTCATGCGGACCGGGCCGACCTGTCGGCCCCGGGCGGTGGGGGTAACCCCCCGTTGATAACGCCGGGTTGCCGCAATGCACAGATACCTGTGCACGGACGACTGTGGAGCCATGCCCCAGCACCCCGGCTCCGGTGAACTCCCCGCGGCGCGAACCGTCCCCGCGACGGCCGTCGAACTCGGCGACCTCGCCACGCTCAAGGCACTCGCCCACCCCCGCAGGCAGGCTGTTTTCCAGCACCTTGCCCTGCACGGGCCGGCCACGTCGACGATGCTCGCCCGGGACCTCGGGCTGAACACCGGGGCGACCAGCTACCACCTGCGCGAACTGGCCAGATACGGCTTCGTCGAGGAGACGGACGGCGAGCCGGGCACGCACCGGGAGCGCTGGTGGCGGATGGTTCCCGGGGACCGCCGCTTCCCGCCGCGCAGCCGCCAGAGTCCCGAGATGCGGTACGTCATGGATGAGTTGAACCACCACGCGTACGCCGGTGACCTGGAACTCTTCGAACGGCTCCAGCGGGACGCCGAGGACGGTCCCTGGGCGGACGCCTTCCTCTGCTCACGCGGCAGTATCCGGCTCACGCTGCCCGAACTCACCACGTTCTTCGAGGAGTACATCGCCCTCCTCAACCGCTACAAGCGGCCCGAGTCCGAGACCCCGCCCGGCGCACGCACGCTGCTGACCCGCTTCCTCGGCTTCCCGGCGCCGGAGCGCGCGGGCGACGACAGCGGTCCCGAGACCGGCCCGGAGCACGAGACCGCACACGACGGCAGAGAGGCCGACCACTCATGATGCTGCGCTACGCCCTGAAGACCGTCCGCGCGCGCAAGGCGGGCTTCCTCGGCGCCTTCGTCGCCCTGATGTGCGCGGCCGCCCTGATGACCGCGTGCGGCACGCTCCTGGAGACGGGGCTGCGCGGCACCGTCGCAACCGAGCGCTACGCCGCGGCCCCGATCGTGGTCTCCGCCGACCAGAACGTCCACCGGACGACCGTGAGGCACAAGAAGGGCAAGACCAAGGTCAAGCACAAGGCCAAACCGGTCGCCGAGCGCGCCTGGCTCCCGGCCGGCATCGGACGCACCTTGTCCGGTACGCCCGGCGCCGCCCGCGTCATTCCCGAACTCACCTTCATGGCCGCGCCGTTGACCGCGAACGGCACCGGCGGGAGGACCGCCTACGGGCACGCCTGGGAGTCCGCCGCGCTGACGCCGTACCGGCTCACCGCGGGCGCCGCCCCCACGGCCGACTCCGAGGTCGTCATCGACAGCTACCTCGCAGAGCGGGCGCGTCTCGAACCCGGTGACCGTCTCACCGTCCAGTCGACGCAGGCACCGCGTTCGTACCGCGTCAGCGGTGTCGCGGCGCCCGCCGCGACCGTGACCGTGGCCCACCAGACATCCCTCTTCTTCTCCGCCGCCGAGGCGAGCCGTCTGGCCGCCCGCCCCGGGCAGGTCACCGCGTTCGGTGTGATCCCGGCGGCGGGCACCGATCCGGGCCGGCTGCGCCGTGCGGTGGCCGCGGCGCTGCACGGCACCGGGGCCAAGGTCAGCAGCGGCGGCGCCCGCGGCCCGGTGGAATTCCTGGACGCCGCCGCGGCGCGCGTCAAGCTGGTCGGCATCGGCGGCGCGATGGGGGGGCACTTCGCTGCTCGTGGCGGTGCTGGTGGTCGTGGGGACGTTCGCGCTCTCCGTCCAGCAGCGCCTCCGCGAACTCGCCCTGCTCCGCGCCATCGCCGCCACCTCCGGGCAGATCCGCAAGCTCCTGGGACGGGAGGCCCTGATCGTCGGAGCGATCGCGGGGACGGCCGGGGCCCTGCTCGGGCTCCCCCTGGGCGGCTGGCTGTACGACAGGTTCACCGCGATGGGCGCCGTGCCGACGACCCTGCGGCACACCACCGGTTTCCTTCCCCCGCTCGCCGCCCTCGCCGTGACCCTGTTCGGCGCGTGGGCCGCCGCGCGCGTCGCCTCGCGCCGCGTCGCCCGGATCCACCCGGCCGAGGCACTCACCGAGGCCGGGACCGAAGCAACCCGGCTCTCCTACGGCCGTCTCCTCGCTGGCCTCCTGCTGCTCGCCGGCGGCAGCGTCCTGGTCGCGCTGCTCGGCAGCCTGCACACCGAACCCGCCTCCACACCGGTGACCTTCCTCGCCGTCGTCGTCCTGTCCACCGCCGTCGCCCTGCTCGGGCCGCTCCTGGTCAAGGCAGCCGCCCTTGTGCTGGCCGGACCGCTGCGCCTGGCCGGCCCCGGCGGCAGGCTCGCCACCGCCAACCTCCGCGGCAACGCGACCCGTATGGCCTCGGTCGTCACCCCGCTCACCCTCCTCATCGGGATGACCTGCACGGTGCTCTTCGTCCAGTCCACCCTCGGCGACGCGGCTCGCGCCCAGACCCGTGCGGGCGTCCGGGCCGGCTGGGTGGTCGCCGCCCAGGGGCCCGGCGTCCCGTCCGAGGCGGCACGTCAACTGCGGGCCCAGCACACCGTCGTCACCGAAGTGGTGCGTACGACCGTCCGGATCGGCCTCGACAAATACCCGGCCCAGGGCGTCACGCCGGCCGGCCTCGCCCGCACCTGGGACCCGCACGTCACCGCCGGGTCCCTCGGCGGCCTCACCGAGCGCAGCGTCGCGGTCAGCGAACTGGCTGCGGACCAGCACCACTTGAAGCCCGGCAGCACCCTGAAGCTCACCCTCGGCGACGGCACCCCCGCCACGCTCACCGTCGCCGCTGTCTACGCCAGGGGCCTCGGCTTCGGGGACCTCACCTTCGCGCACGACCTGCTCGCCCGGCACGTCGACAACCCCCTCGCCTCCTCGCTCCTGGTCAGCACGGACCGCACGCGGACCCAACTGACGGCTGTGCTGCGTGATTTCCCGGGCCTCCGGGTGCTGTCCCCTGCCGCCGCGGACTCCCTCCAGGCGCGGCGGCATCAGACCAACGCGGAGGTCAACCTCATCGCCATGGGGCTTGTCCTGGCCTTCACGGCCATCGCGGTGGTCAACACCCTCGCGATGTCGGTCTCCGAGCGGGTCAGGGAGTTCGCGCTGCTGCGTCTGGCCGGTGCGACCCGCCGCCAGGTGCTGGGCATGCTGCGCACCGAGGCCCTGTCGGTCCTGCTCCTCGGCACGCTTCTCGGCAGCGCGATCGCCCTGGCCGTCCTGACCTCGTTCAGTATCGGCATGACGGGCCGGACGGCGCCCGCCGTCACCCCGCACCTGTACGTGGCGGTGGTCGCCGCGGCCGGCCTCCTCGCGCTCGCCGCGACGACGCTGCCCGGACGCGTGGCCCTGCGGGTCCGGGCCGTGACGGTGGCGACGGCCCACGAGTGACCCGAGGGATGTCAGCTCAGCCCGGGATCGCCCGGCGCGACGTACGCAGCCGGTCCACCGGTCAACGGCTCCGGGTGCGTGCTCCAGCGACAACTCGAACCAGACGACGTTGCCCGCGTCGAGCCGGGCCGCACCCCAGCGCCGAGCCACTCGGTTCACGATGTACAGAGCCCGGCTCCCGTCCTCCTCCGGCCAGGTTTCGCGCATCCGAGGCAGTCCGGGCTCCTGGTCCGCGACCTCGCAGCGCAGGACATCCGTACGCAGCAGCCGCAGCGAAATCGGCCGTTCGGCGTACCGCACCGCGTCGGTGACGAGTTCACTGACCAGCAGCTCGGCCGCCTCCAACTGGTCCTCAAGCTCCCAGCGGCGCAGCGCCTGGCGGACCAGGCGGCGGGCCCGGCCGGGGGTCTGCGGCTGCGGCTCGAGGAACCAGTAGGCGACGTCGCTGGGCGCGATGCCGTCGAAGCGGGCCGCGAGCAGCGCGATGTCGTCGTCGCGGTCGCCGGGCCCGAGGATCTCCAGCACCTCGTCGCACAGCGGCTCCAGCGGCGGCGGGGAGACGACGGACGCGGCGTCGTGCAGCCGTTCCCGCAGCAGTTCGATGCCGCCCCACACGTCCCGGCTGCGGGACTCCACCAGGCCGTCGGTGTAGAGCAGCAGCGTCGCCCCGGCGGGCGCGGGCAGCTCGACGGCCTCGAAGGGCACCCCGCCGACGCCGATCGGGGCGCCCGGCGGCACGCGGAGCACCTCGGCGAGGCCGTCCGCGTGCAGCAGCAAGGGCGGCGGGTGACCGGCGTTGGCCACGACCAGCCGGTGCGCGATCGGGTCGTAGACGGCGTAGACGCAGGTCGCCATGCGTCCTGGAACGTGATGATCTCGGTCAGCCGCCACACGAGCGTGCTCGTCGCCAACGACCGGAACGCAGATTCGGCCAAGTTCCGCCGTGCCGCCGCTGAGGGCGTTCCCGTCATCGACGAGCACACGTTCCTGCGGCTCCTGACGGAGGTGCAGGCCGGCACGGCGCACACCACCGGACCCGCGCCGACGGTGGCCGCGCCTCCGACGCCCGAGGCACCCGTACGGTCGGGGCGTCCCGCAGCCCCGCAGCCACCCGCGCAGGAGGCCCGGGCCCTGTCGGCCCCCCCGGCCAGGTGCCATCGGCCGGGCGGACTCCCGCCCGGTGCTCGCACCGCGGGACCGGTCCGGCGGCCGGCCCCTGACCGGGCGGCGGGTGCTCGTCCTGGGAGGAACACACGGAGAAGCCGCCGGAGTACGCGGCCGGATCGTCGCGCTCGGCGGCTCCGCCGCGGTGAACCTGTCGGCGCGGGTCACCGACGTCGTGCTGCTGCCCGGCGGGGAATCGGACCGGCGCATGGCCCGGATCGCCGCGCTCGGCCTTGCGGTGCACGAGGCCGAGTGGCTGGACACGCCCGTCGCCGGGCCGGCTCCCGCCGAGGCCGGGCCACCGTCGGCCTGTCTCGTGCTGCCCCCGGGAGGCGTCACCGACCTGGCCGGCACCCGGGATGTGCCGTGCTGGACGGTCACGGCGACCTGTGCCCAGCGCACCGGCATCGCGATCGACGTCGTCGCCTTCGTCCTCGGCGAGAACGCACAGGTGGTTGCCGACGAGGACTTCGTCTTCTACGGCGCCCCCGAGAACCCGGACGGCAGCCTCCGCCTCGCCACCGACGGTCCGGCCGGGCAGTCCCTCGTCGCGGACCTCTCCCGCCTTCCGACGACGGCCCGCACGGTGTCCATCGCCGCGGCCATCGACGGGACGGCGGCCTTCGGCGACGTAGGTGCCGTCGAGATCACGGCGGCGCGCGACAGGAGCGCGGAACCGTTCGTCCAGGCGACGCCGGACGCCGCCACGACCGAGCGCACCCTGCTCCTCGCCGAGATCTACCGCCGCGGTCCCCGCTGGCGGCTGCGCGCCATCGGCCAGGGCTACGGCCACGGCCTCGACGCACTGGCCCGCGGCTACGGCGTCGACATCGAGGACTGACCGTTTCGTCGCGGCGTCGGGCTTCGGCCGGGGTCGGGAAGCCCGCACCTCCAGGTGCGGCCGAGGTCCGCCCCAGGACCGTGCCGGATGCGGAGGTCAGCCACTGTCGGCAGTGGAGACCCATGGTCGAATCTCGCCGCGCCAAGTCTCGAAACCCCAGGTCAGTGGCGTGATCGGGGTTGCACCCTTACGGATCTGTGCCGACGGCCACAGCAAACGGGGCACGCGTAGGCTCATACTGAGCCATGACAAAGCCTCCTGCACCGAAGCGTCGCTTGCCTACCAGCCCCTTCAAGGCCCCGGTCACGCCGACTCCCGAGCACTTCGCCATGAGCGACCAGGTCTCACATGACGTGTACGGCCTCGGCCGGGTCGTCGGCATCGAGGACGGAGTCGCCGCGCTCGTGGATTTCAGCTCGGCGCGCATGCGGATCTTGAGCCCGTACGCCAAGATGACCAAGCTGTAGGGTCACCGCACCGGGCCCCAGCTGGGGCCTGTGTCGTAAGAAGGACCTCTCATCGGTCTGATGCCGCGGTTCTCCGCCCTGGACGGTCCCGCGGTTTCGCCGCCGCCGCTGCCACATTCCGGGCGCCTGGCTTCGGGCAGGGCAAGGCTCTGGGCGCGGTGGTGATCGGAAGGCGGCACGTCGGCGCCTTCCGCAGCGGGGACGCGGCGCGTGCCGGGCGGGCGGGTCCGGCCTCGGTATCAAGGAGAGCGGCCGAACGGTCAAGCCGCCGCGTACCGCGCGCACGAGACTGGCCGTATGACCTCTGAGGGCTATGTGACCAGCGCCGAGACCGCGGCGGCGCCCGTCGGTGCCGCCGCGGACGGCTCGTCCGTGAAAAGCGCCGTCCCCGCCGGAGCCGCCGCCTGGGCGCCCGTCGCGGCGCTCACCCTGGGCATCGCCGCCCTGGTGGCCAGCGAGTTCCTGCCGGCGAGCGTGCTGCCGGCCATGGCCTCGGACGTCGGCGTCAGCGAGGGCACCGCGGGGCTCGCCGTCGCCGCGACCGCGGTCGCGGGCGCCGTCACCGCGCCCACGATCGCCGTGCTGCTGCCGCGCACCGACCGCAGGACCGTACTGATCGGCCTGCTCGCCGCCGCCGTGCTGTCCAACGTGGTGGTGGCGGTGACCCCGAACTTCCCGCTGCTGCTCGCGGGCCGGCTGCTGCTGGGCGTCGCCATCGCCGGCTTCTGGTCGTTCGCGCTCGGGGCGGGCACGCGCGCGGCGCCGGGGCGCGACCACGTCGTGTCCACGAGCCTGGCGCTGGGGGTGAGCGCGGCCACCATCATCGGGGTGCCGCTGTCCTCGGTGCTCGGCGACGCGGTGGGCTGGCGGCCGGTGTTCTGGTCGGCCGCGGGGCTCAGCGTGCTGGCCTTGTTCGCGGTGGCGGCGACCCTGCCGCCGGTGCCGGCCCAGCCGGAAGCGGGGCTCGGCATGCTCCGGCAGGCGCTGGCCAACCGCCGGCTGATGGCCGGGGTGGGCTGCATCGCGCTGGTGGCCTTCGGCAACTTCGCCGCCTACCCGTACATCCGGCTCGTGATCGAGCGGAACACCGCGGGCAGTACGGTCTGGCTGCTGCTCGCCTGGGGCGTGGGCGGCCTGGCGGGCAACCTCGCCGCCGGCGCGCTCGCCCGCCGCCTCGGGCTCGCCGTGGTCGCCGCGCCGGCCCTGCTGGGCGTGAGCCTGCTGATGCTGGCGACGACCACCGGGCTTCCCGCCGCGACCGTGGCGATCGTCGTATGGGGCTTCGGCTTCAACATGGTGCCGGTCGCCACCCAGCTGTGGGTGACCCGCGCCGAGCCGAAGCGCGTCGAGTCGGCTCTGTCGTTGCAGGTGACGGCCTTCCAGGCGGCCATTACGGCCGGGTCGGCGATCGGCGGGGCCGTGGTCGACGGCGGCGGGGTACGGGCGGCGCTAGTCGTCGGGACCGTCGCCGCGCTGGCCGGCAGCGTCGGCTTCGGGCTGCTGCGCGGACCCCGGACATGAGCGCCACGCCTGCGGCGAGCTGCCGTGGTCGGCGGAGAACGCCCGGCTGAAAGCCGCGGCCGAGCCGTACCCGACGGTGAAGGCGATCTGCTCGACCGGCCGGTTCGTCCCGGCGAGGAGTTCGCGGGCATGCCGCATCCGAACCTCCCGCAGCACCTGCGCGGGACTGCGGCCGAGCTCGCGGCGGAAGCGCTCGCCCAGCGACGAGCGGGACAGATGGGCGACCCGGGCCATGCTCTCCACCGTCCAGGGCCGCCCGGGATGCGCGTCGAGCAGCGAGACCAGCTCGGTGAGCCGCGGGTCGGCGCCCTGCCGCGCGCTCGCGTCGAGGGCCAGCGCCATCGCGGCCTGGATCAGTCCGCCATAGCTGGCGGCGAAGAGCGGCTGGCCGTGGCACGGGCCCAGCGGGCAGATCCGCACCAGCTCGGCGATGCCGCGGTTGTTCCCCGCGAAGTCCCGCGCCACCAGCGGGCTCGGCAGCGGCGGGACCGCCCGCAGCGTGCCCACCGCGACCTCGGCCGGCGTCAGCGCGACGAGCCGGTACGTGCTTCTGGCGTCCACGTAGAAGGCGTCCCCCGCGTGCAGCCCCTCGGCGCCCGCCGTGGTCTCCAGCCGCGCGTCGCCGTCGAGGACCAGCGCCCAGATCGCGCCGTCCACCCCGTCCAGCCGCTCCCCGGGCGCCAGCCGGCGGACCGTCACGGCCACCATGTCCCACGTCGGCATACCGCGCACACCACTGCCGGGCCCGGCCGCCCCTTCCGCCAGCGTCATGCACCAGCAAGCGTTCGGGCCGCGCGCGCTATTCCGCGCCCTGGGCCGGAGGGTGAGCGCGGTACGGGTCCGGAAGGGCTCCCGCCGGACCACAGCCGGGGTGTGCTCGCGGTCATCCGGTTCCCGTACCGGGAGACTGGCCTCATGGCTGACATCAAGCGCAGCGCGGGCCTGCTCCTCTTCCGCCGCACCGGCTCCGGGGTGGAGGTACTGCTCGGCCACATGGGCGGCCCGTACTGGGCCCGCAAGGACGCCGGGGCGTGGTCGGTGCCGAAGGGCGAGTACGAGGGCAGCGAGGAGCCCTGGGACGCGGCGCGCCGCGAATTCCGCGAGGAGCTGGGGCTGCCCGCGCCGGAGGGTGCGCCGCTGCCGCTCGGCGAGGTGGTGCAGTCCGGGGGCAAGCACGTGACGGTATGGGCGGTGGAGGGCGACCTCGATCCGGCGGACGCGGTGCCGGGCACCTTCACGATGGAGTGGCCGCGCGGCTCGGGCCGCACCGCCGAGTTCCCGGAGCTGGACCGGGTGGCGTGGTTCGGGCTCGACGCGGCGCGCGAGGTCGTCGTCAAGGCGCAGGCGGCTTTCCTGGACCGCCTCGCGGAGCAGGCCTGACGTCACGCCGGTTCGGGGGCCGCGTGCCGCGGGCGGGAGCGCCGGGGAGGCCGCCGGCCGGCCCGGGCGCCGCACCGTCCCCCGGCCACCCGCCGGTGCCGCCCGCCGGCGTCCCTCGCGGCCTCCCCCGCCGTCCCCCGGTGCCCCTGCCGCCTCACCGAACTCAGTTACTTTCAGGCTCAGTTACGTAATTTTCTTCCGCTTGCCCACCTTATTGCGCACCTGTGTCGCCGAACCTACGATCGGTGCGCGCGGCAACCCCGCGCCCGCACCACGGATGCTGCTTCCGGCTCGTCTCTCCCCCCGCCTCCTGAAGGGACCACGACCTGTGAGAAAGCTCCGCCTGACCGCCGCCGCGTGTACCGCGGCTGTGGCCGCCCTGCTGATCCCCGGCGCTGCCACGGCGACCGCGAGCACCACGGACTGGCCCTCCGGCTGCCAGTACCAGACCGAGTTCGACTTCACCGGCGGCCAGTTGTCGCTCTACGACAGCAAGGTGTGCAACGGCATGAGCCAGCCCGCCTACGCGGTGATCGAGAAGGTCAGCGGTACGGGCACCATCACCGCGGTCGCGTACGGCTTCGGTACCGTCCGCTACACCTGCCAGGGCACCGCCCCGAACACCTTCCGCTTCGACGGCGACATCAACAGGCAGGTGACCCTGATCCCGGGCACCCTCCCCTGCGGCTGACCCCCGCGCACCGGTTCGCCGCCGCCCTCTCCGGCGGCCGGCGAGGACGGGCCCTGCCACGGCGGTGACAGGGCCCGTCCGCCCGCCCGGAAACCCGGGCCCGCCCGGAAATCCCCGGCCGCCCGGGACAGCTCACGGGGCCGCGTCGCCGCGTTCGCGCACCCCGGCCAGGGTTTCGGGCAGGTCGGTGAGGCGGTCGAGGCCGCGTACCGACCGTGCCATACGGGGGTTGTGCTCCAGCCGGGCGCGGTGGCGGTGGAGGAAGGCCCAGTAGCCCGCCGTGTAAGGGCAGGCGCGGTCGCCGGTACGGTCGCCCGGCCGGTGGGCGCAGCCGCCGCACAGGTCGCTCATCCGGTCGATGTAGGCGCCGCCGGACGTGTACGGCTTGGTCGTCATCCGGCCGCCGTCGGCGTACTGGGACATGCCGATCACATTGGGCAGCATCACCCAGTCGTAGCCGTCCACGAAGCAGCGGTGGAACCAGTCGTTCACGGCGGCCGGGTCCCAGCCGTCCTGGAGCGCCCGGCTCCCCAGCACCATCAGCCGCGGGATGTGGTGGGTCCAGCCGGTGTCACGGACCTCGGCCAGCACCGTGGACAGGCAGCGCGCGGTCACCGCGTCCGCGTCCAGTTCCGCGAACCAGTCGGGCAGCGGCGCCCGGTGCCCGAGTTCGTTGCTGCCGCGGTAGTCCTCGCCGAAGTACCAGTAGACGTGCCGGACGTACTCCCGCCACCCCGCGATCTGGCGGACGAAGCCCTCGACGCTGTTCGGCGGCGCGTCACCGGAGCCCAGCGCCCTCTCGGCCCGCTCCAGGCACTCCCGCGGGTGCAGCAGTCCCAGATTGAGCGGGGCGGACAGCCGGCTGTGGCTCATGACGGGGTCGCCCGCCAGCATCGCGTCCTCGTACGGTCCGAACGCGGCGAGCCGGTGGCGTACGAAATGGCGCAGCGCGGACAGGGCTTCCCGCCGGGTGGCCGGGAAACCGCGCGGGCCGTCCCTGCCGACGAAGGCGACGCGGCCCTCCCGCTCCCAGCGGTCCAGGTCGTGCCGGACCTCGTCGTCCACGTCGTCCTCCGTCGGACGCCACGGTGCGGGAAGGTCCAGGGCCCGGCGGCCGGACGGCGGCGGCTCCCGGTTCTCGTGGTCGAGATTCCACCGGCCGCCGCGCGGGTCGCCGCCGTCCATCAGCAGCCCGAGCCGCCGGCGCACCCGGTGGTAGAAGTCCTCCATCCGCAGCGTGCCGTCGTGGGCGTCGGCCCAGGCGGTGAAGTCCTCGCGGGTGACCAGGTGGCCGCGTTCCGGCAGGACGTCCACCCGGTGGAGGCGGTCGACCAGCCCGGCGGCCCGCCGCGAGGTCGGTGGGAAAACGGTGAGCCGGCCCCGCGGGACCGCGCGTTCCACGCCCTCGCGATACGTCTCCGCGCGCACGTACGTCACCCGGTCGCCCAGCTCCGCCGCACGGTGCCGCATCGCCGACAGCACCAGATGCGCCTTCGCCCGGTGGAAGCGGCGCCGGGCCAGGACCGAACGGGCCTCAATCATCACCAGCGGGGCGTCCCGGTCCGGCCCGCCGTGCCGGGGGTCGATGAAGTGCGGGCCCAGCTGGTCGCCGAAAAGCCAGTGCGGTCGCGCCGCCAACGCCGTCTCCTCCGCAGGTCGGCCGGTGCGCTTCGGCCACCGGGTCCCCCGACCCTGGCACGCCGCGCCATCCGCCCGGCGGCGCCATGCCGTGTCCGTCCGCTCGACGGCCGAGCGGCCCGCCCCCGGTCAGGGCGGTCACGGGGCGATCCTGGCCTCCAGGTACATCTGTACGAAGGCCTCGACCTTGGCCCGGATGATCCACGGATCGAACGGCTTGACCAGGTAGTCGACGGCGCCGGCGGTGTAGCCGCGGAACATGTGCGACGGATCGTGATCCATCGCGGTGAGGAAGATGATCGGGATGTTGCGGGTACGAGCCCGGCGCTTGATGTGGATGGCCGTCTCGTAACCGTCCATGTCCGGCATCTGCACGTCGAGGAGGATGAGCGCGAATCCCGTGCCGTCCAGGAGTGCCTTGAGCGCGGCCTGCCCCGAGTCGGCGGTGACGACCTCGTGGCCGAGACCGGCCAGAACGGCCTCCAGGGCAAGGAGGTTGGGCTGCTTGTCGTCCACCGCGAGGATCCGCGCGGACGTCCGGCCGATGGCTGCCACCACGCCCTCCAGCGCGGCGACGGGCTCGCCGTCGTCCGGGGCGAGCGCGGGCAGCGGCCCCTCGACGATGGCGAGTTGCCGCTCCAGGACATCGCATCGGGACTCGGCGATCATCACTCGCAGCCGGGTCTCCTCCAGTTCGGCCTCCAGCGATCTGACCTGCTCTTCGAGGCGTTGGCGTTCGGCTCGCAGGTCGTCCGCGTCCTCCGGTTCGACGGCCGGTACGCGCAGGTGGGTCCGTTCGGCCGTCCACTGCGCCTCCAGCAGGTTCAGCCGCACTTCGAGGTCGGCGATGCGGTGCTGGCGGTCCAGCAACGCGTCGCCCAGCAGGTCCTCCTGGACGGTGGCGCGGCGCGCCTCGCGGTCGGCGTCGGCCAGTTGCCGCTGCAGCACCTCTATCCCGTGCGCCGGTGACACGAGGGCCTGGACGGCGCAGCGGTGCAACTCGCGTACGTGGTCCAGGGTCAGCGGTGTCGCGGTGGCGCCGTGATCGGTGGCGAGGTCGGCGAAGAGGTCGACGACGAACTCCCACGGCGGTACGCGAACCCCGCTGAGATAGCGCGAGACCGTGCCCGCGTCGCGGTAACGGCGGGCGGCGTAGCGGCGGATCGACACGTCGAGCCCGGCGAAGAGCGTGCGCAGCGCCTGGGCGAACCGCCGGCAGTCATCGTTCAAGTCGGCTGCCAGCGGCCGTAACTCTCCCATCGGGCCATGTCCTCCTGTCGCTGCGGCCGTCCCGTTCCCTTCCCGGGCCGGCCTGTGCCGTGTGGTCAAGCATGCGGGCCGGTGTCCCTCACCCGGGCCCGGCTCTGCCGATGAGGCGGTCGAAGAACGGGACGGCCACGCCGAAGGCGCCGGCTCCGTACAGCACGCACTGGGCCGGCGACGTGCCGCCGGCGGCGGACAGCAGCCCGGCACCGATCCCGGTCAGCAACGCCAGGGTGAGGACGAGCGCCGCCCTCATGGACAACAGCGGAGTACGCACTGGGGACCTCTCTCCGCAGCGGTGGCCGCCGCGCGTGGCTGCCGCGGCGGATCAGCCCGGCGCCACCCAGACTGCCCGCCCGCGACGCCGTTGCAGGCCCGCAACGGCATCGCGGCAGCAGACGGGCAACACCGTTCTCCGCGGCAGCGGTTGCCCTGCTGACGGTCGGCGCCCCCGGCGGCTTCGCCGGGCCGGCCGTCACTCCAGGGCGGCGGCCTTGCGCAGCAGCACGGACCGCTCGCGGGCGTTGCGGCACAGCCGGGCGGCCAGCTCCAGCTCGGCCCGGGCCTCGGCGGTCCGGCCGAGCCGGACCAGCAGTTCGCCGCGCACGCTCGGGAGCAGGTACGACCCCGACAGGCGTCCTGAGACGGCCAGTTCGTCCACCACGGACAGTGCCTGCCCCGGTCCGCTCGCCATCGCGACGGCCACGGCCCGGTTGAGCTCGACCACGGGTGAGGGGGCCACGCGGCCGAGCGCCTCGTAGAGGAGCACGACACGTTCCCAGTCGGTCTCCCGCACCGAGGGCGCCGCCGCGTGGCAGGCGGCGATCGCGGCCTGCAGACCGTACGGGCCCAGGCCCCGCCCGGTGGCCGTGGCCCGGCCGAGCGCGGCCAGCCCGCGACGGATCGCCGACCGGTCCCACAGGCGCCGGTCCTGGTCCTCCAGGAGCACCGCCTCCCCGTCGGCCCCGGTACGTGCCGGAAAGCGCGCGGCGGTCAGCTCGAACAGCGCGAGCTGCCCGTACACCTCCGGCTCGGCGGGCAGCAGGGCGGCCAGCGTCCGGGCCAGCCGAACCGCCTCGTACGCGAGATCGGGGCGCAGCAGGCGGTCGCCGGCCGTCGCCGTCGAGCCCTCCGTGAAGATCACGTACAGGACGCTCAGGACAGCGCCGAGCCGCTCGCGCCGCTCCTCGGACGGCGGCAGCCCGAACGGTACGCGGGCCGCCGCGATCGTCTTCTTCGCCCGGGTGATCCGGGCCTGGACGGTCAGGGTGGGCACGAGGAACGCCCGGGCGATCTCCTCGCTGGACAGCCCGCCCACCACGCGCAGCGTGAGCGCCACCCGGGCCTCGGGCGAGAGCACCGGGTGGCAGGCGGTGAACATCAGCGCGAGGACGTCGTCGTCGATCCGGTCGGGATCCCACGGCAGGTCGTCGGGCCGGCCGGGCCCGGCCTGCACGCCCGCGCTGAACTCGCCCTCGGCCAGCCGGCCCGCGAGCATGGCGTACCGCTCGTCGAGCGCCGACTTGCGGCGGAAGGCGTCGATGGCCCGCCGCCGTGCGGTCGCCAGCAGCCAGCCCACCGGGCTGGCCGGCGTACCGTCGCGCGACCAGCTGACGAGCGCCTCCGCCAGCGCCTCCTGCGCGACGTCCTCGGCGAGCGCGAAGTCCCCGGTGTAGCGGGCCAGCGCGCCGACGATCCGTGCGGACTCGATCCGCCAGACGGCCGAGGCGGCCCGCCGCGCCGCCTCGGCGCTCGGCGGGCCGCCGACGGCCTCGGACATCAGAGCTGGCCGGTCCGCTCGCGCCACGCCCGCTCCTTGATGATCCACTCGTTGTCCTGCGGAAACTCGTCGATGCCCGGCACGCGGCGGACCTCGACCTTCGAACCGGCGATCGCCGGGAGCCGCTTGGCCCATTCGACGGCTTCCTCCTTCGAGGCGACGTCGATCACGTAGAAGCCGCCGAACAGCTCCTTCGTCTCGCCGTACGGACCGTCGGTGACCACCGGGGTCTCCGCGCTGAAGTCGACCACCACCCCCTGCGACGGGTCGTCCAGCCCCTCGGCGGCCACGAGCACGCCCGCCCGGATCAACTCCTCGTTGAAGCGGCCCACCATTGCGAGCATCTCCTCGAAGGGCGTCTCCATCATCTTCGCCATGGTCTCGTCCGTGCCGCGCATGACCAGCATGTACTTCGCCATCTTCCGCCTTCTCCTCGATCGGGGGCCGTGTCCCGGCCCTCTCTATCCCAGGTCGAACGGCGCCGCCGCGGATCGACACGACCGACGAACATGGTCCGCTTTTTTTCTCACGCCCCGCGCTTCCGCCCCGCGCCGGGGCGGTACGTCCCCGACCGCGGCCCGCACCTGCGGGACTTCGGGGCCGACCGCGAGCGCGGCCGGGGGAGCCGGGGAGCCGGCGGCCTTCCGGGCCGGCGACGAACGGTGGAGCGTCCATCCGCGCAGGCCGGAGTGCGGGTTCGACTCCTGCACCCGCCGCCACGCTGAGGCCGATCCACATCGCGCATCGCTGACGCACTGCACCCCGCGGTCAACCGGCGCGGGTCGGTTTCCGGGTGACCGGCAAAGTCCGCGTGCCGCGGCTGCGTGAGCCTGGGGCGGGAGTCTGAGCAGGTGGACGGGGGTGCGCCTGGGGTGTCCCCCGTACGCCGTCGCCAAACGGTGATGACTGCGCTACTCGTGGTTGCTAGGTTCGGTGCGGAGGTCGTACTGCCGTGGGGGGTGGGGCGGATGGGATGGAAGTCGCTCGTCAACAAGGCCGGTGACGGCATCGAGCACGGCGTCAGGGCCGTGAAGAAAAAGGCCGGGGAGGTCATCGACCACGGCGCTCACATCGTCGGGGACGGCCTTGAGCACGTCGGCCTCGACGACGCCGCGGACTGGGTCGAGGACAAGGGCGACGCCGTCGCCGACCATCTGGGTGCGGATGTCGCCGAGCAGCAACTGGGACAGTCCGACGAGCCCAAGGAACTCCTGCACGGGGACTCCGGGAAAATCCGGGCCGCCGCCACACACCTGGCCAAGTTCTCCAAGGCCTTCGACACCGGACACACCGGACTCTCCCACCTCGATCCCGGCGACTGGGACGGCGCCGGCGCCGAAGCCTTCCGCACGACATTCACCGCCCAGCCCGCCAAATGGGCCAAGGCCGCCACCGCCTGCCAGGACGCCTCAACCGCCCTGGACACATACGCCCACACCGTCGACTGGGCACACGGCCAGGCCGAAGAAGCCGTACGCCTGTGGAAACAGGGCACCGCAGCACGCAAGACAGCCGCGGACGCCTACAACACAAGCCTGGACAAATACCACGACGACGTGAAGGCCTACAACGACAACATCGACAACGGCAAAGACCCCGGCACCAAACCCGTCGCACCAGGCGCGTTCACCGACCCCGGCGCCAAGGACAAACAAGCCGCCAAGGACACCCTGGACGCCGCCCGCACACAACGCGACACCGCCGCCGCCCACGCCGAAGCCGCCATCAAAACCGCCACCGCACTCGCCCCGGCAAAACCCGACTTCACCGACCGCATGAAACACGACGGCAGCGACATCGGGAAAGCCGCACCCATCTTCACCGAGCACTTCGTCGGCGGCGTCATCCGCTCAGGCACCGACTTCCTCAAATTCGCCCGCGGCCTCAACCCCTACGACCCCTACAACATCACCCACCCCGCCCAATACCTCACCCACCTCAACACCACCGCCGCCGGCCTCGTCGACATGACCCAGCACCCCGAACGCCTCCCCGGCACCATCCTCGGCACCGGCTGGGGCACCGACGGAGCAGAATCCGGCGGACGCCTCTTCGGCAACATCCTCCTCACCCTCGCCACCGACGGCGCCGGACCCGCCGCCGAAAAAGCCGCCGCCACCGCAGCCAAAGACGCCGCCGGCCAAGCCGCCAAGGACGCAGGGGAGCAAGGCGCCAAGGACGCCGCTGGGGCCGGCCGCAACGGTGACGGGCTCATGCGGCGAGCGAAACGGCGGCCACGGAACGGCCCGCCTGTTCCCATGACCATAGCGAGCGTCCGAGACGTGGCAGCCCGGTACTCCATTGATCTACGAGGAATCGACGTACGCATCAACAAGGCAGTCAGCGGCCTCTACGGAAGCACACCGTCAGCCACCCGGATAAACCTTTACCGGGACGCCTTCTACGACAACGAGCAACTGGCCAGAACACTCGCCCACGAACGCTTTCACGTGGATCAGATAAAGCGAGGAGAGCCGGTACCAAGGGACGAGGATACACTCAAGGCATGGGAGGACGAGGCGTACGCCCACGAGGACCAATGGTGGGACAATCACCCGGAGAATCAGAGCGGTGACGGTGAATGACATGACCGAGAACAGGGCAAGCTGGCACGAATGGCTGTCGGCGTACACGCGTGCCTACGACGCACTACCCGCGTCCAACGCCGACGTCTGCCCCAACTGCGCTTCTGCAGCCCTCCACTTGGCGTTCACCGGCCTCCCCCGCGACCGCGTCGGATACGCCTCGTTCTGGTGCTCCGCATGCCAGTTCGGAATCCACCTTTCCCGGGTCCCGGTACCCGATGACGTCCCTATGGATTCCGTCTACACGCCCGCTCATGACCGCAGTGCGCACATTCCCAACTACACCGTTGTAGCGCAGGACGCAGAAGACGACGGCGATGACGATGACGTCGAGTCGTTCCAGTTCTGACCTCGTCTTTGTCAACGCGCACGGTCGGGGCGGCGGCATGTGTCCGCCCGCTCGGTGATGTGACCGGATGGCGGGTCACGGTTGCTTGGCGGGGGATTCGGCTCCCGGGGTCGTGTCGAGGAAGCCTCCAGACTGGTGCTGCCACAGTTTCGCGTAGGCGCCGTCGGACGCGCGGAGCTCGTGGTGGGTGCCCTGCTCGACGATACGGCCGCGGTCGAGGACGACGAGGCGGTCCATCGTGGCGACCGTGCTCAGGCGGTGTGCGACCACGAGCGCGGTGCGGCCCTCCATCAGGCGCCACAGTGCCTCCTGGACGAGGATCTCGCTCTCGGAGTCCAGGGCGCTGGTCGCCTCGTCCAGCAGCAGGATCGGCGCGTCGCGCAGCACGGCCCGGGCGAGGGCGACCCGCTGGCGCTGGCCGCCGGACAGTTTGACGCCGCGTTCGCCCACCATGGTGTCGAAGCCCTCGGGCAGCGCCTCGGCGAACTCCGTGACGTGCGCGACCTCGGCCGCGCGGCGGATCTCGGCGGGGGTGGCGTCCGGCCGTGCGAACGCGATGTTCTCCCGCAGGGTGCGGTGGAACATCGCCGGGTCCTGCGGCACGTAGGCGATCAGGCTGCGCAGGTCGGCCTGGCGGAGCCTGCTGATGTCCTGGCCGCCGATCAGGATCCGGCCGGCGTCCACGTCCGTCATCCGCAGCAGCAACCGGGTCAGCGTGGTCTTGCCGCCGCCGGACCGGCCGACGAAGCCGATCTTCGCCCCGCTGGGCACGGCCAGTTCGAGGTCCTCGAAGAGCGGCTCCGAGCCGTTGTGGGCGAAGGTCACCTGCTCGAAGCGGACGTCGGCGCTCCCCGGCAGCAGCGGCTCCGGCGTCGCCGGGTCGAGCACGGTCGGCTGCGTCAGCAGGAGTTCGGTGAACTGCGCGGCCTCCGTCATCGAGCTCTCCAGCCGCCGGTAGATCTGGTTGAACTCGAACATCACCCGCGTCGCGTTCGTGTAGTACGTGAAGGCGACCACGACCTCCTCCACGCCGTGCCCGCCCCCGCCGAGGGCGACCGCGAGCAGCAGGCCCAGCGCGTTGGTCAGCACCGACAGCGGCGCGACCAGCGTGTCGATGCGCAGATTGCCGTAGTCCCACGACCGGAGTGTGAGCCGCCGCGACTCGGCGACCCTGGACCGGTGTTCGGCGGCCTCGCCCTTTTCCGCGGCGAACGCCCGGACCGTGTCGATGTTCATCAGGCTGTCGGCGACGTGGCCCGACACCCGGGCGATCGCCTCCTCGCGCCGGCCGACGAGTGCCTGGCGGCGGCGGATGAGGGGCGTCGCGCCCAGCGCCGTCAGCGCGATCATCGACAGGAGCGTGACCACGAGCAGCGGTTCGTACTGCCACAGGACCACCGACCCGAACGCCAGCGGTACGAAGCTGCCCACGACCGAGAACGTCAGCGTGTCGATGAACTCCTCGAAGCGGGAGGCGAAGCTCAGCACCCGCTTGGTCAGCGACCCGGCGAAGTTGTCATGGAAGAAGGCGGCGTCCTTCGCGAACAGTTCGTCCATGCCGATCACGTACAGGTGCTCGATGCCGCGGGCGTCGACGCGGTTGAGGCAGTGCAGGCCGACACGCCACAGCGCTTCCGAGAGCAGCAGGACGCCCGCGAAGCCGAGGACGTAGGGCAGTGCCGCGCCGACGCCGGTGCCGGAGTCGTCGGCGATCCGGCCGACGAGCTTCGCGACGACCAGCGGAGCGACGTAGTTGATGCCGATGTTGCCCACCGCCGGCAGCAGCATCGCCGGCCCGGTCAGCCACCGCAGCCGGGTCAGCTCCCGGCCGTAGTAGCGCAGTGCGAGGAACACCGAGCCCCTGCCCGGCGAACTCCCGCGCGCTTCAGGTGATCCCATGCCGTCCTCACCCTGGGTGGTCCGCGGCGGCCCCGACACGTGCGTGCGCGCAGGGGAAATCGTCGCCTTGCCCCGCGCATGGGGGTGGCGGCGCCCCCCTCGCGGGTGGGCCGGAGACCGCAGTCTCCCGTGACGGCGCCCGCCGAGTCCAAGCGTTTTCGCCCCGTCACCGCGGCGGCGCCCCATGCGCGGCCGGATCACCGGCACCGCGCCCGGCCTCGCGCCTCGGCGGGGGCCGGGGCCGCGTGAACTGCCCGGTCCACGGCGGACGTTGGCTCGTATCCCGTCGTGTCAGAAAGTGGACGGGCTCTTGGTGCGGGGCCGGGACTGCGGTAGAAATAGGGCCCATGATTCACGACACCTTGGTACGACGCCTGGTCATCGACCTGTGCCGACGTCCCGTTTCGTGTTGTCGCTGATCACGCGTCCCTGACGCCGCCCGCCGTCCGGTGGTAGCACCCGGCGAGGCCCCTCTTCCGCACCCGTTCGTGGGTTCGCCCCGTCACGGGGTGCCTTCTGTGCCTTTTCCCCCTCTGCTCTCGCCCGGGTACGCCGCCGCCGTCGCTTGACGTCGGCGGTTCGCGGCCCGGCGCCGCCATGGAGGCAGCCCGTTGTCCACCACATCACGCCTGCCGGAAGCCGATCCCCCCGCACTGGCCGCCGGACCGCCCGTCCGGCCCCGACCCCGCGCGCGGGGTGTCCTGGCGCGGGTGCGCCGGCTCGGGCTGCCGCTCGGCTCGCTCCTGCTCTTCCTCGTCCTGTGGCAGCTGGTGGCGGCGAGCGGGAAGTGGAGCGAGACCCTGGTGCCGCCGCCGGCCAAGGTGTGGGACGCGTTCATCGACGTGTCCACGACGCATGACGGCGTACGGGGCTACAACGGCAAGTACCTCATCGAGCACCTGGCCATCAGCCTGCGGCGGATCGCGATCGGCGGCGGCATAGGCATCGCCGCCGGGGTCGTCTTCGGGCTGCTCATGGGCACGGTCGGCTGGGTGCGCTCGCTGTTCGAGCCCTGGATCACCTTCCTGCGGACGCTGCCGCCGCTGGCGTACTTCTCGCTGCTGATCATCTGGCTGGGCATCAACGAGGAGCCCAAGGTCACGCTGCTGGCCATAGCCGCCTTCCCGCCGGTGGCGGTGTCCACGACCGCGGCCGTCGCTGCCGCCCCGCGGGCGCTCATCGAGGCGGCCCACGCCCTCGGCGGGTCGCGGTGGGACGTCATGCGGGACGTCATCGCCCCCTCGGCGCTGCCGGAGACGCTCACCGGCATCCGGCTGGCCGTGGGGGTGACCTACTCCTCCCTCGTCGCCGCCGAGCTGGTCAACGGGCTGCCCGGCATCGGCGGCATGGTCAAGGACGCCGCCAACTACAACAACACCCCGGTGGTGCTGGTCGGCATCATCACCATCGGGATCTCCGGTCTCGTCATCGACGGCCTGCTGCTGTGGCTGGAGCGCACCGTCGTGCCCTGGCGCGGCCGCTCCTGAGCCGCCGCAGCCCGACGGACCGCGGACCGTAGGCGCCCGGCCGCCGACCGTACGCCCTCAAGTACCCGCGGCCCGCCCGCCCCTGGTCTTTCGACACCCCGGCCGCCCGGGCTGCCGCAGCCCGTACGCCACCTGGTTCTCCCCGCCCGGCACCGCTCCCTCTCCGCACAGAAACGGCTCCCCATGTCCCCTTGGATGCCCCGCCCCACCGTCGGCTCCGCCGTGCAAGGACCGACCCGCCGCCTGTTCCTCGTCGGCGCGCTGGCCGCGGCCTCCGCCGCCCTCACCGGCTGCTCCTCCGACAGTGACGGCAAGTCCGGCGGCTCCAAGCGGCTGCGTATCGGCTACTTCGCCTTCCCCAGCGGCGACCTGCTCGTGAAGAACCACAAGCTGCTGGAGAAGGCGCTGCCGGACTACAAGATCAGCTGGATCAAGTTCGACTCCGGCGCCACCGTCAACCAGGCCTTCCTGGGCAAGTCCCTCGACATCGGCGCCCTCGGCTCCAGCCCGTTCGCCCGCGGGGTGTCGGGAAGCTCGCCGATCCCGTACAAGGCCGCCTTCATCCTCGACGTGGCCGGTGAGAACGAGGCGCTGGTGGCCCGCAAGAGCACGGGCGTCTCCGATGTGGCCGGGCTCAAGGGCAAGACCATTGCCACGCCTTTCGCCTCCACCTCGCACTACAGCCTGCTGGCGGCGCTGGAGGCGGCGGGCCTCAAGGCGTCCGACGTCAAGCTCGTCGACCTCCAGCCGCAGGCGATCCTCGCCGCCTGGCAGCGGGGCGACATCGACGCCGCCTACGTCTGGCTGCCGACGCTGGACGAACTACGGAAGACCGGCACCCAGCTCGTCAGCAGCAAGGAGATCGGCGCCGCCGGCAAGCCGACCCTGGACCTGGCCGTGGTGTCCGACGCGCTGATAGCCGACGACCCGCACGCGATCGACGTGTGGCGCAAGGCGCAGGCCCAGGCGCTGCGGCTGCTCAAGTCCGATCCGGAAGGCGCGGTCAAGGCCGTCGCGGCCGAGCTGAACATCAGCGCCGACGACGCCAGGAAGCAGCTGGCGCAGGGCGTGTTCCTCACTCCCGAGGAGGTCACCTCCGCCGACTGGCTCGGTTCGGAGGGCCACCCGGGCAAGCTCGTGCCGTATCTCACCGGCACCGGCCAATTCCTCGCCGACCAGAAGCAGATCGACGCCGCGCCGTCCCAGGACGTCGTCAGCAAGGCGCTGTATCTCAAGGGGCTGCCCGATGTCCTCAAGTGAGATCACCGGCCGGGCGGCTCCCGCGCCGGTCGACACCGCGCGCGCCGGGACCATCCGGCTCGACCACGTCACCCACCAGTACGGCCGGGGGAGCGAGACGGTCACGGCGGTGGGCCCGGTCGATCTGACCGTGCCCGCCGGCGAGTTCTTGGTGCTCGTGGGCGCCTCGGGCTGCGGCAAGAGCACCCTGCTGCGGCTGATCGCCGGCTTCGAGCAGCCCACCCGCGGCTCGGTGCGGGTGTCCGGCACCGCTCCGCTGCCCGGCAAGGCGGCCGGTGTCGTCTTCCAGCAGCCGCGCCTTTTCCCCTGGCGGACGGTGCAGGGCAACATCGACCTGGCGCTGCGCTACGCGGGGGTCGGCCGGGGCCAGTGGCCGCAGCGGCGGGCGGACCTGCTGGCGCGGGTCGGTCTCGAGGGCACCGAGAAGCGGCGTATCTGGGAGATCTCCGGCGGCCAGCAGCAGCGGGTGGCCATCGCCCGCGCCCTGGCCGCCGATCACCCGCTCTTCCTGCTCGACGAGCCCTTCGCGGCGCTGGACGCGCTGACCCGTGAACGGCTCCAGGAGGACGTACGCCAGGTGACCGCCCAGACCGGGCGGACCACGGTTTTCGTCACCCACTCGGCGGACGAGGCGGTCTTCCTCGGGTCGCGCATCGTGGTGCTGACCAAGGGCCCGGGGACCGTCGCCCTGGACCTGCCGATCACCCTGCCGCGCGGCGACGTCGACGCCGACGGGCTGCGCAGTTCCGAGGACTTCGCCGAACTGCGCGCACGGGTCGCCCACGCCGTCAAGGCCGCCGCTGCCTGACACCCACGAAAGTCCCACGGCACCCCCGACAGAGGAGGAGACACAGGTGAGCATCATCAGCCCGCAGTCCGCCGGAGCCGTTCCCGTCACCGACGCCGACGCCGACGCTCTCGCCGGCACCGGAGGCCCGGCGTCGTCGGATCTGCCGATCACCAGGCTCGGTCCGCGCTTCGGCGCCGAGATACACGGCATCGACCTGGGCAGCCTCGACGACGGGCAGGTCGTCGCGATCAGGCGGGCGCTGGTGGAGCACAAGGTGCTCTTCGTGCCCGGCCAGGGCCGCCTGGACGACGCCGCGCAGATCGAGTTCGGGCGGCGCCTCGGCGATGTCACCACCGGGCACCCGATCCACGATTCCGGTGACGTGGCCCCCGAGGTCTACGCCGTGGACAGCCAGGACAACGGGTTCGCCGACGTCTGGCACACGGACGTGACCTTCGTCCAGCGCCCGCCGGCCATCTCCATCCTCCGGGCCGTGTCGCTGCCGCCGGGCGGCGGGGACACGTCGTGGGCCGACAGCCAGCTCGCCTACGAGTCCCTGTCGCCGGGTCTGCGTGCGTGGATCGACACCCTCACCGCGGCGCACGACGGCAGCCGCGAGTTCGGCTACTACCTGGCGCAGCGCCGCAAGGGCCGCGGCAATGTGTGGGAGGGCGAGGTCTTCACCGAGCTCAAGCCGGTCGAGCACCCCGTGGTGCGGGTGCACCCGGAGAGCGGGCGCAAGGGCCTGTTCGTCAACCCCGGATTCACCTCGCACATCGTCGGTGTGTCGGAGTACGAGAGCCGGGGCGTGCTGGACATCCTGTACGCCCACCTCACCAAGCCCGAGCACACCGTGCGGCACCGGTGGCAGCCAGGCGACGTCGCCCTGTGGGACAACCGCAGCACGGCCCACTACGCCAACCGGGATTACGGCGACCAGCACCGCGTCATGCACCGCATCACGTTGCGCGGCGACGTCCCGGTCGGCCCGGTGACCGCGCTCCGGCCCGCGGAGGAGATCCACCGCGGGGCCGTCGCCGTACCGGGCGCGGTGGGCTGAGGTCCGCGGCTCGCCGGATGGCCGGCGCCGGGCGTCCGACAGGGCGTTCCGGCGCCGGCCGCCGCGTTCGGGCGCCTCGGACGGTACGGGGCGCGGCCTTGGGCGGTACGGGGGGACCCGCCTTGGCGTACGGAGCCGCCATCTCGGGAGATACGGGGCCACACCGGCCGCACAGGCGAGGCTTGGTTCCTCCAGCCCCTTGAGCACCTCCAGCACCGACGCCATGCTGGGGGCGCCACATCCGCGGCCGATACGGACCCGACCGGTTCTCCGAAAGGACAACGATGGCTTCGTTCCCCTCCCCCTTCGACCGTCGCACCCTGCTGCGCGGCACGCTCGCCGCAGGCGCCGGCGCCGTGCTGGGACCGATCCTGCTGTCCGGCTCGGCGTACGCGTACACGTGGTCGCGTACCCTCTCGCAGGGGATGACCGGCGCCGACGTCACCGAACTGCAGATCAGGGTCGCCGGCTGGGCCACCGGCAGCCCCGGCCACACGCGGGTCGCCCTCGACGGGGACTTCGGCCCCGGCACGGCCACCGCGGTGCGCCTCTTCCAGTCCGCCTACGGCCTGTCGTCCGACGGCGTCGTCGGTCCCGCCACGCAGACGCAGCTCAACGCCTTGCAGCAGTCGGACGGTTCGACCGCGCACTTCGACTTCAGCGAATTCACCGACCGCGTCAGCGGCACCTTCGACGGCGGCAAGGTCAGCGCCGCCGCGGCGAAGGAGAACGCCCGCCGCGCGATGTACAAGCTCGAAGCACTCCGCAAGAAGCTGGGCAACGTCCCGATCACCGTCAACTCCGGCTTCCGCAGCATCGCCCACAACGCCTCGGTCGGCGGAGCGAGCGACAGCATGCACCTCTACGGCACCGCCGCCGACCTCGACGTCCCGGGCGTGGCCAACAAGACCGTCTACCAGAAGGCCGAAACCTGCGGCTTCTCCGGCCTGGAGACCTACACCGAGGACCACCAGCACGTCGACAGCCGCGCCGACCTGGGCCGCGCCTGGTGGTGGGAGAACGGCACGATCTGACGGCGGACTCGGCGTGACCCCCGGGGACCTCGCCGGTTCTGTGCTCCGCGCGCCGGCGAGGTTCAGCGGCGACCCTGGCGCCGCGCACCTTTCCGTCCGGCGGGTCGCCGCGGACGCCGGCGCCGTGCTGCGAGCGGTCGGGCGGGCCGAAGAGCCGGTGCTCCTCGGCTCAGGTCCGCTGAGCTGGTGGCGCGGGTCGTGGGGCGATGAGGTGGGGGCGGGGCGGCGGGTGGGGTCAGGGGGGACGTAGGGGGATGGGGCGGGGGAATGTCGGTGTCGGGAGCATCGAGGGTTCACCCCGGGTCGGCCCGGAGTTCACCGGTGACCGACAGGTTCAAGGGTATGACTTCACGACTTTTCTCTCGCAGGCGCACCCGGGTCGCCGTCGCGATCGGTGCCGCCGTCGCCGTGGTGGGCGCGGGCACCGCCGCGGCCCAGGCGGCCGGGTGGCTGTCGGCACCGTCGCACGACTTCAAGGCGACCGCCGACACCTTCTCCGGCCACGGCGGGGTGACCGGCAACGTCCTGCGGAACGACAGCGGCGCGACCGCGGTCGTCCGCCACACCGCCCCGTCCGACGGCACGGTGACCGTCGAAGCGGACGGCTCCTTCACGTACACCCCGAAGGCCGGCTTCAAGGGCACGGACACCTTCACCTACACGACGACCGACGCGGTGCAGCTGTTCAAGGACTCCCGGTCGAACGGGAAGCCGCTGGCGCCGCTCGCGGAGGTCGCCGGGCCCGGCGGCAGCACCACGCAGATCTCCGGCGAGGGCTACGGCTCGTCGCTCGCCCCCGTGCCGGGCAAGCCGGGCCGCTTCTACGGGCTCACCGACCGCGGCCCGAACGCCGACGCCCCTGACGGCAACAAGTCCGAGATGGTCACCGAGTTCACGCCCCAGATCGGCGAGTTCAGGCTCGTCGGCGGCAGGGCCGAGCTGGTCAAGCAGGTCACCTTGAAGGGGCCGAAGAGCCGCGGCGGCGTGAAGTACAGCGGCCGCCCGCCGCACGACACGAGCGAGGTCATCGACGACGTCGCCGCGACCAACGCCAACGGCGGCACCCCTGTGCCCGTCGCCAGGGACGCGTACGGCTACGACTCCGAGGGTCTGGTGGCGCTGCGGGACGGCACGTTCTGGGTCTCGGACGAGTACGGGCCGTACCTCACGCACTTCGACGCGAACGGCTACGAGCTGGGCCGGCTGACCCCGTACCGGAACAGCCCGGACAACGCCGCTCACACGATCATCGGCTACCTGCCGGCCGAGCTGGCCTACCGCGTCAAGAACAAGGGCATGGAAGGCCTGACGGTCACGCCGGACGGCTCGACCCTGGTCGGCGTCATGCAGTCCGC
Organism: Streptomyces sp. NBC_01477; assembly: GCF_036227245.1. Taxonomy (GTDB): domain Bacteria; phylum Actinomycetota; class Actinomycetes; order Streptomycetales; family Streptomycetaceae; genus Actinacidiphila. The sequence continues at coordinate 4,193,026 of NZ_CP109445.1, forward strand.
GCTCCAGCAGCCGGACCTCGGCACCACCAAGGGCGCCAACGTCTCGGCCACCCGCATCGTCGCGGTCAACCTGCGCACGTACCAGTCCAAGCAGTACCTGTACCTGCTGGACAACCCGGCGACCACGGGTGGCGCCCACAGCGAGATCACCGCGCTGTCCAACACGACCTTCCTGCTGGACGAGCGGGACGGCAACTTCGAGCCGTTCGCACAGAAGACCCTCTACAAGGCCGACATCAACGGCGCCACCGACGTCAGCGGCCTGACGATCGGCGGCAAGTCGCCGGAGGCCTTCGTCGGGACGGCCGGCACCAATGCCGCGCTCACCGCGCTCACCGGTGCGGGCGTCCACGTCGCGCAGAAGCAGCCGTACCTCAACGTCGGGACGCTGGTGAGCCAACTCGACCCCAGCGGCGCGTTCTTCGCGCACGACAAGGTGGAGGGCGTCGCCACGACGGACGCCGGCCGGACGCTGTACCTGTCCAACGACGACGACTTCGGCATCGACACCATCGCCGTCGACCCGGACGGGACGTGGACGGTCCACCAGAAGGTGCTGCCGCCCACGGGCAGGACCGACAACGGCGAGATCCTGAAGGTCGACACCGCCAAGCTGCCCGCGGTCCTCAAGACCGTCACGGTGACGGTCCACGTGCGCTGACCCGCCCGGCGCCGCCGGGTCCGTCCACTCCGGTGGACGGACCCGCGTCCGCCGCACCCCAGGGCCGTCCGGCCCGCGAGACCGGCGTTCCGGCTGGTGGGCGCCCCGACCTGCCGGAGGCCCGGGAGCGTGAGACGGTGAAGCGAAGGACCCGGTGACCCCTGTCACCACCGGTGGCCCGGCCGTCACCGGTAGCCCGTGTCACCGGCAACCCCTGCCGTCCCGGCACGGGAGGGACAGCCCCTCGGAGTCGGAGGAGGACGTCGACATGCGAGCCCTGGAGACGATCGGCTTCTCGCTGCTGGTGATCGCCATCTCGGTCGGCCTGCTGCTGTTCTGCATGGGCGGCCCGCACTACCGGCACAAGGACTAGAACCTCCCCGGCCCCCGGGTGGGGGACTACGTCGATCAGGTGAGTTCCGGCCGCTGACGGTGACGGCTGAACCGCCACGGCGTTCTCATCCTGTAGGTGATCGCCAAGGCCTCGTCAGTGATCCGCCGGCCACAACCGCCGGCCGGCCGACGCTGCTGCTGCCCACCGATGGTGCGCGCCACCGTCTCCAGGGATGAGTACACACATGTCTCTCGCCAGTCCGAGACCCCTCGCCGGCCGCTCGGTGTCGTCGCCCGCCGAGGTCCGCAGCCACGCGTGGGAAGGATTCCGCTGCGAGTCGCGCGTGGTCCGCAGCGGCGCACCGCGGCTCGCCCCCGTGCTGATGATCGGCGGCGCGTTCCAGCGCAAGGAGAGCTGGGGGCGGATGGAGCGGGCGCTGCTGGACGACATGGACGTGGTGACCGTCGACCCGCCCGGCTGGGGTTCGGGGGGCGTGCTGCCGGCGCACCACGGCGCCGACCTGCTGGCCGACGCCGTGTGCCACATGCTGACCGAGCTCGGACTGCCCCGGCTCAACATCTTCAGCGGCTCCTACGGCACCGCCATCGCCTACCGCATCGCGCAGAAGCACCCCGGCCAGGTCGGGCGGATGGTGCTCGTCGGCACGATGACCGAGATCCCCGCGCACGCCCGGCTCGGCATGCGCCAGGCGCTGGACTGTCTGCGGACGGGTGACATGGAGGAGTTCGCCGAGCGCTCGCTGGACTTCCTGATGAACGCCGCGCGCGAGGACCGCATCGCGGGGGCCGCGAAGGTACGGCGCTTCCTGCGGCGGCGCCTGACGAACCTCGCCGAGGAGGAGCGCGCCCAGACCCTCGCCAACAGCGAGCGCCTGCTCCAGCATGAGATGGTCGATCTCAGCCTGCCGCCCGCCGCACCGGTCCTGGCCGTCACGGGCGAGCACGACAGCTTCACCACGCCGGACCGCTGCCGGGGCATGGCCGCGACCTGTCCGGACAGCCGGTTCGCCGTCGTGTCGGGCGCCGACCACATGCTCTACCTGGAGCGGACCGCCGAACTGGCCGACCTCACCACCCGCTTTCTTGCGGAGGAATCCCTCGACGGTCTCCCGTACTGCTCGTACGTCGAACGTGTGAACCCGCCGACCGAATACGCCTGACCCGCCCCGGCACTCATGCCGGGCGAATAAAGGTACGAAGTCCACCGCGCAAAAAGGCGATACGCCAAGTCCTCGCATGCCGGGCTCGGTTGACGCTACTGTGGCCGCACCTCCCGACGCGATGACGGCCGGGTTCCGATACCCGCTGCGGTATCGATCTTCGGCCTTCCGGAAAATCGGCGCCAGGGTTACGTGTCCAACGGAAAGGCGATGACAAATGACGTTGTTCTACGGGGCGGCGCACGCACTCATCGAGCGGGACGGACGTTTTCTGGTAACGCGCAGGTCAGCCGTGGACGACTACATGCCGCTCAAATGGGATCTGCCGGGGGGCACGGTCGACCCCGGCGAGAGCCTGGAGGACGCCCTCGTCCGCGAGGTGCACGAGGAAACCAAGATCAAGGTCGACATCGAGCACCTTCTCTACGCGTACACCAATCTGGCCACCCTTCCCGAGCGTCAGACGTTCCAGACGGTCTTCCTCTGCCGCTACATGGGCGGCGACGTGGAACTCGACCCCGCCGACCACGACCAGTTCGTCTGGGCGTCGAAGAGCGAGATCGACGGGCTGGACGCCATGGCGTTCCTGGCCGGCTTCCGCGAGACCGTGATGTATCGCACCGTGAAATAGCGACCGAGGACGTGGGCTCCCGTGCGAGTGCGATCCGTGGACATCTACGTCACCTACCGGTGCAACCTGCGCTGCACGCACTGCTTCGTCGGCGACAACCTGTCGACCGGCCAGAGTTTCGCCCACGATTCGCTGGCACACCTGATCGCCGCTGCCCCCCGGCTGTGGGGCACCGAGGAGGTGACCTTCCTCGGCGGCGAGCCGACGCTCTACCCCGGGATCGCCGACGCGGTCCTGCTGGCGCAGGCGCGGGGACTGCACGTACGGATCGTGACCAACGGGGGGCACGGTTTCCGGTCCTTCGTCGGCCGTTTCGAGGGCGCACGACTGCCGGTGGTCGGCGTCAGTATCGACGGCTCGAACCCCGCGACCCATGACGCCGTTCGTGGCGAGCGGTCCTTCCAGCGCATGAGGGAGAACGTCGAAAGGGCCCGGGAGCGCGGCTACGAGATGTTCGGCATCATGTCGGTGAGCAGGAGCAACGCGCACGACGCCGGCGCCATTCTCGCGCTGTGCGACCGCCTCGGCTTCGGCTGGGTGAATGTGCACTACGTCTCCAACCGGGGTTTCGCCACACCGGAGATGGTGCTGCCGGTTCCGGAATGGCGGTCGCTGGTCCGGGAGATCAAGGAACAGTCGGCCGGTCTCCGGATCGACGTCCGGCTGGAGCGCACCTTCGTTCCGGCCGGTGACCACCGCAGGTACTGCGCGGTCCGCAGCAGTGACAATCTGCTGTTCCTGCCGGACGGCCGGGTTTTCATGTGCCCGATGTTCATCGACGTCCCAGAAGCACACTCCTTCACCTGGTCGGGCACCGAACTCCTCGGCCGGCCGGGAGCGGAAACCGAGGGGATACTGAGCCGGGCGGAAAGCGCGGCGCACTGCCCGGCCATGCGTCATGTGAACGCGCGGCTCAATTCCGACGTGCTGGACGCGGGACTGGAAATATCCTGCGTGCTCGAAAAGACTCGTCTCAGCGGGGGGCTGGTTGTCGATGAGAAGTGAACGCTGATGGATATCTGGACCGACGCCGACCTGGCCTTCGTCCGCGAACGCGCGCACAGCTGGGACCTCCACTACTCCGAACTCTTCTGGGGAGCACGGCTGTACGACCTGGTGGAGCCGCTGCTCGCGTCCTTCAACGCGGACTGCGGCGTGCCCAAGCAGATCGGCGTCGCCTCGGAGTCGCTGCCCGAGACCACCGCGACGGTGCTGCTGGCCCTGCACCGTATGGGCCTGCTCAGCGCGAGCATGCGCGAGCGCGTCCAGGGATACCTGTGGTCCACCCATTACGCGGTCGCCGCCGGGACCGTGGGGGATTCGAAGTACCCGGAGAACGAGTGCTGGAGTTCGACGTCACGGAACGTCTGGGCGACGGCGTCGACCCTGTGGGCGCTCATCGCGACGGGTTATCGGGGCCCGCACGAAGGGCGTTACGCCGCCGCCGTCCGCTGGCTGGTCGACGCCCAGGACGATGACGGCGCGTGGGGCTTCAGCCGCGACGCGCGCAATCCTCCGTCGGTCTTCCTCACCGCCGTGTGCGCGTACACGCTGCACCTCGCCGCCGGATCCGCCGGCCCGGGCGCGCAGCGGATCGACCAGGCGCTGGTCCGGACGGCCGTCGACGCCGGCACCGGCTACCTGAAGCGGACCCGGCACCGGCGCAGCGGCCTGTGGCACACCAGCGGGGGCGAGCCGGAGCCGACGAGTACGGCGATGGCGCTGTGGGCCGTCCGGTGGTGCGACACCGCCGGCGCCGACACCGGTGACCTGCTGCGCAACGGCCTCCGGGCGCTGTCGCGCGCGGTGGGCGGCGCGCTGTGCGGCCCCAGCCTGGAGATCGCGGTGGGGACGCTCCCCGATTCGCGCGAGGCCATCGCGCTGCAGGGCTACACGCCCGCGCTGCCGCTGGCGCTGCTGCAACTGGACATCGACCCCTTCCACCGGCTGGTCGTCGGGCCGCTCACCTTCCTGCGGACCAGCAGGCAGCCGAACGGCTGGGAATTCCCGGTCATCGGCAACGAGCGGCAGGGCCGGTACATCAAGGCCGTGCCGTACGTGGGCACCGGCGAACCGCTGACGTTCACGACCGCGCTGGCGCTGCAGACCGCGCACGCCTGGCACCGGCGGACGATCCGGTGGACCATCGAACAGCGGTTGACGCACGGCTGAGTTCACGCGGTACGCGACAGCACACCACAAGGGGGAGCACCGTGACGGCTGTCCTGTTCGTGCACGGCACGGGGGTGCGGGCGGAGGGGTTCGATGCCACGCTGGCGGTGATGTCCCGCTCGCTGCTCGCCCGGCGTCCCGACCTGACCGTCGAGGGCTGTTTCTGGGGGGAGGCGTACGGGAGCAGGCTCTTCGCCCATGGCGCGTCGGTCCCCGTCGCCGACGCGAGCCGGGACGCCGGTGCGGACGGCGCAGCGGACGACGTGGACCTCCTGGTCTGGGAGCGGCTCCAGGACGACCCGCTGTTCGAACTGCGCCTGCTGGCAACGGCGGACGGGCCGCCCCAGGAGCAGGGCGGCGGCTTTCACCCCGGCCGGCTGTCGCAGGGCCGCGCCCTGGAGGACCGCTACCGCCGCTTCGCCGCGTCGGACCCGGTGGCGGCGCTTTTCCGCGAGGCGGGGCTCGGCGCCGGGTTCGCCCCGAGCTGCCGGACGGTCGCCGCCTCGCAGCCGTTCGGCGAGCTGGAAGCCGGCGGCGCGGCGCTGGAGGCCTGGCCCGCGGTGGTCCGCGCCACCGTCGCGGAAGCGCTCCGCCGGGCGGAGCGGACCGAAGGGCCCGGCCTGCGGGTGGTCTACGACCGGGGCGTCAGGGAGGAATTCCTCCGGGCCGTGCTGGCGGCCGGCGGCGAGGACTACCGCGGCGCCCTCGGCTGGGCCCAGCAGCGGCTCGGCACCTTCTTCGCGGGGCGCGCCACCTCCTACGTCTCGCGGCGGCGGGAGACCTTCACCGAGTCCGCGTCCCCGGTCACCGGCGACATCCTCGTCTACCAGCGCGACGGCGCGGCGATCCGGCGGTTCGTCGGCGATCACGTCGGCCGGCTGGAGCCGCCGGTGGTGGTGGTCGCGCACAGCCTGGGCGGGATCATCTGCGCCGACCTGTTCGCGACCGCGGAGCCGTCCGACGTACGCCTGGTCACGGTGGGTACCGCGGCCCCCCTGTTCTGGGAACTCGACGCCCTGTGGGGCCTGCGCGCTGGCGCCCCGCTTCCGGCCGGATTCCCGCCCTGGGTCAACGTCTACGACCCGCGCGACTTCCTCGCGTACACGGCCGCCCCGCTGTTCGGCGACCGGGTCCGCGATGTCCGGGTCGACAACGGCCAGCCCTTCCCGCGCTGCCACGGCGCCTACTGGTGGAACAGCCAGTGCTGGGACGCCGTGCTGAGCGCGTGTCCGTGAACGCCTTCGCGCACGCCCGCGCGCTGGTGGTGGGGGTCGAGAAGTACGCCGCAGGACCGGACTGGACGCTGACGGGTCCGGCCGCCGACGCGCGGCGCTTCACCGACTGGCTGCTGGCCATGGGCACGCCGCCGGGCCATGTCAGCCTGTTCGCCAACTCCGCCACCGCCTCGGCCACGGACGACTGGCGGCGGCGTACGGGCGTCGAGGTGGCCGAACCGACCTCCGACGCCGTGCACGCCGTGCTCCTCGACGTCGTCCGGGAGCACGCGTGCGACGTCTTCTTCCTCTTCTGGGGCGGGCACGGCATCACCGACCCCGAGGGCCACCTGCGGCTTTTCACCAGCGACGCGCGCGAGGAGGTGCTGCGCAACGTCGACATGGACGATCTGATGCTCGCCCTGCGCTCCTCGTCCTTCGCGCGGGTCAAGCGGCAGATCCTGCTGGTCGACGCCTGCCGCCGGTACGTCTCGCACCGCGAGCTGCGCCGGGGGCTGCCGACGGTGTCGGTGCCGAAGGGCGACCTCGTCCAGACCGACCAGTTCGCGCTGTGCGCCACCCGGGAAGGCGAGCTGGCGGCCAACCTCACCGCCGCGGGAACCGGCCGGCTGTCCTCCGTACTGCTCAGGGAACTGCCGGTGACACCGGGGACGCTGCCGGACATGGAGCTGGTCGCCCAGCGGGTCGGCGCCGAGTTCGACCGGCTGCGGGCGAGCGGCAGCACCACGCAGGTGCCGGTGTTCTACTCCTCCCGCGGATACGACGGCAGCCTGCGGTCGAACCAGCTGGCGCCCTGGGCGACGCCCGCCGCGGCGGCACCGGCGGCCGACGAGCGGCAGTACGTACAGCGGCTGGCCCGCACGCTGGAGAGCCGGCTCGTGGGAGAGGTCCGGGTCAGCGGCATGGGGCCGTCGTTCGACTCCCTGGAGCGGTCGTCGGTGGTGACCAGGGCGCAGGTGCGCAGTACGGCCATCAGTGCCGAGCACACGCTGGTGCCCGACGTCATCGGCTACACGCGCCGCACGCGGATCCGCCGGATGATCGTCACCGGCGCGCCCGGGATCGGCAAGAGCGTGCTGCTGGACCTGCTGGCGCTGGCGCAGTGCCGCGCCTACCAGGTGGACCGCTCGACCGTTCCGGTCCTGGCGGTGATCGGCGGCCGGGGCGGCCCGGAGAGCGCATTCGCCGGGATCGAGCAGATCCTCCGCGACCGGGCGGGCTTCCTCGACGGCTCGGCCCTGGACGACGTCCTGCACCGGTGCGTCTTCTACCTCGACGACTTCGACGAGCTGACGCCCGAACACCAGCGCATGGTGCTGGACTTCATGCGCGCCCACCCGAACGCGTCGATCACGCTGTCGACCCGCTCCACCCGCGGCCTCGACTGGTCCGTGCCGAACTGCGTGGAGGTGGAGTTGCTGCCGCTGGACCCGCCCGAGGTCCTGCGCCAGCTGGAGTGCGAGCTGGGCACGGAGGACGCCGAGGAATTGTTCTGGCAACTGGCCGGCCACGACTACGAGGTGGTCAGGGACAGCTGGAGCCTGGCCGGGGGCGACCGCGAGCAGTTGTGGTCGCTGTCCGCGCGGGTGCCGCGGAGGGTGCCGGGAGAGGTCGCCGCGCTGCGGCTGCGGCTGCTGCGCGATCCGCCGGCCGCCCTCCAGCTGGCCCGAATACCGTTCCTGCTGCGGGCGATGGTGACCATCCGGCGGACCGGGGAGTATCTCGACCTGTCCCGCCCTGATGTCCTGGACCACCTGGTCACCTCGCTGTGGAGCAGGCCGCACGCCGAGGCCGGCTACCACGATCTGACCCTCGACCGGCTCTTCGCCGGCCTCGGCCCGCTCGCCGAGCACCTCATCCGGGTGCGCCAGGACCGGCAGGACCTGGCCTCGGCGACCGCGCTGCTGACCGGGGCGGGGGAGCCGTCCGCCGCACGGCTCATCGAGGCCGCGGTGATGGCGGGCCTCGTCGACCAGGACAGCTCGGGCATCACCTTCCGCCACCGGGTGATCCGGGACTACTTCGCCGCGGCGGCGCTGGCCGCCAGGATCCCGGACGGCATCGCGGTGGCCGACTACATCGATCCGGCAGCCTGGTGGACCGAGTCCCCCTGGCGCGCGGCCCTGGGATTCGTCCCGCAATTCCACGGCACCCCCGGCCCGGTCGTGGGCTGGCTCGGCGAGGCGCAGCCGGAGCTGGCCGCGATGTGCGTCCAGCGGGGCGAGTCGTCCGACGACACGGCGCGGCGGACGCTCCGCGGCGTCATCAGGGCGCGGCTCGCCGGGACGCCGGTCCGTCCGCCCGCCGAACTCGCCGCGCTCGGCCGCGCCCTCGCCATGGTCGGGGACGACCGCCCCGGCGTCGGGGTCGGGCACACGACGGCGGCGGCCGTTCCGGTCATCGAGTGGGTTCTCGTGCCGCAGCAGCGCGTCCCGGTGTCCGGGTCCGCCGCGGTCGCGGTGCCGGCCTTCTTCATGAGCAGGTACCCGGTCACCAACGCGCAGTACGAGGTGTTCCTGCGCGACGGGGGCTACCGCAGCGACGGCCACTGGACGCGGGACGGCATCGCTTGCAGGAACCGGCTCGGATGGTGCGCTCCCGAGCAGTACGGGCCGCCGTTCGACCTTCCCAACCACCCCATCGTCGGCGTCAGTTACCACGAGGCCCGGGCGTTCGGCGACTGGCTGGGCTCGCTGCGCAGGGAACGGGTCGCGATCCCCACCGTCACGCAGTGGATGGCGGCGGCCAGATCCGCCGACGGCTTCGACGGATACCCGTGGGGCGACGACTTCTCGACCACCCGCAGCAACAGCCGGCAGACCGACATCAGGACCACCACCGCGGTCGGGCTGTTCGCCTCGGGGGCCAGCCACTTCGGCCTCCTCGACTGCGGCGGCAACGTCTGGGAGCTGTGCGCGCCCGACCCCGGACCGCGCGGGGCGGCCTGGCGCGGCGGATTCCGCGGCAAGTCCCCCGCGGACCGCTACCTCCCGATCAAGGGCGGCTCCTTCGCGCACTACTGGTGCTCGGTGAAGACCAGGACCGATGTGACCGTGCGCGAGACCGATCGTGAATGGGACGTCGGCTTCCGCCTGATGAAGCAGCTGTAGTCCGGGGGCCGGCCGCGCGGCGGGCGCGCCGCCGGCTGCCGGGGCGCTCTTGACAAGGCCGCCCACCCGCCACGTACGTTCGTCTCGCACACCATCAAGTGCGGCTCGGCGCCCGGCGCGCCGAAGCCGCGGTCGCCACGCGCCGCCCCCGGCGGCGCGCCGATGGGAGTCTTCGTGAGGGCATCGCACGTCAGGCCGGTCCTGCTGCCGGTCGGGACGAAGCGCCGCCACGTGGACCTGTGCCGTACCCACGCCGCGCTCTGTCGCTGACGATTCGCCCCACCCCTTCCCCCGGCGGCCCGCCGCCGCCCCCGCCTGTGCTGCGTACGGCCGGATCCGGTCCGGCCTGCCCGGGCGTTCGTGCACCCCCGAGAAGCCTCGGCCCCGAGATGTCACCGCAGTGGTGAGAATGGACGAATTGTGAGCGCGAAGCGGCCCAGGACGCTGAAGACCGTGACCGGCGCCGGCGGCACGTCGGAGACCTACGACCTCGCGATCGACCCCACCCGGTCCACGCTGAGCACCGCGGTGCGGGTGGCGAAGCTCGCCGAGGCCGCGAGGATCGACGCGCTGTTCACCGCCGACCTGCTCAGCTTCGGCGCCCAGGGCGCGATCGGGTCGCAGGAGCCACTGGTCTTCGTCTCGGCGCTGAGCCAGGTGACCTCGCAGATCGGCCTGATCGCCACGGTCTCGACCACCTTCCACCACCCGTACAACCTGGCCCGGCTGTTCGGCACCCTCGACCACGTCAGCAACGGGCGGGCCGCCTGGAATCTGGTGACCTCCTCCCTCGGCGAGGAGAATTTCGGCCCCGGCGGCCTGCCCAGCCCCGAGGACCGCTACGCGCGGGCCGCCGAGACGCTGGAGGTGGTGAACGCGCTGTGGGACAGCTGGGAGCCCGGTGCGCTGACCGTCGGCGCGGACGGCCGGGCGGTACTGCACCCGGAGCGGGTGCACCCCGTCAACCACTCCGGCCGGTTCTTCGATGTGGCAGGCCCGCTGAACATCCCGCCGCTGCCGCAGCGGCGCCCGGTGCAGATCCAGGCGGGCCAGTCCGAGGCGGGCATCGCGCTGGGCGGGCGCTACGCCGAGATGGTCTTCACCTCGCTCCCCGACCTGGACACCGCGCTGGACTTCACCCGGAAGATCCGCGGCCAGGCCGAGCGGCTCGGCCGGGCCGGCGGGCTGCCGCTGATCCTCAGCTCCTTCCACGCCACCTACGGCGCCACCGAGGAGGAGGCCCGGCGGCTGGTGCGCGAGAAGCGCGAGTCGATCGACTTCGAGCGCGGGCGCGCCCTGGTGGCCGACATGCTCGGCGGCGGGGTGGACCTGTCGGACCTCCCGCTCGACGCGACGCTGCCGGAGAGCCTGCTGCCCGACATCACCTCGGTGAACCGCCGCCGGGGCCGGGTCGACATCTTCACCGGCTACGCGCGCCAGGGCTACACGCTGCGGGAGCTGGTCATCGCGGCCCAGGACACCGGCCACTGGGCCGCCGCGGGGACGCCCGAGCAGCTCGCTGACGCGATCGAGGAGCGCTTCAACGCCGGTGTCCTGGACGCGATCCTGCTCGGCGGCCTCGCGGACCCGCGGCAGCACGACTTCGTCGTCAACGGCCTGCTGCACGAGCTGCGCAGGCGCAAGCTCGTCACCGAGGACTACACCGGCACCACCCTGCGCGAGAACCTCGGGCTCGAACTGCCGCCCCGCACCGGAGCGCCGGTACGCGGCGGGCAGGGAGCGACGACGGCGTGAGGCTGTGCCGGTACGGTCACGGCCGGGGCGGCTGTGCGGCGCCGGGCAGCCGGGCGCGCAGCGCGGCGGCGCCGGACTCGGCGAGCCAGTCGGTGAGGGTGCGCAGGCCGGGGTGCACGACCCGCAGCACCTCGATGTCGGCGTGCCAGCGCGCGCCGGACATCCAGCGCTCCCTGATGCGGGCGATCTCGGGGTTGAGCGCGGCGGCCTCCTGCTGCGTGAGCTGCTCGTAGCGCACGGGGATGCCCGTCGCCTCCGTGATCGCGGCGACCGCCTCGGCCGGGGTCGGGGCGTCCCCGGCCAGCTCCAGCGTCCTTCCGGCGAACCGCTCCGGCCGGTCGAAGGCCAGCGCGGCGAATTCCGCGATGTCCTCCAGCGCGATGATCTGGAGCGGCTCGTCCGGCGGGAAAATGTGCCGGTGCACACCGTCGGCGATGCCGTCCAGGCCCATCGCGGCCGAGGCGAGGTAGTTCGTCATGAACCGTACGGGGCGCAGCACGGTCACCTGGGCGATGTGCTCCCGCAGGTAGTGCTCGATGCGGTTCTTGCCGTCGGCGGCGGTCGGCGGCTCGGGGATGGACGCGATGCCGGTGAAGACGACGTGCTCGATCCCCGCGGCCGAGGCGGCGTCGGTCAGCGCGCGGCCGCGGGCGAATTCCCGCTCCGTGTCGGTGCCGGCCGGCCCGTAGGCCACCGGCGGCACGGCGAACAGGCCCGCGGCGCCCTCCAGCGCCGCCGGCAGGCTCGACGGGTCGTCGAAGTCGGCGCGTACGAGGTCGGCCCCGGCCTGCTGCAGCGCCGCGGCGGCGGGCGCGGCCGTGTCGCGTACGACCGCGCGGACCGGCCGGCCTCCCGCCAGGAGCCGGCGGGCGGTGGCGCCGCCCTGCTTGCCGGTCGCCCCGGTCACGACGACGGGGCGGGCGTCGGGCTCGGCGGCGGCGGGTACGGGCTGAGCGGTCATGTCGTCCTCCGCCCCGGGGGTGTCGGTGGGCACGGTCGGTGTGGCGGACCCGGGGGCGATGTGGAATCCTCCACCCGGTTGAGGACGACGGACAAGGGATACGTGACATGACCGCTGCTCCCCCCGGCGCCGGCCGGGCCGACGCCCGCCGCAACCGTACGAAGGTGCTCCTCGCGGCCGTACGGGCCTTCGGCGAGCAGGGCCTGGAGGTGTCGCTCGGCGAGATCGCGCGGCAGGCGGGCGTCGGCACCGGCACCGTCTACCGGCACTTCCCGAGCAAGGAGATCCTGCTGGAGGCGGTGCTCGTCCAGCACGTGGACGACCTGGTCGCCGCCGCCCGGCGGTGGTCCGGGCAGGCCGCTCCCACCGCGGCCCTCTTCGGATTCCTGCGCGACGTCATCGACAGGTCCGCGCGCCGCAGTTACGTCTGCGACGCGGTCACCGGCGACACGAGCTGGCCGCGCCCGCTGCTCGCCGCGTCCGCGCAGCGCTTCCACCAGGCGCTGGCCGGACTGCTGCGCGCGGCCCAGCAGTCCGGCGGGGTGCGCGCCGACGTCGGCCCGGACGACGTCACCGCGCTCACCATCGGCTGCGTGGCCATGCGGGCCCGGGGCCGGGCCGGCGGCGCCCGGATGGTCCACCTGACGCTCGAAGGCCTGCGCGGTCCGGCGGCGGTCACGGAAGGGCGTACGTTTCGTCACCTGCCCGGAGGACGTCACGCAACCGCGCCCCGGTGCGAGGAGTGCGAGGCCGAACTCGCCTCCCGCGCCACCGGCCGCCCGGCGCGCTACTGCGGCGCGACCTGCCGCCAGCGGGCCCACCGCCGCCGTCTCGGGCGCTGACCTCGCGGCCGGGCCGCCCGAGGCGGGGCGGGTTCGGCACCGGGACCCGGTGCGCGGGCCGGGTTCCGTACCGGCCGCCGGCCCGGGTCGGTCTCCGGGCGCAGACCCGGGCCGCGGGCCGGGTTCGGCACCGGGAGCCGGACCGCGGGCCGGTTTCCACACGCAGAGCCGGTGCGCGGGCCGGGTTCCGTACCGGGCGCCGGACCGCGGACCGGGTTCCGTACCCGCCGCCGGCTCAGCCCGGGGACCGCGGGTGCCAGGTGCGGTGCTTCGGGAGGGGTTTGGCGTAGCCGCCGGACCGGCTGGTGGTCAGGCCGAGCGCCACCAGCGACTCCGCGAGCCGGACGGCGGCGCCGACCCCGTCGACCACCGGAAGCCCCAGCGCGGCCGAGACGCCGCGCTCCAGGCCCGTCATCCCGGCGCAGCCCAGCACCAGGACCTCGGCGCCGGCCGCCATGGCCCGGCGTCCCGCGGCGACGAAAGCGCCCGTCACCAGGTCGGAGTCCTCGTCCAGGTCCAGGACGGCCAGCCCGGTGCCGACCACGGCGGCGCAGTTCTGGCCGACGCCCGCGGTGTGCAGGCTGTCCTGGATCTGCCCGACGGTGCGGTCCAGCGTGGTGACGACGCCGTATCTGCGGCCGAGCAGACAGGCCAGGTGGGCGGCGGCCTCGGTGATGTCGACCACCGGTACGTCGAGCAGTTCGCGGGCGCCCTCGCGCCCGTGCTCGCCGAACCCGGCCATCACCACCGCGTCCACCGGACCCTCCAGCCGCCGCAGCAGGTCGAGCACAGCCGCGGCCGACAGGTAGCTGTCCAGCCAGCCCTCGGCCGACGCGGGCCCCCAGTCGGGGGTGTGGCCGGTGATCAGGGTGCCGGGACCGGCGGCGGTCCTGGCACCCCGCACGATCCGCTCGGTCATCGCCGTGGTGGTGTTGCAGTTGGTCACCGCGATCCGCACGGCCGCGGCCTCAGTTCGGCCCCGCCGCCGCCGGCGAAGGGACCGACGGCTCCGGCGCCGCCCGCTCGGCCGTCCGGCCGCGGTTCAGTGCCAGGTAGAGCAGCGCGGCGCTCGCCGTGCCGATGAACCAGGAGTACGGGGCGGTCTGCGAGAACGTGTGCACCAGGGCGATGACGGCGCTGACCGCCGCCGTCGGCACGAAGGCGCCGACAGCGCGGAGGTTGACGCCCCTGCGGTAGTGGTACGGGCCGTCAGGACCCGCGTCGAAGAGCGCGGGGACGTCGATCCGGCCGCCCTTGACCAGGTAGTAGTCGACCATGATGATCCCGAACAGCGGTCCCAGGAAGGCGCCGAGACCGCCGAGGAAGTAGTTGACGACGTCGGGGTTGGAGTAGAGGTTCCACGGCGTCACCAGCAGCGCGGCGACCGTGCTGATCAGGCCGCCGACCCGGAAGCTGATCCGCTGCGGCCACACGTTGGCCACGTCGTAGGCGGGTGAGACGAAGTTGGCCACGATGTTCACGCCCATGGTGGCGATGGCGAAGGTCAGGGCGCCGATCACCAGGACCGCGGTGTTGCCCACCTTGGCGATGAGCAGCGCGGGATCGGTGATCGCCGACCCGTAGACCTTGATGCTGCCGGCGGTGACGATCACCGAAAGCAGCGCGAAGGCCGAGGAGTTGATCGGCAGGCCCCAGAAATTGCCCCGGCGTACGGTGCGTTCGTCCGGTGCGAAGCGCGCGAAGTCGCAGAAGTTCAGCATCAGGGTGCCGTAGGTGGCCAGGATCAGGCCGATCGCGCCGAACCACTGGCGGACCTGCTCCGCGGTGGACACCGGGTGCGGGGTGCGGGTGAGCGGGATGCTCCAGTGGGCCTTGGCCAGGATCCACACCGCGAGCGCGATCATCACCACCCAGATCGCCGGACCGCAGAAGTCCTGGAAGCGGCGCACCGACTCCATGCCCCGGCTGATGATCAGCGCCTGCACCACCCACAGGGTCAGGAACGACGCCCAGCCGAGCGCGTCCAGGCCCAGGAAGCTGTGGTGCGTCCAACTCGCCAGCCCGGGGCGGGCGGTGAGCAGCAGCACATCGATGGCGACGGAGGCCAGATAGGTCTGGATGCCGTACCACATGATGGCGATCACGGCCCGGATCAGCGCCGGGATGTTCGCACCCCAGACGCCGAAGCTGATCCGCGCCACGACCGGGAACGGCACACCGGTGCGCTGGCCGATCCGGCCCATCAGGTTCATGCCGACGAAGATGATGGCGAAGCCGACGAGCAGCGACGAGAAGATCTGCCACGCGCTGAGGCCGAGCACCAGCAGGCCCGCGGCGAAGGTGTAGTTGCCGAGGTTGTGGACGTCGGACATCCACATGGCGAACAGGTCGAAGGAGCGCCAGTTGCGGGTGGTGGAGGGGGCGAGGTCTTCGTTGGTCAGCCGGGGATCGGGCGAGGCGGGCAGGCCGGTGCCGGGCGGGTCGGTGAGGTCGGTGACGGACACGAGTACCTCCGCGGTGTGGGCGGGGACGGGGGAGGATGAGCGGCCGGCACGGTTTTGGTATACCAAAACCGTGCCGCCATGATGGCCCGCGCGGCGGTGGCCGGGGTGTCGTGCACGCAACAACCGTGTTACGCGTCCGGGCGGCGCGGCGCCCGGCCCGCCGCGTCCGTACGGCCCGCCGCTCGCCCCGGATAGGCTGGCCGGACGCCCGGGCGGGGCGCCGACCAGGGAGTGTGCGGATGGGGGCGGGGCAACCCGGGGGTGCGCTGGGCGCGGCGCGCGAACGCGTGCTCGCCGCCCTGCGCCGCGCCATCGTGGCCGGTGAACTGCGGCCCGGCGACCGGCTGGTGGAGCGGGACCTCGCCGAGCGCTTCGCCGTCTCCCGGGTGCCGGTCCGCGAGGCGATCAGGGCGCTGGTCGCCGAGGGCTTCGTGGTGGCCGAGTCACCGCGCCGGCTGGCGGTACGCCGGCTGACCCGCGTCGACGTCGAGGAGCTGTTCGAGCTGCGCGAGGCCCTGGAGGTCTACGCGGCGGGACTCGCCGCGGAGCGGGCCGGCCCCGCCGACCTCGCCGAACTCCGCGACATCCTGGACCGGGCGGCCCGGGCCACCGCCGAGCTGGACGCCGAGAAGATCACCGGGCTGAACACCCACTTCCACGACCGCGTCCTGGCGATGGCGGGCAACTCCCTGCTGACCGCGGCCCTGGAGCCGGTCGAGGGCCGGCTGCGCTGGCTGACCCGGCAGAACGACGCCTGGCCCCAGCTGCTGGCGGAACACCGCGGGCTGGCCGACGCCGTCGCCGCCCGGGACCCGGAGAAGGCCCGCGCACTCGCCCTGGCCCACGTGCGCGCCAACCGCCTGATCACGCTGCGGGTCCTCTTCGGCGACGCGGCTCCCTGACCGGCGGACTCCCCCGCCGTCAGGCCCGATGCGCCCCGGCCGGGACGTCGGCGGGGACGTCGGCGGGGACGTCGGCGGGGACGTCGGCGGGGACGTCGGCGGGCACAACCGCGACAGGCGTGCCGGGCTGCGCGGACCCCGGTGCGGGGCGGCGGGACCAGCGGGTGGCGATGAACGCGCACACCGCCAGCTGCATCTGGTGGAAGAGCATCAGCGGCAGGATCGCCAGCCCGGCCCGCGGCCCGAAGAGGGCGGCGGCCATGGGCAGTCCGGTCGCGAGGCTCTTCTTCGACCCGCAGAAGACGATCGCGATCCGGTCCTCGTCGCCGAATCCGAGCCGCCGCGCGGCGAGCGAGGTCACGCCGAGGGCCAGCGCCAGGATGACGGCCTCGACCAGCAGCAGCGCGGCCAGGCGTACCGCGGTGACCTGGTGCCAGATGCCCTCCGCCATGCCCTTGCTGAAAGCGGTGTAGACGACCAGCAGGATGGACACCCGGTCCAGCCGGCCCAGCGAGCGCTTGTGCCGGCCGATGAAGCCGCCGGTCCAGCGGCGCAGCGCCTGGCCGGCGAGGAAGGGCGCGACCAGCTGGGTGCCCAGCGCCAGCAGCCCGTCCGCCGAGAAGCGCACGGTCGAGCCGATCAGCCAGGCCGCGAGCAGCGGGGTCAGCAGCATGCCCAGCAGGCTGGAGTACGTGCCCGCGCAGATGGCCGCCGCGACATTGCCGCGGGCGGTGGAGGTGAACGCGATCGACGACTGGACGGTCGAGGGGACCACGCACAGGAACAGCAGCCCCGTGTAGAGCTGCGGGGTGAGCAAGGAGGGCGCGACCGCGCCCGCGGCCAGGCCGAGGACGGGGAAGAGGACGAAGGTGCTGGCGACGACCACCGTGTGCAGCCGCCACCCGCGCAGCCCGTCGAGCGCCTCGCGGGCCGACAGCCGGCTGCCGTAGAGGAAGAACAGCAGGCCGATGGCGATGTCGGCGGTGTGGCCGACGGCCACGGCGGCGCCGCCCGTCGCGGGCAGCAGCGCCGCCAGCGCGACCGTCCCGACGAGCGCCGCCACGTAGGGGTCCACCGCCTTGCCGAACCGGCGCGGGCCGCCGTTCACCAGGGCCGGCGGGTTCGGCGCGGGGCGGCGGGGCGTCCGGCCCGTGGCCGGGCCGGACGCCTTCCGTTCGCCCGTGGACGCCATGGACGCGTCGTCCGGCCGCTGCCGGGCACGAAGCCCCAGCCGCCCGTACGACCGGCGCGCTACGGACACCTCAGTCGTCTCCTTCCGATGTGGTGGGCCCCGCCGGGTCCCCCGGAGGCGGGGACCCGGGCGACTCCCGGGTGACGTCGACGTCGCCGCCGTCCCCGTCGTGGTCGCTGCCGGCCGTTCCCTTGCTGTGGACCAGGGTGTTGAGGGTCCGGTCGACCTCCAGCCAGGAGTCGGCGTTGGAGTTGTCGATGATCAGCAGCCCGTGGTTCGAGCCGTGCGACGGCGGCGGCGGATCCTCTTCGTCCTGGTTGTCGCAGCCGCAGCATGGTGTCGCCGCGGTCGCGGACTGCCAGGAGCCGCAGCCGGCCAGCACGCCCGCGGCCATCACCGCGGCGAGGCCCGCCCGGCGAGCGGCGGTGAGCCGGCCGTCCGCGGCGGATGCCCGCGGCCGGCTGTGTCTGCCCATGGCGCCGGGTTCCCGGGGTCAGACGGAGACGGGCTGCCGTTCCGGCGACGGCGAGGTGTGCGGCAGGACGGCACGCTCGTGGTGCCGGCTGATGTTGCGCTCCAGCAGCTGCGTGGCGCCCGCCACGCCGACCGCGCCCGCGCCGCGGCCGACCGGCAGCCGGCCGTCGGCGTCCTTCAGCTCCAGCAGCGCGTCCTCGATCGCGCTGTGCGCGGCGAAGAGGCACGGCGTGCTGTAGATGGCCACGTCCACGCCGAGGTCGGTCAGCTCGGAAAGCGACAGCCGCGGCGACTTGCCGCCGGCGATCTGGTTGAACAGCAGCGGCTTGTCCCCGATGACCTCGCGGATGCGGTGGACCCACTCCACGCTGCGCACCCCGTCCACCAGCACGACGTCCGCGTCGGTGGCGGCCAGCGCGGCGGCGCGGCGCAGGATGTCCTCGTCCTCCGTGGCGTCGGTCCGCGCCACGACCACCATGTCGCGCCGGCTGGCCAGCACCATCTCCAACTTCTCCAGGTACTCCTCCAGCGGCAGCGTGAGCTTGCCGTCCGCGTGGCCGCAGCGCCGCGGGCGCTTCTGGTCCTCCAGGATCACGCCCGAGGCCCCGGCCCGCTCCAGCCGCTGCACCACGTGGCAGGCGACCTCCGGGTCGACGTAGCCGTCGTCGATGTCGACCAGCAGGTGGTGGGTGGGGAAGGCCGTCCGCAGCCGCTCGGCGAACGCGACCATGTCGGGCCAGGCGATGAAGCCGATGTCGGGCAGGCCGTAGTAGGAGGCGGCGAAGCCGAATCCGGAGACGAAGAAGCCGTTGTAGTGCGGGGCGGCGAGCGAGGCCGAATACATGTCATAGACCCCGATGAGGGGCGTGGTTTCCGAGGTCTTGATCTCGTTCCGCAGGGCGGTGCCGTACTGCACGTGCTCTCCCTTATTGGGCATGCGCAAAGCATGGTTGGGCGACATAGGCAGAACCTTTGCCGAGCTTTGCCGAACTTTGGTGATACGCCACCCCGCGTATGACCTTCTCGACCTCATCGGGCTATTTCACCGACAACATGCCGACCGCATGGGATGACCGTCATTCCGGGGGCCGGCGGTCCGCCGGGTCAGCGGTGGGCCGGCCCGGGCAGGGGGCGGCCGGCCAGGGACTGGAGCAGGGTGTAGGCGGCGTGGACCACCGAGCTGGTGCGGTCGTGGCGGGTGGCGCACACGGCGACGGCGGTGCGGGTCGCCGGGTGGAAGCCGAGGAAGCACTGGATGCCGAAGGTGGCGCCGGCGTGGAAGAGCACCGGGCCGCCGCTCGCCGGGTGCTGGAACCAGGTCAGGGTGTGCGTCTCGCGCCGGCGCCCGAACCCCTTGCGCAACTGCGGGACTTGGACGTCGCGCAGCGCCCCGGCCAGCGGCCCGCCGGCCGACCGCAGATGCGCCTCGGCATAGCCGAGCATGTCGTGCGGGGTGGACAGGACGCCGCCGGCCGGGGTGAACGCGGCCATGTCCGTGAACGGGAAGGGCGTACGGCCGTCGCCGTGGTGGCCGGTCGCGATGGCGCGGTCCGGGCGGGACCTCGCGGCGTCTGCGCCGGCGGTGGTCGCGGTCAGGGCCAGGGGGCACAGCACCCGCCGGGTGAGCAGGTCGGGGAAGGCGGTGCCCGCCGTGTGCGCCAGCGCCGAACCCAGCAGCGCCAGGCCGAAGTTGGAGTAGTGCCAGCGGGTGCCCGGGGCGTGCCGGGGGCGGACGTGGGCGTAGGCGGACAGCAGCCGGTCGCCGCTGTAGCCCGCGTAGCCGTTGGTGTACGGGTGGAGGACGGCGCCCGCGAACAGGTCCCGCGGCACCCTCGGCAGGCCCGAGGTGTGCGTGGCCAGGTGGCGCAGGGTGATCCGGCAGGCGTCGCCGGACAGCGGCGGCAGCCCCGGCAGGTGGGCGGCCAGCGGGTCGTCCAGCCCGACGGCGCCGGCCCGGGCGAGGTCGGCGAGCAGCAGCACGGTGAAGGTCTTGGACAGCGAGCCGAGGCCGAAGCCCAGGTCCTCGCGCGGCACCGCCGGAGCCGCGGCCGTCCCGCCGGAGACGACCGTACGGTGCCCGCCGCGGCTCACGGCCACCACGACGTCGGGGGCGCGCACCCGGGCCAGGGCCTCGTCCAGCAGCGGGGCGAGACCGCCGTCCTCGTACGGCACGGGGGCGGGCGCGGCCGGGATGTCGGCGGCCGGCCCGGCGCTCACGCGGCCACGTCCGAGGACAGCGCCCGCGAGGTGGCCATCGCCGAGGCGAACGCCGCCACCAGGGTGGGGTGGTGGACCACGTCGAAGACCTCGTCGCGGTCGCCCTGCGGCATCGCGCCCTGCACCGGCATCGCCCCGTCCGGCGCCTGCGCGGCGGCGTACAGCCCCCACATCGCGGCGTCGAGCGTGGGCCGGGGCAGGCAGGCGTCGACCACGAGCAGCTCGCCGAGCAGGTCCCAGTGCTCCAGCTCCGCCCAGTCCGCCATCCACGCGGGCAGGTAGAGGGAGAGGTAGTCGGCGATCTCCCGCGGGATGCGGTCGGGGGTGGCTCCCCAGTCGCTGAGGTGGAAGACGGTGTGGGTGATGTCGTAGGCGATGTGCAGCTGCACGGTCCACGGTTCCGGCCTGCGGCCGAGCCAGGTGGCCGCGAGCGCCTGGTCGCTGTCGCCGCTGGGCACCAGCCCGATCTTGCGCTCGGCATTGAGCAGGCCGAGCCGCCGGTTCGGCATCATCTCCAGCGCCCGCCAGCTCGCCGTGGTCCTGGCCAGGTCGATCCCGCTCTCCAGGCCGGGGTGCCGGTAGCCGAGTTCGTGCAGGCTGGCGTAGATCTCCAGCGGCACGGGCGACAGCGGTTCCTGCTGCTGGAGTCCGGCCAGCAGATTGCCGCCGTCGAGCAGGTCGCGCCAGGCGTAGTCCAGCAGCCGTACCGAGATGTCGTGCTGCCGCGAGCCGGCCACGCCCTCCCGGGACAGCACCCGCATGTTGATCGCCAACTCCCCGACGGGTTTGATCCGTTCGACGATGCCGCGGCCGGAGGCCAGGTCCTCGTCGGTGAGCCGGAAGTGCTCGCGGTTGGTGTCCAGCCAGGCCAGCGCCCGGTCGCCGACGCGGTGCAGGAGGGCGGGGGATGCGGCGGTCACGGTGTCGCCTCGCTTTCGGGCAGCGGGTGGTCGGTCGGTGCGGCGCCCTCGGGGAGCGCGGCGCCGGGCGGCCGGGCGGCCCGCGCCCCGGGAGCGGGCGGGGCGGCGCGCGCCAGCGTCGCGGCGAAGGCGGCCACGAGCGTGGAGTGGTAGCAGGCGGTGAAGACCTCGCCCGGGGTGGCGCCGGGCGGCGGCGGGCCGCCGGCCTCGGGCACCGCGCCGTCCGCGGTGCGGTTCGCGGCGAAGCGGCGCCAGGCCGCGGGGTCGTAGGGAGCGCCCGGCAGGCACGCGGAGAGGGCCAGGAATTCGCCGACCAGGTCCCACAGCCGCTCCTCCGACCACGTCTCGGTCCAGGCCGGCAGCCACAGCCGCAGGTATTCCGCCTGGGGTCCCGGCAGCCGGCCCGGCGCGCGGCCCCAGTCGGTGGTGTGGAAGACGTCGTGCGTGATCCCGTACGCGGCCTTGCGGTCCAGCGCCCACGGTTCGGGGCGTTGGCCGAGGCCGGTCGACGCGAGCACCGCGTCGAAGTCGGTGTGCGGCGGCAGTCCGATGCGGCGCTCGGCGTTGAGCACGTTGAGGGTGCGGGTGGGGTCCTCGCGCGGCACCCGCCAGCGGCGCAGCGAGGTGGTCGCCCCGATCAGCTCCTCGGCGCCGGGGTGGCGCAGGCCCGCCCGCGCGAACACCCCGTACAGCTCGACCGGGTAGGTGGCCACGGGCTCGCCGCGGACCAGCTCCACGAACAGCTCGCCGCCGCGGGTCTCCTTCCAGGCGAGGCCGAAGAGGTCGGCGGCGGCCTCGCGCACCGGCGCCAGCGGGTGCAGCGCCTGGATCACCTGCATCAACTCGGCCAGTTCGCCCAGCGGTTTGAGCGTGGTGTTCGGGTCGGCGTCGGTGGCGACGTCCGCCGGCAGCCGGAAGGCCTGCCGCACGGACCCCAGCCAGCGCAGCGCCCCGCCGACGACGCCGTCGAGCAACTCGGCGTCGGGGTGGGCGCGTCCGCCGGGCGGCGGCGCGGGACGGAGAGCCGTGCCCGCAGCCGCGGCCTCGGCGGGCGCGGAGGCGGCCGGACGCGCGGACGTCGTACCCGCCGGGACCCGGTCGCCCGGCGCGCTGGCGGCGCCCCGGTGCGCCGTGCCCGTGTGCTCGCCGCTCACCCGGGACCGCCGCCGGAGAAGCGCCGGGCGGCGGCGGTGTGCAGGGCCACTCGCGGGTCGCCGCCGCTCATCCGGCGGACGTAGCGCAGGCCCGCGCCGAGCCCGAGCGAGTCGGGGACGTCGGGGACGCGGACCAGCCAGCGGCCGACCCCTGCGGCCTGGAGCCAGTCGCGGCGGCGCACCGCCCGGACGAAGCCCCTGGCCAGGTCCTCGGTGCGGGCGGCGAGCCCGACGGCCAGCGCCGGGGCCAGGCCCGGCAGCGAGAGCGCGGCCAGCTGCGAGGCACGGTGGGCGAGCACCGGCCAGGGGTCGGTCCGCAGCCACGCGTCCCCGGGCCGGGCCTCGGCGGCCATGTCCGCGCCGCTGTGCGGCAGGAAGGTCCGCGACGCCTCGGCCAGGCCCCGGTAGCTCCACAGCGAGACGTCCGAGGCGCCGGGAGTGGGCGGGTAGGCGGCCAGCGCCTTGCGTACGGCCTCCCCGTCGGGGCCGCCGCGCGCCGCGTCCCCGCCGAGTGCGTACGGCGCCAGGACGTCGGCGCCCAGTACGCGGATGGCGGCCAGGGCCACCGTGTCGTCCTGTGCGAGAAGGGCCGACAGCGCAAAGGTGTCGCCCTCGCCGTCGAGGGCGAGGGCGACTCCGTTTGCGACATCGGCCACCGCAGCGCTCAGGGAAGAGTTCTCCTGCGCCTGCTCGGCCAATGTGTCCCCCAGTCCGTCAGCGCGTGGCCGTCTTCGGCGGGCGGGGAGTGGGGGGCGACACGAGCAGGAGGCCCGCGAGAAGCAGACCGCCGAAGCACTCACGTGTGTCGCGGTAGATGCCTTCCGGTTCTGCGGAATCCAGCAGTCCTTCGACCTCAGCGGCAAGGGTTGCCGTCTCGACCTGGGCTGATAGCTCCGAAGCCATGAGACCATCTCCTTCGCTTGGTGGACTTCCAGCATGACATCTGCCACATACCCTCGCAATCCGGACATCGTTGTTCGGCGGAAGAGCGCAGGTCAGCGGCGCCGGGGGCAACCCGGAGGCTCCGGGCGGGAGTCGGAACGGCGGCGCCGCCCCCGAGTTCGGGAACCGGGCGAGTGCCTGCTTCCGGACCGCCGCCCTGAGTAGCCTGGGGCCGCCCCGCGCGTCGCGGTGGCTGACCTGACGCCGCGCGAAAGCAGGTACCGTGAAAATCGAGCGCACGACGATCGACGGTGTGTTCATCGAGCACGCATCGCCGGAAAGCGCCCCGGCCGCGCCTCCCGTCGTTTTCGTCCACGGCGGCGCCCACGGCAGCTGGGCCTGGGAGAATTACCTCGGCTATTTCGCCGCGACCGGCCGGGACTGCTACGCCTTCAGCTGGTTCAACCACGAGGGATCAGCCGCGCTGCCCGACGACCGCTTCGCCGCCCGCTCCCTGGCCGACACGGTGGAGGAACTGGAGATCGTCACCGCCCACGTGGGGCAGGCGCCGGTTCTCATGACCCACAGCATGGGCGCGATCGTCGCGCAGAAGTACGCAGAAAGGCATCCCGTGGTCGCCCAGGTGCACCTCGCTCCGGCGGTCTGCGCGGAAGTCGGACTTGACGTCGAGTTCGACATCGATCCCGGCGCGCCGGTCGAGCGGCTTCCCTTCGAGGTGGCGTGGGGCCTTTATCTGGGCGGGTGTTCGGAAGAGGACGCCGGGCGTTATCACGCGCTGATGTCGAGGGAATCCGCCGTCGCGGTCAAGGAGGCGGTGACCGCGTCGGTGAGCGTGGACCGTACGCGTATCGGCGGACCGTCCCTGGTGGTCGCGGCGGAGCACGACGCGATAGTCCCCGCGGAGGCGGTACGCCGCAGTGCCGCCCACTTCGGCTCCGACTATCTGTTCCTTCCCGACCGCTCGCACAATGTGCTTCTCGAGCCGCGCTGGCGCGGGACCGCGGACCGGGTCCGCTCCTGGCTCGACCACCGGGCCTGGTAGCGCCCGCCGGCCCGCCCCGACCCGGCCCGCCCCGGCCCGACCCGGAGCGGGCCGAAGCGGCCCGGAGCGGAATTCCGCGGGCACCGGAGGGGCCGTGGCGACCGCCGGTGAAAGCACCACGCCGGTGATCCGTTGTCCGTAGGCTCGTCGCCGGGGCGGGCGCTGCCCGATGCGGCGCCGGGGTCATGCCCTGGGACGCGACAGGTGGGGAAGGACAGCATGCTCACCAAAGGGGAAGCGGCGGAAGCCGTCCGTCAGGCCAAAGTGCGGACCGGGGTCACATGGGCGCAGCTCGCCGAGACCGTGGGCAGGCCCTTGGCATGGACGACGGCCGCGCTGCTGGGCCAGCATCCGATGAGCGCGGCCGAGGCCGAGGCCGCCGCCTCGCTCCTCGAACTCGACAAGGACGCCATTGTCGCTTTCCAGCTCCAGCCCACCAGGGGAGCCCTGGAATCGGCCGTCCCCGTCGATCCGACCATCTACCGCTTGTACGAGGTCGTCCAGGTCTACGGGCCGACCATCAAGGAGCTGATCCACGAGCAGTGCGGCGACGGGATCATGAGCGCCATCAACTTCCGGCTCGATGTCGCCCGCGTTCCCGACCCCGCGGGGGACCGCATTGTCATCACTCTCGACGGGAAATACCTCCCGTACCAGTGGTGACGCGCCAGCGGTGACGGCGGTGACGCACCCGCGGTGACGCGCGGCCGGCCCCGGCCCGGATACAGCGTCGGTGCAGTCTGCACCGATCCGGTTGGGTGCCGATCGCCCCGCGTGTGCGAGAGAAAGGGAGAGCTGTCCGTTTTACGGTAGTTCGATGGCACTTGTTTCATGGTGGGCCGTGCTCTCGTCCGGGTGCGCTCCCGTCCTGCTGATCGGTGGCTCGACGACCGCGGCAGTGCTCCAGGGGCCCGGCTACAACCCCGTCAGCCAGACGATCAGCGTCCTGGCGGCCGGCTCCGGCTACTGGGTGCTGACCGTGACGCTGCTCGCCCTGGGCACCTGCTACCTGGCGACCGCCCTCGGCCTGCGCGCGGCAGCCCCCGCCGGCCGCCTCGCGCTGGCCGGCGGCGGGCTCTCCGCGATGCTGCTGGCGGGATTCCCGGCGCCGAAGACCGGCGGCTCCTTCTCCCACGGTTCCGTGGTCGCAGTCGGCTTCTCCCTGCTGGCGCTGTGGCCGGTCCTGGCCGCCGACCGGCGTGCGGGCGCGCCCTGGGGGCTGCGGCCCGTGCCCTCGCTCATGGGGTCCGCGCTGATGGTGCTCGGGGCCGCGTGGTTCCTGGTCGAACTCCAGCTCCACGGGGCCGCCGGCGTGGCCGAGCGCGTCCTGACGATCGCCCAGTCCCTGTGGCCGATCGTGGTCGTCGTGTCCTGCCTGCGCCACCCCGCCCGTACGTGACCCGGCCGCGAAAGCCCCGCGGGCAGGGGTGGCCGAGACCCGCGGCGGGACCCGGCCGGCGGCGTACGCGTCGCCGCCCGCGGCCATGACGCGACTTGGCGCCGACTTGGCGGATCCCGGGCCGGCGCCGCCCGCTCCCTGACCGGCCGGGGCGGCGCGCCCGCCCGCCGCGGCCGGTCGGCGCCCGGCCGCGCGGCACGATCCGGGCAAAGGGCAGGTCGAGGGGGGCGGGGCGGCGGTCACCGGCGTGCGGCGGAGCGGCCCGTCAGGGCAGGACCCGCCTGCCGGGACGCCGCGGCCGGCGGCGGACCAGGTCGGAGCGCCGGGCGGAACCCCCGCGTCCGCCGGCCGGTACGAGACACGTACTGACCCAGGGACACCACCACTCACTCCGGCCCGGTCCGGCCGGAGCGGCGCCAAGTCAGCGCCAAATGGTTGCCAAGTCGCAGGGGCGATGCTGCCGCCTGTCACCCGGCTGGATATGGCCCGCCCCGGGGCCCATGGTGCCCCGGACGGCGGTGTCATGACCGGTCTTACCGTGAGCCAGCCGCGCGGGCGTCCGCACCACGGAGAAGCGTTTGCGCGCACCAGAAAGCTCACCCGAACGGGAGGAGACGAGGCGCAGATGCGACCTCTCAAAGCGCGTCGGATGTTACTGGCCGCCGCGGCTGCGGCGGCACTCGCCGGCCTGAGCGCCGGCCCTTCGGGGCCGGTGGCCGAAGCGGCCACCCACCCGAGGGAGCTGACCAGCAACGCGCCGGTCACCGTCGTGGCGAGCGGCCTGAACGGGCCGCGCAGCGTGATCAGGGGACCGCACGGCCACCTGCTGGTCGGCGAGGCGGGCACGATCCCCTCGGCGTGCGACAACAGCAACCCGGCGGCGGTGAACTGCTTCGGCCTGACCGGCTCGATCGCGGACATCTCCTCCGGCACCCCGGTCCGCATCCGCACCGGCCTGGCCTCGCTCCTCAACGGCGGCGAGATGGTCGGCCCGGACAGCCTGGTCTACGACAGCGGCCACCTGTACGCGCTGGAGCCGGCGTCGCCGGAATTCGTCCCCGACAACCTGCCGGGCCTGACCCCGGCGGTCACCGCGCTGCTGAAGAAGCAGTACGGAGCGCTGCTCGACGTCACCGGCCGGACCCCCAAGGTCCTCGCCAACCCCGGTGACGTCGACTACCAGTGGGCGCCGGACAACGACGGCAACCCGTACGCGCTGGCGGTGAATCCGCGCGGCGGCTTCTACCTCGTGGACGGCGGTTCCAACACGCTGGACTCGATCGACCGGCACGGCAATGTGCAGGTGCTCACCCTCATCCCCAAGACCCCCGGCGGCGCGGACTCCGTGCCCACCTGCCTCGACATCGGCCCTGACGGCGCGGTCTACATCGGCGGGCTCACCGGATTCGGCGGCACGGCCACCGACGCGAACGTCTACCGGTACGCGCCGCGCACCGGCAAGCTCACGGTCTGGCAGAGCGGCTTCAGCGCCATCAACGGCTGCGGCTTCGGGACCAACGGCGACTTCTACGTCACCGAGTTCGACACCATCGGATTCCCGTCCTCGACCATCCCGCCCGACGGTGTGGTCATCCAGATCGGCAAGAACGGCAAGCGCACCGTTCTGGGCGCGGGCAAGCTGGTCGCGCCCGCGGGCTTCCTCTCGGCTCCCGACGGCTCCGTCTACGTGACCAACTACTCCTCCATGTGGCCGTTCGGCGACCCGGGTTACTCGACGACCGGCGAGGTCGTCAAGATCGGCTGAGGCCGGTCCGCGCGTCGCGCTGCGGGCCGCGGCCGTCCGTGCCCCGGCCCGGCCCGCAGCGTCATCTCCCGGTCCACCGCCGGGGACCCGCGCGACGGCGCCACCGTCCTGCTCCCGCGGCCCGCGGGGCGGTCAGCCCCGGTGCCCGCCCAGACGGCCCAGGACCTCGCCGAGTTGGGCCGGGGTCAGGCGGGGCTCGGGGAGGCGGGCGGCGGTCGGGGAGGCGCGCAGGCCGTCGAGGAGCAGGGCGAGCGGGCGGCGCCACGCGTCCGCGGCGGTGGCGGTGAGGGCCGGGACGGCCCGGCCGAGCGTCGCCAGCGCCAGCAGGACGTCCTCGGTGCCGAGATCGCCGCGGACGGTGCCCTGTTCACGGCCGCGGCGCAGCAGCAGGTCCACGGTCTCGCGGTTGTGGGCGTGGACGGCGTCCAGCGAGCCGACGCCCTCCAGCCGCGTGGTCATCAGGTCGTTCGTGCCGCGGTCGGCGGCCAGGTTCTCGAAGACCTTCTCCACGTACGCCAGCAGGGCCGGCCAGGCGTCCTCGGCGGCGCGTGCCCGCTCCCCCGCGGCCGTGGTCCCGGCCAGGGCGCCCCGGAAGACCTCGTCGACGAGTGCGGCGCGGTGGGGGAAGTGCCGGTAGAGGGTGGCGTTCCCCACGCCCGCCCGGCGGGCGATCAGGTCGAGCGGCGCGTCGAGCCCCTGCTCGGCGAAGACCTCGCGGGCCGCCTCCGCCAGCAGTTCGCGGTTGCGCCGTGCGTCGCGCCGCCGCACCGGGTCCCGCCCCTGCGTGCCGTCCGTCATGACCCCACCCTCCCGCACTACCGGGGACCATTCCCCGGTACCGATGCTATCGTCGCGGCATCAAGTGGGGAGTGGCCCCCACTTTGCCGGGAGGGGGCTGGGCGATGGCGGACACGGCACTGGTACTGGGCGGGGGCGGGGCGGTCGGCGGCGCCTGGACGGCCGGCGTGCTCGCCGGGCTCTCGGAGGCGGGGGTCGATGTCGCGCGGGCCGGCGTCGTCATCGGCACCTCCGCGGGCGCCGTGCTCGGATCCCGGCTGGCCTCCGGCGTCGGACCGGCCGAGATGTACGAGCGCCAGCTCAGCGGGGCCGACGCGGTGGACATCACGGTGAGCCTGGGCCGGACGGCCCGCTTCCTGTGGGCGGCGCTCGGCTCCCGCAGGCCGCAGCGCTCGGTCGAACGCCTCGGCCGGGCGGCGCTGGCGGCACGCACCGGCCCCGAGTCGGAGGTCTTCGACGCGGTCGGCATGCTGCTGGGCACGGTACGGGACTGGCCCGACCGCGATCTGCGGATCGCGGCGGTCGACGCGCGGACCGGCGGGCTCACCGTCTTCGACGCGGACTCGGGACCGACGCTGCTCGAAGCCGTCGCGGCGAGCTGCGCCGTGCCGGTCATCTGGCCGCCGGTGACCGTCGCGGGCCGACGCTGGATGGACGGCGGCAGCCGGGCGACCACGAACATCGCACTGGCCGCCGGCCACCGCCGTGTGCTGGCGGTCTCGCCGATCCCCAAGGCGGTCGGTCCGCACCCGAGCGCCGGGCAGGAGGCCGCGGAGCTGGCGGCGGACGGCGTGCGCATCACCGTCCTGACCCCGGACAGCGCCGCCCGCCGCGCGATGGGCCGCAACATGGTGGACGACTCCCGCCGCCCCGCCGCCGCCCGCGCCGGGCACGACCAGGCCGTCGCCCTCGCGGAGTCGGTGGCCGAGGTGTGGTTCGGCTGACGTTCCCCCGTACGCCCCCGAACACCGGCAGCCCACCGGGGGGGCGGGCTGCCGGTGTTCGCGGGCGTACGGGGGAACGCCGGTCGGATCAGCCGACGGCCTTCCAGTGGTCGTAGACGCTGATCATCTGGTAGCTGCGGGCCGGGCAGTAGAAGGCGCTGTTCGGCTGGTCGTAGTGCGTGTCCGAATTCGCCGGACTCGCGCTGGACCAGACGCCGTTGTTGCGCACCGAGATGTTGCTGGACTCGAAGGTGGTGCCGGCCATGTCGTCGCAGGAGTACGCCCGGCCCGAGGGGCCGACCGTGGAGTACAGCTCCTCGATGTCCCAGCCGTCGGTGCGGCCGGACTTGTTGGTGCCCGACTGGGTGAACAGGGTGTCCCAGTGGGCGGTGGAGTAGTTGTAGAGCGCCGCGGTCCAGGTGTTGGCGGCCGCGGAGGTCCTGATGACGCGCCCGGTGTAGGCGCCGGAGCCGTTCGTGTAGGTGCTCAGGAAGGAGCTGTTGATGGTCACCGAGGCCGCGAAGTTGACGCTCTTGCACCAGTCCCAGGCGGAGACCGAGCGGACGGACTTGGTGTAGACGGTGACCAGTTCGACGCAGGAGCCGCCGGGCGGGTACATCGTCGGGGTGTAGATGGTGGTGGCGGTGTCGGCGACCGTGAGCTGGGTGGAGACCGACTGCGTGGCGCAGGAGCCGTCCGCGCCGGACGCCGACTTGAACGAGGTGCCCTGCGCCGGGTGGATGTCCACCCGCGGCTGCCCCACGGCGTCGCCGGCGGCGGCGGTCCCGAGCGGGCCCTTGGCGGCGATCCCGTACTGCGCGCGGTGCTGGGCGGTGCGGGAGGCGAGCTGGCGCTGGACCTCCGCCGAGGGCAGGGCCCCGCTGACGGCGAGGCCGGAGACGGCGGCCGAGCTGCACAGCGCGGCGGCGGCCCGGGGGCTCGCGGCGGTGTGCGCGGGGCTGGCGGCGGCGGTGCCCAGACCGCCGCCGAGCACCATGGCTGCGGTGGCGGCGAAGACGGCCGCCGTGGACTTCAGGCTTCTCACGCTGATGCGATCCTCTCGGAGGGGGCAGGGGGTCACGCGTCGAGCACTACTGAGCAATCATGGCCATGACAAGGCATCGCAGGCCAAAAGAGAAGCCCTAGGCCGGTTGTTGTCCGTCCTGGAGCCGGAAAAGGCCGGTTCCGCGGACCCGGGCCGAGGAGGTCAGGACGTCGTGTAGCACTTCTTGGCGATGCCCGGCAGCGGGTCGGAGCCGAAGGCGGCGGTGGTGCAGGGGGTGCCGCCGGTGAAGGACCTGTAGAGGTAGTCGCCGCCGGCGCCGTAGGCGACGGTGCGCTGGCCGGCGAAGGAGCAGGTGGCGTTCTCGGCCGCGCAGGTGGCGCCGAATCCGGTGGGGGCGCCGGTGTAGAGGTAGCAGTCCTTGG
Organism: Streptomyces sp. NBC_01477; assembly: GCF_036227245.1. Taxonomy (GTDB): domain Bacteria; phylum Actinomycetota; class Actinomycetes; order Streptomycetales; family Streptomycetaceae; genus Actinacidiphila. The sequence continues at coordinate 4,223,510 of NZ_CP109445.1, forward strand.
CGACCTGGAAGATCGGGTCGACGCCGAGCGTGTCGTTGTCGCAGGTGGTCGAGCCGTTCGAACGGCCCTGCCAGAAAGCTCCGTTGGCGCCGAAGGCGATCGGCTGGACGCCGGTGGCCGCGCAGGCGGCGTGTTCCGCGGCGCACGCCGTCCAGTTGCCCGCGGGGGCGCCGGCCGGGGCGGCGTAGCAGCTCTTCGCCGCGTTGAAGAGCGGGTCGGTGCCGAAGGCGGCATTGGTGCAGGCGACGCTGCCGGTGACGGTCTGGAAGCGGAAGGCCCCGCCCGCGCCGTAGGCCACCTCGCGGGTGCCGCTGACGGCGCAGGTGCCCTTCTCCGCCGCGCAGGACGTGTAGCCCGCGGGGCCGCCGGACGGGGCGAGGTAGCAGGACTTCACGACGTTGTAGGCCGGGTCCGCGCCGCCGTAGGAGCCGCCGGCGCAGGCCGTCGCGCCGCTGACCGTACGGTAGGCGTACGCCCCGGCGCCGTAGGCCATCACCTGGGTCCCCGACGGGGTGCAGGTACCGCCCTCGGCGGCGCACAGCGTGTAGCCGGCGGGCAGCGCGTTCCCGCTGACCGAGGTCGCGAAGGCGGCGGGCGCGCCGACGTTGACGGCCGAGACGGTACGGCTGCCGGCGGCCACACCGGTGAGGTAGACGTAACTGCCGTCCGTGGAGCCGCCGGTGATGCCCGGCACCGGGTGGAAGGCGCCGCCGCTCCAGACGGACGCGCCGTTGACGGTGATGGCGACGGCGCTGGAGCCGTAGGTCGGGACGCCGATCGTCCCGGTGCTGCCGGCCGGGCTCGCCAGGGTCTCGGCGAGGGTGCCGGCCGCCGCGTCGTAGTCCCACGAGCCGGTCACGGTGCCCTGCGGCAGCCTGATGGTGCCCTCGACGTGGGTCAGGTCGCCCGGGTGCGGCGCGAAGGTGTACTGCGCGGTGCCGGTCGGGGCGAGGCCGAGCACGGAGAAGGTGAGGGCCGAGGTCGGGCCGGTGGCCCAGCCGTGCGCCAGGCTCATGTAGGTGCCGCCGTAGTCGAAGCTCCCGTCGCTGCGCAGGCCCTCCCAGAACGTGCTGCCCGTGCCCGTGGGGCTGCCCAGCATGCCGCCCCACTCACGGCGGATCAGGGCCAGGGCGTTGACGTCGTCACCGGCGGTGAAGTGCGCCTGGACCTCCATCGAGCCGGGGAAGGTGCCGATCGCGCCGCCGTCCTTCTCCGGGCTGGCCGCCCCGTGGTCGTTCCACCGGGTGGCCAGGCCGTGGGCGATGGCGGTGTTCTTGGCGGGGCTGTCGGTCAACCCGTACCAGACGGCGAGGGAGTTGCCGTCCTGCGGGTAGAGGGTGCTGGCCGGGTTGTCGCGGTAGAGGCCGACGGCGGCGTTCCACAGCCGCTGGTTGGCCGCCGCCTTGAGGGTGGCCGCCTGCCGCTGCCAGGTGGCGGCGTCCGCGCTGTCGCCCTCCGCGCCCGCCAGGACGGCGCCGCCGGTGAGCGCCTTGTAGAGAAGGGAGTTGGCCTCGATGTTCTCGCCGCCCTGGCCGCCGCGCGCCCAGTCACTGGTGCCGGTGACGTTCAGCAGGCCGGTGCCGTCGATCTTGGCGGTGATGAAGCCCATGCCGAGCTTGAACTGGCTCCAGTACGTGTCCAGCCAGGCCTTGTCGTTGGAGTACGTGTAATACGACGCCGTGCCGATGAGCGCCCACGTGTGGTAGGTGTCGGAGCCGTAGAAGTTGAACTGCGGCCCGCCGTACTCCAGTTCACCGCTGCTGCCGTTCTGGTGCCGGTAGAGCGTGGTCAGCGCGTTGCGGCTGGAGGCGATGTCGTCGGTGGAGACGTACTCGGTGGGCAGCGAGACGCCCAGGTCGCCCGACCACACGGAGCGGTCGCGCTTCGCGCCGTCCACCAGCACGCTGGACCCCACGCCGACCAGCCCGTTGTTCTCCCACCCGGTGGACGGCGGCGGCCAGACGCGGCCCTGCGCCGGGTCGATGGTGTCCATCTGCACGGTGTAGGCGCCCGCGTACCAGATCTTGTTGAGCTGGGCGTCGTTGGAGAAGAAGTAGTTGGTGTACGCGCTCGGGTCGGCCATCCCGGCGGCGCCGGTGAAGGCGAGCGAGACGCCGTCGAGGTCCACCCAGCCCGAGGACGACAGGAAGACCGTCAGGTAGCGGAAGCCGCCGCGCAGCTTGTCGGCCGGCATCGTGTACGTGCCGGCGCCGTTGACGGTGGTGGCCAGGGCCCCGTCGGTGCCCGTGCCGGAGAAGGCGGCGCCGCTGCTCAGGTCGCTGGTGGGGCCGACGTAGAGCGACGACTCGGTGAAGGCCAGGCCGACCCGCTGCCCGGCCGCGCTGGCGCCGGCGAATGTCAGGGTGACCAGGCCGCCGACCTCCTTGCCGAAGTCGAGCACCAGGGCGGAGTTGGCGCCGGAGATCCGGGTGGAGGCGCCGGAGAGCACGTTCTGCGGCGACGACACCGAGCCGGCGGTGCTCTGGACCGCGACCGGCGCGAGGGTGCGGGTCGAGGGGGCGAGGATGTACGCGTCCCCGGCGGACCGCCCGGCCGTCGCGGCGGGTGAGGCAGGCGCCGCCGGTCCTGCGGTACGGGCGGGGGCGGTACGGGCGGGCGCGGCGGCACGCGCCGGGCCGGCCGCGTCGGCGGCTCCGGCGGAGAAACCGAAGGCCGCGCACACCGCGGTGACCACAGAAACGATCCAAATGCGGCGCAGCTGGCGCGGGGACGACCGTCGGGGTAATGGGCGGGGAACGTTCATAGCGTCGACACTCCCTGGGGGCGGAGGGCACATAGGACGTCTGAAACGATTCACTCGGCTGGTACTGAGGTGAATGTAGGAGAGGGTGTGACGAGCGTCAAGGGAACGCGCAGCGAAGCCCCGTGGCGGCCAGGGCGCCCGGTGCCGGATACCGGGAGGCCAGGGCGGCCAGGGCGGCCGGGAGGTCGGGCCGGCCGCAAGGTCCGGGAGGTCAGGCGTCCCGGGACCCGCGCCGCCGCTCGCGCAGCGGCCGGTAGACCCGCTTGGCCAGCACCGGTCCTGCGATCCACAGCGCCCAGCCGTACATGGTGAAGAAGAAGACCGGGATGGACAGCCCGAAGCCGAGGATGATGCCGTACAGCTCCTCCCCCTTGCCCGCGGACATCGGCCGGTCCCCGCCGACGAGCAGATGACGAGCCGCCAGACGGCGGGCGATCACCAGCAGCGCGACGGCGGCCAGCGTCTGGAGAAGGGCGTAGAAGCCGTACCGCAGGGCATGCGAGCCGAGACTGTCGTGGTCCTCGGTGGTGAGCATCTTCGTCGCGAGCGGATTCAGGATGATCATCATCAGCCAGAACATATTGATCATCCGCAGCGGAGTGTCGATACGTTCGACGGCCCGGAAAATACGGTGGTGGCCGCCCCACGAAGCGGAGATCGCGACAAAACTGAGCAGGAACGCCAGGTAGTGCGCGTCGTTCTCCCGCACCGACTTCCAGAATGCCGAGACGTCGCGGCCCGCGGGCACCGGGAGTTCCAGCGCGAGCAGGGTGATGGCGATCGCGACGACCGCGTCGGAAAAGAGGATCAGCCGGTCGGCGGCGCGTGCTTCGATGGCCGCTTCGTTCTCCACGGTGAATCTCCCTGACGGCGTGGCGCGGCGGGAGCCGCCCGTTCCGGTATCCCGCCGACAGCGGCCCAGTAGACCACCGCGCACCCCGCCGGGTACAGCCGAGTTGCCCGGCCCGGCCCGGACGGTCGCCGGCACACCCCCTGGTTCATGGACAGGTGTCCATGTATGGTGGACACCTGTCCATGACCGCGCAACGAGTGGGGGTACCGCGATGGGGACGGCCGCGAACGTACTGGTGGGCCTGGTGGCCGCGCTGCACGCGTACTTCCTGGTCCTGGAGATGTTCCTGTGGGAGAGGCCGCCGGGCCGCGGACTCTCCGGCTTCGACGCGGACATGGCCCGCGCCACCGCCCCGCTCGCCGCCAACCAGGGCCTCTACAACGGCTTTCTGGCCGCCGGCCTGATATGGGGACTGGCCGCGGCAGACCCGACCGGCTTCCGCGCCCAGGTCTTCTTCCTCGTCTGCGTGCTCGTCGCCGGGCTGTACGGCGGGTTCACCGCCAACCGGCGGATCCTCGCCGCCCAGGCACTGCCCGGCGCCCTGGCGCTCGCCGCCGTGCTGGTGGCCGGGTGACCGGCGCTCAGGCCGATCCCCGTACGGCACGGACCCGGGCCAAGCTGAGCCGCGCGCTGCTGGAGGAGTGCGCCGACCGGCCGCTGGCCGAGGTCAGCGTCGCCGCCCTGGTGCGCCGGGCGGGAGTCGGACGCGCCACCTTCTACCTGCACTACGCCGATCTGGAGGCGCTCGCCGTCGACGCGTGCGCCGACATCGTCCGGGAAGCCGTGGACGCCCTGCACGCATGGCGCGGGACACCCGATCCGGCGGCTCCGCCGCCCGCCCTGCCGGCCTTCTTCGACCGGCTCGCTTCCCACGCCGGCCTCTACCGCGAGCTGTTGAGCCCGGGCGGCAGCGGCCCGCTCGGCCAGGTACTGCACCAGGATCTGCGCGCCCGCAGCCGTACGGAGCGCGCCCTGGCCGGTGCGCCGGAGCCGGACCTGGTCGCCTCGGCCGTGGCCGCGACCTTCGCCGGGGTGCTCGCCGACTGGCTGCACGGCCACATCGAGGCCACCCCCGCCCAGATCGCCCACCGGGTCTGGCGCCTGCTCGTCAACCTGCACCGCACCCCCCTGCCCTGACGAGCCGCCCGGCCCGGTTGCCGGGTACGGCGGATCGGAGGGCACCGGGGGTGTCGGTTCGTGCGACATGCCGCTGCGGTGCTCCGGCAGCGGTACGTCAGCTGCGGCGCAGAAGCATGACGACGGCCACGATCACCAGAATCAGCACGACGGTTCCAAGGCCTATGTACATGTGGGGATTCCTCTTCCATGTCATTGATTTGCGGTACGGCCACTCCGTACCGCGGAGATCCGCCGGGATTTTCCGGCGTTCCTTCCAAGGTCGCTCTTACCCGCCGTGGCGGGATCAAACTGTGAAAACAAACCGGGGTGGCATCCCGCATTCGGCGGTGCCCGGCAATTCCCCGGCAGGTGCCTCACCGGGTGGGTCAGTCCTGCGCACTGTCGTCCCCGCGGCTGCGTACGAGTTCCTTCATCTTGGCCACCGCGAAGCCCCAGCCCTGCTCGACGGTGGGCTTGCCGGGCACGGCCACCTCGTCCGGGTTGGTGAGCACGTCGAGCAGCACGGGCCCCGGGGTCGCGAAGGCGGTCCGCACGGCGTCGTCCAGCTCCGCCGGGTCGGTCACACGGATACCGGTGATGCCCATGGCGGTGGCGATCGCGGCGAAGTCGGGGTTGTCCAGGACGGTGCCGAACTCCGGGAGCCCTGACTGCTCCTGTTCGAGCTTGACCATGCCCAGCCGGCGGTTGTCGAAGACGACGAGCTTGACGGGCAGCGCGTGCGTCTTCAGCGTCATCAGGTCGCCCAGCAGCATGCTCAGGCCGCCGTCGCCGCAGAAAGCCACCACCTGCCGCTCCCGGTCCAGGCACTGGGCGCCCAGCGCCTGGGGCATGGCGTTGGCCATCGAGCCGAGGTTGAACGAGCCCAGCAGCCGGCGCGAGCCGCGCATCTCGACGAAGCGGGACAGCCACACCGTGGCCATACCGGTGTCGGAGGTGAAGACCGCGTCCTCGGCGGCGGCCCGGTCCACCGCGGCGGCCAGCGCCTCGGGGCGGATGTCGTGCTGCCGGTTGTCCACCGCGGAACGCAGCCGCCCGACCAGGCCCTTGTCGTGGTCCGGGGCGGCGAGTTCGGCCTGTCCCTCGCGCCAGGAGGCGAAGCGTTCACGGGCCTTGTCCAGGTGACCGCGGTCCCGGGCGCCGCCCGCCCCCGGCGGCTGCGCGGTCAGCCGGGCGAGCAGGTCGCGTACGGTGGCGCCGACATCACCGACCAGGCCGATCTCCACCGGGATGCGGCGCCCGATGTGCGCGGCCTCGGTGTCCACCTGGATGACGGTGCGGCCCTGCGGATACCAGTCCCGGTAGGGGAAGTCGGTGCCCAGCATCAGCAGCGTGTCGGCGTCCTCCAGGGCCGAGGCAGCCGCGGGGTTGCCGATCAGCCCGGTCTGGCCGACCTGGAAGGGGTTGTCACCCTCCAGGCCCTCCTTGGCCTTCAAGGTGAGCACCATGGGCGCCGCCAGCCGGTCGGCCAGCGCCATGACGTCCTCGCGCGCGGCCCGGGAGCCCTTGCCGACCAGCAGGGTGACGCGGTCGGCCCGGTCCAGCAGCTCGGCGGCCCTGCGGACGGCGTCCTCCTCGGGCCGGGTGGTCGGGGCGGTGAGGGAGAAGCGGGCCGGGCGGTCGGCGCCCACCTCGCGGTCGCCGATGTCGCCGGGCACGGTGAGGACGGCGACGCCCTTGCGCCCCAGGGCGTTGCGCACCGCCGTCTCCAGCAGCAGCGGGAGCTGGTCGGGCGAGGTGATGGTCGCCCGGAAGACCGCGACGTCGTTGAAGAGGGCGTCGTTGTCGACCTCCTGGAAGTAGTCGCTGCCCAGCTCGGTCAGCGGCACCTGCCCCGCGATGGCCAGCACGGGCGTACGGCTCTTGGCCGCGTCGTAGAGCCCGTTGAGCAGGTGCACGGAGCCGGGGCCGACCGTGCCCATGCACACCCCGAGGCGGCCGGTCAGCTGGGACTGGGCACCGGCGGCGAAGGCCGCGGCCTCCTCGTGCCGGCAGCCCACCCACTCCACGCCCTCGGTGGTACGGATGGCGTCGGTCAGCGGGTTGAGGGCGTCGCCGACGACGCCGAACACCTGGCTGACGCCGAGTTCGCTCAGTGCGTCCACGATGACGCGGGCTACGGTTCGGGCCACGGGGTCCTCCGGATCGGATGAGGAATCGTCGGATGGGGGATCGTCGGATGGGGGATCGTCGGATGGGGGATCGGATGGCGGGTGTCATGGATCGGGCGGCCGGGACAGCCCGCACCGTCCGGGCGGCCCGGAAGACCCGGCCCGCCCGGACGGTCCGAGCCGCGCGCCCGCCCTGCCCGTAACGCCCCGCCCGTACCGCTCAGACGGCGAAGCGGTCGGGGTCGGCGGCCGCCCAGTCGGCCGCCCACGACTCGGGGGGCTCGGCCAGCAGCTGGCCGGGGGCCAGCCAGTCGTACAGCTCGTCGTAGGAGCGCACGGTCTGCGGGTCGGTACGCCGGCGCAGCATGTGCGGGCGCAGGTCGGCGGGGTCGGTGACGCCCATGGCCGCCATGATCTGCAGGGCGCTGGCCACGGTCGCCTCCTGGAGGCGCCGGACCCGCTCGGTCTTGTCCCCGACGTCCAGGGCGCGGGCCCTGCGGGGGTCCTGGGTGGTGACGCCGGACGGGCAGGTGTTGGTGTGGCAGCGCTGGGCCTGGATGCAGCCGACGGCGAACATCATGGCGCGGGCCGCGTTGCCGTAGTCGGCGCCCTGGGCCAGCCGCTTGACCAGGTCGCTCCCGGTGGCGATCTTGCCGCTGGCGCCGATCCTGACCCGGTCCCGCAGGCCGGCGCCGACCAGCGCGTTGTGCACGGTGATCAGGCCCTCGGTGAGCGGTGTCCCGATGTTGTCGGCGAATTCCAGCGGGGCCGCGCCCGTACCGCCCTCCGCGCCGTCCACGATGATGAAGTCGGGCGCCGTGCCTTCCTCGATCATCGCCTTGCAGACCGCGAGGAACTGGCCCCGCGAGCCCACGCAGAGCTTGAAGCCGGCCGGCTTGCCGCCGGACAGCTCCCGCATCCGGGCGATGAAGCGGACGAGTTCCCGGGGCGTGGAGAACACCCGGTGGTAGGGCGGCGAGACCACGGTCCGCCCCTCGGGGACGCCGCGGACCCCGGCGATCTCCGCGTTGACCTTCGCGCCCGGCAGCACTCCGCCGATACCGGGCTTGGCACCCTGGGAGAGCTTGAGCGAGACGCACTTGACGTTCGGGTGGGCCGCCTTGTCGGCGAATTTCCCCGGGTCGAAGTCACCGTCCCCGGTGCGGCAGCCGAAGTAGCCGGTGCCGACCTCCCAGACCAGGTCGCCGCCCGGCCGCAGGTGGTAGTCGGACATACCGCCCTCGCCGGTGTCGTGCGCGAAGCCGCCGGCCGCGGCGCCGCCGTTGAGGGCGAGGATCGCGTTCGAGGACAGCGAGCCGAAGCTCATCGCCGACACGTTGAGCAGCGCCATGTCGTACGGCCGCGTGCAGTCCGGGCCGCCGATCCGCACCCGCGGCGGCTGCTCGGGGACCGGCCGCGGCGCCATCGAGGGCACCAGGAATTCGTGGCCGGCCAGATACACGTCCCGCTCGGTGCCGTACGGCTCCTCCGCGTCGGTGCCCTTGGCCCGCTCGTACACGATGCTGCGCACGTCCCGGTCGAACGGCCGCCCGTCGAAGTTCCGCTCGATGAAGTACTGCTGCAGTTCGGGGCGGATCCTCTCCAGCAGGAAGCGGGCGTGCCCGATGACCGGGTAGTTGCGCAGCACCGAATGCCGCCGCTGCGCCAGGTCCCACACCCCCAGCAGCCCCAGCGCCGCCAGCGGCACCGCCCCGGTCCACCACCACGGCGAGAGTTCCAGCGCGGCGCCCACCGCCGCCACGGCCGCCAGCACCGCTGCGGCGACCCAACCGATTCGTATCACCACCGGCGTCTGTCCCGGCCGGCCGCTTCCATGTCCGGACTGCCGGGTCCGGCCCCGATGTCACATTCGAACCACCGGCCCTGTCATACGAACGAGGCTCACGTCCGTTCGACGTCACAAGGAGACGATCATGGCAGCACAGAGCGCAGACTCCCCGGCCCGGCCGGACCCGGGGGCCGCCGGGCCGGAGAAGAACCCGAAGCGGTGGTGGGTCCTCGCCGTCATCTGCGTCGCCCAGCTCATGGTGGTCCTCGACGCGACCGTGATGAACCTGGCGCTCCCGTCGGCCCAGGAGGCGCTGGACTTCTCGAACGCCGACCGGCAGTGGGTCGTGACCGCGTACGCGCTGTCCTTCGGCAGTCTGCTGCTCTTCTGCGGGCGGCTGGCCGACTTGATCGGCCACAAGATCACCTTCCTCGTCGGCGTGGTCGGCTTCGCGGGCGCCTCGGCGATCGGCGGCGCCTCGGTCAACTTCACGATGCTGGTGACGGCGCGCGCCGGCCAGGGCGTCTTCGCGGCCCTGCTGGCACCGGCCGCCCTGGCGCTGCTGGCCACGACCTTCACCGACCCCAAGGAGCGCGGCAGGGCCTTCGGCGCCTACGGCGGGGTCGCGGCCAGCGGCGCGGGCCTCGGGCTGATCATCGGCGGCGCCCTGACCTCAGGACTGTCCTGGCGCTGGTGCATGTACGTCAACCTGGTCTTCGCCGCCTTCGCGGTGATCGGGGCCGCGCTGCCGATGGGCGGCAAGAAGGCCAGGACGCTGGGCGCCCGGCTGGACATACCCGGCGTGATCGCGGTGTCCAGCGGGATGTTCTGCCTGGTCTACGGCTTCTCCAACGCCGGCACGCACAGCTGGCACGCCACCTCCACCTGGGGCTTCCTGGCCGCCGCCGTCGTCCTGCTGGTCCTCTTCGCCATCTGGCAGACCCGCGCCGAGCGGCCGCTGCTGCCGCCCCGGATCGTGCTCGACCGCAACCGCGGCGGCGCCTACCTGACCATGCTGGTCCTCGGCAGCGGCATGTTCGGCCTGTTCCTCTTCCTCATCTACTACATGCAGACCACCCTGGGGTACTCGGCGATCAAATCGGGCACCGCCCTGCTGCCGATGGTGCTGGCCACCATCGTGGGCTCCGGTGTGGGCAACGTCGTGGTGATGCCCAAGTACGGCCCCCGGTGGCTGGCCTGCACCGGTTTGGCGCTCGGCGCCGGCGGCACGGCCTGGCTGACCCGGATCGGCACGGACTCCCCGTACGCCGGGGCGCTGCTCGGCCCGACGATGGTCATCGGCCTCGGCATAGGCCTCACCTTCGCCTCGACGCTCCAGACCGCCACCGCGCGCGTGGCGCCGCAGGAGGCGGGCATCGCCTCCGCCGGCCTCCAGGTCGGCCAGCAGCTCGGCGGTGCGATCGGCACGGCCCTGCTCAACACGATCGCGGCCACCGCCGTCACCGACTACCTGGACGACCACGCGAAGGGCAAGCCGACACCGGCGCTGCTCAAGCTCGCCGCGGTCCACGGCTATTCCACGGCCTTCTGGTGGTGCACCGGCATCTTCGCCTTCGGTGTCGTCTTCTGCACCGCGCTGCTGCGCTCCGGCCCGGTGTCCGCGCCCGAAGGCGGCGCCCCCGCGCCGTCCCCGCGGGCCGAAGCGGCCCGGGCCTGACGGGCGGGACGCCCCGCGCCCCGGCCGGCGCGGGGTGGACTCCCTCCCCGGTGCGCGGACCGCCCGGCGGCCGGCCGGGGGACCGCCGCCGGTCACACTTTTCCGCCGAGACCGGTCATAAGGGCGTGACCGCAGGTCCGTTCCGCGTGACACGAGTCAGATGCGAGTTACCACCCGGGTGTCCGGCATCCGGTCAGCGACACAGGAGAGCCATGAGCGGCAACGTCGACTTCACGCTGATGTACGCGATGCACAACGCCCTGCGGCGGGACGTGGCGCACATCGCGCGGATCACCGCCGGCACCGGTGACGACCCGCGGCGGATCCTCGGCAACACCGCCGGGTGGGAGCTGTTCAAGCGCGCCCTGCACATCCACCACACCGCCGAGGACGAGGCGCTGTGGCCGCAGATGACCGTCGCCCTGGCCGACCGGCCCGACGACCTGGCCGTGGTCGAGGCGATGGAGGCCGAGCACGCCGGGATCGACCCGCTGCTGGAGGCGATCGACCTGGCACTGGCCGACCGCGACCGCGGGCCGCAGCGCGTCGGCGACCTGACCGACGCGCTGGCCGGCACGCTGGGCAGGCACCTCACGCACGAGGAGACCGACACGCTGCCGCTGATCGAAACGAGCCTGACGGCGGAGCAGATCCAGAACTTCGGCACCGTCCACGCCGCCAAGGGCGGTCCGGACGGGCCGAGGATCACCCCCTGGATGCTGGACGGCCAGGACGACCGGATCGTCGCGGCCACGCTGGCGGTCCTGCCGCCGCCGCTGCGCACGGTGTACGAGAACCAGTGGCAGCCCGCGTACGCCTCCGTGGACTGGTGGAACTCCCGGGTCTGACGCTCCCCCGGCGGGCGACGCCCGCCGACCGCCTCTTTTTGCCAGGGCTCAAGGGCCGGCCCCGCGATGGCGCCGCCGGCCCCGTGCGCGCCGGGCCGGAAACGGCCCCCGCGCGGCCGCCGATCGAAAAAGTGTGAGGAGACGAGGCGCAGATGCGACCTCTCAAAACGCGTCGGATGATCGTGGCCGCCGCAGCCGCGGCGGCGTTCGCCGGCCTGAGCGCCGGCCCTTCGGGACCGGTGGCCCAGGCGGCGGACCACCCGGGGGAGCTGGCCGGCGACGCGCCGGTCACCGTCGTGGCGAGCGGCCTGAACGGGCCGCGCGGCCTGGTCTGGGGGCCGCACGGCCACCTGCTGGTCGGCGAGGCGGGATCCGTCCCCGCCGTGTGCGACAGCGCCGACCCGGTGACGAAGAACTGCTACGGCCTGACCGGCTCGATCGCGGACGTCTCGTCCGGCACGCCGGTCCGCATCCGCACCGGCCTGGCGTCGCTCCTCAACGGGGCGGAGATGATCGGCCCCGACAGCCTGGCGTACACCGGCGGCCGGCTGTACGCGCTGGAGCCGGCGTCACCGGAATTCGTCCCCGCCGGCCTGCCGGGCCTGACCCCGGCGGTCAGCGCGGTGCTGAAGAAGCAGTACGGAGCGCTGCTGGACGTCACCGGCCGGACCCCCGAGGTCGTCGGCAACCCCGGTGACTACGACTACCGGTGGGCGCCGACGCACGACGCCAACCCCTACGCGCTGGCGGTGAATCCGCGCGGCGGCTTCTACGTGGCGGACGGCGGCACGAACACGCTGGACTCGGTCGACCGGTCCGGCACCGTCCGTGTACTCGCCCCGATCCCCGCCACCCCGGCCGGCTCGAACGCCGTGCCCACCTGCGTCGACATCGGTCCCGACGGCGCGGTCTACGTCGGCGAACTCACCGGCGGCGGCAATTCGGGGACCGCGGCCAACGTGTACCGCTACGCGCCGCGTACCGGCAGGCTCACGGTCTGGCAGAGCGGCTTCAGCGCCATCAACGGCTGCGGCTTCGGCGCCAACGGCGACTTCTACGTGACCGAGTTCGACACGACCGGCTTCCTGCCCACCGCGGACCCCGTCGGTGACGTCGTCCAGATCGGCAAGGACGGCCGGCGCACCGTCCTCGGCGGGGGCAGGCTGTACGCTCCCGCGGGCTTCCTGGCGGCGCCCGACGGCTCCGTCTACGTGAGCAACTACTCGTCGATGTGGCCGTTCGGCGACACGACGTACGCGGACGCCGGCGAGGTCGTCAGGATCGGCTGAGCCCCGCCGGGCCGTCCGGTGCGGGCCGCCCCCGCACCGGTCGGCCCGGTCAGCGCCGGCGGTCAGACCGGTACGACGAAGGGGAAGTGCTCGGTCCGCTGGTCCTTGGCGACGGCGGGGGTGAGCCCGGAGGGGATGGCCGTGTTGGTGACCAGGGCGAGCATCGCCTCGGGCGCGTTGTCGGCCTGGGTGCGGCCGTTGCGGGCGGCGAAGCCGTAGCTGGCGGGGGTGCCGACCACGTAGGGCAGCACGTCGGGGAACAGCTGGCGCGCCACGGTCCGGCCGTAGCCCACGGGGTCGGCCGACGTCCCGGTGCCCGCGACCACCGCCGCCACCTGGTCGGCGACGACCTGCCCCGCGGAGGCCAGGTCCTCGGAGGGGTGCCGGGTGTTGGCGGGGTTGGAGAAGTCGGTGTCGCCCGGCCAGAAGATCGGCCACATCATCGGGTGCCCCGCGCGGTTGATCTGCCGCCACCCGCCGGCGTCGGTGGCCAGCTTGGTCGCGCACCACACTCCGATACGGGCGCCGGGCCGCAGCGTGGCGTGCGCGTGCGAGACCTCCAGCACGATCGTCTCGACGGAGGTGCCGGCGAAGCTGTTCCGCGCCTCCTGCGGGCGCCAGGCCGACAGGTCCACCGCCGTGCCCTTGGCCACCGCCCCGTTGACGAGGGCCAGCAGGGACAGGTCGATGTAGAAGGGGTCCGCGACCCGCCCGGCCCAGACGCGGGTGCCGCCCCCGCCGGTCGGCTCGCCGGTACGGCCCTCCAGGACCAGGTCGCCCTCGGCGGAGTCCTCGCGCGCCTCGTCGCCGGCCAGGGTGTGCAGCCGCAGGTCCTGGCGCCCGTCCGCGTCGGCCTCGCCGAAGGAGAACCGGTAGGTCAGGGTCTCGAAGCCGGCGCCGTCGAAGTGGACCTTGAACTCGTAGCGGGCTTCCGGGTGGAAGCCCGGCTCGGCGTAGACGCCGGTGATGTTCGAATTGACGTCGATGACGAGGACCGTGCTGTCCTCGCCGGAGAAGACGTACAGGTCGTCGATGTACAGCTGGCCGTTCTGGGCCGCCAGAGGAGTATCGAGGTGGTGGGACATGGATGGTCCGTTCGTGTCTCGGACGGGGTGTTCCGGGCGGGTGGAGCGGGACGCGGTCCTCCGTGCCGTCCCGCTCCGGCCCCCTGGCGGGCGGCGGGACGGGACACCACGACACTCACTGTGCCCCAGCCGTCACCACATCGCGACATCTCGGACATAACCGGCCGGGAAGCCCGCTGTCCGGCGGCGCGCCCGCGGCGGTCCCGGCACCTTCCCCGCCTGCTGACCTCGCGGTGCCGGCGGCCCCGCCATGTGCGCGCAACATTCCTGTCGTAATTCGCCTGCATGGTTGGTCGTTGGGCCGACGCGGAGATCGTCGGGATCCGCACGGACGAGGGGGATGCGCCATGACGTTCAGCCGCAGACAACTGCTCGGCACCGGGGGCAGCCTCGCGCTGACCGGCGCGCTGGCCGCCGCGTGCGGGTCGAACAGCGGGCGGGACGACGACGGCGGCAAGCCGGGCAGGGCCACCTTGCAGCAGTGGTACCACCAGTACGGTGAGGCGGGCACCGAGCAGGCCGTACGGCGGTACGCCGCCGCCTACACCGCGGCGGACGTGAAGGTGCAGTGGCGGCCGGGCGACTACGACCAGCAGACCGCGGCGGCGCTGCTGACCTCCTCGGGGCCCGACATCTTCGAGGGCAGCCCGACGCTGGACCAGATCCAGGGCGGCCAGGTGGTCGACGTCACCGACCTGGTGTCCGCGGTGAAGGACGACTTCAATCCGGCGGTGCTGACCCCGAAGACCTACGACGGCAGGATCTGGGGCATCCCCCAGGTCATCGACATGCAGCTGCTCTACTACCGCAAGAGCCTGCTCAGCGACGCCGACATCCAGCCGCCGACGACGCTGGACGAGCTGGTCGACGCGGCGAAGAAGCTCACCACCAAGAAGGTCAAGGGCCTCTTCCTCGGCAATGACGGCGGCGCGGGAGTGCTCGGCGGGACACCGCTGTACGCCGCCGGGCTGAGCCTGGTCACCGAGGACGGCAAGGTCGGCTTCGACGATCCGGCCGCCGCCCGTACGCTCGGCAAATTCCACCGGCTCTACGCCGACAAGTCGCTGCTGCTGGGCGCGCCGACCGACTGGTCCGACCCGTCGGCCTTCATCCAGGGGCTCACCGCGCTCCAGTGGTCCGGGCTGTGGGCGCTGCCCGCGGTCAAGAAGGCGCTGGGCGACGACTTCGGGGTGCTGCCCTTCCCCGCGGACGGCGCCGCGGGCAAGCCCACCGTGCCGGTCGGCGCGTACGGGGCGGCCGTCAACTCCCGCAGCAAACACCAGGCGGAGGCCAAGGCGTACATCAAGTGGCTGTGGGTCGACAAGACCGACTACCAGGAGGACTTCGCGCTCTCCTACGGCTTCCACATCCCGGCCCGGATCTCGCTGGCGAAGAAGGCGGCCAAGCTGCGGGAGGGCGCGGCGGCCGACGCCGTCTCCTACGCCACCGACCACGGCTACGCCCAGCCGCTGCTGTGGACGCCGGCCGGCCAGACCGCCTACCAGGACGCGCTGAGCCGCATCATCAAGGACGGCGCCAACCCCGACACCGAGCTGAAGGCGGTGGTCCGCACGACTGCTTCCGAGCTGCAGCGGGTGCGGAAGAAGCCGTGAGACACCGCACGCTGTGGTTCTGGGTCTTCGTCGGCCCGTTCGCCGCCGGGCTCGCGATGTTCACGTACGTACCGCTGCTGTGGAGCGTGTACCTGAGCTTCTTCGACGCGCACAACACGGTGTCCCCGCACCGGTTCGTCGGCCTGGACAACTACACGTCGATGCTGCGCGACCGGGCGTTCACCGACAGCCTGGGCACCTTCGGGCTGTTCGCGCTGTTCATCGTGCCCGCCACCTACGCCCTGTCGCTGGCCCTGGCGCTGATGGTCAACCGGCTGCGGTACTTGCAGGCCTTCTTCCGCTCGGTGTTCTTCCTGCCGGCCGCCTGCTCCTACGTGGTGGCCGCGATGATCTGGAAGCTGTCGATCTTCAACGGGGTGCGCTTCGGCCTGGCGAACACCGTGCTGGGCTGGTTCGGCGCCGACCAGACCGCGTGGCTGTCCACGACCCACCCGCCCTGGTACTGGCTGGTGATCGTGACCGTACGGCTGTGGCTGCAGGCCGGCTTCTACATGGTGCTCTTCCTCGCCGGCCTCCAGCGCATCCCGGCCCAGCTGTACGAGGCGGCGGCCGTGGACGGCGCGCGGCCCGGCTGGCAGGTCTTCCGGTACATCACCTTCCCGCAGCTGCGGGCCACGTCGGTGGCGGTGGCGCTGCTGCTGGTCATCAACGCCTTCCAGGCGTTCGACGAGTTCTACAACCTGCTCAGCGACTCGCGCGGCTATCCGCCGTACGCCCGGCCGCCGCTGGTCTACCTCTACAACATCGCGCTGGGCCGCGGGCAGAACCTGGGCGAGGGCAGCGCGGGAGCCGTCATCCTCGCGCTGATCATCGCGGTCGTCACCGTCGTCCAGGCCCGCTGGTTCGGACTCGGCAGGAGGGAGGACTGACGTGGAGAAGGCCCTGCTCGGATTCGGGCGCGCGGTGCGGCTGGTGCTGCTCGTCGTGCTCGCGCTGCTCTTCCTGATCCCCTTCTACCTGCTGGTGCGCAACGGCCTGTCCACCGAGCAGGACATCACCTCGCCGGACTGGACCTTCTTCCCCTCGCACCTGCGGTGGTCCAACGTCGGCGAGCTGTTCGACGACCCCGCGGTGCCGATGGCCCGCTCGCTGCTCAACTCGGGCCTGATCGCGGTCACCACGACCGTCGGCACCGTGCTGCTGGCCTCGCTCGCGGGCTACGGACTTGCGCGCATCCCGTACCGCTACGCGAACCAGGTCTTCTACGCGGTCCTCGGCACCCTGATGGTGCCGGCGGCCGTCACCTTCGTGCCGAGCTTCGTGCTGGTCTCCTCGCTCGGCTGGATCTCCACCATGCGCGGACTGATCGTCCCGACGATCTTCTCGGCCTTCGCCTGCTTCATCTTCCGGCAGTATTTCCTCGGCTTCCCTGGCGAGTTGGAGGACGCCGCGAAGGTCGACGGGCTGGGCTACTGGCGCACCTACTGGCGGATCGTCGTGCCCAACTCCAAGCCGGTCTTCGCGGCCGTCTCCACGATCGTCTTCATCGGCGCCTGGAACTCCTTCCTGTGGCCGCTGGTCATCGGCCAGGACAAGTCGGCGTGGACGGTCCAGGTCGCGCTGTCCACCTTCACCACCGCCCAGGTGGTCAACATCCACGAGCTGTTCGTGGCAGCGGCGGTCTCCATCCTGCCGCTGCTGCTGGTCTTCCTGCTGCTCCAGCGGCACATCGTTGCGGGCATCGAACGCTCCGGCATCGACGACTGAGCCCTCGGCCCGGCGCCGGGACCGGCTCCCGACCGCGCCACCGGCGCCGGTGCCCGGCATGGTCCGGCGCGCTAGAAGAGCCGGCCGCGCAGGGCGCCGATCCTGCCGAGCGCGGCGTTGGACGCCGCCTGGTCCAGGGTGCCGTTCTGCAGCGCGCCGGCCAGCGCGGAGACGACCGCCTTGCCGTGCGAGACATCGCCCGAGGCGTCGAGGATGACGTCCATGCCGGCCGCCGCGGCGGTGACCGCGTTCTGCCCGCTGGTCCCCAGGGCGCTCAGCGCGCCCGCCTCGATCGCGTCGGTGATGGTCACCCCGGTGAAGCCGAGCCGGCCGCGCAGTTCGCCCTGCACCACGGTCGGCGAGAGCCCCGCGGGGTGCGCGGCGTCCAGGTGGGAGTAGACGGCCCAGGAGACCATCACCAGGTCGACCCCGGCGGCGAGCGCGGCGGCGTACGGGGCTTCGTCGATGGCGCGCAGATCGGCCAGCGACGTCTTCAGGGTGACGGCCCGCAGGTCGGTGTTCTGCGCGGCGGTCGCGGGTCCCAGGCCGGGGAAGTGCTTGGCGGTGGCCGCGACGCCGGTCGCCTGCTGGGCAGTGATGAAGGACCGGCCGCACAGCGAGACCACGGCCGGGTCGGTGCTGTAGGACCGCTGGTACTGGTCCTCGAAGTCGCCGGCCGTGCGGTAGACGTCCAGCACCGGCGCCAGGTTGATGTTCAGGCCCGCGCCGCGCAGCAGATTGCCGGCGCCGGTGCCCGCGGAGGCCGCGGCGGCGGCCGGGTCGGCGGACGCGCCGATCTGCTTCGCGGACAGCACCGGGGCGCCGGGCAGCCGGCGTACCTGGCCGCCCTCCTGGTCGGTCATCAGGAGCAGCGGCGCGGGATTCGGGCTGCGCAGATTCGCCTGCCGCATCAGCTGGACGGCCGAGCCGATCTGGCTGAGGCTGCTGACGTTGTCGCCGAAGATGATGACGCCGGCCGCCTGGCCCGAGCTGATCTGGTCGAGCAGGCTCTGCGGGACGGTCGTTCCCGAGTACGAGAAGACGACCCGCTGCCCGGCCTGCTGCTGCGGGGTCAGCGCGGCGGGCCGGGCGAACGCGGCCGGCGCGGTGTGCGCGGGGCCGGGCCTGTGGCGGTCGCCGAGGCGGCCGGGCAGCCCGGCCGCGGCTATACCGGTGCCGGCCGCCAGGACGCTGCGTCGCGAGGGATGGGGTCCAGAGCCGACCATGTCGTGCCTCCTGGGGGTTGCTCGGGGCGAGCGGGCTGTACGGGGTCCGGCGGGTGCGCGGCGGCCGGCGTGGCCGCCGCGCACCCCCGGGGAGTGGCCTGTCGTACCGGCCGGAAGCCTGGTCAGCCGTTGGCCAGCGCCTGGACGCGGCTGAAGTCGCCGTTGAAGGCGTCCTGGTCGCCGGGGAAGATGCCGCTGTCGGCGTACTGCCAGATGGTCTGGTAGGGCCAGTTGTAGGGCATGGGGCCGGGGCTGCCGTTGTAGTTGGCGAGCACCAGCGGGTTGGTGGACGAGAAGTCCCCGGTGTTGCCGGTGCACTGGCTCCACCAGCTCGTCGCGGTGTAGATGGTCACCCAGCGGGTGGTCCTGGCGTGGTATTCGTTGCTGAACGACAGGATCCAGTTGACCATCGAGGCGGCGGACAGCCCGTAGCAGGTCGCCCCGTACGGGTTCCACTCGATGTCGAGCATGCCGGGCAGCGTCTTGCCGTCCTTCGACCAGCCGCCGCCGTGCGCGATGAAGTAGTCCGCCTGGGCGGCCCCCGAGGAGGTGTTGGGGGTCGCGAAGTGGTAGGCGCCGCGGACGAGTCCCGCGTTGTACGAGCCGTTGTACTGCTGGGTGAAGTACGGGTTCACGTACGTCGTGGACTCGGTGGCCTTGACGTAGGCGAAGCGGCCGCCGTTCGCGGCGACGGACGCCCAGTTGACGTTGCCCTGGTAGCCGCTGACGTCCAGCCCCGGCGCGCCGGCGACCGCGGGGTTGACGGTACGCCCGCCGCCGGACGCGGGCTGGTGCAGCGCGATCTGGGAGCCGGCCCAGTCCAGTTCGGGGTGGGTGATGAGGTTCTTGGTCGTGGTCGTGGGGGCGGCCGACGCCGGGACCGCGGTCGCGCCCAGGGCGGCGCAGGCCAGCGCCGCAGCGGCGACCAGAACTCGTTTCTTGGCGGGAGCATGCCAACTCACAATGTCCTCCGGGCGGGGAGCGTGATGCGGGTGGGGGGTGCGGGGCTTGCACGCCCAGAGTGGAGGAAACTTTCATCGCACACAAGGTGTGTGAAAAAAAGCACTACGTAGTTGGCCGACGGCCGCCCGGCGGGGTGTGGCCCCGCCGGGCGGCCGACAGGTCGGCCGGATACGGCCCCGCCCCCGCGGCCGGCACGTCGGCGGGAGACGGCTGCGCCCGCACCGGTCAGCGGCGGCGGACCAGGCCGGTGTCCGCCGCCTGCGGCGGGACCAGCGCGGTGCGCGGCGGACCGGCCGCGGGCACCCGGCGCGCGAGGCGCGCGACAGCGCGGCGGGCCAGCCGCCCGGCCGACCGGTAGAAGCGGTCGGGCAGGAAGGCGGCGTCGGCGACGATCATCGCCGCGGAGAACAGCGGCAGCCCCATGAGCACCGCGATGCCGAGGTGCATGCCCAGCAGCATGGCCAGGATGACGTACTTGAGCCGGCTGAACAGCGCGAAGGGGAAGGCCACTTGGATCAGCACCGTCAGATAGCCCGCGACGGCGATGAACAGCGGGTGGCTGTCCGCCAGCGCGGACAGGGCGGGCCAGGGCCGGAAGAGGTCGAGGTTCACGACGTAGTGCAGCGCGGTGCCCGACTGCCAGGAGGGGCCCTGCACCTTGTACAGGCCCGCCGATCCGTAGAGCAGGCAGACCTGGACGGCGACCACGAACATGGCGCAGTTGTGGAGGGCGGTGACCAGGGTCCCGCGCGCCAGGTCGAACTGCGACCACGTATCGCTCGTCGCCCGCCACATCGCCCAGCGCCGGGGGCCGCCCGCGACGGCCAGGCGCGTCCTGCGGGCGTCCAGGGACCAGCGGCGCCCGCAGGCGGTGCCGGTCAGGTAGAGGGCCATGAGCAGGATCAGGTTGTCGCCGCCGTCCGTCATGAAGATCGCCCTCGCGTGGAAGGACACCACGACGAGCGCGAACAGCACGGACGTCGCCCGGGTCCGCCAGCCGAGCACCATCAGCGCGCAGACGGCGAGGGCCAGCCCGTAGCAGAGGTCGAAGTACAGCGGGCTGTCCGACAGGGTGAGCGGGCTGAACCAGCCTGTCTGGCGGAAGAGTTCGTCGGCCAGGGCCGGGGTCCACGGCGACTGCGGCCCCCAGATCTCTTCGCGGTGCGGCAGTTCGCGCACCAGGAAGGCGAAATAGCACAAGCCGTAGCCGATACGCAGGACCGAGGCCGCGTAGAGCGAGACCGGGCGGTGGCCGATCAGGGCGATCAGGCCGCCGACGCGGGGGCGTGCCTCCGGCCGGCCGGTTCGCCCGACCTCGGCGGGGGCGGGGGTCGCGGTCTTCTCAGTGGCCATGCGCGGGCACCTTCCACCAGGGCAGCATGCGGGTGTCGACCGCCGAGGGCGGCACCCGGACGGTGTGGCCGGCGGCGTCGTATCCCGCCACCGGGCTTGTGCGGACGCGGAGTTGGAGGGCGGTGAACGAGCCGTGCCGGGCGCCGGAGACCCGCTGCGCGGCGATGTTGCGCAGATACTCCTGCCACATCAGGGCGCGTTCGGAGTAGGAGACGTCGGTGCCGGCGTGGGTGTCGAGGTAGCCGCTCCACGCCCTGCGGAGCATGTTCTGGTTGGTGTGGCTCGGGAAGGGGTCGTGCCTGACCCCGGCGTTGTCGATCGCCGTGAGGTCGAACCAGCCGCTGGTCCTCGGCAGACCGCCGCCCGAGGGTCCGAAGGTCCGCACCGAGATCTGCGGGACGGCCGACTCGGGATCGGGGGCGAACAGCCGCCAGTTCTGCTCGAAGAACGGATAGACCCAGCTCTGGATCTGCCGGGCGTAGCGGTGCGAGACGGTGTTCGCGGGAGCCACGTGCAGAAAGAGGAAAGCCACGTGGAGCAGGGCCACCGCCGCCAGCAGGGCGGTGGCCGTCCGCGTCGCGAAGCGCAGCGGAAGCGGCAGCGCCGCCAGCCGGTCCGTGCCGTCGCCCGACCCGAACGGCACGCGTTCCTCGGGGGGTTCGCGGCGGGCGGCGGGCGGCTTCCGGAGCCGCACTCCGTCCGGCGCCGCCGCCACGTCCACCGGTTCACCGGTGTCCTGTACGTCTCGCGGGCCAGTCGATGCCATCCCGGCCCTCCTCTCGCGACTCTGCTGCTGTTCGTGCTGCGGTGCCTGCCGGCGGGCGACTGCCGGCTGTACGCGGTCGGCCGTGTGCGCGGGCTGTACACGGCCGGGCCCGGCGGGCGCACGGGGCGCCCGCCGGGCCGGACGGAGCGGTCAGGTGTCAGCTCTGGTCCGCCGGCTGGCCGTCGCCGTTGTCCGAGGGCCAGTCCGTGTTCGGCTCCTGGTCGTCGCCGTGCTGGGGCTGGTCGCCGTACTGGGGCTGGTCGCCGTACTGCGGCTGGTCACCGTACTGGGGCTGCTCACCGTAGGACGGCTGCTCACCGTACGAGGGCTGTTCCCCGTACGACGGCTTGCCGTGGTACGGGGGCTTGCCCTGGCCGCCTCCGGTGTTGCCCTGGGTGTTGCCCGCTGTGTTGCCCTGGGTGTTGCCGGACGTGATGCCCTGCGTGTTGCCCTGGATGTTGCCGGTGGTGCTGCCGCCGACGGTGTTGCCGGCGACCGCGCCGCCGAGCAGACCGCCGCCGGTGGTGACACCGCCCAGCAGGCCGCCCGAGGTGATGCCGCCGAGCAGGCCGCCGGTGGTGACGCCGCCCAACAGGCCGCCCGTGGTCGTACCGGTCGTCGTACCCGTGGTCGTACCGGTCGTCGTGCCCGTCGTCGTGCCCGTCGTCGTGCCCGTGGTCGTGCCGGTCGTCGTGCCGCCGGTCGTCGTACCGCACTGGGGCCGCGTGATGGTGTTCGTGTCCAGGGTCACCGAGCCGTTGCGGGCCAGGGCGCGCCCGTTGACGGTCGCGCCGGTGTTCAGGCCCGTCGAGGTGAGGGACATGATGGTGCCGACGAAGGTGGTGTTGGTGCCGAGCGTGGTCGAACTGCCGACCTGCCAGAAGACGTTGCACGGCGAGGCGCCGTTGACCAGGAGCACCCGGCTGGCGGACGCGGTCGTGAGGGTGGAGCCGATCTGGAAGACCCAGACCGCGTTCGGGTCGCCGGCCGCGTCCAGGGTGAGCGTCCCGGTGAGCCCGATGGAGGACGGCGCGTTGTAGACGCCGGGGGCCAGCGTGAGGCCGCCCAGGTCGCCGCTGATGCTCGCGTCAGGCGCCTGGCCTGCCGCATCGTTGTAGGCCGTGGTCAGATCGCTCTGGGCCTGGAGGGCGACCGCGTCGGCCGAGTGGGTCGCACCGTTCACCAGACCGGGCGGGAAGCCGCTGATCGCGGTGCCCGGGCTCACCCCCAGGTCACCGGTGACCGTGGTGGGGCCGGTGTTGGTCACGGACTGGCCGCCGAGCACCGCGAAGCTGGTCACCGTCCCCAGGGGAACGGCCGTCGCGATGGCGGTCGCGGACGTGGGCGTCATCACCACAGTGGCCGCGGCGATCAGCGTGACCGACGCGATCGACGTCGACAGGGCGCGCCGGATCGGCACCCCCATGGCATTCAGCAATTTCATCGAAGAGCCCACTCCTCTGGAGAAAAACGAAAACTGGGAGGGCGACGCGCCGACTGATGGCGGAGCCGCCCGTGCCTTTCCCGGCAGCAGGCCGCGACTTCCCCATCACCTGAACCGTGACAGCCCGAGGAAAGGACAGCCACAGAGTAGGAATCGGGGCGCTGCCGATCCTGGCGCATATGGGTGAACTGCCCGCGCCCGCCCTGGTTGGCGCAACGCGAACTGGGATATCCACAGGTCACGCTGGCCGTGTCCGAACAGCAGGATTCCGCGACCGCCACGCCCGGGACGCCACGGGCGAACCCGGATGGCCCTTTAATGAGGCCGGGGTTCGGTGTCCCGTGGCATACCGGCGCCGAGTCGCGCGAGGCAGCGAAGAGCCCCGGGCGCGGAAGGCCCGGGGCTCGGTGGAAATCAGCGCGGCAATTCCCGTTTCCCCGCCCGGCCGGTGGGCGCGGAGGGCGGTTCACGGTAAAGCGCGGAAGCGGCGGTCTACGGTACGGGGCGGTGGGCCGCGGGCAGCGCGCAGGCGGGGGTGCCGCCGGGCATCCGCTGGCGGTTGTCGGCGACCAGGCGGTAGACGCCGCGGGCGATCCAGCGGACGGGCGGCATCCGGAGCACGGCGCCCGCGACGGCCCACACCCCGCCCGCGCTCAGCAGCAGTTTCGCGACGGCCTCCGCGCCGCCGTACACGGCACCGGCGGGCGTGACCCACAGCACCTCGTACTCGGCCCGCCGCTGGTCCACCCCGAGGGAGGGCAGGTCCGCCCGCTGCCACGGGACGGTCACGCAGCGGGGCCGCAGCCGCCGTTCGGCGAACGTCACGCAGGTGGTGCAGAAGGCGCAGTCACCGTCGTAGACGAGGACAGGTCGGATCGGCATGACTCCATCATGCGCCTCGGCGGGGCCGGCCGCGGGCCGCCGCTCCGGGGCCGTGGGACGGCCGGGGCGGCGCCCGCGCCGGTCAGGGGGCGGCCAGCAGCGCGCTGAGGGCGGACGCCTCGGTGCGCCAGTCGCGGACGTTGGGGTGGGCGGCCGGGTCGGCGCCCGCCCAGCGCTCGCCGAGCCGTACGAGGCTGTCGCGGTCGGTGTTCCACACACTGTCGGCCTGGGTACGGGCGAAGGCCGCGTACGCGCCGCCGGTGGCGGTGTTCACCTCGTCCAGGTAGCGCATGAAGACGCCCTTGAACTGCTTCGCGTTGTCGTCGCAGCTCGCGGTGACCGCGTCGCAGGACTCGGTGAGCACCCCGCCGGAGACCAGGGACGGCGAGCCGACGGCCGCGTCGGTGAGGCGGCGCGCGGTGCTGAGCGCCGCGCTGTCGCCGGTGGCCCGCCAGATCTCGACGGCCGCGCCTATGGACAGGCCCTGGTTGTAGCTCCACACCGTCTGGCCGTTGTTGGCGCAGCCGGCGGTGAGACCGTCGTTGACCAGGCCGGAGGCGTTGATCAGGCCGCTGTGCTGGAACCAGGTCCACGCCGTGGTCGCCCGGCCGAGCCACAGGGTGTCGCCGGAGATCCGGTTGTGCAGCTCCGCGGTGATCCGCACCCACAGGGCGTTCGTCACCGCGTTCTTGTACGTACGCTCCCGGTCCCACCACACACCGCCGCCGCACGAGCCGGTGTCCCACAGGCCGTTCACGTAACCGCCGATGGTCACCGCCTCGTTGAGGTACTTGGCGTCGTGTGTGAGGTCGTAGGCGTCGAGCCAGGCCAGTGCCCACCACTCGGCGTCGTCCGTGGCGCGGCTGATGAAGTCGCCGTCGATGGGGTCGGAGCTGCGGGCCCCGGCGGGGAAGGCGGCCTTGTTCACCTGGAAGGTGCGGTCGACGATCCAGGCGTAGCGGGTGTCGCCGGTCTTGCGCATGTAGTCCACGACCGTGGCGAGCGCCACCGCGGAATTCCACCAGCTCGACGGCCAGTAGGCGGTGTCCGGGTCGTAGGAGTACATCAGCGCGTCGGCCGCGGCGGCGGTGCGGCTGGTGGCCGGCCGGGCCCAGGCCGTGCAGCTGCCGTTCTGGCCCTCCACCGCCCGGCCGCAGGCGCGCACGGCGCCGCCGTACAACCTGCCCTGCGGGTCGGAGGTGTTGAACCTCGCGGTGCGGGTGCCGGTCGCGCCCGACGGCACGCCGGTCCGGCCGAGCGAGGAGCCGTCGGGCCAGCTCGCGCCGCTGTTCCACGAGCGGTCGAGCCACACCTCGTCGCCCGCCTTCCCGGCGGCCACCGTCGCCCAGGCCATCCCGGAATTGTCCGTGTGCAGCGCGATGGTGCGGCCGTTGAGGGTGGCGGCCCCGACCGGCTGGGTGTCCCCCGGCGCCGTCCCGCCGCCGTCACAGGCGGTCGCGCACACGCCGGTCCTGGCCCAGGAGGTGCAGGCCACGCCCTGGGCGTCGCCGCAGGCCCGCAGCAGCCCGCGGCGGTGCCCGGCGGGGTCGTAGAGGTTGTACATCAGGGTGCGGGTGCCGGTCCACGAGGCGGGCACGGCGGCCTTGCCCAGCAGCCCGTCCCAGGTGGCGCCGCCGTCCCAGGACCGGTCCAGCCACACGGAGTCGTTCAGCACGGCGCTGTCGATACTCGCCCAGGCCATCCCGTCGGCGTCGTCGACATGCAGCTGGAGCAGCCGTCCGTTGACGGTCACGGCCGGCACGGGGAAGGTCTCCTGGGCCGCCTGGGACGGATCGAGGGTGTCGCAGTGGACGGCGCACACGGCCGTCGCGGCGGCGGGCGCCCCGGCGGCGGCCGACGCGGCGGTCCGCCCGGTCATCGCCACGACGAGCGCGAGCAGGACGCACCATAAAGCGGTTCTCCGCACCGGGTTCTCCCTCCAGGGGTGGTACCCGCCGGCCGTTCCCGCCGCAGCCCGAACCACCGCGTGCGGCTTCCCACGTTGCAAACGGGGAGGGGGATCTGCCGTGATACCCGTCCGGACTGTCATGTCCAGACCACATTAGAAGCGAGCCCCGCCCTACTGACAAGGGGTGCGGCAACCCCCGCCCCGCATTGGCCGGTTCG
Organism: Streptomyces sp. NBC_01477; assembly: GCF_036227245.1. GTDB lineage: Bacteria > Actinomycetota > Actinomycetes > Streptomycetales > Streptomycetaceae > Actinacidiphila. The sequence goes on from NZ_CP109445.1 coordinate 4,249,166, forward strand.
CCCCGCCCCTCTACAACGATGCACAGCTGCCCTCGCCCGCCGCGCTGTCCACCACCCCGGTCACCCCGGGGCGCGCCCCGGCCTCGGGCACCTCATCGGCGAGGGGCGTCGTCCCTGTCGGGCGCGGTCGGGGGGCGGGGCAGGGGGATGCGGGCGGCGCCGGTGGTGGCGAAGGGGGAATACCTCGGGACCCAGCGCAGCAGCGCGCCCGCCGCCGCGACGCCCACGGCGCCCATGACCGAGATGCCGGCCGCGAGGCTGCCCAGCGAGGCGGCGGCCGACACCACCAGGGGGCCGCCCGCGCTGCCGGAGTCCGCGCACAGCCGCCATACGCCCAGGAACTGCGAGCGGATGCCGGGCGGCGCGACGTCCGCGCCGAGCGTCATCAGGATGCCGCTGCCGATCCCGTTGCCGAAGCCGATGAGCATCGCGACCACGGTCAGCTCGGTGAGGGTGTGGGTCAGCGGCAGGACGGCCTGGGCGCCGCCCAGCACCAGCATCGAGGGCACCGCGATCCACAGCCGGCCCGCGCGGTCCATGACCCGGCCCGAGGGGTAGAAGGTCAGCGTGTCGATCAGCCCGGCGATGCCGAAGACGACGCTGGTGGAGGACGGGCTCTGGCCCAGATGCTCGGCCCACAGCGGCAGGACGGTCTGCCGGGTCGCCCGGACCGAGCCGACCAGCAGGACGGCAAGGCCCAGGGTGAGGAAGACCTTCCGGTGGTCGCGCAGCACCGCCCGTACGGGGACGGGCTTCCTGCCGCCGCGGGCGGCGGGTTCCACCACGTCGGGCACCGTGAGCAGGACCAGCACGGTCACCGCCGTGCACAGCAGTGCCAGCCAGTAGATGTCGCGCACCGGGCGGCCGGTCAGCACCGCCGCGCCGAGGAAGGGCCCGACGAAGGCGCCCACCCGCGACATGCCGCCGAGTGTCGACATCGCCCGCGCCCGCAGCGGGGCGGGAACGGCCTCGGTGAGATAGGACTGCCTGGCCAGGATGATGACCGCGTTGGACGCCCCGGTGAGGGTGACCGCCAGGGCCAGCTGCCAGAAGCTGCGGGCCAGCGCGCACCCGCTCAGCGTCACCGCGGTCACGCCCGACGCGACGAGCATCGCCTTGCGGTCGCCGAGCCGCGCCGCCAGCGCCCCGGCGGGCACGTCGCCGAGGATCTGCCCGACCCCCACCAGCGCGAGCACCAGCCCCGCGCCGCCGACGCCCGCCCCGAGCGCGCGCCCGCTGAGCGCCAGTACGGGCGCGAGCGCGCCCATGCCCGTCTCGAAGACCAGCACGGGCAGGAACACCGCGGGTATCAGGCTTCGCAAGGACACCGGTTGCGCGTTCATGTGCTGCTGCCCACTTTCGTGCCGACGGCGTCCCGACCAGGGCCGACCAGGACCGACCACGGCCGACCACGGCCGGCCTGAGACCGCCCCGCACCGGCCGGTGCCGCCCTGAAACCGACCGGGGCCGGCGCGCCTGGGGTCGGCCGCGGCCCGTGGTTCATTCAACAACAGCCCGCGGCGCGCACCGCCGGCCCGGTGCGGCTCAGGCCTTCGCCGGGGCCGCGGACGAGGGCGGCCCGCCGGCGTCGGACATCGGGAAGGCCCGCTCCCGCCGCGAGCCGGAGGCGAAGACGATCGACCAGCTCAGCATCGCGCCCAGCCTGCTGCGGAAGCCGGTGAGGAAGGCCAGGTGGACGAAGAGCCAGACCAGCCAGCCGGCCAGGCCCGACAGATGCGTCCTGCCGACCTTGACGACGGCCTTGCCGCGGCAGATGTAGGCGGCGCTGCCGAGGTCCAGGTACCGGAAGGGCTTCTGCTGCTTCGTCCCGCCCGCCGCGCGGTGGCGTACGGCACGGCCCGCGTACGCCCCGGTCTGCATCGCGACCTCGGCGAGCCCGGGGAGCCGCCGGAGGCTCATCACGTCGCCCGTGACGTGGATCTCGGGGTGGCCGGGCAGGGTGAGGTCGGGTTGGACGGCGAGGCGGCCCGCCCGGTCCTGCGCGGCGCCGGTCGCCCTGGCCAGCGCGGCGGCGATGGGCGGCGCCTCGACGCCCGCGGTCCACAACACGGTGCGGGCGTCGAAACGGGTGGTCGCGCCGTCCTTGTCCTGCACGGTCAGGCCCTGCGCGTCGATGCCGGTGACCCGCGTTCCCAGGTGGACCTCGACGCCGAGGCCGTGCAGGGTACGGGCCGCGCGGGCGGCCAGCGGGCGGCCGAAGGAGCCCAGCACCTCGTCCGAGCCCTCGAAGAGCAGCACCCTGGCCCGGGCGGAGTCGATCGTACGGAATTCCCTGTCGAGGGTGTGTCCGGCGATCTCCCTGATCTGGCCCGCCAGTTCGACACCGGTCGGGCCGCCGCCGACCAGCGCGAAGGTGAGCCACTGCTGCCGCTCGGCCGCGTCCGCGGCGGTCTCGGCCATCTCGAACGCCTGGTAGAGCCGGCGCCGGATGTGGAGCGCGTCGTCCAGGGACTTCATGCCGGGCGCGTGCGCGGCGAATTCGCCGTGCCCGAAGTAGGACTGGCGCATGCCGACCGCGACGATCAGGTCGTCGTAGGGCAGCGTGAGGGCGGTGCCGTCCGGCCGCCGGGCGTGCACCAACCGGGCGCCGGCGTCCACGTCGGTGGCCTCGGCGAGCAGGCAGGTCGCGTTGCGGTGGCGCCGCAGCAGCCCGCGCAGCGGTTGGGCGATCTGGCCCTCGGACAGGATGCCGGCGGCGCACTGGTAGAGCAGCGGCTGGAAGAGGTGGTGGGCGCGGCGGTCGACCACGGTGACCGCGACCGGTGAGCGCCGCAGGGCGCGGGCGGCGAAGAGCCCGGCGAATCCGCCGCCGACGATCACCACCCGGCGGGGCGCGGCACGCTCCTCCATCGGCGCTCAGCCTCCCGTGGCGAAGCCGGGGAAGAGGGTCATCCCGCCGTCGACGTAGAGCGTGGTGCCGACGACGTAGTCGAGGAGGTCGGAGGCCACGGCGACGACGGCGTCGGCGATGTCGTCCGGGTCGCCGACGCGGCCGTACGGGATCAGTTTGAGCAGTTCCGCCTCGGCCTGCGGGGTGTTCCAGGCGGACGTGTTGATGGGGGTGCGGATCGCGCCGGGGGCGACCGCGTTCACCCGGATGCGGTGCGGGGCCAGTTCCTGGGCGAGGGTCTGCATCAGCATGCCCACACCGCCCTTGGACGAGGCGTAGTTGACGTGGCCCGCCCACGGGATGATCTGGTGGACCGAACTCATGCAGATGATCTTCCCGGCCGCCCGGGAGACCTCGGGGACGACACCGCGCCGCATGAACTCCTTGGCGGCCTCGCGCGCGCACAGGAACTGCCCGGTGAGGTTGACGTCGATGACCTTCTGCCACTGGGCGAGCGTCATCCCGGTGAGGGGGGAGTCGCGCTGGAGGCCGGCGTTGGCGACCATGATGTCGACGGTGCCCAGCTCCCGGACCGCCCGGGCGACCATCTCGACGACCTGGTCCTCGTCGGAGACGTCGGCCTCGTGGGCGTAGGCGCGGACCCCGAAGCCCCTGATCCGCTCCACGACCTCGCCGGCGTCGTCCGCGCCGGCCACGTAGTTGACCACGACATCCGCCCCGGCCCGGCCGAGGGCGACCGCGGTCGCCATGCCGATACCAGAGTTGGCCCCGGTCACCACGGCTTTCTGTCCCTTGAGAAGGTCCGCGGGCATCGCCGCGCGGTCCTCGTCGGCACGTGCTGCCACCACGATCTCTCCTTACGGCGCGATGCCTGTCGAGTCGTCGTATGCCCGGCACCCCGACGAAAGCACCCCGGGCGGCGCGGCGGCGGAAGCGGCGCGCCGGGCGGCCGGGTTTGCGCCGGGCGCGTCACCCGGGCGGGCCAAGCCCCGCCGGACGGTCGCCGTGCTCCCGCGCGGGGGGGCGACGCAGTCCGGGGGCGGGGACGGGTCCGGGACGGCCGCGGCGGCGCATGTCGCGTGCCGTACACCGGCGTGCCGGTACGGCCGGAGGGGAAGAAGGGGAGGTATGCCAGAATTTTTCATACGCCGGCTGTCGCGATGGCAGGCCGAACAACAGCGCGGGCCGTTCGCCGACATGTTCGTCGAGGCGTACGAAGGCGCCGCGGGCGAGGAATTCCGCGACCGCCAGGACTTCCTGCGGCGGTTCGAGGACGACGTCCAGCAGCCGGCCTTCGACATGGTGGTCGCCGAAGGACCCCAGCCGATGGGCTGCGCCTACGGCTTCCGGGTGCACCGCTCGGGCCACTGGTGGACGGGCATCGGCGGCGGCCTGCCCTCCGACCTGGAGGAACTGACCGCGTCCGGGCAGGTGTTCGTCATCGTCGAGCTGATGGTCCTGCCCTCCTACCGCCGTACCGGTGTGGCCACCCGGCTCCAGGAGCAGCTGCTGGTCCGCACCGACGCGGCCCGGGCGATCGCCCTCGTCGCCCCGGACGACGCACCGGCCGGGGCGGCCTACCGGTCGTGGTCCTGGGAGGACCTCGGCGCGGTCGGCGCCGGCTCGCGGTCGTCCGCGCTCCACGTGTGGACCAGGCCCCTGGACTGACCGCCCCGCGCGGCCGCACCGACGGCCCCGGCGCAGCCGGCGGCCCGTTCCCGACAGCCGGTAGGCGGCAGCCCCGCGGACGGCGAAAAGCCCCAGGCAGCGCGCCTGGGGCCAGACCGCGTGCGGGGACGCTCAGCTGCGGGACATCCCGTAGTACGTGCCGACCTGCTCGCGGTAGCCCGCGTCGTCGGCCTGCTTGTCCCGGTCGAACTCCGGGGAGTTCTTGATGTCGTCCTTGGAGCGGGCGACCAGGATGCGCCGCTTCGCGGTGTCCACGGACGTGATCGTGCCGGCCGGGAGCATGACGTGCTTGCCGAGGATCCACACGCCGGTGTCCACGACGATGTAGGCGGAGTCGACGGAGTCGGAGTGCCTGTCCACCCGGCCGATGGAGCCGTCGGTCGCTTCGACCTTGTAGCCGCTCAGGTCGACTCCCGCCCGGTGGCCGGATGTTGCCAGATATGCCCACATGGTGTCAGTCACTAGGTGACCTCTCATTGCTTGGGTGCGTTGCTGGGAATCCCGTTCGCAGGGATCGGTGAACGCCCCTCGGCCAACGCCTGCCCAGGAAGCGGGACTTCAACACCGTCCGGCGTCGCTGCACCGCCGGAGCCGGTTTCGGTGGTTATGTGGGTCTGTGAACGAACAGCAGGGCCGCCGGTTCGGTGACATCCCGGTCGACCGGTCCGAGGGCTTCGGGGAGCGCCTGCTCGGCGTGCTGCTGGACCGGGCCCATGAGATGCCGCCGCAGCTGATCGCCCCGCTCATCGCGGAGGAGGTCGCCCGGGTCGGCGGCCGCGAGGTGTCCGTACTGCTCCAGGACTACGAGCAGCTGATGCTCATGCCGCTGATCGGCCGGGGGCTGCTCGTCGAGGCGCCGCAGCCGATCAGCGCGTCCCCGGCCGGCACGGCCTTTCTGGAAGCGCGGACCGTCGAGGTGGCCGAGGCCGGCGCGACGAGGATGTTCCTGCCGCTGCTGGACGGCAGCGACCAGGTGGGCGTCATGGCCGTCACGCTGGACGTGGTGGACGACGACGACCGGCGGCTGCTGCGGCGGCTGGCCGGCCTGGTCGCCGACATGGTGGTGACCAAGGACAGCTACACCGACATCTTCACCCTGACCCGGCGGCGGGCGCCGATGAGCGTCGCGGCCGAGATCCAGTGGTCGCTGCTGCCGCCGCTGCGCATGTCGGTCCCCCAGGTGGAGATCGCCGGGATCCTGGAGCCCGCCTACAACGTGGCGGGCGACAGCTTCGACTACGCCCTGAACGGCGACATCCTGCACCTGGCCATGATCGACGCGATGGGACACGGGCTGAGCGCCGCCGTCATGGCGACTGCCGCCATCGGCGCCTACCGGCACTCCCGCAGGAGCGAGGTCGGCCTGTCCGGGATCTACGCCTACATGGACGAGGTCATCGCGGCGCAGTTCGGGCCCGAGCAGTTCGTCACCGCCCAGATGATGCAGCTGAACACCGCCACCGGCCACCTCCAGTGGGTCAACGCCGGCCACCCGTGGCCGCTGCTCATCCGCGACCACGAGGTCGTCGGGCAGCTGGAGGGCAGCACCACGCTCCCGGTGGGATTCGGCGGCCAGGAACCCCTGGTCAGCGCGCAGACGCTGCGTCCGGGCGACCGCGTGCTGTGCTTCACCGACGGCCTCGTCGAGGAACACCTCAGCGGCGGCGACGAATTCGGTCTGGCCCAGCTCATCGACGTCATCGCCGACGTCGGGCGGCGCCGGCCCGGCACCCGGGCGATGGTGCGGGACCTCTCGCAGGCGCTGAAGCGCAAACGCGGCGGGATCACCAGCGACGACGCGACGATCCTGCTGATCGAATGGCGCGGCGGCAGCGCCGACCACCTGACGGTGATCGACTGACGGCGGTCGCCCGCCGGTGTCCGAGGAGTACCGTGGGGATCACCGAGGGTATTTCGCGCACTCGCATTCAGCCCGTGTCGTTTTCGGCGATCGACAACCACCGGGCCGGCCCGCGTCGGTCCGGGGTGAGGCGCGCATCATGACCGCCACCACTGTGTACACGCCGAGCACCGGAACGGCGGAAGAGCCCTCCGGGGTCCCGGCTTCCGTACCGGCGGAGGTCCTGGGGTCCGTACCGCCCGGGACGCCGGCCTCCGAGCCGCCCCCGCTGCGTCTGTCGCTGGCGCCCGCCGGCTCCTCGCCCGCCAGGATCGACGGCGCCTGGTGGCCGCGCTCCCGCGACCTGGCCGCCGAACTCCCCGCGCTGACCGATGTGCTCGACAAGCGCTGGGACCGCGTCACCCGGGTCACGGTCAACCCGGTCCACTGGCCGGTCATCCCGCACAAGGTGCAGGTCAACGGGCACGTGGTGAAGGTCGGTTGGTTCAAGGACGAGCAGGACCCGGATCAGCTGATGCTGCTGTCCTACGACACGGGCCGCTGGGACCTGCTGGTGGTGCCGCCGGAGACGCCGGCGGACACCGCCGAGTGGCTGATGGCCGCCGCGGCCGACCCGCTGCGGACCTCGACGGGCAGCCAGTTGCGCGAGGAGGCCGCCCGCGTCGGGTGAGCCGGGGTGCGGGGAAGAGGGCCGGGGAGTCCGCGAGGGTGAACAGGCATGAGACCGCCGCACTGGGGTAGTGCAGCCGGAGGGTCCCGCCGGCAACGACGGCGTTCCCCTCCCTAGCGCACTGGCCACGGGTGATCCCACTCGCCCCAGGGCCACCAATTGGTCTGGACCTATTGAAGCGCCGGGCGCACCCGGGCAAGCTTGCTGCTGCGCGCGCACCCCTGCACCACACCCCCTGGCCACCCGGCAGGCGCTTCGGCCTGCCACGGAAAGGAGTTGTGATCCACATGCGCAAGAAGGTCATGGCCCGCGCGGCCACTGTCGCCGCCGCCGCGATCCTCGGTCTCGGCGTCGCCACCACTGCGGCGCAGGCGTCCCCGCCGCCCGGCAGCGGCTGGATGTTCATGGGGTACTTCCCGACGTACGACAGCTGTGTCGCCCAGGCGCACGTCGACGCACCCGCACACGGCCCGGCCTACATCTGCGAGTACGGCACGAACAACCTGTACCTGCTGTGGATGCACTGACCCGCACGGACCACGTGCACGCGTGACGCACCGGGCGCGATCCGCCCGCAGTGAGCAGGCCCGCGCCGCCCGGCGTTCTCCGACCGGGCGGCGCGGGCCCACGCGTTTTCCACGCCGGAAACCCGGCGGTGGCCGGAACTCCGCCGAAAACAACAGATCTAGACATCCCTGGGGAGACAGTAAAAATAAAAGCAACAAATATTGACGCAATCGACCAGCGCGCGTAACTTCCGTCGCAGCCGTCGCGCAGTGCTCAACCGTGCTGCGCCAGCGGCGAGTTCGCTCCCTCCCCCCATCCAGGAGCACACATGCGCAGATCGAGATCCGCCGCCGCGCGCGCCCCCCGCGGCCCCGCGGCAGGACCGGCTCTTCCCTCCTCCCCGCTCCGGCGCTACCGCCGGGCCCTGCTCTCCGCCGCCGCGACCCTCGGGCTGCTGCTCGGCGCCTTCCTGAGCCTGCCCGGCTCGGCGCAGGCCGCCGGCACCCTGCCCTGCGACATCTACGCCGGGGCCGGCACCTCGTGCGTGGCCGCGCACAGCACGACGCGCGCCCTGTTCTCCGCGTACAGCGGCCCGCTCTACCAGGTCACCCGCGCCTCGGACGGCGGGACCACCGACATCGGCCTGCTGAGCACCGGCGGTTACGCGAACGCCGCGCAGCAGGACAGCTTCTGTGCGGACACCACCTGTCGTATCACCAAGGTCTACGACCAGACGTCCCGCCACAACGACCTCTTCCCGGGGCCGGCCGGCACCGCCGGCATGGGCGCGGACCGGGGCGCGGACGCCGCCGAGCTGTCGGTCACGGCCGGCGGCCACAAGGTCTACGGCATCTGGGTCTCGCCGGGCGTCGGCTACCGCTCGCACGGCGCCGCCTCCGGCACCGCCGTCAACGGGCAGCCCGAGGGCGCCTACATGGTGGCCAGCGGCACCCACGTCGGCTCCGCGTGCTGCTTCGACTACGGCAACGCCGAGTCCACCCCCGCCGACACCGGCAACGGCCACATGGACGCCGTCAGCATCGCCACCACCTGCTACTTCGCCCCCTGCAACGGCACCGGCCCCTGGATCGAGGCCGACATGGAGAACGGCATGTTCCAGGGGAACAACGGCTCCAACACCGCGAACGCCGGCAACAAGAGCGCCTTCGTCACGGCCGTGCTCAAGAACAACGGCCAGACGACGTACGCCCTCAAGGGCGGCAATTCGCAGTCCGGCGCGCTGACCACCTGGTGGAACGGAGCACTGCCGACCAGGGGCGGCTACACGCCGATGCACCAGGAGGGCGGCATCATCCTGGGCACCGGCGGCGACAACAGCAACTGGAACATGGGCACCTTCTTCGAGGGCGTCATGGTCGCCGGCTATCCGACCGACGCCGCCGAGAACGCGGTCCAGGCCAACGTCGTCTCGGTCGGCTACTCCGGCGAGACCAACGTGCCCAACGGCGCCCAGGGGCAGATCACCGGGCCCGGCAACCAGTGCGTCGACGTCGCGGCGGACGACACCGGGGTCAACGGAGCGGCCGTCCAGCTGTGGAACTGCCAGTCCTACGCCGAGGACCAGTTCTGGGCCCACCACACCAACGGCTCGCTGAGCACCATCGGCCGCTGCCTGGACATCGTCGGCAACGGCACCGCCAACGGCGCCAAGGTCGAGCTGTGGGACTGCAACGGCGTCGGCGGCCAGGTCTTCAACCAGCGCTCCGACGGGTCGCTGTTCAACCCCCAGTCCGGCCGCTGCCTCGACTCGCCCAGCGGCGCCACCGCCAACGGCACCCGGCTGCAGATCTGGGACTGCAACGGCACCGCGGCCCAGAAGTTCACCCTGCACTGAGGCCGGCCGGGGGCGCGTGGCCCTCGGCGCCCCTGCGCGAGAACCACCTGGACACGCGTGGCCGGGGACCCCGCGGGGTCCCCGGCCACGCACGTTCGGGCCGAATCAGCCGCTCAGCCGCTCAGCCGCCCGTCGGCTCAGCTGCTCAGCCGGCTCCGCTGACTCAGCCGGCTCAGTCGGCTCAGTCGGCTCAGTCGGCTCAGTCGGCTCAGTTGTCCTCGTACTCGCGCCACAGCCGCACGACATCGGGCTGGGCACGGTAGAACGACAGGAGCTTGTAGTACTCGCCGCTCGGCGCGGAGGCGACGTAGCAGATGAACCTGCGCGGCACGCCTTCGTCGACGGACGGGGCGTTCTTGGCGAGCTGCTCGATCTTGGGCTCAAGACGGCCGCCGGTCAGGCCGAACGGGTCCAGCGTCATGGCGCTGAAGCAGATCCGCTGGATGTCCGGCGAATCCCACTTCGTGGTGACGTAGAAGCCGCCCGCCTCCTGGGCGAGCTTCACCAGCTGCTCGCTCGGCTCGGGCATGTTGATGTCACGGAGGATCGCCGCGATGTTCTTCGGCTCCGACAGATATCCGTCGGGCGTCTTGAAGTAGAGGTTGACCGTCTTGTTCTCGTAGTCCATCCCGGTCAGGGCCAGCTGGTCGTACACACCGTGGCGGCGGAAGAATTCGGCGTTCCCGGCGACACTGGTCGGCAGGGACGGGATGTCGGCCACCGTCGCCAGCGACTGCAGGTCGTCCGGCGGGAAGAACTGGAAGGTCTTCGTGAAGCCGCCGATGACCCCGAAGTCGACGCCGTAGTTGTCGATGGGGCACCGGCCGGCGATGTCCGCGCTCAGCGAGGCGACGGGGTGGTCCGTCCGCGGGGTGAGGCCGTTCGACACGGCGATGCCGTACGGGTCGGCCTCCTTCGGGATCATCGTGAAGCGGCAGCTGAAGTCGTCGCCGCGACGCGCGCTGGTCTCCACCCGGAAAGCGATGGCGGAATGCGGGATCAGGTCCTCGTACGCCGTCAGGACGGGCCAGACCGTGTCACGCGAGCTGACCACGTCCAGCCGCCGAGCTGCTTCCTCGATGACCGAGTAGAGATCTTCCAGCCCAGATGTGCCGGACATGCGTCCTCCAAATTCGGGTGAAGCAAGATCACCGACAGTCCATTCGATGTCACTGTTCGTGTCCGCTTCCTGATGCTCTGTGCACCCGAGCATTGGCTGCCGGCCTTGGCGCGCACTGTTGGACGACTTGGCGCCGACTTGGCGCGGACGGTTCGCCCCGTTGACACGCGCGGGACGGTCAGCCGAGCGCGCCGCGGACCGTCTCGCGCGGCCGGCGCTGCGCCGGGTCGGCGTCGAGCCGGGCGTGCCAGAGCAGCCGTACGTCGAGTTCCGGCAGCGGCGCGGGGACGTCGGACCAGCTGATGCCCCCGGGGTGTCCGGCGGGCGGCTTCCGCGGTGCCGGCACCGCAGCCGGCCGGCCGGGCGCCGACCGCGCGGGCCGTACGGGGGCGTTTACGCTGGTCCCGTGCCCGCCTCCCGCCTGCATCCCGTCGCCGTACTCGTACTCGAAGGCGCGAAGCCGCTCGACGTCGGCATTCCGGCGCAGGTCTTCACGACCCGCGCGAGCATGCCGTACGAGGTGCGGGTGTGCGGGGCGGCGCCCGGGCTGGTGGCCGGCGGCGACGGGCTGTCCTACCACGTCGCCCACGGGCTCGACGCGCTCGCGTGGGCCGACATCGTCTTCATCCCCGGCTACCGTTTCCCGGACCGCGAGGACCCGCCGCGGCCCGTGCTCGACGCGCTGGTCGCCGCCCTCGGCCGGGGCGCGCGGCTCGCCGCCATCTCGACCGGCGCCTTCGCGCTCGCCGCCACAGGGCTGCTCGACGGCAAGCGCGCCACCACCCACTGGCACTACACGCGCAGGCTCGCCGCCAAGCACCCGCTCGTCCGGGTGGACGAGAACGTGCTGTTCGTCGACGAGGGCAGCGTCCTGACCTCGGCGGGCGCCGCCTCCGGCATCGACCTGTGCCTGCACATCCTGCGCGGCGACCTCGGGATGGCCGCGTCGAACCACGCGGCCCGGCGGCTGGTCGCGGCGCCCTACCGCAGCGGCGGCCAGGCCCAGTACGTGCCGCGCAGCGTGCCGGAACCGCTCGGCGAGCGCTTCGCCGCCACCCGCGAATGGGCGCTGCACCGGCTCGGCGAGCCCCTCACCCTGGAGGTGCTCGCCCGGCACGCGGCGGTGTCGCCGCGCACGTTCTCGCGGCGCTTCGCCGAGGACACCGGGTACACGCCGATGCAGTGGGTCATGCGGGCCCGTATCGATGTGGCCCGTGAGCTGCTGGAGCGCTCCGGGCGCAGCGTCGAGCGGATCGCCGCCGACGTCGGCCTCGGCACCGGCGCGAATCTGCGGCTGCACTTCCAGCACATCCTCGGCACCACCCCGAGCGAGTACCGGCGCACCTTCACCAAGGGCGAGTAGCGCCCGGGGCTGTGGCGCGATCCTTTCGAACCATGGCGCTCACGCCGCCGCCACCGGCGGCTGCCGCGAGCGAACCTGGGTGGCGAAACCGAAAGGACACACTCATGACTCGTATCGCCATCAACGGATTCGGCCGCATCGGACGCAATGTGCTGCGCGTGCTGCTGGAGCGCGACAGCGACCTGGAGGTCGTCGCCGTCAACGACCTCACCGAGCCGGCCACGCTCGCGCGGCTGCTCGCCTACGACACGACGGCCGGCCGGCTCGGCCGCCCGGTGAGCGTCGACGGGGACACCCTCGTCGTGGACGGCCGCCGCATCAAGGTCCTCGCCGAGCGCGAGCCCGCTCAGCTGCCGTGGGCGGAACTCGGCGTCGACATCGCGCTGGAGTCGACCGGCCGCTTCACCTCGGCTGCCGCCGCCCGCGCCCACCTCACAGCGGGTGCGAAGAAGGTGCTGGTCAGCGCGCCCTCGGACGGTGCGGACGCCACGCTCGCTTTCGGGGTCAACACCGGAGCCTACGACCCGGCCGCGCACACGATCGTCTCGAACGCCTCCTGCACGACGAACGCGCTCGCGCCGCTGGCCGCGGTCCTGGACGACCTCGCCGGCATCGAGCACGGCTTCATGACGACCGTGCACGCGTACACACAGGAGCAGAACCTCCAGGACGGTCCGCACCGCGACCCCCGCCGCGCTCGCGCCGCCGGCGTCAACATCGTGCCGACCACGACGGGCGCCGCCAAGGCGATCGGCCTGGTGCTGCCGAACCTCGACGGCAAGCTGTCCGGCGACTCCATCCGGGTGCCGATCCCGGTCGGCTCGATCGTCGAGCTGAACACGACCGTCGCCCGCGACGTGACGCGCGACGACGTGCTCGCCGCCTACCGCGCCGCCGCTGACGGCCCGCTCGCCGGCATCCTCGAATACTCCGAGGACCCGCTCGTGTCGTCCGACATCACGGGCAACCCCGCCTCGGCGGTCTTCGACTCGGCGCTGACCCGCGTCGACGGACGGCACGTCAAGGTCGTGGCCTGGTACGACAACGAGTGGGGCTTCTCGAACCGCGTCATCGACACCCTGCAACTCCTCGCCGGCTGACCGCTTTCACGGCGCGGCAGCCCGGGGCCGCCGCGCCGGCCGTGCGGAGTCGCTAGCTCGCGGTGCAGGAGAAGGACGGCCAGGTCGTGGATCCGTTCTTCTGGACCGTCAGGCCCCAGTTGTTGCCGCTGCCGTTGGGCTTGGCGACCAACTGCTGGGCGGTGGGGTAATTGGCGGTGATGTTCCAGGTCGACATGACCTTCTCGGGGGACGGCACGTTGACCGTCACGGTCCAGGTGCTGGAGCCGGAGACCGCGACATTCAGGTTGTAGCGGTCGCTCCACTGCGTGCCCGCGGTCACGGTCGCGGTGCAACTCCCGCCGCCGCCACCGCCCGTGGTGCCACCGGTGCCGCCGCCGACCGTCGCGCCGCCGCTGGTTCCACCGCCGTCGGGGGCCACCGCGCGGCCGGTCTGCGGGGAGATCATGCCGGCGCACAGGCCGCGGCTCGCCAGGCCCTGGGCGATGCGCGGGATCGCGGTGAGCGTGTTGGCGGGCCACTCGTGCATCAGGATGATCTGGCCGTTCTGGAGCTGGGCGTTGGCCGCGACGATCGCGTCGACGCTCGCGCCGTTCCAGTCCTGCGAGTCGATGTCCCAGATCACCTGCGTCAGGCCGTACTTGGCCTCGACCCCTTGCAGCGTGGCGTTGGTCTCGCCGTACGGCGGCCGGAAGAGCTTCGGGGTGCCGCCGCCCGCGCTGGAGATGGCCTGCTGGGTCCTGGACACCTCCGAGTCGATCTGCGCCTGGCTCTCCTGGATCAGGTGGGGGTGGGTGTAGCTGTGGTTGCCCACCCACATCCCGGCGTTGACCTCGGCCTGGACCTGCGCCGGGTACGAGGCCGCGTACTGGCCCTCGTTGAAGACCGTGGCCCGCAGCCCGTTCTGCTTGAGCGTGTTGAGCAGGGCGGGTGTGTGGTCGTTGGAGGGGCCGTCGTCGAAGGTGAGCCCGACGTAGCCGTTGCAGGTGGCCGCGTGCGAGGTGGGGGCGTTGACGGTGAAGGTCAGCGTGGTCGCGACGGCCATCGCCGCGACGGCGAGTCCCGTGATGAGGGTGCGTGCCGACAGTTTTCGTGGAGTGCGCATGGGGGGTGGGTCCTCCTCGTGAAGTCTGGGGGGAGCGAGGCGGCGCGCCACGGCCCGGCGGTGCTGCGGGGGCCGGGAGGTGACGGCGTCAGTTTTGATCCGGCCTCACCGACTGTCAACACTTTCGGCAGGAATCACGAAAGCTGCGGTCCCTCCGGTCGCAGCGAGGACGGCAATCGAGCAGGTCATGGGCCACACCCTGGCGCTCAACGGGGATCAGGCCACCGGAGGACTGCCTTTCCGAGACGGGTCATGGACTGGGACCGCCGAAACTTTCGTAAAGCTTTCGGGAGTTCGGAGCACGCCGAGTCCCGCCCGGGCGGGTGCCGCGGCGCCGGAGCGGGAGGGGCCGCCGCACCGGCGGGGCTGTGGGACGGACGGGGCTACGGCGACGGCTTGCTCTTCTGCCACGGGCCGACGGCCAGCTTCCCCGTGGTGCCGAGGTCGAGTTCCGGCGTGATCATCACCGGCTGGGCGCCGCCCTTCGCGGTCACCCTGACGTACGGGACGTTCACCGACGAGCCGCTCTGGACGGTGTTGCGCCACATCAGGCCGGACGTCGCGCTCTCGCCGGGCCGGAGGGTCAGCGGGCGCGGCGGGACGTCGAAGCCGGCGCTGGTGGAGATGCCGCCGCTGCCGTGCAGGACGGTGACACCGGTGACGGGTTCGTGCCGCTGGTCGAGGAGTTGGACCTGCGGGAAGCCGTTGACGCGGTAGGCGTGGTCCGAGCAGTTCTCCAGGTGCAGGCCCACCACGCGCAGCCCCATGGCGGCGTCGCCCTGGTCGGCGGTGACGCGCACACCGGAGGGCGGGCACGGCCCTGACACGACGGGCGCCTCGTCGGCCGGCACGCTTCTGACCTGGTCGATCCGCACCCGGACGCCGCCGCGCTCGCGCGACATCGGGTCCCCCAGCGTCGTGCTGCTCCGTACGGTTCTGCCCGGACCGACGCCCGCCACGATCGCCTTCGGGTACGTCAGGGCCTCCCCCGAGGCGGACACCAGCTCGAACCTGATCGTGTACGTGAGCGCTTCGGCCTCGTGGTTGGCGACCTGGAAGCGGAGCGGGAAGGTGTCGGAGGCGGTGGCCGGGCCGCAGTCGAGCAGGCCCCCGGCGGGCGCGGTGATCTCGACGCCCTCGGTCGCCAGGTCCGCGCTGCCGCCGGGAGCACCGGCGCCGCAAGCGCCGGGAGCGGTGTTCCCGCCGGGCCGCGAGCCGGAGACTTCCGTTCCGCAGGCCGTGAGCAGCAGGGCGCCGGCCAGCACGGCGGAAATGGCGAGAGGGGTGCGCATCGGACCACCCCACCAGAGCGGGGGCCGTTTCCCCTGTGACGGAGGCCACACTTCCCGTCACAGGGGCGTCACAGACGGCCGGGCTAGGCGGGGCCGACCGCCAGGGTGGTGATGCGCTGGGCGCCGTTGTCGGCGCCGGGGTACGCGCTGGTCAGGTCGAGGCGGAGCTGCGTGGTGTGCAGCCGGGTGAAGGTGATCACGGTGGGCGCGTCGGACGCGGTCGCCCAGGTGACCGCCTGGTTGCGGGCGGGGACGAAGCGGTCGCCGTCCCAGTAGGAGACGGTGACGGTGGCGGGCAGGGAGTGGGTGGCGTCGACGGTGAAGGAGACGGCGACGGACTCGACGGTGCGGGACGCCCCCCAGGCGAGGGAGACCCAGTCGGCGGGACGTGCGCCGCTGAAGGCGGGCAGCAGGGCGGTGGCGCTCTTGCGGAAGCCGTTGGACCAGCCGGTCGCCGGGTTGCCGTCGAGCATGGCGGCCGGGAGCGTGGTGAGCGCCCCGGAGTAGCTGGCGTCGGCCAGCGGGTAGACGGGGGCGGCCGGCGCCGGGCCGGGGACGAGCCGCGCGGGCGGGGTGGTCGCGGGGTCGGACGCGCGGGTCGTCCGTACCTGGGCGGTGGACTTGTGCAGGCCGGCCGCGGTGGCGGTCACGGTGAGGCGGCCGGCGGAGGTGCCGGCGCGGACGATGGCCAGCGCCTTGCCGTGGAAGGCGGTACGGGTGCTGGCCTGGTAGCGCTCGGCGCTCTCCTGGCGGCCGTTGTCGACGCCGGCCAGCGAGCCGCCGTCGACCTTGAAGGTGATCAGGTGGTCGGCGCCGGGCACGACGGTGCCGCGCGCGTCGATCACCTCGGCGGTGACGTAGACCAGTGAACGCCCGTCGGCGGGCAGCGTGTCGCGGTCGGGCAGCAGGCGCACGGTGTGCGGTTCGCCTGCGGTGCGCAGCACATCCGTGGCGACGGTCCGCCCGCCCCGCTTGGCGACGGCCTTCAGCTCGCCGGGCGCGAAGGGCACCCGCCAGGTGAGGTGCAGCTTGCCCGCGCTGCCGTTGGGGCTGGTGTAACTGCCCGGGTAGGGACCGCCGGTGACCGTGCGGTCGTCGCCGGTTGCCTCGGTGGTCTCCAGGTACGTCCGCCCGTCGGTGGTCTTCTTGGTGTCGAAGCGGCGCACGCCCAGGGACCGGCCGCCCAGGAACAGCTCGACGGTGTCGACGTTGGAGTACGCCCAGACCTCCACGATCTCGCCGGGCTTGTGGTCGGTCCAGTCCATGGGGACGAGGTGGACCATGGGTTCCGTCGTCCACTGGCTGCGGAAGAGGTGGTACATGTCCTTGGGGAAGCCGGCCGTGTCGACCGCGCCGAAGAAGGACGTCTTGACCGGGAAGACGCTGTAGGGCGTGGGCTCGCCGATGTAGTCCGTGCCGGACCACAGGAACTGCCCGGCGAAGAAGCGCCGGTCGCGGTCCTTCTTCAGGCCGTACTCGCCGCTGATCGTCCAGGAGGCGAGGTTGTTGTCGTAACTGGAGGCGTCGCGCTTGCCCGGGGTGTAGTTCTCGCCGGTGTTGAGGTGCTCCGGCTCCTGGTAGGCGCCGCGGGTGGAGGTCTCCGAGGACGATTCGGATTCGAAGAGGAAGAGGTGCGGGTAGCGGGCGTGCAGCGCGTCCACGGACGCGGCGGTGTTGTAGTTCAGGCCGAGGCCGTCGAGCTTGGCAAGCATCAGGTCCGCCGCGGACCCGACCGCGGGCAGGCCGCGGTATTTGTCGGAGCCGATGACGACAGGCCGGCTCGGGTCGTGGGCGCGGACGGTGTCGATGAGGCCCTGGGCCATGTCCAGGCCCGCGGTGCTGGTGGAGTCGGGGATCTCGTTGCCGATCGACCACATGATGACGGCGGGCGAGTTGCGGGCCGCGACGACCATCTCGGTGATGTCGGCGGCGCTGTTGGCGTCGAAGAAGCGGTGGTAGTCGTACGTGGTCTTGCCGGTGTGCCAGCAGTCGAAGGCCTCGACCATCATCACGATGCCCAACTGCTCGCAGACCCGGATCATTTCGGGCGACGGCGGGTTGTGCGAGGTCCTGAAGGCGTTGACGCCCATGGACTTCATGATGGTCATCTGCCGCAGCAGCGCGTCGGGGTTGACCGCCGAGCCCAGGGCGCCCTGGTCGTGGTGGAGGTCGACGCCCTGGAGCTTGGCGTACTCGCCGTTGACCGTCAGCCCCCGGTCGGGGTCGATGGCGACGTAGCGGAAGCCGAAGGTGGTGGGGAAGCTGTCCACGGTCCTGCCGTCGACCTGCACCTCGGCGTCCAGCTCGTAGAGGTGCGGCGAGTCCTGGGACCAGAGCCTGGGCCGGGTCACGGGGATGTCCAGCGTCACCGTCCCCTGTCCGGCGGCGGGCAGGTGGAGCGGTGCGCTCGCCCTGGCCACCTGGCGCCCGTCGGGGTCGCGGACGGTGGCGACGACGGTGACCTTGCGGCCGGCGCCGGTCTCGTCGACGGCGCTGATCTCGGCCCGTACGGTGGCGCGCCCGCCGCGGATGGTGTCGGCGAGGCCGGGGGTGGTCACATACGTGCCCCAACGGGCCAGGTGCACGGGGTCGGTGACGACGAGCCGGGCGTTGCGGTAGATCCCGCTGCCCGAATACCAGCGGCTGCTGGGCAGCTGGTTGCGCACCTGCACGGCGATCACATTGCGGGTGCGGCCGTCGGTGTGCAGGAGGTCGGTGAGGTCGAAGGCGAAGCCGGTGTAGCCGTAGGGGTGGTTGCCGACCTGCGTGCCGTTGCAGTAGACGACCGAGTCCATGTAGACGCCGTCGAACTCGATCGACACCCGGCGGCCCGCCGTCGAGCGCGGCAGCGTGAACGAGGTGCGGTACCAGCCCAGGCCGCCGGGCAGGAAGCCGGTGCCCCCCGAGGTGCCCGAGTCGGTGGTGGGCGTCTGCTCGATGCTCCAGTCGTGCGGGATCGCCACCGCCCGCCACCGGGAGTCGTCGTAGCCGGGGGCCGCCGCGTCGGCGTAGGCACCGGTCGGGTCGGTGATGCCGGCCGGGTTGACGAGCGCGAAGCGCCACCCGTCGCTGAGGTCGATGGTTCGCGCGGATGTGGAAGTGTGTGCGGGACCGGGGACCCCGCCGCCGTGGGCGGGCGAACCGGACGACGCGCGGGCGGGGCCGGGCAGGGCCGGCACCGCCGCTCCCGCGGCTCCGGTGACCAGGATGGTTCTACGTTTGACCGACACTGCGACCACTCCTCGTTGAGGGCATACGCGACGGGGCGTCGGCGGCGCACGCGCGCATCACAATTGATCAGCACCGAACAGAATCCACCAATGCCACACGGATTCTTGCAGGACGGGACCCGTGTCGGTCAAGAGCCGTGCCGTACCATTCGCCCAGCTGTGCACCGCCCGGCCGCCGCGCGTGGACGGACAAGGCGTGTTCTGATGGAGCCGAAGACCGTTCCTAGTGGCATTGGGGAGGTCCAGATGTCCATCTACCGCGTTGCAGAGGTGGCCACCGCCGGCGGGTCCCTGGAGATCGCCGAGCGCGAGCTGCGCGAGCCGGGTCCCGGCCACGCACGGATCACCGTCGAAGCCTGCGGGGTCTGCCACAGCGACTCCGGCTTCATCGAGGGCGCCTTCCCCGGCCTCAGCTTCCCGCTGGTCGCCGGGCACGAGATCGCCGGACGCGTCGACGCGCTGGGCGAGGGAGTGGCCGAGCGCGGCTTCCAGGTCGGCGACCGGGTGGGGGTGGGCTGGTTCGGCGGCAGCTGCGGCCGCTGCAAACCCTGCCGGCAGGGCGACTTCATCGTGTGCGAGAACCTGAAGGTCCCCGGCTGGGCCTACGACGGCGGCTTCGCCGAGTCGGTGATCGCCCCCGGGGACGCGCTGGCCCGGATCCCCGACGCGCTGTCGGCGCCGGACGCGGGACCGCTGGGCTGCGCGGGCGTGACCACCTACAACGGGCTGCGGCGCAGCAAGGCGGTCCCGGGCGACCTGGTCGCGGTGCTGGGCATCGGCGGCCTCGGCCACCTCGGAGTGCAGTACGCGGCCGCGATGGGCTTCGAGACGGTGGCCATCGCCCGCGGCGCCGACAAGGCCGACTTCGCCAAGCAGCTCGGCGCGCACCACTACATCGACAGCACAGGCGGCACCCCGGTCGCCGACGCCCTCCAGGCGCTGGGCGGCGCCGACGTCGTCCTGGCCACCGTCGGCAGCTCCGCCGCCATCACCTCCACCGTGGACGGGCTCGCCCGGCGCGGCGAGCTGGTGGCCATCGGCGCGGCCGGGGAGCCGATGGGCATCAGCCCGCTGCAACTGCTGCTCCAGGGCAAGGTCGTGCGCGGCCACCCGTCCGGCACGTCGCAGGACGTCGAGGACACGATGAATTTCAGCGTGCTGCACGGCATCCGCCCCATCACGGAGGTGGTGCCGCTGGCCGAGGCGGACCAGGCGTACCGGCGGATGCTCGCCGGCGCCGCCCGCTTCCGGATGGTGCTCACGGCGGGATGACCGCCGGGTTCCCGGCGGGCGGGGCGAGGGCGCCCCGCCCGCCGCGGGCTGCCCGGGGTGTGCCAAGTGGATGGGCGGGGCTGCGACTTCGCCGTAGAGTCGGACTGGTGTGCTGCCGGTCGCCCGGCGCGTGGTTCCGGGACGGCACGTCCCCCGGGGGAGGGCAAACACCGCATGACTCGTCGCTCCAACAGCGGTCCGATCGGCGTCTGGGCCGAGATGCAGCGGCAGCAGCAGCGGCAGCAGGAGGCCCAGCTCCGGGCGCGCGCCCAGCAGCAGCGGGAGCAGGAGCGGCAGCAGCGGGCGTACGAGCGGGACATGGCGCGCCAGGACCGCGAGCGGCAGGCCGCGTACCGCCGGCACCAGGAGGCGGACGCCCAGCGGCGTACCGAGGAGCTGGACGCCAGGGTCGAGGCCCTGAGCGGGCTGCTGGCCGCCGGGAGCCGGGCACCGGCGTTCGGTACGGCCGCGCTCGGCCGCTCCGAGCGGCTCCAGCCGTTCGACCCGGGACCGCTCGCCCGGCCGGTGGCGATGCCCGACCCGCTGCGCTACCAGGCCGAGGGCGGCTGGGGCCGCGCGAACCGCAGGGCGCAGCAGGAGGCGCAGACGCGTTACGCCCGGGACCTGGCCGCCGCGCAGTCGGCCGAGGCCGAGCGGCAGCGCCAACTGGCCGGCTACCGGCAGCAGTACGACCGCTGGGCGGCTGGCGAGCTGGCGGACGTCCGGCGGCACAATGCCGGGGTCGCGCACCTGGTGGCCGGCCTGCGCACCGGGGACCAGGACGCGGTGGTGGAGTATTTCTCGGCCGCCCTCTACGCCTCCACGGCCTGGCCCGAGGGACTGCCGCGCCAGGCGTCCGCCGCGTACGACCCGGGCGCCCGCCAACTGGTACTGAACTGGGAGCTGCCGAGGTACGAGGTCGTCCCGGAGACGAAGTCGGTGCGCTACATGCCGACCGCCGACCGGTACAAGGAGACCGCCCGCCCGGCCACCCAGCGCCGGGCGCTCTACCGCGACCTGCTCGCCCAGTGCGTGCTGCTGGCGCTGCGCGAGCTGTTCGCGGCCGACGAATCCGGCGCGCTGGAGTCGGTCGAGCTGAACGGCTTCGTGGACGACCACGACCCCGCGACCGGCCGGGAGGCGCAGATCTTCCTGGCCGCCGTGACGGCGACCCGCGGTGCCTTCGCCGCGCTGGACCTGGAGCGGCTCAGCGCGGTGGACTGCCTGGTCGACGGCTTCCACGGCCGGCTCTCCGCCCGCCCGGAACTGCTCACCGCCGTACGGCCCGGCCGGCTCCCCGACGACGTGGGCGGCGCGCCGACCGCGGGCCCGGTCCCGCTCGGGGACGAGGAGCCCGACCTGCACGCCATGGACCCGATCGCCTTCGAGGCGCTGGTCGCCGAGCTGTTCCGGGCCATGGGCATGCAGGCGGTGACCACCCAGCGCTCCAACGACGGCGGCGTCGACGTGGACGCCTTCGACCCGGCCCCCATACGCGGCGGCACGATCATCGTGCAGGTCAAGCGCTACCGCCACACCGTGCCGCCGACCGCGGTGCGCGACCTCTACGGCACCGTCCAGCACGCGGGCGCCAACAAGGGCGTCCTGGTCACCACATCGCGCTTCGGGCCCAGCTCCCACACCTTCGCGCACGGCAAGCCGCTGGAGCTGGTCTCCGGCGAGCAGCTGGTCGAGCTGCTGCACCACCACGGCCTGCGCGGCCGGCTCGGCTCCGCGAACCCGCCGCCCGCCCCCGCGCCGGAGCCCGCCCCCGACCACAACGTGCTGGGCGTGTCCTGGTCGGGCGAGGTCGCCCTCGACGTCTGCGCGCTGGTCTGCCAGGGCGGCACGGTACTCAGCGACGACCACTTCGTCTTCTACAACAACCCCCGCACCCCGGACGGCGCCGTCGCCGCGGTCCCGCCCAGCGCCCCCGACAAGGCTGCGCTGCGGGTGGCCTTCGACGCGCTCCCGGGTCACGCCGACCGCCTCGTCCTGGCCACCGCGATCGACCCCACCGTCAATCCGGACGCCGACCTGGCCGGCTTCGCCCGGGCCGGCATCCGCCTGCTGGACGCCTCGGCGGCCGAACTCGGCCGCCTGGAGGTCTCCGACGGCCGCGCCGGCGAGACCGCCCTCGTCCTCGGCTCCTTCCGCCGCCGCGCGGGCGGCGACTGGGACTTCGTCATGGGCGGCAAGGGCTACGAGGGCGGCCTTGAGGCGCTGATCCGCGACTACGGCATCGACGTCTCCTAGACCGTCCCGACCCGGCCCCCGCGGGCATCACCAGCCGTCGTGCGGGGCGCCGGGCACCAGGTCGCCGATCACGCCGATCCTGATGCCGAGCCAGGGGTAGGCGTGGTCGGAGAAGGCGTTGTCCTGCGGCTGGAGACCGACCGCGGAGGGCCACATCTGGAAGGCGGGCGCGTTGGAGATCCCGCCGTGCAGCCGCCGCCAGACGCGTACCGAGGACTGGCCGGCCGGCGGCGGGGCGAGGGTGTCCGTCCACTCGACCGCGTTGCCGCCCTGGTCGAGGGTGCCCCACGGCGAGGTGGTCCGCGCCTGGCCGACGGTGGACAGGCCGCCCTGGTAGGCCGCGCCGTAGGCGGCCGGGTCCAGGCCGAGCGGATTGGCGGTGGCGCACTCCCCGGCCGGCACCTGCGCCGGGCACCACGCCGGGGCCGGCAGACCCGAGGCGTGGTAGGAGGCCAGCGGCTGGGTCGAGGCGTTGGTGACGTCGCCGGTGCCGGGGTCGAGCACCGTGGGCGCGGGGGC
The DNA here is from genome assembly GCF_036227245.1 of Streptomyces sp. NBC_01477. Classification (GTDB taxonomy): domain Bacteria; phylum Actinomycetota; class Actinomycetes; order Streptomycetales; family Streptomycetaceae; genus Actinacidiphila. The sequence continues at coordinate 4,271,856 of NZ_CP109445.1, forward strand.
GGTCGCGTCGCCGTCGCCGAAGGTCCCGGGGTTGGTCGGGTACTTCCAGTACGAGTAGGTGCCGCCGCCGCTGGGGTCGTAGTAGGCCGCCTTGATCCACTCGTCCTGGCTCGGTACGACGAAGCCGGTGCGGCGCGCCCGGGTGGCGGCGGGGCGGGCGAGGTCGTACATCCCGCGCTCGGTCGTGGCCGACAGCTCCACCGTGTAGGTGACCTGGCCGAAGCCGCCGGAGCCGTCCGCCAGTTTCGCGATCAGCCGGCCGTTGTAGAGGGAGTTGGCGAAGCGCGCCGCCCGCAGGAAGTCCGCGAAGCCGTACGGCTTGTCCGCCCACTGCGGATACGCCACCGCGTAGTGGTGGCCGCCCGCGGCGTCGGCGGTGAAGTCGATCTGGCCGTACTTCGGCCAGGCGGTCGCGCTCTCGGTCTCGTCGTACAGTCCGCGGGAGTTGGTGCCCGCGGGGTCGGCCGTGTTCAGGAACGCCACCCACTGCGCGACGGTGACTTCGAGCTGCCCGATCTCGTACGGTCGGCTGACGGCGCCGACCGTCAGGCAGCCGGACGAGGCGGGCGCGTCGGCGCACGAGCGGTAGACGGCGTCCTGGAACGGGACGACGCCCACCCCGGGATTGCCGGGGGCGCCGACCTTCACCGTGGTCACCGTGATGACCGAGGCGGGGGCGCTGCCGGGACCGCCGGCCGGGGAGCGGGGCGCCGCGGCGACCGTCCCCGCGCCGGCCAGCGCGGCGGAGGCGAGCAGCGCCGCGATACCGGCCGCCGCCCGGGCGGACCTGCGGGGACGGGTGCGGGCGGGGACGACGGGCATGGGGCGGATCCTCTTCAGCCTGGACGGCCCGCCCCGCGTCAGGGAGTGCCTGCGGGGCGCCGCGATGTCCACAAAACGGGCGCCGCCAGGTTAGCCGCGCGCCCGCCCGCCACCGTCGCCGCCGCACCCGGAGGCACCCGAAGAGCCGAACGACGGCTCAGGTCCCGGCCGGTATTCTCCTGTTCCCGGCGCCCGGCGGTCCGCGCCTCCCGGCTGCACAATCCGTTTCGGGGCGGCAGGTGCGATGATGGGCCTTATGGAAACGAACGAAGCTCGTCGTATTGCCGTCGCGCATTTCACGAGCGACGGTTCGGAGCGCGCCGGGTGGACGATCACCGGTCCGACCTCGCAGGACGTCATGACGGTCGCGGGTTCGCGGCCGGCGCTGGTCTTCACCTTCCGGGCTCCCGCCGGTGACGCCTGGAACCGCAGGTCGCTGCCGCTGCGGGTGGCCATCGAGCTCGAAACGGGCACGGCGGAGATGCTGCGCTGACCGCAGGACGGAAAAACCCCGGGCAATGCGCCCGGGGATTTTCGGGGCCGCGGAAATTCCCGCCGGAGAATCAGCCGCGAGCGGACGGCACCGGCCACCCCGCCGGCCGGACCGTCCGGCGCTACGGGCGGTGGTTGTACGCGTCCAGGGTGGCCTTGTTGGTGGAGGCGTCCTGGAATATCAAGTCCCACGGGCCGGTGTTGACGTCCATCTCGGTGCCGAAGCCGACCCATTTCCCGGTCAGGCGGCGCCCGGTCGGCTCGGCGAGCAGCTGGATGGCGCCGTGGTAGCGGGCGCCCCGGTAGTGGCCGTCCTCGGCCGTCTGCTCCACCCAGGTGCCCGTGACGACGTTCCCGTCGACGGTCAGGTCCATGGTCAGCGGCGAGTCCGAGGAGCCGGGCAGACTGCGTATGGTCAGCCTGCCCGCGTGCTGGAGGATCACCACGTAGTGCAGGCCGGTGAAGACCTGCCGGCCGCGGCTGGAGGAGACGTACTCGTAGCGCGAGAGCCACACACCGGAGTAGTTGCCGCGCGGCACCGGTTGGGCGGTCGGCGTGCCGCGGGTCGTTCCTGTGCCGGTCGACGAGTCGCCGAGATCGAGACCGCCTCTGCCGTCGTCCGAGACGCGTGCCTGGGGCACGGCGGGGATGAAGCCCAGCGTCTCTATGGGCAGGCCGGTGACGGTTTCCAGGGCGCGCGCGTAGGCGGGCCGGGGGGAGACGGACGTCCCCGCCTCCCAGCGCTGCACGAGGCGCTTGGAAGCGTCGTTGGGCTCCCCCGCGCGCCGCCCCGCTTCCCGCAGGGCCCGGGCGAAGTCGTCCTGGGACATGAGCAGGCCCATCCGGGTCGCTCGTAAGGCGCTGTTAGGTGTCGTCATGGCATCACGCTAGCCCGTCAGGCGGCGCCATTGACACCGAAATGACGCCTCGTAAGGCGTCCTTGTGACACCGGCAATGACATCGCACGCGGCGACGTCGCACCGTCACTCTGTGAGTGTGACCGATGCAACACGCAGAGCGACGACACTGGAGCCGCGCATGAGCAACGAAGAAGCCGCCCGTCCTGGGCCGGACGGCACCGCCCCTGTTCCCGGGCCGGGGGCGAAAGGGCCGATCGTCCTGCGGCTTCTTCCCTGGACCGGCGAGGGCGGAAGACCGTGCTACCTGCGCACGGACGGTGTGAACCACACGTACATGACGCGGCTGGCGGACAACTTCGAGTCCGTACAGCTCGCGATGGGGCTGGACCTGCTCGACCACGTGGACAAGGCGCTGGAGGACGGCGATCTGCGGGAAACCGAACTCCGCCGCATAGTCACGTGGTTGACGGAGGCGCTGCGGGACGCGGTCCATGTGGCGGAGTGCCGGGGTGAGCGGCTGGCGCTGCCCCCGGCCGAGGACGCGGCGTCCCGCGCGGCGGACGCCGTCATCGACCGGGAGATCATCCGGTGACCGCCGCCGGCGGGACCGGCGCCCCCACGCCGTGCTCCGACCGGCCGTCACATCCGGTGCTGTTGGGGTGAAAAGGGCCGGGTGGCGACAGGAGTTCACCCGGAGGTCCACTCCGGGGCCGTCCGGAAGGCCTAGCGTCGTCCGGCATGGACATGGAGCACAACGGCACTGCCGCGATAACGCGTCGTGGCCTCATCGTGGGCGCCGTCGCCGCCGGGATCGCCGCGGGGGGCGGGACCGCGGTCGCCGCCGACGGGCGGAAGGACACGGCCGGCGGGCACGGGGGAGGCGGCCCGGGCGCGGGGAAGCGGCCGGGGGGCTTCAGACCGCCGGTGTACGAACTGACCGTGCCGGGGGAATCGGTGCAGAGCAGCCGGGTGGACCACCCGGTCGCGCCCGGGATCGCGCTGACCTCCTTCGACGTCTTCGGGCGTACGGGATGGCTGCGGGCGCATGTGCTCAACGCCGACCTGGGGGACGCGTCGGTGACCGTGGACCTGGTCGCCGGCACGGTGAGCGACCCGCGGGCGCTGGCGGGGGCGGCGGACGGGCAGCACGCGGTCGCCGCCGTCAACGGGGACTACTTCGACATCACCGAGACCTTCGCCGCCGAGGGCCCCGAGATCCAGGGCGGCCGGCTGCGCAAGGGCACGAACCGGTCCTCGACCGTCATGGCGGTCGGCGCCGACCGGGTGGCGCGGCTCGCCGACCTGATGATCGCCGGAACCGTCGCGGTGGGCGGCACCCGGCGACCGCTGGCCGCGCTCAACTCCGCCTCGGTGCCCGCCGACGGGGTCGCCGTCTTCACCCCGCTGTGGGGGACCGCGGACCGTACGCTCCTGGCGGACCCGGGGCCGTACACCGAACTGGTCGTCTCCGGCGGCCTGGTGACCGCCGTCAACAGGCAGCTCACCGCGACCGCCGTGCCCGCGGACGGGCTGATCGTGCTGGGCCGCGGCGCCGCGGCGGCCCAGCTGGCGGGCACGCGTACCGGCGACGCCGTCACCGTGGACTTCGCCCCGCACAGCGACGCGCCCGCCGCCCTGGCGATGGCGCTCGGCAGCGGCTCGGTCCTGGTCAGGGGCGGTACGGCGGTGGACTTCCCGCCGAATGCGGGCAATGACGCGGCCAAGCCGCGCACCGCCGTCGGCTGGCCGGCCGGCGGGCACCGGCTGCTTTTGGTGGCGGTGGACGGGTCGGCGAACTTCTCCGCAGGGCTCGGCTTCGACGACATGGCGAAGCTGATGGCGCGGCTCGGCGCGTACGAGGCGTTCATGCTGGACGGCGGCGGCTCGACCGAGATCGTCGCCCGGCGCCCCGGCGACACCGGGGCCGGCATCGTCAACACGCCCTCGGACGGCGCCGAACGGCCGGTGCCCAACGGCGTCGGGCTCTTCGGCCGCCGGGGCTCCGGGCAGCTGCGCGGGCTCGACGTACGCCCGCGGGCCGACCGGGTGGTCCCGGGCCTCACCGTGGACGTCGCCGTGGCCGGCTACGACGAGGCCTGGGGCCCGGCGGCGACCGGCGGCCACCAGGTCGGCTGGACGGCGGAGCCCGGCTCGCTCGGCAAGGTCAGCGGCGGGGTCTTCCGCGCCAGGCGGCCCGGCGCCGGGGTGCTGCGGGCGCACGCGGGCGCGGCCGGCGGTGAGCACGGACTGCGGGTGCTCGGGGACCTGGACCGGCTGGCCTTCACCGAGCGGACGGTCACCATCGAGCCGGGCGCCACGGTGGCGGTCGGGCTCACCGGTTACGACGCGGACGGCTTCGGCGCCCCGGTGGCGCCGCGTGACGCGGCGCTCGACTACGACCGTGCCGTGATCACCGTGGCGGCCGGCCCGGACGGCGGCTTCGCCGTCACCGGCGCCGCGGGCGCGGGCGGCACGTCGGCGACGCTCACCGCGACGGTCCAGGGCGTGACCGCGCGGCTGCCGGTGTCGGTGGGCCTGGTCGATGTGCCGCTGGCCGACTTCGAGCCGGGCGAGACCTGGACGGCGCTGGCCGCCCGGGGTACGGCGTCGGTCGCGGTGGTCGCCGCCGCCGACCGGCCGGGCGCCGCCGCGGACAACCACGCGCTGCGGCTCGGCTACGACTTCACCGGGCAGACCAGCACCTCGGCCGCGTACGCGGTGGCGGGCCCCGGGCCGATCACGCTGCCCGCGGGCACCAGGAAGCTCGCGCTGTGGGTCAACGGCGACGGCCGCAACCACTGGCTGCGCGCCATGCTCTCCTCGCAGGGCACCACCAATGTGCCGTTCACCTTCGCCACCACCGTCGACTGGACGGGCTGGCGCCGGGTCGTCGGCGACCTCCCGGCCGGCTTCTCCGACCCGGTCACACTGGCACGGCTCTACATCGCGGAGACCGCGCAGACCAACAAGAACGCCGGGCAGCTGGACTTCGACGGCCTCACCGCCCAGGTCGGGCAGCGGCCGGACCTCGCCGAGCCGCCGCGGCCCGACCCGTACGTGATCGGGCAGGGCGGGCTGCCGGACCGCCGCTGGACCTTCGCCGTCCTGTCCGACCTGCACGTCAGCGCGGCGGCCGGGCTCGACTCCTTCTCCGGGCGGCAGGCGGTGGCCGCGCTCGGCCAGGCGGTGGCGAGCGGACCCGACTTCATCCTCGTCAACGGCGACTTCGTGGACAACAACACCCCCGCGGACTTCGACCTCGCCGACGGGCTGCTGCGCGACCACGTACCGGCCGGGCTGCCCGTGTACTGGACCCCCGGCAACCACGAGGCGGGACTGTCCGCGACCGGCGGGCTCGACACCTTCCTTGCGGTGACCGGCCGGCCCAACCGGCAGGTCCTCGACCACAAGGGCACCCGCTTCATCCTGCTGGACTCGCACACCGGCGACATGCGCACCTCCGACTGGGACCAGGTGCCGCTGCTCCAGGCCGAGTTGGCGAAGGCGGCCGACGACAGGTCGGTGACCGGCGTCGTCCTGTCCTTCCACCACCCGCTCCAGGACCCGTCGGGAGCCGGCGCGTCCCAGCTGGCCGACCAGCTGGAGGCCGGGCTGCTCCAGCGCTGGCTGGCCGACTTCCGCGAGCGGTCAGGCAAGCCGGTGGCGCTCTTCACCGGCCACGCGCACACCGCGTCGGTCACCCGTACCGACGGCGTGCTCGACGTCACCACCCCCGCGGTGGGCAAGACCCCGTACAGCTCCCCCGACCAGGGCGGCTTCTTCGGCTGGATGCACGTCGCCGTGGACCCGCGGCCGGCCAGGATCCGGGCGGGGCAGCCGAGCCCGGAGACCCGGGAGTGGCTGCGGGCCGAGAGCCGGCCGCTGATCGACGGCGTCGAGCTGTCGGCGCCCGAGCGGCTGGCGGTGGGCGCGTCGGCCGCGGTCACGGCGACCGGCGTCACCAGTGAGTTCGGCCTGCGCTTCCCGCTGCGCTTCCCGGCCAGCGTGACCTGGTCGGGCGGGCACGGTCTGGTCGTCGCGGCCTCGCCCTCGGACGCGAAGGCCGCCCGGCGGCGCTCGGGCACGCTGGCCGTGCTCGACCTGAGCGCCGGCACGCTGACCGCGGTACGCCGCGGCCGGGTCACCCTCACGGTGGCCGCGGGCGGCCTGACCGCCTCGGCGCAGGTCGCACTCGGCTGAGCGGACGCCGTCCCGGCACGGCCGGTCGGGGCGGGCGTCACGACCGGGCAGGCTGAAGGGCGGCCCCGGCCGCATCGAGGGCGGCGCCGCCTGGAGGCCGGCGCCGGTGACGCGTTGACGCGCGGGGCCGCGGCATGGGCGCGCGGCCCCGGGCGTCAGCGCGGGACGGTCAGTACGATCTTGCCGATCTGCTCGCCGGACTCCAGGTAGCGGTGCGCCTCGACGACCGAGTCCAGGCCGAAGGTGCGGGACACGACCGGGCGGAAGGCGCCCGAGCGCAGGCCCGAGGTGACGAAGGCGGCGGCGCGGCGCAGCCGGTCGGGGTCGGTGGTCGTCTCGAAGACCAGGAAGGTCCGCATGGCCAGCGCGGGCATCCCGAGGTCGATGGCCGGGTAGGGCGTGGCCTCGCCGCTGAGCGCCCCGTAGATCAGCAGGGTGCCGCCGGGCACGACGAGGCCGGCCAGCTCGCGTACCCCGGAGCCCGCGACGGCGTCGAAGGCGATGTCGACGCCCCGGCCGCCGGTCGCCGCCCGTACGCTCCCGGCCACGTCCCCGGTGCCGGTCACGACGACCGCTGCCGCGCCCTCCTTGAGCAGCGCGTCCTTCTTGGCCGCGGTGCGGGTCAGCGCGATCGGGGTGGCGCCCATCCGGTCGGCGACATGGATGGCGGCCAGGCCCACGCTGCTGGAGGCCGCGTTGATCAGTACGGTGTCGCCCGGCCGCATGCCGCACACCTCGGCCAGGGCGCCGTACGCCGTCAGGTACGGCATCCACACCGCCGCGCCCTCGACCGCGCCGAAGCCGTCCGGCCGGTGCAGGACGGCGGCGGCGGGCACGATGGCCTGCTCGGCGTAGACCCCGTAGTCGTTCTGCGAGAAGGCCGGCACGGTGCTGACCGGCTGGCCGGCGGTGAAACCGGTGACGCCCGCGCCGACCGCCTCGACGACGCCCGCCGCCTCGGCGCCGAGCCGGGCGGGGAAGCTCCTGGGCCGCTCGATGTAGTGGCCACTGCGGAAGAGCGCCTCGGCCCGGTTCACCCCGATCGCCTCGACCCTGATCCGCACCTCGCCCGGGCCCGGTTCGCCGGTCGCGACATCCTCGACGCGCAGCACCTCGGGGCCGCCGAGTTCGCGGAACAGCACAGTCCTGGCCATGCGGAGGGGTCCCTTCGTACGCGGTCGGGGAGCTTCACTCAACCCCGAAAGTACGATGACCGTCAAGCTTTGATGAGTGTCGTACTATGGACCGCATGAGCGCCCAGGACACCGACGGCACCGAACGCATCCCGGCGCACCCCGACGTACGGGCGGTCACGCTGCAACAGGTGCTGGACGCGCTCGTCGACCCGATGCGGCGCAGCATCGTCACGCAACTGGCCGACGCCACCGCCGACATCACGTGCGGCGCCTTCGACCTGCCGGTGAGCAAGTCCACGGCCACGCACCACTTCCGGGTGCTGCGCGAGGCCGGGCTGATCCGGCAGCACTACGTGGGCACGTCCCGGATGAACACCCTGCGGCGGGCCGAGGTCGACGCCGTCTTCCCCGGCCTGCTCGACGCCCTGATCAGCGCGGACCGCGTCGGGGCCTGACGTCCGTCACGTGGTGCGCGCCGTCATCCCGTGGCCGTCGCCGGCGCCTCCCCGAGGAAGGGCGCGGCGGGGACGGCGGTCGGGCGGTGCGCGGCCAGGCCGCCGTCGAGCCCGGTGAGGGCGGGGGGCGGCGCGTCGACCTGGGTGGCCGACTCGGTGACCGCGATACGGGCGCCGAGCCGCGGCTCGGCCAGTACGCCGGTGTCGCCGCGCAGCAGCAGGCGGACCGCGGCCCAGGGGAGGTTCACACCGGTGAAGGCGGTCTGGAAGATGCCCGCGGAAGCCCGCGGGTTGGCTTCGAGCAGCACCGGCCGGCCGGCGCGGTGCCGCAGTTGGACGTTGGACAGATACGCGAGCCCGAAGTGCTCGACCAGCCGGCGGGCGATCGCGGTCATCCCGGGGTCGTCCAGCAGCAGCCGGTAACGGCCCTCCTTGGACCGCGCTATCGCGGCCAACGGCCGCCCGCCGGGAGCCGACAGGCAGTCGACGCTCACCTCGGGCCCCTCCAGATAGGGCATCACGAGGAATTCCGGCACCGCCTCGCCCTCGTCCGCGGCCCGCGCCAGCGCGTCCGCCACCGCGCCCACCGACGCCAGCGGCACCGGCGGCGCCAGCAGGTCCCTGATCCGCAGCGGCCCGTCGTCCAGGATGCGGAAGCCGAACGCCGAATACTCGCCCGCGGGTTTGAAGCACACCCGCTCGCCGTCCGCCGACAACTCCGCTACCGCCGCGCGGAATTCCGCCGCGTCCCGCACCGAACGCCACGGCGGCACCGGCACACCGGCCGCCCGCGCGGCCTCGTACGTACGGGTCTTGCTGGTCAGCACCTCTATCGCGGCGGGCGGCGAGCACATCAACCGCGTTCCGGCCGCGGCGAACTCGTCACTCCGGCCGGCGAGTGCCGCCAGCCGCCTGGGCGGTATGAGCACGTCGATGCGGTGCCTGCGGCAGAAGTCCAGGGCGAAGGCGGCGTATTCGTCGTCCCCGACGTAACGCGGTTCGACCTCGGCCACCTCGCACGCGGCCAGCGCCGGCGCGTCCCGGTCCACGTTCGACCCGTATATGTGGACGCCGACGGCGTCCGGGTTGTCGCGCAGCATCCGCATCACCTGCGTCGAAGCGACGCCCGCGCTGCTGAGCCATATCCGTAGCGCTATCGCGAAGCTCCTTAGGACGCCAGACGGTGGGTAGTGCTGCGGATCGTAGCTCCGCAGCATGACGGCGGTGTTTCACGCCGTTCGCCGAACGTCCCGCGCTGCCGCGGCGGGGCGCCCCTCCTGGGGGCGCGGGCCCGTCGAGGAAGGGCGGCGCGGCAGCCAGGGTGGGCTGCCGCGCCGCCGGTGTTCCGTTACCGCCTGGTGCTACTGGTGGTGGGTGGTCATGAGGCGGTGCAGGCCTCGGTGAGGTTGGGCGGTGCGCCGCCGTTGACGACGTAGCCGAAGGTCGTGGTCGCGCCCGCACCGAGCTGGCCGTTGTACGCGGCGTTCTTCGCCGTCGTCAGACCACCGGAGGAGCCCTGCACGGCATTCCACAGACTCGCGATCGTGTCCCCGGAAGGCTGCGACCACGACACCGTCCACCCCGAGATCGCCGAGGAACCGGTGTTCTTCACCGTGACCTCGGCCTGATAACCGCCCGACCACGCGTTCACCGAACGGAACGTAGCCGAGCACCCGGAGCTGGGCGGCGGCGTCGTACCACCCGTAGTACCCGTCGACGTGCCCGTCGAGGTGCCGGTGGACGTACCCGTCGACGTACCCGTCGAGGTACCGGTCGACGTACCCGTGGACGTGCCGGACGACGTACCGGCGGACGTACCCGACGACGTACCGCTCGACGTGCCCGTGCTCGTGCCGCCCGATGTGCCGCCGCTGCCGCCGAGGGCGGTGAGCACGGCGGTGTAGGACGCCTTCTTCTGGTAGTTGCCGTCCAGGAGAAGCGGGGTGTCGCTGGAGCGCCAGCTGTACTTGTCGGTGACGCCCCACACCGTGATGCCGGTGCAGCGGGTCACCGCCAGGCAGCCCTTGACGATGGTGGTGTAGTTGTTGGCCTGCGCGGTGCCGGAGCCCGCGACGTCGACCTCCGTCATCTGGACGTCGACGCCGAGGTCGGCGAAGCGCTGGAGGTTGGCCTGGAAGTCGGACGGAACCGGGGACTGCGGGTTGAAGTGGCCCTGGAAGCCGACACAGTCGATGGGGACGCCGCGGGCCTTGAAGTCCTTGACCATGTTGTAGACGGCGGTGCTCTTCGCGTTGACGCCGTCGGTGTTGTAGTCGTTGTAGCAGAGCTTGGCGTTCGGGTCGGCGGCCCGTGCGGTGCGGAAGGCCTCCTCGATGTAGCCGTTGCCCAGCTTGTCCTGGAAGGGCGAGCTGCGGCGGGCGCCGGAACCGCCGTCCTGAAATGCCTCGTTGACGACGTCCCAGGCGTAGATCTTGCCCTTGTAGTGGGTCATCACCTGGGTGATGTGGTTGTTCATCGCCGCTTCGAGCGCGGTGGCGCTCAGCCCCGACACCCAGCCGGGCAGCTGGGAGTACCAGACGAGCGTGTGCCCGCGGATCTTCATGTTCTGGGCCTGGGCGTGGGCGACGATCTGGTCACCGGGGGCGAAGTTGAACGAGTTCTGGTTCGCCTCGATCGTGTCCCACTTCATCTCGTTCTCGGGCGTGACCGCGCCGAACTCGGCGTCCAGCGCTGCCGTGTAGTCCGACTCGCCCAGGTGGTTCGCCGCAACCGCGGTACCGAAGTAGCGGCCCTGTGCCGCCGCCGCGTTGCCCAGGGTGCCGACCGCGTGGGCGGTACCGGCGGTGGCCATCAGGCCGATCGCCGCCACCGCTCCCGCCGTGCCCGCGGCGATCGCGATCCGCAGGCCCGAACGCCGGCGTCCGCCGGCCTGGCTGCGCTCTCGGGGGGTGTCCGTGATCACTTCCAACCTCTTCTTCCTCTTCTGCTGGCAGTCCGGGTCAGCGCGTGTCGCACCGGCCCGAACGGGTGGGGGTCCATTCGCGAGGGTGATGTCAGCCACGGGAGGGGTGCCGCTGGCGCGGCGTGGCCGGGAGGAGGGTGGATCGTTGGCCAGTGTGGACCCTGGGCTTCGAAACGTCAACGACTCCTTTCCGAAACAACCGGACCGCGGAGATCGACTTCTGACGGTGCGTTCGATACCCGCAGCACACCCTGCGTGGGGGTGGTTTCCCGGTGTCGCAGCCCGGATGCCGGGCTGACGGCGCCGACCTGGCGTACCCCGCCGAACGCCGCCGGATGTATTGACGGCACCACTTTGCCGCCCTAGGGTGCCCGAAACATTCGCGTAAGGGTCGAAACTTTCGGAAATCCCTATCGGGCACTCGCTGCCCGAGCGCCGCCCAGGCCGGAGAGGGAGCCTCCACCAGGGCGGGCGCTGCCCGGAAAGGAATACCGCCATGCCCCCCACACGAGCGCCGAGCGGTCCCGGTAGCCGTACCAGCGGCGGGAGGAAGCGTCTCGCCACGCTGCTGACCGCCCTGCTCGCCGCGGTCGCCTCGATCCTGGCCGCGATCACCCTGTCCACCCAGAGCGCCGCCGCGGCCTCGCTCACCGAAGTCACCAACTTCGGCAGCAACCCCGGCAACCTGCGGATGTACGAGTACGTGCCGGACTCCGTCAAGCCCAACCCGGCGATCCTGGTGGCCGTCCACCAGTGCACCGGCACCGGGCCCGGCTTCTACTCCGGCACCGAATTCCACACCCTGGCCGACCAGTACGGCTTCATCGTCATCTACCCCGACGCCAACATCAGCGGCCAGTGCTTCGACGTCTCCTCCCCGCAGGCGCTCACCCACAACGGCAGCAGCGACCCGGCGAGCATCGCCTCCATGGTCACCTACGTCGAGCAGCACAACGCCGCCGACGCGAGCCGGGTCTACGTCACCGGTGCCTCCTCCGGCGCGATGACCACCGACGTCCTCCTCGGCGACTACCCCGACGTCTTCAAGGCCGGCGCCGCCTTCATGGGCGTCCCCTTCGGCTGCTTCGCCACCACCGACGGCTCCTTCTGGAACACCGCCTGCGCCAACGGCCAGATCAGCAAGACCCCGCAGGCCTGGGGCGACCAGGCCCGCGCCGCCTACCCCGGCTACACAGGACCCCGCCCCCGGGTACAGCTCTGGCACGGCACCGCCGACACCACGCTGAACTACAACAACTTCGGCGAAGAGATCAAGCAGTGGACCAACGTCCTCGGCGTCAGCCAGACCCCGGTCCTCACCGACACCCCCCAGTCCGGCTGGACCCGTACCCGCTACGGCTCCACCAGCGCACAGGCCCCGGTCGAGGCCATCAGCATCCAGGGTGTCGGCCACTCCCTGCCCACCTCCGGCATGGCCGCCCGCGCCATCACCTTCTTCGGCCTCGACGGCTCCTCCGGCGGCACGACAGCCGGCACGAGCACGGGCACGTCGAGCGGTACGTCGTCGGGCACGTCCGCCGGTACGTCGACGGGCACGTCGACCGGCACCTCGACGGGTACGTCGACGGGTACGTCCACCGGCACCTCGACGGGCACGTCGACGGGTACTACGGGTGGTACGACGCCGCCGCCCAGCTCCGGGTGCTCGGCTACGTTCCGTTCGGTGAACGCGTGGTCGGGCGGTTATCAGGCCGAGGTCACGGTGAAGAACACCGGTTCCTCGGCGATCTCGGGGTGGACGGTGTCGTGGTCGCAGCCTTCCGGGGACACGATCGCGAGTCTGTGGAATGCCGTGCAGGGCTCCTCCGGTGGTCTGACGACGGCGAAGAACGCCGCGTACAACGGCCAGCTCGGTGCGGGCGCGACCACGACCTTCGGCTACGTCGTCAACGGCGGCGCACCGCCCAACCTCACCGAGGCCTGCACCGCCTCATGACCACCCACCACCAGTAAGCCCGACCCGCGCACCCCGACCCGGTGGGGCCGCCCGGCCCCACCGGGTCCGCAGCGAAACCGCAGGTCAGCGCCGTGACCGTCACTCGAACGGCCCCGGCGACTGTCCGTACCGGCGGATCGGGCCGAGGCTGGTGGGCATGCGGCCGCACAGGATCAGGCTCGTGTCGTCGCTTCTGTCGCTGGCCTTCCTGGGCGCCTGCTCGGCCCCGGAGCACCCGGCACAGAGGCCGCGGCACACCCGTGCCGTGCTGCAACTGCACCCGGCGGCGCTGCGGCCGGTGGTCGTGGGGCGCACGGCCTGGCACGCCGACGAGAAGTCGGTGCGCGAGGGTCTCGTCTTCGACCACACGGTCAAGGCGGTGTTCGTGCACCACACGGACAATCCCAACGACTACGACTGCAAGAAGGACGTCCCCGCGATGCTGCTCGCCCTCGAACAGCGGCACATCGCGCTGGGCTGGGACGACCTCGGCTACAACTTCGTCGTCGACCGCTGCGGCGGCATCTACGAGGGCCGCAGCGGCAGCACCGACCGCGATGTGCGCGGCGCCCACACCGAGGGCTTCAACACCGACACCGTCGGCATAGCCGCGCTGGGCAATTTCGACGCGGGCCAGAAGGTGCCGCGCGCGATGCTGCGGGCCATCGCCGCCATAGCCGCCTGGAAGCTCGACCCGGCCGCCGATCCCCTCGGCCATGTCCGGCTGGTCTCCAGCAACGACGGCAGCCGTTTCCCCAAGGGCACCGCGGTCACCCTCAACACGATCTCCGGCCACCGCGACGTCTACGAGACCACCTGCCCGGGGCAGGCCCTCTACGACGCCCTGCCCTGGATACGCCAGGCCGCCGCCGCACTCCGCCGGAAGGCGACCTGGGCGGGCTGAGCCCGGGCGGCAGCGGGCCGGGCGCCGGACGTCAGGACGCCGCGGCCACGTAGTGGTTCCAGATCGCGGCCGGGTAGGTACTGCCGGTGTTCTCGTGCGGGCGGTGGCCGGTGATGCCGGTCAGCGGCTCCAGTTGCTGCGTCTTCGGGTCGATACGGAACAAGGCGACGGACGTTGACACCTGGTGGGTGTAACCGACGTACCAGGCCGACTTGTTGCCCGGCGCGGTGCCCGCGGTGCCGGCGCGGTCGGGGGCGGTGGTCAGGGCCGCGTTCACGTCGGCGGCGACCGCGGGGGTGAACGGGTGCGTGACGACCGGGGACTGCAGCGGCAGGCGTTCGCCGTCGCGGGTGATGCGCAGCACGGAGTAGGGGGCGGTGTGGGTGCCGTCGGCGGCGAAGGTGGCGTAGGCGCCGGCCATCCGGATCGGGCTCGGGGTGGCGGTGCCGAGCGAGAAGTCCGGGGTCTGCGGGCCGAATCCGCTGTCCGGGAGGAGCCCGGCGTCGATCGAGGCGCGCCGCACCCGGTCGAGGCCGACGTCCATCCCGAGCTGGACGACCGGCCCGTTGACGGAGAAGGCCACCGCCTTCTGCAGGCTGATCCGGCCCCACGAGTGGTGGCCGTCGTTGACGGTCCGCACGATCTTGCCGTCCCGGCTCCAGTACGGCCCCTCGGGCGTCTGGACCGCGACCTTGTCGTCGCCGTCGTACACGGTGTCGGGGGTGATCGGGGCGCGGGGGGCGTCGCGGGTCAGCAGGACGCCGTCGCGCAGGCCGGCCGCGTAGACGAAGGGCGCGAAGGCCGTACCCACCGGCACGATCCCGATGTTGGCGTCATCGAAGCCCTGGGTGACGTAGTCGGGGCCGCCGTAGAGGGCGAGGATGCGGCCGTCGGTGCCGACCGAGGCGGCGCCGACCCGGACATCGCGGTCGGCGGGGCGGTCCGCCGGGTGCAGGCCGCCGAGCTGCTGCGTGACCGCGGCGCTGAGCGCGTCGACCCGGGGGCGTTCGAAGGTGGTGTAGATCTGGTAGCCGCCGCGGTCGAATTCCGCGTCGGAGATGCCGCTGTGCGCGGAGACGTACGCCCGTGCGGTGTCCACCAGATAGCCGGTCTGGCCGCTCAGCCCGGCGGGCCGCGGCGGCGCCTTCGGCTCGGGGAAGACGGTGTAGGTGGCCCGTTCCGCCGCCGGCAGCCGGCCGATCTTCACCATCCGGTCCAGCACCCAGTTCCAGCGCTGCACCGCCCGCTCGTGGTTGGCGGGGCTGACCGCGGGGTCGTAGAGCCCGGCGCCCTTGAGCAGGGTGGCGAGGAAGGCCCCCTCACTGGCGTTCAGCTGCGAGACGTCCTTGCCGTAGTACGCCTTGGCCGCGCGCTGCACCCCGTAGGCGCCGCGGCCGAACCAGCTGGTGTTGAGGTAGCCGTCGAGGATCTCCTGCTTGCTGATCTTGCGGTCCAGCTTGACGGCGATGAACATCTCGGTGAGCTTGCGGGACAGCGTCTGGTTCTGGTTGAGGTAGACGTTCTTCACGTACTGCTGGGTGATGGTCGAGCCGCCCTGGGTGTCGCCGCCGGTCGCCATGTCGGTCACGGCCCGGGCGATGCCTTTGACCGAGATGCCGGAGTCGGAGTAGAAGGACGCGTTCTCGGCCGCGAGCACCGCCCACTGCACGGACGACGGGATGCGGTCCAGCGGCATCGACTGGCGGTCGACCGGGCCGACCCTGGCCATCTCCGTGCCGTCGGCCCAGTAGTAGACGTTGTCCTGCTGGGTCGCGAAGGCGTTGAGGTCGGCCGGTATCCGGGTGCGCTGGTAGCCGTAGCCGATCAGGCCGGCGAGCAGCAGCAGCACCCAGCACAGGACCAGCAGCGTCTGCCGCGCCGAGGGCACCCAGCGGCGCGGCCCGCGCCGGCCGGGGCGCGGGTAGTGCGGCCGCAGCCGGCGCAGCCCGGCCCGCCACGCCCGCCGGTCCGCCGCCGCGCGCACCACCGCGGCGCAGCCGCGGCGGACCGCCGCGGCCGACGTACGCGCCGCCCGCGCGGCCGACCCGCCCGTGTCCGCGGCGCCCGCTGCCTGCTCTGTCCCGTGCCGGCGCGGCACCATCCTCACCTCTGGGCGGTCTCGACATGGGCTGTGCGCCCCGGGCCGCCGCCACCGTAGGAGCCGAAATACGGCGGGACCGGGATGGGACTGCGACAGGTGTGTAACAGCCTCTGGAATATGGGCAGTTGCGGTTCTGTGACACATTGGGCCAGCGGCCGTCACGTGCGGATCGCAGGGTCGGAGCCATGAGCCCTGCCCGGAAGCGACTCCTTCCCCTTCGCGGCGGCGGCAGCCGCAAAGGCGGCGGCCGTCCCAGCAGCAGCCGCCGGCGTACCGTCCTGCTCTGCGGTGTGCTGTGCGCCGGCCTGGTCGGTACGGTGACGGCCGTCGCGGTCGTGCGGGACGGCGGCGATGGCGACCGCACCGCGCCCGGCCAGGACCGGGCCGCCCTGTCGCGGCCGGCGAAGTCCCCGACGGCGGACTCCGGCCCGCCCGCCTGGGACGGCAAGGTGCGAGTGATCGGCGACGGCTCCACCTCCGACACCGGGCCGCAGCCGCACCAGCCCGTCCCGCACAAGCTCAAGCCGGGCGAGAAGCCGCCGCAGTTCGTGGTCTTCTCCTGGGACGGCGCCCTGGAGAACGACGACCACCTCTTCTCCCGCTTCCGCGAGCTGGCCGCGCAGAACAACGCCCACATGACCTTCTTCCTCAGCGGCATCTACCTGCTGCCGAACGGGAAGCGCAGCCTGTACAAGCCGCCCCGGCACTCCCCGGGCGCCTCCGCCATCGACTTCCCGACCGACGAGCACATCAAGTGGACGCTGGACCAGCTGCGGCAGGCCTGGGAGGACGGCGACGAGATCGGCACCCACTTCAACGGGCACTTCTGCGCGCCCGACCCGGGCGGCGGCGGGAACTGGAGCACCGCGGACTGGGACAGCGAGATATCCCAGGCCTATTCCTTCGTGGAGAACTGGAAGACCAACACCGGCTTCACCGACCTGCCGCCGCTGCCCTTCGACTACTCCGAGGAACTCGCCGGCGGACGCGCCCCCTGCCTTGAGGGGCAGCAGAACCTGCTGGCCGCAGCGAAGGCGAACGGCTGGCGCTACGACGCCAGCTCGCCGGGCGACTTCCAGATCTGGCCGGCGAAGAAGGACGGCGTGTGGAATTTCCCGCTCCAGCTGATGCCGTACCCCGGCAAGGACTTCCAGGTGCTGTCGATGGACTTCAACTTCCTCTACAACCAGTCGGGCGGCGATGTCACCGAGGGCGACCCGGCGAAGTACCCCGGCTGGGAGAAGCAGGCGCGGCAGGGCTACCTCAACGGATTCGAGCGGGTCTACAACGGCAGCCGCGCGCCGCTCTTCATCGGCAACCACTTCGAGACCTGGAACGGCGGCATCTACATGCAGGCGGTCGAGGACGTCGTGAAGGACGTCTGCCGCCGCACCGGGGTGCAGTGCGTGTCGTTCAAGGAGCTGAGCGACTGGCTCGACGTCCAGGACCCGGCCGTCCTGGCGAAGCTGCGGACCCTGGACCCGGCCGAATCGCCGGACTGGTCGACCTTCGTCAAGTGACGGAAAGCGCTGTCGGCCGGGTTTATGTGATCGTCCCGTAACAATTCCCCGGGTCGCGGCCCCGGTTACGGATACTGAGGTCATGCCACGACTGCTGCTCATCGAGGACGACCGCGCGGTCCGCGAGGGCGTCAGCCTGGCGCTGCGCCGGCAGGGCCACGACGTCGCCGCGGTGGCCACCGGCGAGGACGGGATGGAGCGGCTGCGGTCCTTCCGGCCCGACGTGGTGGTGCTCGACCTGATGCTGCCCGGGATGACGGGGCTCGACGTGTGCCGCCGCATCCGGGCCGACAACCAGGTGCCGATCATCATGGCGACCGCCAGGGGCGACGACATCGACATCGTCGTCGGCCTTGAGGCCGGCGCGGACGACTACGTCGTCAAGCCGGTGCAGGCCCGGGTGCTCGACGCCCGGATACGGGCCGTGCTGCGCCGGGTCGGCGGCCCCGTCGGCGCCGACGGGATGCCGCAGACCGAGACGCACGGCGACCTCAGCATCGACCGGGCCGGTCTGACCGTGGCGCTGGAGGGCGTACCGGTGCCGCTGGCGCCGTCCGAACTGCGGCTGCTGCTGCTCCTGTCCGCCTCGCCCGGCCGGGTCTTCAGCCGGCAGCAGCTGCTCGAAGCGGTCTGGGAGCACAGCTACCACGGTGACTCGCGGCTGGTGGACGCCTGTGTGAAGCGGCTGCGCACCAAGCTGGGCGAGCCGCCGGGGCAGCCGCGCTTCATCCAGACCGTGCGCGGCTTCGGGTACCAGTTCCGGCGGTCGACCGATCCGGCGCGCCCGGCGTCCCGGTGAAGCTCGGGCCGCTGATACGCGGCGGGCTGCGGATGCGGCTGGTGGTGGCCTTCGCGCTGGTCGCCGTCGTCGCGACCGTGACCACCGGCGCGCTGACCTTCAGGGCCGCCCGCACCGACCTGCTCCAGCAGGGCCAGGACACGGTGATCACGCAGTTCAGGGACGGTATCGACAGCCTCGCACCCGGCTTCGAATTCCCGCCGGAGCAGTCCGACCTCCAGGACTTCGCGACCGAGGTGGCGCACACGCAGCGCACCGCGAACTGGCGCGTCCTGGTCACCTACGGCGAGATGAGCGCGACCTCCCGGCCGAACGACCTCTTCGCGGAACTGAGCCCCGCGATGCGCGAGTCGGTACGCACCCGGGCGGCCACCGTCTTCCAGCGGGTGGCGACCGGCCACGGCCCCGCCCTCGTCGTCGGCATCCCGGTCCGGTTCGCCAACACCACGCTCGTCTCACCCTCGGAGCCCTCCGGGATCGCGGTGTACCTGACCGTGCCGCTGGACAGCGAGCAGGGGTACGTCGACGCGCTGGTCGCCGCCGTCGAGCGGGCGACCGTACCGGCGCTGGTGGTGGCGGTGCTGCTGGCGCTGCTCGCCGCCCGCGGGGTGCTGCGCCCGGTACGCGCCCTGCGCCGGGCCACCCGGCGGATCGCCGAGGGCCACCTGGAGACGCGGCTGGCCGTCCACGGCTCCGACGAGCTGGCCGACCTCTCGCACACCTTCAACGACACCGCGGCGGCGCTGGAGGAGTCGGTCGCCGAGCTGCGCCGGATGGAGGCCCGGGCGCGGCGCTTCGCCGCCGACGTCTCGCACGAGCTGCGCACCCCGCTGGCCGCGATGGCCGCCGTCACCGACGTCCTCGACGAGGACGCGGCGCACCTCGACCCCGACACCGCGACCGCCGTCCGGCTGATCAGCGAGGAGACCGTGAAACTCGCCCGTCTCGTGGACGACCTGATGGAGATCTCCCGCTTCGACGCCGGCGCGGCCGACCTGCACCTGGACGAGGTCGACCTCGCCGAGTCGGTCCGCCGTTCGCTGGCCTCCCGCGGCTGGCAGGGCACGATATCCACCCGGCTGCCGCCGCCCGACGCGGTCCGCGGCCGGGTGGACCCGCGCCGGCTGGACGTGATCGTGGCCAACCTGGCGGGCAACGCCCTGCGGCACGGCGGCCTGCCGGTGGAGCTGGCGATGTCGGTGGAGGAGCAGCCGGGCGCGGCGTCGCGGGCCGTCATCGAGGTCATGGACAGCGGCCCCGGCATCCCCGACGACGTGATGCCGCACGTCTTCGACCGCTTCTACAAGTCCGACACCTCGCGCACCAGGACCGAGGGCAGCGGCCTGGGCCTGTCCATCACGGCGGAGAACGTCCATCTGCACGGGGGCACGATCACCGCCGCGAACCGTCCGCACGGCGGCGCCGTCTTCACCGTCGCCCTCCCCCTGCGGCGGGACGCGTGAGAGCCCGCGCCGCGCTGGCGGTGACAGGACGTCCCAAGGTCCGCGCCGCCCTGGCCGTGACGGGACGGGTGAAGGCCCGCGCCGCCCTGGCGGTGGGTCTCGCTCTGGCGGCCGGGCCGCTGCTCACCGGCTGCGGCATCCCCACCACGGGGGTGGTGGAGGCGGGTGAGCCGGGCGTCGGCGTGCAGCCCACGGTGATCCTCTACTACGTCCGGGCCGTGGACGGCACACTGGTCACCTTCCAGCGCAGGACCGCCGCGCCGGTCGACAGCGGCAACGCCGTCCGCCTGCTGCTCGAAGGGCTGGACCCCGTGGAGCAGAAGGTCATGGGTCTGGCCAGCGAACTTCCGACGTCGGCCAGTGCGACCGTGAGCACCGACGGCGACACCGTGACCGTGGACCTGCGGGCCCCGGCCCCGCGCCTCTCCGCGACCGCCGTCGACCAGGTCGTCTGCACCGTACGCGCGGCCCGCCTCGCCGCCGATCCGGACGCCGGACCCGGCCGGGTCACCGTGTCGGTCGGCGGCGCCCCGGTGGCCGGTAGCTCGGGACAGGACGTCTGCGCCCGCGCAGGCAGCCCCTGGCCGGCCAAGCTGAAGACCGCCGCGGGCGTGAGACCGCCGCCGGGCTGACGCTCCGCGGACCCTTTGCGCGGGCGGGCCGCGACCGCGCTCAGCGGTCGGTGAACATGCCGATCATCAGGGCCCGCTCCGCCTCGGTGAAAGGCGGGTCCCGCAACGGGTCCGGGTGCAGGGGGTTGAGGACGGTGGCCAGCACGTCGGGCCGCAGCACCGCGGCCTGCCCCGCCGACAGGCTCAGGACGTCCAGCAGCGCGCGGGCGGCGGCGCGGCGGTGGGTGGCGGTGTGCATGAGCAGGTCGGTGTAGCCGGTCAGGAGGGCGCCGATCGGCCCGGTGCTCGGGCCCTCGGCCCCCGGGTAGCGCAGGTCCTGGCTGCCGGCCAGCGCCCAGGCGGCGTCGGTGGCCCGGGCGGCGGCCCGCTGCACCCGGCGGGCCAGGCCAGGACCCGGCTGCCGCGCGGTCTGCTCGCGCAGCGCCAGCGCGTGCTGGGCGGCGACCGACATGCCGTGCCCGTACAGCGGGTTGTACGTGGCCAGGGCGTCGCCGAGCACGACCAGCCCCTCCGGCCATACCCGCATGCGCTCGTAGCGGCGGCGCCGGTTGGCGGTGCTGTGGGAGACGGTCACGTCGGTGAGCGGGGTGGCCCGGGAGATCAGGTCGCCGATGACGGGGTGGCGCAGGCTGCGGGCGAAGGTCTCGAAGTCGGCCGGGTCCGCGGTGGGCTGGCCGCCGCGGGTGCCGGACAGCGTCACCAGCCAGCGCCCGTCCTCGACGGGCAGGATCGTGCCGTTGAGCCCCGGCACGGGCTGCCGCGGGTCGGCCTGCACATTGACGGCCGGGAAGCCGGCGGTGCCGGGCGGGGCCTGGAAGAGCCGGCTGGCGTAACCGAGCCCGGAGTCCACGACGTCGGTCTTCACGGAGGGCAGCCCGAGCCGGTCCAGCCAGCGCGGCATGGAGGAGGACCGCCCGCTCGCGTCGACCACGAGGTCGGCCTCCAGCGTCTCCTCGCGCCCGCCGTTGCGCACCAGCACCCCGGTGACCTGCGTCGCGGTGCCGCGCAGCCCCAGCGCGGGGCGTCCCGGCAGCGTGCGGACCCGTGCCTTTCGGACGACCAGGTCGCGTACCACCCAGTCGAGCAGGTCCCGCGTGCACGACAGGAAGTGCTGCTGCTCGGGGAAGCGGGTGAGCCAGCCGCCCGAGGTCAGCACGACCAGGTCGGACGGTACGGCGATGTGCCGGGCGCCGGACGCGAGCAGCCGCTCGGTCGCCCCCGGCACCAGCGCCTCGACCGCCCGCGCGCCGCCCGACCACAGCAGGTGCGCGTGCCGCGCCTGCGGTACGCCCTGCCGCGGCAGCGGCCCGGCGGGCAGCTCGTGCCGCTCGACGACGGTCACCTCCGCCATCGTCTCCGACAGCGCCGCCGCGGCGAGCATCCCGGTGAGGCTCCCGCCGATCACCAACGCCCGCCCCCGGGGCGCCCGTTGACCGCGGTCCGCCGCCATGAGACCTCCCGTGTGACCCGTTTCCCGCCGCCCACGTTCGCACCGATCCCCGCACCCGGGCAAGTCCGCGTCCCCCGCCGCCCCCGCCCCATCCCCGCTGGTCGCACCGGCCCCCGCGGGGCAGGGCGGCGGGGGAGACCCCCCTCCGCGGCGCACCGCCGTGAGCCTGGTTCTGCCACTCCCAGGATCAGCGGGGTACTGCCTCGCCGGGCCGGGAGGGGAGAAGGTGGAGGGTGTGCCCCGGGAGGAGCCCGGGGCTCAGGAGAGGCGGCATCACATGACCGGCAGCATTTCCGGCGGGGTCACGACACTCGCACCCGGGCTGACCATCGGCCGTATGGGGTACGGCGCCATGCAACTGGCCGGCCCGAACGTGTTCGGGCCGCCGAAGGACCGGGACGAGGCCGTCGCGGTCCTGCGTACGGCCGTCGAACTCGGCGTCACGCACATCGACACCAGCGACTTCTACGGGCCGGCCGTCGTCAACGAGCTGATCAAGGAGGCGCTGCACCCGTACCCCGAGGACCTGCACATCGTCACCAAGGTCGGCGCCCGGCGCGGTGCGGACGGGTCGTGGAATCCGTCGCTGGAGCCGGAGTCGCTCAGGCAGCAGGTCAAGGACAACTTGCAGCGTCTCGGCCTGGACGCGCTCGACGTGGTCAACCTGCGGCTCGGCGGGGTCGAGGGGCCGACCGGCGGACCGCTGTCCGAGGAGTTCGGCGTGCTCGCCGAGCTGCGGGAGCAGGGGCTGATCCGGCACCTGGGGCTGAGCAACGTCACGGCGGAGCAGCTCACGGAGGCGCAGGCCATCGCCCCGGTGGTGACCATTCAGAACCTCTACAACATCGCCCACCGCGCGGACGACGCGCTGCTCGACCGGTGCGCCGCCGAGGGCATCGCCTATGCCGCGTTCTTCCCGCTGGGCGGCTTCACCCCGCTCCAGTCGGCGACCCTGGACGCGGTCGCCGCCCGGATCGGCGCGACCCCGCAGCAGACCGCGCTGGCCTGGCTGCTCCAGCGGTCCCCCGCGATCGTGCTGATCCCCGGCACGTCGTCGGTGGCGCACCTGCGGGAGAACATCGCCGCCGCCGACCTGGTCCTCCCGCCGGACGCCGTCGCGGAGCTGAACGCGGCCTGAGCGGCGGCGCCGACGCGGGAACACCCTGCCGCGGTCCAGCTATACGCGATATGTATAGTTCCTCGCGATCCGCCCGAGCGGGCGATCCACCACGAGGAGAGGGCACTCCCGTATGCGGAGCACCACCACCGCGCACCGCGTCCGTACGCTGGCCGCGCTGCTGACCACGGCGGCCGTCGCCGTCGGCCTGACCGGGTGCAACGGCTACGACGCGACGGCCCCGGCGAAGGCCCGCGACCACGCGTCGGCGGGCGGCGCCGCGGCGTTCGCGGTCGGCTCAGACGGGAGCGAGGTCGACTGCCGCAAGCTCAGGTGCGTGGCGCTGACCTTCGACGCGGGGCCGAGCGTGCGCACTCCGCAGATCCTGGACATCCTGGCCGAGTACCACATCCACGCGACCTTCTTCACGCTCGGCAAGAACCACGTGATGGAGCACCCGGAGATGGTCCGGGCGATGGCCGCGCAGGGCGACGAGGTCGAGACGCTGACCTGGTCGCACCAGATCCTCACCCGGATCAGCAAGGACGAGGTCCGCAAGGAGATCACCGAGGGCCGGGACGCGGTCGAGAAGGTGATCGGCGTCCGGCCGACGCTGCTGCGCCCGCCGCAGGGCCGTACCAGCGGCACGGTCACCGCGATCGCCAAGGACCTCGGCATGTCGGAGGTGGTGTGGAGCACGGACGGCGCCGACTACCGGACCACCGACTCCGCACTGATCGCCCAGCGGATCGAGAAGCACACGAAACGGGACGGCATCATCCTGCTGCACGACCTGGTCGACCCCACCGACGCCGGCTACAACGGCACCATCGCGGCCGTGCCCGGCATCATCTCCACGCTCCAGGGCCGCGGTTACACCTTCGTCACCGTCAAGCAGCTTCTGGCGCCCGGCACTCCGCAGCCGGGCAAGGTCTACAAGTAACGGGGACAAGGCGGCAGATGTCACCGCCCGGCGGTTAAAGGTCCGGCTAAGGACCACGTTCCGCGGTTCCCGCCGCACGAGGGCGGGCAGCGCGTCACCCGGTACCGCGACGATCCGGTTGTCCTACGATCGCCGGGGGGACCGCGGTACCGGGCCGGGTCCCCCGCGGTCCGGGCGGTCACGGAGAGGTCGAAGAAGAGTCACGGAGAGGACGGGCACAGGGACACATGGCCGAGCGCCCTTACGTACTGCTCAGCGTCGCCACATCCATCGACGGCTACATCGACGACACCTCGCCGGAGCGGCTGCTGCTGTCCAACGCCGAGGACTTCGACCGGGTCGACCAGGTGCGGGCCGAGTCCGACGCGATCCTGGTCGGCGGGAACACCCTGCGCCGCGACAATCCGCGGCTGCTGGTGAACAGCGCGGACCGGCGGGCGGCGCGGGTGGCCGCGGGCCGGCCGGCGTATCCGCTCAAGGTCACCGTGACGGGCAGCGGCGGGCTCGCGGCGGACCTGAAGTTCTGGCACCACGGCGGCGAGAAGGTCGTCTACACCACGGACGCCGCCGCGCCGGGCCTGCGCGGCACACTCGACGGCCTCGCGGACGTCGTCGGCACCGGCCCCGCCGTCGACTTCGGCGCGCTGCTCGACGACCTGGCGCGGCGCGGAGTGCGGCAGCTCATGGTGGAGGGCGGCGGCAGCATCCACACGCAGTTCCTCGCCCGGGGCCTCGCCGACGAGGTGCAGGTGGCCGTGGCGCCGGTGCTCGTCGGGCAGCCCGGCGCGCCCCGCTTCCTCGGCGCCGCCGACTACCCCGGCGGCCCGACCCGGCGGCTGACCCTGATCGGGACCCGTACCGTCGGCGACGTGGTCCTGCTACGGTACGCGCCCAAGCCGCGGCCCGAGTCCCCGTCCCACACAGCGGAGGTGAGCGCGTGAGCGCACAGGAGGCAGCCGACCGCAGGTGGTTGGCCCGGGCGATCGACCTGGCGGCGCTGTGCCCGCCCGCCGCCGGGGCCTTCAGCGTCGGGGCGGTCATCGTCGGGGCGGACGGCGCCGAGATCAGCAACGGCCACAGCCGCGAGGGCGGCGACCCCCATGTGCACGCCGAGCAGTCCGCGCTGGCCAAACTGGCGCCGGACGACGCCCGGCTGGCGGGCGCCACCATCTACAGCTCGCTCGAACCCTGCTCGGAGCGCCGCTCCCACCCGCACCCCTGCGCCCAGCTCATCCTGCGCAGCGGCATCCCCCGGGTGGTCATCGCCTGGCGCGAACCGGCCCTCTTCGTCGCCGACTGCCAGGGCGTGGAACTCCTGGAGGCGGCCGGCGTCGAGGTCGTGGAATTCCCCGACCTGGCGGACGCGGCCCGCGCGGCGAACACCAATCTGGACGTCTGACAGGGGTACCGCGTCACAGGGGCGTGCCGGGGAGGCGCTGCTCCACCCAGATGATCTTCCCGGCCTTGGTGTAGCGGGTCCCCCAGCGCTCGGCGAGCTGCGCCACCAGGAACAGCCCGCGCCCGCCCTCGTCGGTGGTGGCCGCGTACCGCAGATGCGGGGAGGTGCTGCTGGTGTCGGCGACCTCGCAGATCAGGGTGCGGTCCAGCAGCATGCGTACGTCGATCGGCCCGGTGGTGTAGCGGATCGCGTTGGTGATCAGCTCGCTGAGGATGAGTTCGGTGGTGAACGCCAGGTCGTCCAGGCCCCACGCGGTCAGCTGGTCGCTGGCCCCGTTGCGCACGGTGGCCACCGCCGCCGGGTCGGTGGGCACCTCCCAGCGGGCGATACGGTCGGCGGCCACCACGCGGGTCTCGGCGATCAGCAGCGCGATGTCGTCCTTGGGCTCGGCGGGCATCATCGCCGCGATGACCGCGTCACAGGTCTCCTCGACCGTACGGCCCGGTGGTCCGCCCAGCGCGGAGCGCAGCATGTCCAGGCCGATGTCGATGTCCCGGGAGCGGT
Organism: Streptomyces sp. NBC_01477; assembly: GCF_036227245.1. Classification (GTDB taxonomy): domain Bacteria; phylum Actinomycetota; class Actinomycetes; order Streptomycetales; family Streptomycetaceae; genus Actinacidiphila. The sequence continues at coordinate 4,297,593 of NZ_CP109445.1, forward strand.
CCTCGACCAGGCCGTCGGTGTAGAGGACCAGCCGGCTTCCTTCGGCCAACCGGTGCTCGACCGCCTCGAAGAGCATCCCGCCCAGGCCCAGCGGCGGCCCGGCGGGCACGTCCAGCAGCTCGACCGTGCCGTCCGGGCCGACCAGTGCGGGCGGCAGGTGCCCCGCCCTGGCCAGCTGGCAGCAGCCGGTGACCGGGTCGTAGATCGCGTACAGGCAGGTCGCGCCGGTGATCGGGGCGCCGCCGCCGGGAGGTCCGCCGCCCGGCGCGGCCTCGTCCTTGTCGATCCGGCCGACCAGGTCGTCCAGGTGCGCCAGCAGCTCGTCGGGCGGCAGGTCCAGCATCGAGAAGTTGACGACGGCGGTCCGCAGCCGGCCCATGGTGGCCGCCGCGTGCATGCCGTGCCCGACGACGTCGCCGACCACCACCGCGACCCGGGCGCCGGGCAGCGGGATGACGTCGAACCAGTCGCCGCCGACGCCCGCCTGCGCGGGCATGTAGCGGAAGGCGACATCCAGCGCGTCCTGCTCGGGCGGGCCGTGCGGCAGCAGGCTCTGCTGGAGATTGACCGCCATCGCCGTATTGCCGGTGACGGCCGCGTCGATCTGCTCCTGAGTGGTGTATTTGGTGTCGAACACGCCGGTGTTGCGGCCGACCCGCAGTACCGCCATCCGGTCCGCGACCGCCCGCACCTCGTCCACCTCGGGGCTGACCAGCAGCACCCCCAGGTGCTGGTCGCGCAGCCGCTGCACCAGTTCCAGCACGCGGGCGACCTGGCTCGGGCCGAGCGCGGCGGTCGGCTCGTCGAGGATGATCAGCTCGGGCTCGCCGATCAGCGCCCGGGCGATGGCGACGCCCTGCCGCTGGGCGCCGGACAGCGACGCGACCGGGGTGCGCAGGCTCGGGATGGGCACCGACAGCGCGTCCAGCAGATTGCGGGCGCGCTTTTCCATCTTGATCGCGTTGAGCACGCCCAGGGTGCGCAGCTCACGGCCGAGGTAGAGGTTCTCGACGGTGTCGAGGTTGTCGCACAGCGACAGGTCCTGGTGGACGGTGGCGATGCCCAGTCTCAGGGCGTCCTGCGGCCGTCGCAGATCGACCCGGCGCCCGCGCCACTCGACCACGCCGGCGTCCGCCGTGGTCACCCCCGCGATGACCTTGACCAGCGTGGACTTGCCCGCCCCGTTGCTGCCGACCAGCCCGACGGCCTCGCCCTCGTGGATCACGAGGTCGACGTCGCGCAGCGCCTGCACCGCGCCGAACCGTTTGGAGACGCCGTGCACGGCCAGCAGCGGACTGCCGCTCACGCAAACCACCTCCTGCCCCCGGGCGACCGTAACCGAGTCTGCCCGGCGGACCGCCCCCGCGCATCGTGGCGGACACCGGATCGCAAGGGGACCGTAAGAGACGCGGGCACCCGCGACGCGGGTGCCCGCGTCGGGTCGGCCGGGCGGCGCGCCGATTCTCCGGTGGACCGGGTCAGGCCGTCGGGCGCTGGTGGTCGTGGCCCGAGGGCTGAGCGGCGGGCTGTCCGTAGCCCTGCTGCGGCTGGCCCTGCGGCCCGGCCTGCACCTGGAGCTGCTCGGCCTGCTCCTTCGACAGCTGCTGCGCGGCACCGCAGAAGGTGCACTGGGTGACGTATTTCGTGCTGATCGGGAAAAGCGGCACGAAGAACAGGGTGAATTTGGTGACCCGCTTCTTGAGCGTGTGCGCGGCGGGATTGCCGCAGCGCCCGCAGACCAGCGTGATCATGGCCAATGTGTAGAGATAGCCCCGAGTACCGAATATGATCATGAGATTTCCCCCCTCGAATCGGCGTGCTGTCTGAGGAGAGTGTGCCGTACGGGCACGGCCCCGCGATATGCGGGGGCAGCACCGGCATACGGCCGGCCGGAGGGCCGGCCGCCGGCGGTCAGCGGCGGCGCAGCGAGGCGTCGAGCAGGGCGGGCGGGGTGTCGAACTTCTCCTGCGGTGCGAGGTCGGTGCCGGGGGCGACGATCGCGTCGACGGCGTCGAGCACGTCGGCGGGAAGCACGGTGTCGGCGGCGGCGAGTTGCGCGTGCAGGTGCTCAAGGGTGCGCGGGCCGATGATCGCGGCCGTCACGGCGGGGTGCGCGGTCACGAAGCCGAGCGCGAGCTGGATCAGGGTCAGGCCGGCGTCGTCGGCGACGGCGGCCAGCCGCTCGACCGCGTCGAGCTTGGCCCGGTTGGTGGGGACGGCGGTGTCGAAGCGCTCCGGCATGGCGGCCGAGCGGCTGGTGGCGATGTCCCGGCCCTCGCGGATCGCACCCGACAGCCAGCCCGAGGCCAGCGGGCTCCACACCAGCACGCCGAGGCCGTACTGCTCGGTCACCGGCAGGACGTGGGTCTCGACGCCGCGCTGGAGGATCGAGTAGCCGGGCTGCTCGGTGACGTAGCGGCCCAGGTGGTGCTCCCGGGCGGCCCACTGCGCCTGCACGATGCGGTAGGCGGGGAAGGTCGAGGAGCCGAAGTAGCGGATCTTCCCGGCGCGCTGGAGGTCGGTCAGCGCCGACAGCGTCTCCTCGTCGCCGGTGCTCGGGTCCCAGCGGTGGATCTGGTAGAGGTCGACGTGGTCGACGCCGAGGCGGCGCAGGCTGTTGTCCAGCTCGGTGACCAGCCAGCGGCGCGAGCTGCCCCGGTGGTTGCGCTCGTCGCCCATCGGCATGTTCGCCTTTGTGGCCAGCACGATGTCGTCGCGGCGCCCGGCGATCGCCTTGCCGACCATCTCCTCCGACTCACCGCCGCTGTACCAGTCGGCGGTGTCGATGAGGTTGATGCCGGCCCCGAGGGCGGCGTCCACGATGGCGGTGGCCTCGTCCTGGGTGGTGCGTCCGATCCTGCCGAAATTCATCGCGCCGAGCGCGAGCGAGCTGACCTGGACACCGGTGCGGCCCAAGGTGCGGTACTGCATGAGCGTGTCTCCTCCGTGCGGGCGAGGCGTGGTGGTACGGCTCGGCTTGGCCGCCGGCCACCGCTCTGGCATCATCGATGCAAGCGGAACCTCGTTCCACTAACCATACGGAACACGGTTCCGTTTGGCAACCGGACCACGGAGGGAGCAGCGCGGTGAACGACGGCGACGCGGGTGCGAGGCGTACGGACCGGCCCCGGCGGGCGGACGCCCGGCGCAATGCGGCGGCCCTGCTCGACGCGGCCGCCGCGGTCTTCATCGCCTCGGGCGTGGAGGCGCCGGTACGCGACATCGCGGCCGAGGCCGGTGTCGGGACAGGCACGATCTACCGGCACTTCCCGACCCGGGCGGACCTGATCATCGCCGTCTACCGGCACCAGGTCGAAGCCTGCGCCGAGGCGGGTCCGACCCTGCTGGCCACCCACGCGACCGCGTATGACGCGCTGGGGAGCTGGATCGACCTCTTCGTCGACTTCCTGGTCACCAAGCACGGCCTGGCCGGCGTCCTGCGGTCCGACGACGCCGGCTTCGACACGCTGCACGCCTACTTCCTCGACCGGCTCGTGCCCGTGTGCGCCCAGCTGCTCGACGCCGCCGCCGCGGCCGGCGAGATCCGCTCCGGCCTCGCCGCCGTCGACCTCATGCGCGGCGTCGGCAATCTCTGCATCGGCGCCGACAGCGATCCCGGCTACGACGCCCGCCGGCTCGTCGGACTCCTCGTGGCGGGACTGCGGCTGCCGGACCGGGGCGAGGGGAAGTCGGCCGAGAGCCCGGCAGCGGCGCGGGGCGGAAACGTATAGTCGCCGGGTGGGCGTCGGAGCGTCGGGCATGGTCGTCACCTTCTGGTCCTCGCTTGAGGTCGCGGACCGGGAGGCGCTGGCCGGGCTCGGGGCGCAGACGGAAGTGGCGGCGGACACCCAGATGTTCGCGCAGGGGGACTCCTCGGACTACCTGCTGGTGGTGCTGCGCGGCTGGGTCAAGGTCGTCTCGCACTCGGCGGGCGGCTACCGGGCGCTGCTGGCGCTGCGCGGGCCGGGTGACCTGCTGGGCGAGCAGGCCGGGCTGGACGGGCGGCGGCGCAGCGCCTCGCTCTACGCGGCCACCGACGTCGTCGTGCTACGGCTCACCGCGGCACGCTTCCAGCACTTCGCCCGGGGCCACCCCGCGGTCAACCGGGCGGTGGAGCAGACGCTTTCGCGACGGCTCCAGGAGGCCGACCGGCAGCGGGCCGGCTTCACCGAGCCGGTGTCGGTACGGCTCGCGGCGCTGCTGCTCGACCTCGCCGACCGGTGCGGTGAGCCCGCGCGCGGCGCCGGGGCGGTGAGCATCGGGCTCCCGCTGTCGCAGGACGACCTCGCCGGGCTGCTGCTCAGCTCCCGCCGCACGGTCAGCCGGGTGCTCGAACAGTGGCGCGCGCAGGGGCTGGTGGCCACCGGCCGCAAATCGCTGCACCTGCTCCAGGCGGACCGGCTCAAGTCCCTCGCCCAGGGCGGCTGAATCCCTTCCCGGCCTCAACACGCGCTGAAGCTCACCCCCTTGGACGGGGCCTTGAAGATGCGGTAGTGGCCGCCGTTGTGGGTCAGCCAGTAGGTGACCGTCCAGTCCGTGCAGGTCTGGCCGGGATCGGAGGCCGGTCCGTAACCGGCGTCCTGATGGCTGCTGAAGACGACCGTCGCCTCCGTGTACTGGTCGGTGTCGGTCAGCGCGGTGAGGGTGACCCCGGACTCCTGGGTGGTGGCCATGACTTTCTTCCACCTCGCCCGCTCGGTCGTGGAGTGCACGTCGACGGCCTTGGTCGCCGGGTCGTAGTACGACAGCGCGGTGTCGTAGTCCCGGGCGTTGATCGCGCCGTAGAAGGCGCCGAACATCGCGGCGACCTCGTCGGCCCCGGGGTCGCCGTCGACCTGCGCGGTGTCGACATCCACCGCGCCGTCGTCGGTGGTCGGCTCGGTGGTCGGCTCGTCGGTGGTCGGCTCGGTGGTCGGGTCGGCCGGGGCCTCGTACGGGAGCGTGGTGCTGGTCGAGGCCGGCACCTCGGCCGAGGTGCCGCCGCTCGACGCCAGCTTGCCGATGCCGGCGAACAGCAGCACCAGGGCCACCGAGGCGGCCACCACCCAGCCGACGGGACTGCGCCGGGCCGGGGGCGCGGGCGGCGGCTGGAACTGCGGCTGCGGCGGGGCCGCCGGAACCGGGGACGGTACCGGGGCGGACGGCGTCACGGCCAGCGCGGCGTCGAGCGGCCCGAACCAGCTGACCAGATCCGGACGGCCGGCGGGCGCGGACTCCACGCTCCGCCGGGCCAGCGCGGCCAGGTCGGGGGAGACGGCGCCGAGTGCCCGGTAGTCCACCCGGGACTGGTCGCCGTCGAAGAGCCGGGCCGCGATCAGGCCGAACTTGTAGCCGTCGGAGTACGGTGTCGCCTTGCTCTCGCCCGCGGGCACCTCCCAGTCGGGGGTGTCCACCGGTTCCACCGCCGACCGGCCGTGCACCCGCATCGAGTCGCAGTCGATCAGCAGGCAGCGCGGGGTGCCGTCCAGCGTGAACAGCACGTTCTTGGGCGACAGATCGCCGATCGCGGCCTGCTCGCGGTGCAGGAGCGCGGTGATCTGGGCCAGGTCCCTGAGCAGCTGGAGCCGCAGCCGGTTGTCCAGGTGGATGCCGATGGACCGCAGGTAGGCGTCGTCGTTGAGCAGGAACTCCATGCCCTGGGTGCGGATCTGGTTCCCGACGGCGATCCGGAATTCGTCGGGCACCTGCCGCATCAGGAAGCCCAGCGGCCGGCCGCCGTCCGCCACCAGGGCCACCGGCCAGGCCGACCGGCCGTCGAGGAAGGTGCGCTCGCCGGGACCGAGGGTGTCGAGGAAGCCCACCACCGACTCCAGCGCGTCCGCGTCGACCGGGACGGCGGGCAGGTACTCCTTGTAGACGAAGCTCCCGGCCAGGCCCGGCGGCGCGTTCGGGACCGTGTAGACCTTGCCCTGGCCGCCCTTGGCGAGGAAGTGGCTCTGGTAGAGACCGAGTTGGCTGGTCCGGAAGCTCAGTACGGTCATCGGGACCACCCCGTCGCGGACGGTCCGCCGCCAGCGGCCCCGCCGGGGCCGGGACCGGGACCGGGGCGGGTCCCGGGTTGCGCGCCGGGCCGGTTGCCGCCCGTACGCCCGGCGCCGGTCCGCGGCCACAGTGCCAGCAGCGTACGGTCGTCGTCGAAGGTCTCGCGGGAGAAGTCCAGCAGGTGCGCGAAGCCCAACGGCGGTATCGGCGTGCGCAGTTCGCGCACGAACAGCGGCGGGATCTCACCGTCGGGCCGCCCGGAGCCGCCCGCGGAGGAGGCCGCGCCGCCCGGCTGCGGGATGTCGCCGACCGGGTCGCCGAAGCCGTCGGTGCCGATCAGCACCACCGTGCCCGGGTCGAGGTAGAAGGTCTGCGCACGGAGGCCGGGCGGCAGCCGCGGCAGCGGGTCGACGGCCGAGGACACCAGGCCGCCGTCCTGCGCGTCCTTGCCGCCGGCCAGCCGCCGGACCCGGTCGTCCTTGATCTGCCAGACCCCCGAGTCGCCGACCGACACCACGGCGATCTCCACACCGTCCGCGGTCGGCGTGGCGATGCCGGCGACCAGGGTGGTGCCGAGGAGTTCTGCGGTGGCGGTGACCCCGGCGTCGGGATCGCGCAGGATACGGCGGGCCTGCTCGATCAACTGCCAGTGCACGGTGGTCAGCAGCCGCTCCCAGTCGATCCGGAGCGGCCCGCCGGCCCGGATCTGGGCGAGCAGTTCGTCCACCGCGCTGCGGCACGCCACCTGCGCGCCGACATGCGGCTGCCGGGCGCTGGAGACGCCGTCGGCGACCGCGAAGACGACCGCGCCGGAGCCGGGTTCGAAGGCGGCGGCCACGTCGTCCTCGCGCGGCCGGCCGTTGTAGCGGTGCAGATAGCCGCGCACGGAGGCCAGCCGCAGGTGCAGGTCGGGCGTCGACCACCCGTCGCACACCGTGTCGGGGCGGTAGGACAGGCCGGTCGGCGGGGCCGGTTCGAAGTCGGCCACGGGCAGGTTGTCGGGCGTGAGGGGCCGCCACCGCTCCCGCAGCCCGCCCCGCTCCCGGGGCGGCGGGGCCGCGGCCGGCGGTACGGGCGCGGAGCCGTAGGACCACTGGTCGTACGGCTGCTGCCCGTAGGGCGCCTCCTGGTCGTAGGGCGCCTGGGGGTCGTACGGCGGCTGCTGGTCGTACGGCGGTTGGTCGCGGCGGCCCTGCGGCGGGGCGGGCGCCGGCTGCCGCTGCTGCGGGGGCGGGTACGGGCGCGGCCCGCGCAACTGCGGCGCGGGCGCTGGCGGGTGGACCGGCGGCGGCTGCCCCTGGCCCGGCTCGTACCCCGGTTGCCGTTCGGACCCGGGCTGCGGCGGCTTGCGCCGGAAGGGAAGGTCCATCTCAGATCAGGTCGATTGCGACGGTGAAGCCTTCCGGCCGGTCCACGACGAGCTGCGGCTCGGCGGACCCGAGGGACTGGCCCGAGGAGATCACGCTGGTGGTGAGCGCGCTGCAGAACTTGGAGATGGCCTGCCCCAGGTCCACCCCCTTGTTGGCCACGAAGCCGAACTCCGGCTTCGTGGCGACCTGCGAGATGATCCTCGCGTCGGCCTGCCCGATGCCGCAGGCGATCACATTGGGCGCGACCGGCGTCACGCTCTTGTCGGTGAGCCTGCGGTGCACCGCCTCCCAGTCCTCGCCGGTGTTGGGCGCGCCGTCGCTGAGGAAGAAGACCGCGGGCCGGTGCACCTGGTAGCCCTCGCGCTTCAACTCCGCGACATCGCGCGGAATGCGGGACAGCAGGTCCTCGAACGCCGCCTGGTAGCTGGTCATCCCGCGGGTGCGCAGCAGCGGGAACTCCCCCGCGGCCCGCAGGTCCACCAGCCGGACCCGCTCCTGGACGTCGTCGGAGAAGCCGAGCACCGAGAAGCGCACCTTGGCCGCGGCCATCGGTTCGCCCAGCAACTCCCGGTGCAGGGACCGCAGTCCGTCGTTCAGGTCGCCGATGACGTCCTCCATCGACAGCGATTCGTCGGCGAGTACATAGATCGGGAGCAGATTGCCCCGGTTGCCAGCCATGATCGTGGTGTCCTTCCCCGCGTGCGGTGCGAGCGTTCGGTTCGTACGGCTCGGAGCGGCCGAGCGGTGGGCGTCAGATGGCGTCGGCCGCCGGGCGGAAGCCGTCCGGGCCGATCAGGGTGAACTCGCTGCTGCCTGCGGCGAGCCGCCGGCCGTAGCCGGCGACGCAGTCGCGCAGGAAGGCCGCGCAACTGTGCGCGGCCGAGGCCGCGTCGGTGTGCGGGGCGGCGAGGTGGGCGAATTCCGGGCGGGTGGCGATCCGCCCGACCGCCAGCGGCTCGGCCCGGCCCAGGCCGCACGCGATGATCTGCGGCGCGGTCGGATGGGCGGCGCGGTCCACCAGTTCGCGGTGCGCCTCCCGCCAGCCGGCGCCCTCGTCCGGGACGCCGCCGCTGACGAAGAACACCATCGGCCGCAGCACCGCCGGGTGTTCCGCCTTGGCCAGCGCCACATCCTGCGGCAGCAGCAACCGCAGCGTGCGGAAGGCCTGTTCGTACGACAGGCCCGGCCGCCGGGTCAGGATCGGGGTGCGGGTGCCCGGGGTGACCGTGCTCGGCTCCAGGCGCACCACGGTGTCGGCGGCCATGCCCAGCACGCACACCCGCAGCGTCGCCGAGACCGCGGGTGCGCCGGACAGGGCGTCGTGCAGCGCGCCGAGCCCGCGGTTGAACTCGTCCAGCGCGCCGGGAGCGACGGACTCGTCCAGGACGAGGTAGATCAGCGCGGTGGCGGCGAAGGCCGCGGGCGCGGGCGGCTGCCGCGCGGGCACGACGACGGTCGGCTCGTACAGGCCGGACGGCCCGACCGGGCCGGCGGGTCCGGCGGGGCTGGTGGCGGCCGGCGGCGGTACGGGTCCCGGCGCCGGGGCGGCCGGGGCCGCCGCGGGGGCCGCGGGGGCCGCGGGGGCCGCGGGGGCCGCGCCCAGGGTGAGCGGGGCGTCCCACGGCACCGCGGACGGCGCCAGGGCCGAGATCCCGGTGCCGGTGGCCCGCTGCACCTGCCCGACCACCTGGTCGCGCATGGCGTTGAGGTCCCCCGACTGGATCAGGCCCTTCTCGACCATCGTGTTGAACAGCGCGAGCCCCCGGGTGGCCTGGAGTTCCGCGCTCTCCGCCCGGGTCGCCTCCAGCTGGCGGCGCATCTCGACGGCGGTCGCCGCGTCGTCCGGGTGGGTGACCAGGTAGTGCCGGATCAGGCCCTCCGCGGTGTCCAGCGCGTCGCCGAGGGCGTCGGACTCGCGGCGGCGGGCGGCCAGCGACGCGCTCTGCTGGATGGCCTCGATCTCGATGCCGTGCCGGGTCTCGCTCACCGCGGGCTCGTGCTCCGCCTCGCCGAGCGCCAGTCGGCGGTCGGCTTCGAGCAGCCGCTCCAGGTAAAGCCGCGACTTGGCGTCGGGGCGGACCGCGACCTGGCAGCTGTGCACCAGCACGCCCTGCGTCAGCACCACGGGCGAGGCGCACAGCTTGCCCAGATCGTGCTGGAGCCCGAAGGAGTCCTCGATGTCGTAGCCCTGGCCTGCGCCGTGGAAGAGGCCGTTGATGTAGCCGTAGACGACCGGCAGGACGTCCGGCAGCCCGCCGCGCACCCACTGCTCGGCGCCCGTCCAGCCGTTGATCCGGAAGGAGAAGGAGACGGTGACCTCGAACTCGTGGACCTTGTCGCGGGCGACCATCGGGTTGCTGGCGAGCCGCACCGTACGGGAGTGGTCGCGCATGTCGACCTCGTAGCGGCTGCGGTATTTGGAGAAGACCTGCTGGGACGGGGTCATCGGGCGGCCGTCGAAGCAGGCGACCTCGCCGGAGGCGGTGGCGTAGACGACCGCCAGGTACGGGCTTGTCGCCCTGGTCGGCCCCACCGTCATGCGTGCTACGGGCTTGCGTTCGGCGATCAGGGACAGCGGCTCTGGCACCGGGCACCTCCTTGCGGGTGTTGCGAGCGGTTCAGCGAGCGGACGAGCGGGCGAGCGGACTGGCGGACGGCTGCGGGACGAGCGGCGGTCGTCCCGGCTTCGGGCTTCGTGGCTTCGGGATTCGGGCTTTCGGGACGGGTGCGGCAGCGGATCAGGAGCCGGCCGGTTTCAGGGACATACGGATCAGCCGGGCCGCCCGGTGCAGCGGTCGCAGCGCGTCCGGCGCGTCCCAGGCGACGGTGTAGCGGTGCAGCAACTCCCCCGTGCGGGTGCTGCGTTGTGCGAGGTCGCGGAGCATCCGGATCAGGTCGTCGAGCAGCTTCGGGTCGGACTCGGCGAGCGCGGCCCACCCGGCGAGTACGGTCGCGGCCTCTTCCGCGAAGAGTTCGCCGCAGATCACCTCGGTCCACAGCCCGGCCAGCACCTCGCGCAGACCCGGGTCGCGCGCGGCCAGTTCGAGCAGCCGGGGCCGGCTGCGCGGGGTGCTGCCGGGCGCCGGGTGCGCCTCCTCGGTGACGAGCGAGTCGGCCAGGATCAGGAAGGCCAGATGCCCGGTCGGCCGGCTCTCGTGCTGCGCCACCATGCCGGCCAGCGCCTTGAGCACGACCGGGGCGTTGCCCGCCACGTCCTCCTCGACCAGGTCGGCGAAACCGTCGCCGACGGCGATGGCGACGCCCATCCGGTCGACGGTGCCGAGCCGGGTCAGGGCGTCCACCGCCGTCGGCAGGTCAGCGCCGCCCAGGCACAGCCCGTACGCGCGGGCCGCCGCCGCCTTGTTCTCCGGGGACGCGGCCAGGTACCAGGAGTCGACCAGCGCCCGGACGCCGGGCCGCAGCGCCGGGTCCTCCACACAGACCCGCAGCGCGTAGGCCACCGCCTCCCGGCGCCGCCAGCCCAGGTCGGTCCGGTGGATCCAGCCGGGGAAGACCCGGTTGCCGAACAGGTCGAAGGCCTCGCCGGCGATCAGGCCGAGCGCGGTGCCCGCGAAGCTGCGGATCTGCTCGGACGGTGAGTCCACCAATTCGCCCAGCCAGTCCAGCAGTTGCGGCTGGATGCGGTATTCCGACCAGACGTGCCTGATCAGCCGGCGCGGGTCGGCCGCGTCGCGGTACTCCATCGCCGTGCACGGCACCCGGCCGAAGTCGCCGCGCGTGACGGTGGCGACCGTACGCGCCCGCAGCCGGTCGAGCCGGCTGCGGCGGGACACCGCGAAGGGGTCCCTGACCTTGGGCGGGCGCTCCTGTTCCGGGGTGCCGATCAGCCGGCCCGGCTGCTCGAAGCGCCCCAGCAGCGACTCGGCGGCCAGCGCGATGTCCTCCTGCGCCAGGCCGTTGAGCACCGCGAGCGCGATCGCCTCGGTCCGCAGCTCGGGGTCGGCGAGGTTCTCGAACCAGGTCTCCAGGTCCTCGGTGTCCCCGCGGTCGAGCAGCGCCCTGACCCGGTCGGCGTCCACCCCGCCGCCGGTGTGCTCGTCGGCCAGCGCCTCCGCGAGCCGCGCGGCGTCCCGGCAGGCCGCCATGGCGCCGAGCAGTTCGTCGGCCAGCGCGCTGATCTGCGGCTGCGCCATCAGCTCGGTGGCCGTGCCGGCGCCCACCCGGTGGGTGAGGTGGCGGCGCAGGACCGCGTCGAGGTCGGTGGGGCGGGCGAGCCGCTGCACGTACTCCAGCACGCCCCGGTCGAGCCGGATGTCGGTGTCGACGGTCAGCACCAGCCGCACACCGGCCTGTTCGAGCTGGTGCTCCAGGCCCTCCAGCAGCGGGCCGCGCAGATCCTCGGCGTCCCGGGGGGAGTTGAGCAGCAGGCCCGCGTCCGCGTCGAGTTCGTCCAGGCCCGCGATCCGTGCCAGGTCGGCGACCGAGTCCAGCAGATACCAGGCCCGTACCTGCTGCGCCTGCAACAGCCGTACGGCGGCGGCCGTCTTGCCGCTGCCCGCGGGGCCGCGCAGCACCACCGAGCGCTGCCGGGCGGCGTTGAGCCGGATCTCGTCCCAGCGCGGCGGTTCGTGGAAGGCGTGCCTGACCGTCTCGACGCTGGCGGGCGACAGGGTGCGCAGGGTGACCTGGCGCTCGGTGCCGGTCACCACGACGAATTTGTCGCCCGCGACCGCGTCACCCTCGACCCGCAGCCTGGCCTCGCGCAGCAGCCCCCTGCGCTTGCTGCCACGGCCGGTGCGGGCGGTGGCCTCCGCGGCGCTCTCGCCCGCGCCGACGCTGTCGCTCGGCGCCCCCGCGCCTCCGCCCGCGCCCGGGTCACGCGCCGGCTCCGCGCCGCCGGACCCGCCCGCGGCACCTTCCGGCGGTGGCGCGCCGGCGCTTGGCGGCGGCGCGGCCGGAGCGGCGGGAGCCGGTGCGGGAGCCGCGGGTGCGGGGGCCGCCGCGGGCGGCGGCGCGGCAGGAGGCGTACTCACAGGTTGACCGGCCCCGAGGTGTGGACGGTGGTGTTCTTGTCGCCCTCGACGTAGTCACCCTTGACCTTGAAGTTGCGGACCGCGCTCAGCCGCTCCCTGATGCCGTAGTCGACCGGCACGTCACCGCCCTGGCCGCCGCCCGTACCGGGATGCGGCGGGGCCGAGCCCCCGGCCTCGGCCCCGCCGTCCCGCCCCCCGGTGCCGCCCCCCGTGCCGGAGCGCGCCCCGGCGCCGGCGGGCGACCCCCCCGATGTTGGGGGGAGTCCTGGAGGAGCCGGGTAGCCGGGTACGGTGACCCAGCCGCGCCGCGGCTCCCGGTGCTTGGTGGTGAAGTCGAACGGCAGGTACGCCGCCGGGTCGATGCCCGGGTGCCGCCCGACGACCACCGAGCTGTGCAGTTCGGGCGACACCACCACGACGAAGTGCGCGCCGGTCGCCGCCGCCAGTACGTCCTTGACCGGCTGGGCGTCCACCAGCCTGGCCAGGTCGTTGATGGCGCCGCTGGTCCAGCGGTCGCCGTGCTTGATCACCGGGCCCATGTGCAGCCCGACCCGCAGCCGCATCCGCAACTCGTCGCGGAATTTGGCGTGGTGGTCCGCGAGCGCGTCCTGGAGCCCGCGGGACAGCTCGCGCAGCAGCACGGTCGGGCTGAGCGTCGCGGGCAGCAGGATCAGCATCCCGTCGCCCCGGTCCTGGACGGCCCGGTCCGCCGGATCGACCCCCGCCCGCCCCAGCGCGAAGCCGGCCGCCTCGTACATCTCCGAGTGCAGCGTGGCCTGGTCGGTGACCGCCCGCAGGCTGAAACCCTCGATGTCCAGCATCACGAGCAGGTAGTTGTGCGGATCAAGCGACACCATGTGCGCGTTCCTCCCGAACCGGGCGGGGCCGGGTGTGCGGGCACCCCGTCGGTTACCTGGATAAGCCCGGCCGACACCCGCGGTCTACGCCACGTGGCGCACAGCGGACCACCTCGTGCGATCCGCCCCCCTGCCCCGCCGTGCACGGAACCGTACGACGCCTGGATCGAACAGCACCACCGAATAGGCGTTTTCGCCCGCGCGGTGCCGACGGTCCGTCATACTCGGTCCCCGCCAAGGGAGTTGGGGCATGCCAAGGCACGCGAGAGCGACGAGGGGCGGGCGGATGAGTGCTGCCCCGGGACGGTCGCGGTCACTGTGGGTGGTCGTGCTGGCCACCGCAGCCGTGGTCTGGCTGCTGGCCCGGCTGATCGCCGACGGCGCTTCCCGGGACGGCACTTCGGCCCCGGCGGCGTCCGCGTCCGCGTCGGCGCCTGCTTCCGGGTCCGGGTCCGCGTCGCCGACCGCCTCCCCCGCCGTGCCCGCGCTGTGGCCGCGGCCCGAGAAGGTCACCGCGCGCGCGGGCTCCGTACCGATCACGGCGACCGTACGGCTTCTGGCCGACGCGAGCACCGACCGGCCCACCCTGGACACGGTCACCCGCGCGCTGACCAGTGCCGGGCAGGTCCGCGTGGAGCAGGGCGGCGAGGCGGCGGCCGGCGAACTGCTGGTGTCCGTCAGCTCCGACGGCTCCCGCGGCGCGCTGACCGGGCTCGGCGTCCCGGGACCCGCGGGGCTGCCGTCCGGCGGGTACGTCCTCGCCACCGGCCGGGCCGGCGGGCGGCCCCAGGCCGTGCTGGCCGGCGCGGACCCGCTCGGCGCCTTCTACGCGGCCCAGACCCTGGCCCAGCTGATCCGCCCGGTCGGTGCCGCGACGGCCGTACGCGTCCTGCCCGCGGTCACCGTACGCGACCGGCCCGCGACGGCCGTGCGCGGCGTCGTCGAAGGCTTCTACGGCACGCCCTGGTCCGAGCAGCAGCGCTTCGAGCAGCTCGACTTCGAGGCCCGCTTCAAACTGGACAGCTACCTCTACACCCCCAAGGCCGACCCGTACCTCAGGGACCGCTGGCGCGACCCCTATCCGCCCGCCCGGCTCGCCGGGCTCGCCCGGCTCACCGCCCGCGCGCGGGCCGACCACGTCACCTTCGTCTACGCGCTCTCGCCCGGCACCAGCGTCTGCTACTCCTCGGCGCGGGACGTGACCGCCCTTGAGGCCAAATTCCAGCAGCTGTGGGACCTCGGGGTACGGGACTTCGCCGTCCCGCTGGACGACATCGAGATCGGGCACTGGAACTGCCCGGCGGACACGGCCCGTTACGGCAGCGGGCGCGGCGCGGTCGGCCGCGCGCAGGCCGACCTGCTCAACCGGTTGCAGAGCGACTTCACCGCTACGCACCAGGGGGCGGCGCCGCTGCTCATGGTCCCCACGGAATACGACCAACTGCGCTCCAGCGCCTACAAGTCGGCGCTGGCCGACCGGCTCGACCCGGCGGTGACCGTCGCGTGGACCGGCGCGCTGGTCGTCTCGCCGACCGTGACCGGGGCGCAGGTGCGGTCGGCCCGCAGTCTCTACCGCCACCCGGTGCTGGTCTGGGACAACTTCCCGGTCAACGACTACGTCCCCGGGCATCTGCTGCTCGGCCCCTACGAGGGGCGGAGCGCCGACCTTCCCGCGGCTGCGGCCGGGCTGCTGGTCAACCCGATGAACCAGGCCGCCGCGTCCGACCCGGCGATCTTCTCGGCCGCGGCCTACAGCTGGAATCCGGCCGGCTTCCGGCCGGCCGCGGCGCTGGACGCGGGCCTTGCCGCTCTCGCGGGGGGCGATCCTGGGAAGTTGGCCGCGCTGCGGGCCTTCGCGGACGTCAACCACGACTCGCGGATCAACGGGACGGAGGCGCCGGGGCTGGCCGGGCTGATCGCCGCGTACCGGCACGGGCGGGCCGGCGCCGCCCAGGCGCTGCGCGCCAGGCTGGATCTGCTCGCGGGTGCGCCCGCGGCTCTCGGCGCGGTTCTGCCCGGAGCCGGGCCGTGGCTCTCGGCCGCGGCGGAGGCTGCGCGTGCTTGTCTCGCGGCCCTCTCCCCGGGTTCGCCCCGGGTTCGCGTGACCCGTCACACGGTTCACGACTTCCGCGGGCGCGCGGTCCCGCTCCACATCTCCGATCATGTCCTCCTCCCACTGGCCGCCTCGCCCTGACCCCCGGGTCCCCCTCCGGGGGGGGTGCCGCTCCCTGCGGGGTGCTCATGCGGTACGTGCTCGCCTGCGGCGCCATCGTGGTTGCCCGCGCCCCGAGGGGTTGCCACTTGCGGTGGCCTGTCGCCTGCGGCGCCATCGTGGCTTGTCGCGCAGTTCCCCGCGCCCCCGGGTGAGTGCCACTTACGGTGCGTTGCCCGCCTGCCGCGCCGTCTCGGCTGAGCGCGCGGTTCCCCGCGCCCCTGATGTGCGGGCCGACGCGACAGGGCGCAGGGGGTGGTGGCCGCGTACGAGTCCGGCCTGGTCACCCCGGGCGCCGACCCGAGCCCCCACCCGTGGCCGGGTGGGGGTCCGCCGCGGAGTTCCTCACGGCCGTAGGGGGGTGCCACGTGCGGTGCGCTGCCGCCTGATCCGCCGTCCGGCTGAGCGGGCGGTTCGCCCGCGCCCCTTTGGGGCACGCCTCTTCCGCCCGGGGGAACCGGCTAGGCGGCGGCGTGTTCCAGGGCCTCGAACTCCTCGTCGGTGAGGACGATGCCCGCGGCTGCGGTGTTCTCCTCCAGGTGGGCCACCGAGGACGTGCCCGGGATCGGGAGGACGACGGGGGAGCGGCGCAGCAGCCAGGCCAGGGCCAGTTGGGAGGGGGCCGCGCCGCGGTCCGCCGCGATCCGGGTCAGCGGGCTGTCCTTGCCGGCCAGGGCGCCGGTGGCCAGCGGGAACCACGGGATGAAGGCGATGCCGTGCGCCTCGGCGTAGTCGAGGACCGCCTCCGAGGCGCGGTCGGCGAGGTTGAAGCGGTTCTGCACCGAGGCGATGGTCGCGGTGGCGCCGGCCTCCTCGATCTCGGCGACGGTCACCTCGCTCAGACCGATGTGCCGGATCTTGCCCTCGCCCTGGAGCGCGGCCAGCTCGCCGATCTGCTCGGCGACCGGCACCTTCGGGTCGATGCGGTGCAGCTGGAGCAGGTCGATCCGCTCGACGCCGAGGTGCCGCAGGCTCAGCTCGACCTGCTGCCGCAGATACTCGGGCCGCCCGACCGCCACCCACTGCCCCGGGGCGGGGCGGGTGAAGCCGGCCTTGGTGGCGATGACCAGGTCGTCGGCGTAGGGGTGCAGGGCCTTGTGCAGGAGGAGGTCGGCGGTGAAGGGGCCGTAGGCGTCGGCGGTGTCGATGAAGTTGATGCCGAGCTCCGCGGTGCGGCGCAGCACCCGTACGGCCTCGTCCGGGTCGGCCGGGTCCCCCCAGACGCCGGGGCCGGTCAACTGCATGGTCCCGTACCCGAGCCGGGTGACGGGCAGGTCCCCGCCGAGCAGGAAGCTCCCTGACGCCAGGGCCGCTGCCGCGGCGGGTTGTGCGGTGAGGTCGGACATGGGGGACTCCCTCGGAGCGACGTTTGTGTTGTCCCCCGCGCAACGCCTCCGGCGCGGACCTGTATTTCCGCTCACCCTTGAGCAGTGGGGTGCCCCTCCGCCGGCGCGGGCTCGGGGGGTGCCGACTACGCCGGCGGGCACGCTTCCCCCCGGGGGCGGGGGGTGTGCGGCTCCCCTTCGGCAGGGGGCGCCCCCCAGGGCGCGGGGGTGTGCGGCTCTCTTCGGCAAGGGGGTGCCCACCAGGGGCGCGGGGAACTGCGCGCCCAGCCGACCACCGGCCGGTGGTCCGGAGCGAACCGAACAGCCCCTCCGGGTCGGTGGCGACCCGCGCCCCGGTGGGGGCTGAGCGCGCCGTTCCCCGCGCCCCTGCGGGGGGCTGCGGTCCGCCCGCACACGACGGTGGGTGGTGGGTCGCGCGCCCCGTTCCCCGCGCCCCTGCGGGCCTGCGGCCATCGTCACACGACGGTGAGCGCGGGCGGCGGCACGGCGCAGGACGGCACCGACTATTGACAGCACAGGTTTATCCGCAATACTGCCCGCCGTGGAGCAGCGCACAGGTTCGATCACACCGGCGATACACCCCGCAGGGACCGATCCGGCATTCGTGCCAGGTCTCCTGCCCCCGCGTCCTGCCGCGGACGAGGTGAATGCCTCCGACCCGGCCGAGGCCGCCCCGCCCGAGGATGCCGCACCGGACGAAGCGGAGGCCGTCGCCGACACCGCCGTGGACGAGCCGCGCCCGGAAGCGGCGCAGGCGGCGGAAGAAGAGGACGCCGCGGAGGAGGACGAGGACCGGGGCGACCCGCTCTTCGAGGTCTCCGACCGCCGCGCGACGATCCTCGCCGACCGGGTCGGCATCATCTTCCGCCTGGACGACGAAGAGGCGGACTTCACCTGGGACGAGATCGGCGCGGTCGAGATCGACACGCCGCGCTTCAGCAAGCGCTTCGCCGTGACCGTCTACACCGGTCCGCGCCGCTGGTTCGAGGCGCACGTCGAGGCGAAGTCCCGGAGCCTGCTGAAGACCTGGACGGCCGAACTCGACGCCGTGCTCGACACGCACTTCGAGGACCCCGACGCCCCGAAGGCGAAGGACGAGGACCCCGAGGAGCCGGCGGCCGCAGCGGCGGCCGACGAGACCGCGACCGCAGAAGAAGAGCCGGCGGAGCCCGAGACGGTGAAGGACGCCGATCCCGACGCCAAGGCCGCCAAGGACGTCAAGGACGCCGAAGTCGCGGCCAAGGACACGGCCGAGGACGACAGGCCCGGCGCCGAGGCATGACCTCGGGCCGAAGGGAAGACCGGACGGCGTCAAGAGGGCGCCGCCGGCGTTAAGAACACGTATGGAAAAGCCGTGCGGCGCCCCGCGGACGACCCGGGCGCCGCACGCTGACCGAGGCTCCCGCACCTGACCGTGCGCGGCCCCCGGACGGGGCCGCGCGGGCGCGGTGGCGCGCACGGTCGACGGCGACCCGATTGCGTACGCTGACCAGGCCATCCCTCCCCCGGTGGCCTGCCTCACCACGCCCTGTCGCCCGGCGACGGCGCCGCACGACAGGAGCACGGCCATGGCCACCACCGTCCCGGCGGACCGCGGCCGGTTGCGCGCCTGGCTGCTCGAAGGCCTCTCCGACATGGCCAAGCACCAGCACCAGCAGCCGGGCGACGAGGGGCGCGGGGCGGGCGAGGGCCCTGTCGTGCACCAGGGCCAGCGCTGGTGGCGGGTGATGTGCCTGACCGGTGTGGACTACTTCTCGACGCTGGGCTACCAGCCGGGCATCGCCGCGCTCGCCGCCGGGCTGCTCTCGCCGATCGCGACCGTGGTGCTGGTGATCGTGACGCTCGCGGGCGCGCTGCCGGTCTACCGCAGGGTGGCCGAGGAGAGCCCGCACGGCGCGGGGTCCGTCTCGATGCTGGAGCGGCTGCTGTCGTTCTGGCAGGGCAAGCTGTTCGTGCTGGCCCTGCTCGGCTTCGCGGCCACCGACTTCCTGATCACCATCACCCTCTCGGCGGCGGACGCGTCCACCCACCTGGTGGAGAATCCGCACTTCACCGCCAGCCTGGGCAGCCACCAGCTGGTCATCACGCTGATCCTGATCGCCCTGCTGGGCGCGGTCTTCCTCAAGGGCTTCCTGGAGGCCATCGGGGTGGCCGTGGTCCTGGTCGGGATCTATCTGGCGCTGAACGTGGTCGTGGTGGTGGACGGGCTGTGGCACGTACTGACCGCCGCGCACCTGGTGACCGACTGGACGCACGGGCTGACCGCGGAGCGCGGCAATGTCTTCGTGATGATCGGCGTCTCGCTGCTGATCTTCCCCAAGCTCGCGCTGGGCATGTCGGGGTTCGAGACCGGTGTCGCGGTGATGCCGCACGTCAAGGGCGATCCCGGCGACACCGAGGACCAGCCGGCCGGGCGTATCCGCGACACCAAGAAGCTGCTGACGACCGCCGCGCTGATCATGAGCGTCTTCCTCATCGCGACCAGCTTCATCACCACCGTGCTGATCCCCAAGCAGGACTTCGAGACGGGCGGCCCCGCCAACGGCCGCGCGCTGGCGTTCCTCGCGCACGAGTACCTGGGCTCAACCTTCGGTACGGTCTACGACTTCTCCACCATCGCCATCCTGTGGTTCGCGGGCGCCTCGGCGATGGCGGGCCTGCTCAACCTGATGCCGCGCTATCTGCCGCGCTACGGCATGGCGCCGCACTGGGCGGGGGCGGTGCGCCCGATGGTGCTGGTCTTCACGCTGGTCGCCTTCCTGGTGACCTGGCTCTTCGACGCGAACGTCGACAAGCAGGGCGGCGCGTACGCCACCGGTGTGCTGGTGCTGATGTCGTCGGCGGCCATCGCGGTGACCATCGCGGCCCGCAAGGCCAGGCAGCGGCGGTGGACGGTCTGCTTCGGCGTGATCGCGGTGGTCTTCCTCTACACGACCGTGGTCAATGTGCTGGAGCGGCCGGACGGGGTGAAGATCGGTGCCTGCTTCATCGCGGGCATCATGCTGGTGTCGTTCCTGTCCCGGCTGGCCCGCGCCTTCGAACTGCGGGTCACCAGCGTGCAGCTGGACCCGATGGCCGAGCGGTTCGTGCGGGACATCGCCACCCGCAGGGTCCGTTTCGTCGCCAACGAGCCGGGGCTGCGGGACGCCGCCGAATACCGCGACAAGCTGCACCAGATCAGGCTGGACAACGACATCCCGCCGGAGGACGACCTGGTCCTGGTGGAGGTCACCGTGCTGGACGCGTCGGAATTCGAGTCGGCGCTGACCGTGCACGGCAATGTGCTGCACGGGCGCTACCGGGTGCTGTCGCTGGAGAGCTCGTCGGTGCCGAACGCGCTGGCCGCGCTGCTGCTGCACGTACGGGATCTCACCGGCTGCAAGCCGCACATCTACTTCGAGTGGACCGAGGGCAGCCCCTACGCGAACTTCCTGCGCTTCTTCCTCTTCGGCCACGGCGAGGTCGCCCCGGTCACCCGGGAGGTGCTGCGCGAGGCGGAACCCGACCGCGCCCGGCGCCCCCGGGTGCACGTCGGCTGACGCCGGCCTCGCGGGCGCCGTCCAGGGCCTTGCCCGGCCCGGCTCAGGCGGCCCCCGCGGGCCTCAGCGGGCTCAGCGCCAGCCGTACAGCTCCTTGAGCCGGTTGACCACCAGGTTGAAGCGGCCCCGGTCCAGGGCGCAGGCCTCGCGGCGCATGCCCTGCTCGTGCAGGCGCAGGACACGGTCGACGTCGACCCAGGAGTCGCGGCCCTCGCGGTCCCAGGGGCCGGCGCCGATCGCGACCCACTCGCGGTCGTGGTCGTGGCGCTTGCTGGAGAGCTGGACGGCCAGCAGCGTGCCGCCCGCCTCGCGGGCCACCACCAGGACCGGGCGGTCCTTGCCCCGGCCGTCGTTCTCCTCGAAGGGCACCCAGGTCCAGACGATCTCGCCGGGGTCGGGGTCGCCGTCGTGGGCCGGGGCGTAGTCGGTACGCACCCGGCCCACCTCGTTCGGGTCGGCCTCGGCGGTGGCGTAGGGGCCTGCGGCGCCGGGGAAGTCGGGGTGGCTGTCGGTAGAGGTCGTCACGGCCCCGACGCTATCGGGCGCTCACCAGCGCTGGTGCACCTGTGCCCTGATCCGCCGGTCGTACAGGTCGCGTACGCCGCTGAGCACCTCGGGCGGCAGGGCGGGCAGGTCCGCGGCGGCGGCGTTGGCCCTGGCCTGCTCGACCGAACGCGCGCCGGGGATCACGGAGGTCACGCCGGGCTGCTGGATGATCCAGCGCAGCGCGGTCTGCGCGGCGGTGGCGCCCTCCGGGGCGAGGGCGGCGAATTCCACCGCGGCCTCAAGACCGGTCCCGTAGTCGACGCCGGAGAAGGTCTCGCCCTGGTCGAAGGCCTCGCCGTGCCGGTTGTACGCGCGGTGGTCGTCGGCGGCGAAGACGGTGTCCCGGGTGTATTTGCCGCTGAGCAGCCCGGACGCCAGCGGCACCCGGGCGATGACGCCGACGCCGGCCCGCGCGGCGGCCGGCAGCACCCGCTCCAGCGGCTTGAGCCGGAAGGGGTTGAGGATGATCTGCACGCTCGCCACACCGGGCCGCGCGATGGCCGCCAGCGCCTCGTCGCAGGTCTCGACGCTGACGGCGTAGGCGGCGATCCGCTGCTCGCCGACCAGGGTGTCGAGCGCGTCGTAGAGCGCGTCGGAGTCGTAGACGGCGGTGGGCGGGCAGTGCAGCTGCACCAGGTCGAGGGTGTCGACGCCGAGGTTGGCGCGGGAACGGTCGTTCCAGGCGCGGAAGTTGTCGAGGGTGTAGTTCTCGGGGCGCTGCTCGGCGCGGCGGCCCATCTTGGTGGCGACGAGGATCCCGGCGTCCGGCCGGTCCTTGAGGTAGCGGCCGATCAGCTGCTCGCTGCGGCCGTCGCCGTAGACGTCCGCGGTGTCGAAGAAGGTGACCCCCGACTCGACGGCGGCGTCCAGCACCGCGATCGCGTCGGCCTCCTTCACATCGCCCCAGTCGGAGCCGAGCTGCCATGTGCCGAGACCGACGACGGACACCGGCCGGCCGGTCCTGCCCAGTACGCGCTGTTCCATGGGAGCGATGCTACGTCGCCCCCGCGGGAAGGCCGCAGGTCCGGTCCCCGCGCGGGGACCGGACCTGCGGCGCGCGGCCTCAGCCGGACAGCCCGTTCAGCGCCCTGTTCAGGTCCAGGACGTTGACCCGGGGCTCGCCCAGGAAGCCCAGGTCGCGGCCGTGGACGTGGTCGGCGACCAGTTGGCGGACCCGCGCCGGGGACAGGCCGCGGGCCGTGGCGACCCGGTCGGCCTGCTCGTAGGCGTAGGCCGGGGAGATGTCCGGGTCGAGCCCGGAGCCGGACGCGGTCAGGGCGTCGGCGGGCACGTCCCGCGGGGCGACCCCGTCGAAGGCGGCGACGTCCTTGCGGCGCTGCTCGATCGCCTTGACCAGGTCGGGGCTGTTCGGCCCGAGGTTGGAGGCGCCCGAGGCCAGCGGGTCGTAGGAGCCCGCAGAGGGGCGCGGCTGGAAATACTCCGGGTCGGGCCTGGCGGCCTCGTCGGCGTCGGCCGGGTTCTTCTTGGGCAGGTCGAAGTTCTGGCCCAGCAGGCTGGAGCCGACGGCCTTGCCGTTCTGGGTGGCCACCGAGCCGTTGGCCTGGTGGTGGAAGGCCGCTTGGGCGACACCGGCGACGGCCAGCGGGTAGAGCACGCCGGTGATCACGGTGAGCACCAGCAGCATCCGCAGCGCCGACAGATGACGGCGGACGGCCGGGGGGAAGTAGTCGGCCATGTCGAACACCTTCTTTCGTGGGTCGGTTCCGCCGGGTCAGCGCAGTCCGGGGACGAACTGGATGATCAGGTCGATGAGTTTGATGCCGACGAAGGGCAGGACCAGCCCGCCGATGCCGTAGACACGGAGGTTGCGGCCCAGCAGCGCCCCCGCCGACGAGGGCCGGTAGCGCACCCCGCGCAGCGCCAGCGGGATCAGCGCGATGATGATCAGCGCGTTGAAGATGATCGCGGAGGCGATGGCCGAGGTCGGGCTGTGCAGGCCCATGATGTTGAGCTTGTCCAGGCCCGGGTAGGCGATCGCGAACATCGCGGGGATGATCGCGAAGTATTTGGCGACGTCGTTGGCGATCGAGAAGGTCGTCAGCGCGCCCCGGGTGATGAGCAGCTGCTTGCCGATCTCGACGATCTCGATCAGCTTGGTGGGGTTGGAGTCCAGGTCCACCATGTTCCCGGCCTCCTTGGCGGCCGAGGTGCCGGTGTTCATGGCCACGCCGACGTCCGCCTGCGCCAGCGCGGGGGCGTCGTTCGTACCGTCGCCGGTCATCGCGACCAGCTTGCCGCCGGCCTGCTCCCGCTTGATCAGCGCCATCTTGTCCTCGGGGGTGGCCTCGGCGAGGAAGTCGTCCACGCCGGCCTCCTCCGCGATGGCCTTGGCGGTCAGCGGGTTGTCACCGGTGATCATCACCGTGCGGATGCCCATCCGGCGCAGCTCGTCGAAGCGTTCCCGCATGCCGGGCTTGACGACGTCCTTGAGGTGGATGACGCCCAGCACCGTCGCGGTGGCGGCGCCGTCGCGGTGCACGACCTCGCCGACCACCAGCGGGGTGCCGCCGCCGCCGGCGATGGCGTCGGCCATCGGGCCGACCTCCTCTGTGGGGTGGCCGCCGTTGTCCCTGATCCAGTGCATGACCGCGGAGGCGGCGCCTTTGCGCAGCTCCCGCCGGTCTCCGTCCTCGGCCAGATTCACCCCGCTCATCCGGCTCTGCGCGGTGAAGGGCACGAACTCGGCCTGGCCGCCCACCTCACGGCCGCGCAGCCCGTACTTCTCCTTGGCGAGCACCACGATGGAGCGGCCCTCGGGGGTCTCGTCGGACAGCGACGACAGCTGGGCGGCGTCCGCCAGCTCGTCGGTGGAGGTCCCGCCGACCGGCAGGAATTCGGCGGCCTGGCGGTTGCCGAGGGTGATGGTGCCGGTCTTGTCCAGCAGCAGGGTGTTGACGTCGCCCGCCGCCTCGACCGCGCGGCCCGACATGGCCAGTACGTTGCGCTGCACCAGCCGGTCCATGCCCGCGATGCCGATCGCGGACAGCAGCGCGCCGATCGTGGTCGGTATCAGCGCCACCACCAGGGCGACCAGCACCACGAGGGACTGCTCGGCCCCGGCGAAGACCGCCATCGGCTGGAGGGTGACCACGGCCAGCAGGAAGACCACGGTCAGCGAGGCCAGCAGGATGTTCAGCGCGATCTCGTTGGGCGTCTTCTGCCGGGACGCGCCCTCGACCAGGACGATCATCCGGTCGATGAAGGTCTCGCCGGGCTTGGAGGTGATCTTCACGACGATCCGGTCGGACAGCACCTTCGTACCGCCGGTCACGGCCGAGCGGTCGCCGCCGGACTCGCGGATGACCGGTGCGGACTCGCCGGTGATCGCCGACTCGTCCACCGAGGCGATGCCCTCGACGACGTCGCCGTCGCCCGGGATGATCTGCCCGGCCTCGACCACCACGTGGTCGCCGAGCCGCAGCCCGGCCGCGGGCACTTCCTCCTCCGCGCCACCGCGGTCGCCGTGCCGCCAGTCGGTGAGCCGGCGGGCGACCGTCTCGGTCCTGGTCTTCCGCAGGGTCTCGGCCTGCGCCTTGCCGCGGCCCTCGGCGACGGCCTCCGCGAGGTTGGCGAAGACCACCGTCAGCCACAGCCACACGGTGATGACCCAGGGGAAGACGCCGGGATCCTTGATCGCGGACGCGGTGGTCAGCACGGCGCCGACCTCCACCACGAACATGACCGGGTTCCTGGCCATGACCCGCGGGTCGAGCTTGCGCACCGCGTCGGGAATGGACACCAGCAGCTGCCGGGGGTCGAGCAGCCCGCCGGAGACCCGGTGCGCTTCCTGGGGGACGGCGGCCTCGCCGCCGGACGGGACCGGCTGCGGCCGGTCGGTGGTCAGGGACATCAGTGCAGACCTTCCGCGAGCGGACCCAGCGCGAGCGCGGGGAAGTAGGTGAGGCCGACGACGATCACGATGACGCCGGCGAGCAGGCCGACGAACTGCGGCCGGTGGGTGGGCAGGGTGCCGGCGGTGACCGGGACGGGCTGCTGCCTGGCGAGCGAGCCGGCCAGCGCCAGGACGAAGATCATCGGAAGGAAGCGGCCGAGGAGCATCGCCAGGCCCAGCGCGGTGTTGTACCAGTGGGTGTTGACGCCGATGCCGGCGAAGGCCGAGCCGTTGTTGTTGGCCGCGGAGGTGAAGGCGTACAGCACCTCGGAGAAGCCGTGCGGGCCCGAGTTGAGCATCGAGGCGCGCTCGCCCTTGAGGGACATCGCGGTGCCGGTGCCGATCAGGACGACGGCGGGGGTGGCCAGGATGTAGAGGGAGGCGAACTTCATCTCCCGGGCGCCGAGCTTCTTGCCCAGGTACTCGGGGGTGCGGCCCACCATCAGGCCGGCCACGAAGACCGCGATGACCGCCAGGATCAGGATGCCGTAGAGGCCGGAGCCGGTGCCGCCCGGCGCGATCTCGCCGAGCATCATGTTGAAGATCGTCATCCCGCCGCCGCCGGGCGAGAAGGAGTCGTGGAAGGAGTTCACGGCGCCGGTCGAGGTCAAGGTGGTGGACGCGGCGAAGAGCGCCGAGGCCCAGACGCCGAACCGCTGCTCCTTGCCCTCCAGCATCCCGCCCGCGCTGTGGCCTGCGGCGCTGCTGACGCTGTGCAGCTCGTTGACGGTGATGACCGCCACCGACGCGGCCCAGATCAGGCCCATCACGGCCAGGATCGCGTAGCCCTGCCGGTGGTCGCCGACCATCGTGCCGAAGGTGCGCGGCAGTGCGAAGGAGATCACCAGCAGCAGGTAGATCTCCAGGATGTTGGAGATGCCGTTGGGATTCTCGAAGGGGTGGGCGGAGTTGGCGTTGTAGAAGCCGCCGCCGTTGGTGCCCAGCTCCTTGATGACCTCCTGCGAGGCGACCGGGCCGCCGGTCAGCGACTGCTTGTCGCCCAGCAGGGTGCCGACCTCGTGGATGCCGTGGAAGTTCTGCACGACGCCGGTCGCCACCAGCACGATCGCGAAGACGAACGCCATCGGCACCAGCAGCCGCACCACGACCCGGGTCAGGTCCACCCAGAAGTTGCCGATCCGGTCGGTGCGCTTGCGGGTGAAGCCGCGGATCAGCGCCGCGACCACCGCGATGCCCACCGCGGCCGAGACGAAGTTCTGCACCGCGAGGCCGGCCATCTGGACCAGGTGGCCCATGGTGACCTCACCGCTGTACGACTGCCAGTTGGTGTTGGTCACGAAGGAGGCCGCGGTGTTGAACGCCTGGTCGGCCTTGACCGGCGCGAAGCCCAGTGACAGCAGCAGATGGTTCTGCAGCCGCTGGAAGCCGTACAGGAACAGCACCGAGACCGCGGAGAAGGCCAGCACGCTGCGCAGGTACGCGCCCCACCGCTGGTCGGCCTCGGCGTCGACACCGGCGAGCCGGTAGACGCCCTTCTCCACCACCAGGTGCTTGCCCGAGGTCAGGATCCGGGCCATGTAGTCGCCCAGCGGGCGGTAGGTCAGCGCCAGTGCCGCGATCAGTACGGTGATCTGGAGCCAGCCCGCGAGAGTGTCGTTCACTAGAACTTCTCCGG
Source organism: Streptomyces sp. NBC_01477 (assembly GCF_036227245.1). Classification (GTDB taxonomy): domain Bacteria; phylum Actinomycetota; class Actinomycetes; order Streptomycetales; family Streptomycetaceae; genus Actinacidiphila. Next base: position 4,323,988 of record NZ_CP109445.1, read on the forward strand.
GAAGATCAGGGCCAGCACGAGATAACCCAGCAGGCAGCAGGCGACGACAAGTCCGACGGCGTTCTCGGCGCTCACAGCTTCTCGACCCCCTTGGCGACAAGCGCGAGCACGGCGAAGACCGCGATCGTCACAGCGATGAAGACAAGATCGGACATGAGCGGAACACCCCAGGTGGTGACAAGCGGAGACGGGGCCGTTGCGGCCCCGCTCCATACGGTCACCCCGCACACGCGTGCGGTCGGCGTTCGTTAACGCTTCCCTGGCGCGGGGGGCGGCGCCATTGACGTGCTCTTGACGGTTTACGGCGGCCCAGGAGCGGGGTTCGCGGCGGTCGGCGGCACGGTTTGCGCCGGTCCGCGGCGGGCGTACGCTCGAATGTGGCACGAAAGCCTGACAAAGCGGACAGGGGTGCGACGATGACATGGTTCGGGACGCGGCACGCACCGGTGCGGGACCCGCTGGAGGTCCACGACGACGCCGACCACCGGCGGGCACTGGTGCTCAGCGAGGTGGCGGCCGAGGGCCCGGTGGGCCTCTTCCGCGTACTGCGGCGGGCCGGCTCCGGTGAGGACGCCGACGCGGCCGGCATCCGCGTGTCCGGCCTGATCCGCGCGCTCCCCGGCATGACGATGCTGACCTCCCACGACCTGCTGCTGCGCGCCCACATCCGCGAGTCCGCTCTCGCGGGAGAGCTGACGCCGGGGCAGCGGGTGGCGCTGGTCTCCGTGGTCGACCGGACGCAGCACCCGTACGCGCGGCCGCGGGTCTGAGGCGGTACGCGTTCGAGGGGGTGGGCGTCCGAGGGCGCGGGCTCACGACCCGCCCAGGCGGCCCCCGGCCGCTTCAGTCGAGGACCGACACCCGGGTGCGGTGGTGCCGCGGGGCCTCGATCTCGTCCAGTGCCGCCACGGCCAGGTCCGCGTACGACAGATGCGCGGGCCCGGCGTCCGGGACGGTCTCGCCCCCGATGCGGTAGCGCCCCGTCCTGGGGGCGTCGGCGGTCAGCAGGGCCGGCGGGGTCAGCACGAGCCAGTCGAGGGACGTCTGCGCCGCCCGGAGCCGGTCGAGGCCCGCCTGGTGCGCGGCGGCGAAGGGCCGGATCCGCGGCGGGAAGGCCGCGGGGTCGTCCATCACCAGGCCGCCGTCCCGGGTCCTGAGGTTCGCGAACAGGCCGACCACGACGAGCCGGGCCACCCCCGTTTCCGCGAGACCCAGCAGCAGCGCGTCCGCGGCCTTGACGAAGAAGTCCGGGTCGAGGTCGGCGAAGCCCTGCTCGGGACCCGTGAAGGGACTGACCGCGTGCACCGCGGCGAGCCTGCCGCGGCCGGCCGCGGCGACCGCTGCGGGGTCCGTGATGTCACCGCCGGCGACCTGGACGCCGTCCGCCGCGATCCCGGCGTGCCTGCCGGTGTCCCGGACGACCGCCGTGACCTCGTGCCCGCGGGCGCGGGCCTCGGCGGTGACGGCCCGGCCCGCCCGGCCGCCGGCCCCGAAAACTACGATCCCGCCCATGGATGCCCCTTCCCGGCGGCGACACCCGCCGCAGGAGAGGGACGGTATCCACGGGATACTGGTTACCTCAACGATACCGGCGCTACCCTCGGCCCATGCCCGAGCCGCTGGACCCCGACATGTTCGACCCCATCTGCCCGTCCAGCGCCCTGCCGGTCCGGATCGGCGACAAGTGGACGGGCATGGTCGTGCTGTGCCTGGACCAGGGTCCGCGCAGGTTCACCGAACTGCGGGTGCCGCTGCGCGGGATCACCCCGAAGGTGCTCACCCAGACGCTGCGGGCCATGGAGCGCGACGGCCTGGTGACGCGTACCGCCTACGACGAGAACCCGCCCCGGGTCGAGTACGCGCTGACGCCGCTGGGGCGCAGCCTCTTCCCGCTGATCGCCGCCGCGCGGACGTGGAGCAGGGAGCACCTGCCCGCGCTGCTCGAAGCCCGCGCCTCGGGCGGCGCCCCGGACGACGGGCGCCCGGCGCCTGTCTAGGCCTTGCCATCGAGCGCACTCCAGGGTGTTGGGTGGGCCGCTATGAGATACACGCAGCTGGGCCGTACCGGGCTCAAGGTCGGCCGTCTGGTGCTCGGGACGATGAACTTCGGCTCGGAGACCGACGAGGCCACCGCGCACGCGATCATGGACACCGCCCTGGACGCGGGCGTGAACTTCTTCGACACCGCCAACATCTACGGCGTCGACGGGCACAAGGGGCTCACCGAGGAGATCCTCGGCGGCTGGTTCGCCCAGGGCGGCGGGCGGCGCGACAAGGTCGTCCTGGCCACCAAGCTCTACGGCAACATGAGCAACGACGGCACGCCCTGGCAGCAGCAGTCCTGGCCCAACCACGACCACCTGTCGGCGCTGAACATCCGGCGCGAGGTCGAGGCGAGCCTGCGGCGGCTGGGCACCGACCACATCGACGTCTACCAGTTCCACCACATCGACCGGGCCACCCCCTGGGACGAGATCTGGCAGGCCATCGACGTCCTGATCGCCCAGGGCAAGATCCTCTACGCGGGGTCGAGCAACTTCGCCGGCTGGCACATCGCCCAGGCCAACGAGGCCGCCAGGCGGCGCAGCTCGCTCGGGCTGGTCAGCGAGCAGTGCTTCTACAACCTCGCGCAGCGCACCGCCGAGATGGACGTCGTCCCGGCCGCGCAGTCGTACGGCCTGGGCGTCATCCCGTGGTCACCGCTCAACCAGGGCCTGCTGGGCGGGGCGCTGCGCAAGGAGCGCGAGGGCGGCGGCTCGCGGTCGTCGGTCGGCCGCTCGGCGGCGGGCCTGGCCGATCCGGCGGTCCGCGCGCGGGTCCAGGCGTACGAGGACCTGTGCGACAAGCACGGCCTGGAGCCCGGCGAGGTCGCCCTGGCCTGGCTGCTGACCCGCCCCGCCGTCACCGGCCCGATCGTCGGCCCGCGCACCCCGGCCCATCTGGCCTCGGCGCTGCGCGCGCTGGACCTCGACCTGTCGGACGGTGTCCTGGCCGCCCTGGACGAGATCTTCCCGTCGCCCGGCCCGTCCCCTGAGGCCTTCGCCTGGTAGCGGCCCGTTCCGGCGGTACGGGACGCCCCTGCCGGGCCGCGTCTGTTCGGGCGCGGCCCCGCTGGGCGGCCCCGTACCGTACGGGCATGCCGAGCGCCCTGCCCGCCTTCCTCGGCGCCTGCCTCCTCATAGCGGCGTCGCCGGGTCCGAGCACCATGCCGATCATCAGGCAGTCGCTGCGCGGCAGGCGGGCCGGATTCCTCACCGTGCTGGGCGACGAGACCGGCGTCCTCGTGTGGGGCACGGTCGCCGCGCTCGGGCTCACCGCCCTGCTCGCCGCCTCGCAGCTCGCCTACGACGCCATGCGGATCCTCGGCGCGGTGACGCACGTCGTCTCGCGGGCGGCCGTACGCAGGCGGCTCGAACAGGTCTCCGGCGGCGTCCTGCTGCTGCTCGGGGCCAGGATGGCCGTCGAGAGCCGACCGCCATCGGCGGGGGCGGGGTCAGTGCGCCGCGGGCGTACCGCGGACCGTGAGGTCGGCCAGCAGGGCGGCGGTGGCCGCGGCGACCGCGTCCACGGCCGCGTCGAAGGCCTCGCGGTTGTGGGCCGCGGGCGCGCGGAAGCCGGAGATCTTGCGGACGTACTGGAGCGCGGCGGCCCGGATGTCCTCGTCGTGGACCTCGGGGGTCATCGGGGGGCGCAGGGTCTTGATGCTTCGGCACATGCTTCCAGTGTGGCGCGCGGGTACGACAACCGGTCCGCTCCAGACCCTTGGCTCACAGCCGCCCCGGTGCTTCAATGCCTTCCATTGGTTAGGAACCTTTCCTAACTGCACAGCCAGCCCCCGAAGTTGGCCGCCCCACCGCGGCCGGAAACGGAGACGCACGTGCACCAGTCCCCCCACACCGCGCCCGCCGCCACACCCCGCCCGGCCCGCCGCCCCAGCCGCCGGATCGCGATGATCGCCGCGGTCGGCGTCCTGGCCGGCGGCGGCGCGTCGCTCGCGCTGGCCGGCACCGGCAACGCGGCCGTCGCCCCGCCGCAGCGGACGAACGCGGCGGCGCCCGCGGCGACCGGCACGGGCCTGGCCGACCCGCACAAGAAGGAGATCGCGATGGAGCTGGTCTCCTCCGCCGAGAACTCCTCGCTGGACTGGAAGGCCCAGTACAAGTACATCGAGGACATCGGCGACGGGCGCGGCTACACCGCCGGCATCATCGGCTTCTGCTCCGGCACCGGCGACATGCTGGAGCTGGTCCAGCACTACACCGACCTCGAACCGGGCAACGGCCTGGCCAAATACCTGCCCGCCCTGGAGCAGGTCAACGGCAGCGACTCGCACTCCGGCCTCGGCACCGCCTTCGTCACCGCGTGGAAGGCCGCCGCGAAGGACACCGTCTTCCAGCAGGCGCAGAACGACGAGCGCGACAGCGTCTACTTCAACCCGTCGGTGAACCAGGCCAAGTCCGACGGCCTCGGCACCCTCGGCCAGTTCATCTACTACGACGCGATCGTGATGCACGGCCCCGGCGACGACTCCGTCAGCTTCGGCGGCATCCGCAAGACCGCGATGAAGAAGGCCAAGACCCCGGCGCAGGGCGGCAACGAGACCACCTACCTCAACGCCTTCCTCGACGCCCGCAAGGCCGCGATGAAGACCGAGGACGCGCACGACGACACCAGCAGGGTCGACACCGAGCAGCGCACCTTCCTCCAGGCGGGCAACCTCAACCTCGACCCGCCGCTGCGCTGGAAGACCTACGGGGACTCGTACCAGATCCTCACCCTCCCCTAGCGGCGGCCTTCGCAGCGGCCGGGACGCACGCCCCGTCCTGCGTCCTGGCCGCTGCTAGGCTCCGCGCGTACGGCACAGAGGTCGGATGTCTGTGTGCCCGGAAGAGTGAGGAGCCGCCGCCCATGCTGCGCTACCAGCTGACCCACCCGACGATTCTGGCGGCCCTGGCCTCCGCGGGCCACGGCTCCCGGATCCTGATCAGCGACGGCCACTACCCGCACACCACGGGCGCCAACCCGGCCGCCGAGCGCGTCTACCTCAACCTCGCCCCCGACCGGCTGCTCGTCACCGAGGTGCTGGCCGCGCTGACCGACGCGGTACCCATCGAGGCCGCCACCGTCATGTCCCCGCCCCCCGACCAGCCCGAGCCCCCCGTCTTCACCGCCTTCCGCGCCGCCCTCCCCCACCTCCCGGCCCTCGACACCCTGGACCGCTTCCCCTTCTACGACGCCGCCCGCGCCCCGGACACCGCCCTGGTCATCGCCACCGGCGACCGCCGCACGTACGCGAACCTGCTGCTGACACTGGGCGTCCGCGCCGACGACTGAGGCCTGATTTCCGCGGGCCGCCACCCGGGCCGCGGAGACCGCGCCCGCCGGACGCGGCAAGCGGGGCGTAACAAAGCGAAGAGGGCGCGGGGAGGGCTAAGGTTCGGTCGCACGTGTGTGTCACGGAGTGTGGGGAGTGGGGGCCGTATGCGTGAAATGGCCAAGGGGAGCAATGTCGGCCTTGCGGAACTGAGCGGCGAGGCCGGGGCGGTCGTCGCACGATTGGGGTGGAGCAGCGCCAGCGGTGGCGGGGACGCGGATGTGTCCGTGCTGCTGCTCGGAGCGGACGGAAAAGTACGCGGGGACGGGGACTTCTACTTCTACAACCGCCCCGCCGCCGACGACGGAAGTGTGCAGCTGCTGGGCAAGACGCCCACGGCCAACGGCAGCGAGGACCGGATCGGGCTCGATCTGACGGCGACGCCGGCCGATGTCGAGCGGATCGTGCTGGCGGCGAGCCGTTACGGCGGGGCCGGGTTCGGCGATCTGGAGGATCTGCGGCTGACTCTGGCCGACCGGGACGGCGAGGAGCTGCTGGTGTTCGCGGCCGACGGTCTCGGCGACATGCGGGCGGTTATCTTCGGTGAGCTGTACCGGCGGGACGGCGGCTGGAAGTTCCGGGCGGTCGGACAGGGCTACGACACCGGGCTCGCCGGACTGGCCACGGATTTCGGCATCGACGTGGACGACGCGGAGGACGCCGAGGACGCCGACGAATCCGGCGAGGAGGCGGCACAGGGCGAGACCGCGGCGGTCGCCCCGGAGGCGGTCGCGGTGAGCGTCCCCGCGCCGGCAGCGCCCGCAGCGCCGAAACGGCCGCGCACCGCGCGGAAGAAGGTCACCCTGCCTGCCGTGGCCCGCAAATCACTCGCCGAGAACGACTCCTGGCGCCACGCCCGGCTCTTCCCGTGCGGCTCGCTCAAGAGCGACCACGAGCGGGAGATGCGCGCGACGTCCGTCCTGCTGGCGGTCATGGCCCAGGTGCCGGAGTACGGCCGCCGGCTGACCGCCGGCTTCGGCGCGCCGGCCGGGCGGATGGAGACGTTCACCGAGGTGTCGCTGCCGCACGGGGAGACCCCGCGGCGCCCGGACGGTCTGATCCGGGTCGAGCGGGCGGGCAAGCTGTGGACCGCCCTGGTCGAGACGAAGACCAACGGCAATGCCCTGCGGCCCGCCCAGGTGCAGGACTACATGGACATCGCCGCCCGGCGCGGTTACGAGGCGGTGGTGACGCTCTCCAACGACGTGGCACTGGAGGGCAGCCCCCTGGTGGACGTACGGATCGACGGCCGCCGCAAGCACAAGGTCGCGCTGTGGCATCTGTCCTGGGCGGAGGTCGCCCATCAGGCGCAGATGCTGATCAGGCACGAGGGCGTGGGGAACGCGGCGCACGCGTGGCTGCTGCAGGAGTTGCTGTGCTACTTGCAGCACGACAACTCCGGCTGCCACGGCTTCCAGAACATGGGGCCCGCCTGGGTGCCGGTGCGCAAGGGCATCGACGAGGAGACGCTGAGCGAGGGCGACCCGCGCGCCGTCGAGGTGGTGGCCAGCTGGGAGCGGCTGATCCGCCAGGTGTGCCTGCGGCTCGGAGGTGAACTGGGCCAGAAGGTGCTGCCGGTGCAGCGGGTCAAACGCGGCACCGACCCGCAGTCCCGCCGGGTGGCGCAGGCCGACCGGCTGTGCCGGGACGGCAGGCTGCAGGCCGAGCTGCGCATCCAGGATGTCGCCGGCGTGCTCGCACTGACCGCGGATCTGCGCACCGGACGGCTGCGTACGTCCATCGAAGTGCCGGCCCCGGACCACGGCCAGCCGCTGACGTGGGTGAAACGGCTGATGCGGCAGCTCGCCGACGCCCCGGCGGACATCCATGTCGAGACCCTCACCGACGGCCAGGGCAACGGCCCGCGCGGGACGCTGGAGCGGCTGCGGCCGGAGCCCGCCGATCTGCTGCCGCGGGACGGCGCGCGGATCACCGGTTTCCGGCTGTCGCTGTTCAAGGGCATGGGCGGTACGCGCGGCAGTGCGGAGAGCGGCTTCATCCGCAGCGTCGATGAGGCTGTGGACCGATTCCACGCCACCGTGGTGGTCGCCCTGGAACGGCGGATCCCGGCACCTCGCAAGAGCGCTCAGCCCGCAGCCCCGGTGCTCGCTGCCACGGTCTGACCCCGGGCTTCCCCTGGGCCGCCCGCCCGGGGGATACCTGCCGGCAGTGGCCGGGACACGCTTCCGCCCCCGAGAACGTCGCCCGGGGCTGCTCCCGGCGCACGCGGGGGGACGTGCGGGAAACTGGCGGGATGAATGGAGTGCGGCCCTCGGTCGGGATGGTGCGGCGGTTGGTTGCGGACGGGAGCACCGCCCCGGTCTGGCTGCACTCCGACCTCCAGCCGGGCAATCTGCTGCTCAGCGGCGACCGGCTCACCGCCGTCAGCCATGAGGGGGATCCAGCAAGTCAGCTGGAAGATGCTCACTTCTGTCACATGAGTGCCTAGCTGGCTTCTGACGCGTACGGCCCTGCTCAGGGCCTCGGCAGAGGGAGGCCGGGCATCTGCGGGTGGCGCAGGTGCTGCCCGCCGCCATAGATGTGCAGCCGAAATGTCTCCGGCCCCGGTCGACCCGCCGCGTCGTAGGCACTCAGGACCGTCTCAATGCGGTCCCACAGCTTGACCGGGCCTCCTTGTCTCACCTGCCATGTGCCGTCACCCGGGGTGAGGGTGGCGGCGGATCCGGTAATGACGTCGATGAGGTGCACCACCTCGCCGATCGTGGTCATCTGTGCTTCTGGTACGGCGCTTTGGGCGAGGAACCGCAGATGGAAGCCTTCCTCTGTGGCAGCGGTGATCCGTTCCGGGCTGTGCTGCGCTGGGTGGCCGGTCTCGGGGAGGCCGGCGGCCCAGTGTGCGGGGTTCCCGAACGCCGGAGCGGCGTGCGTCCGCGCGGACATGAAGGAGACGGTGCCGCTCAGCAGTTGGCCTTCGGCGGTGCCGTCTCCCCCGACGGACAGCAGGACGCGGGCGTACCCGTAGAGCCAGCCGCTGAGGGTGAGCAGGATCTTCCCTCCAGGCCGGGTCTGGGAGATGAGGGCCGGAGGGACGGCGCGGAAGGAGCACGCGGCCACGATCCGGTCGAAGTGCGCCTTGGGCCAATACCCGTACAGCCCGTCGGCGACCGCGAGCGTAGGGGCGTAGCCCAGGCCGAACAATGCGTTCGCCGCCGTCTCCAAGCGGTGCGGGTCCACCTCGATGCTGGTGAGGTTGGCGGAACCCAGGTTTTCACACGCCAGCGCGGTGGAGTAGCCGGACCCGGTGCCGATCTCCAGCACCGTGTGCCCTTCAGTGACATCCGCGTCCGCCCACATCCGCAGCACGAGCGACGGCAGGGTGGACGATGAGGTCGGGGCCCCGCCGTGCCGGATGCCCGGTTGCTTCCAGTCCACTTCGTCGCCGTCGAACTGCGTGATCAGCGTGGTGTCGGAGTATGCGGCGGCCAGCCACCGGCCGTAGTCGAGTTCGGCAGTGACGGGCTCCCACACGGTCATCCCCTGTCCGTCGCGCTCGCCTGCGGGCAGGTAGAAGCCGGGCACGAACCGGTGACGAGGTACCGTCTCGACCGCCCGCCGCCAAGCGGGATGGGCGAGAACGCCATCCGTGGTGAGAGCCTTCGTCATGGCCTCGCGCAGGCGGGTCGCGTCGGCCTCAAGGCCGGGGGGCATGGTCATGGGGTGCCGCCTGCTCTCTGCTCAGGATGTCGGCGAACGCTTCCGTGATGGCCGGGGCTTCGGGCAGCCAGCCCCATTGCCCGTTCGGATTGCACTCGATGGCCGTCCAGGATTCGGGCAGGCCTTCGTCGCTTGTGAGGGCGAAGTCGAAGCAGCCGAAGGCCAATCCGAACGAGGCCAGGTAGCTGTGCAGCGCGGCCTCGATCGGGGCCGGAACGCTGACGGGTGTGTGGATGAGCTTGTTCCAGTCGCCGCGGCGCCAGTCCAGAGCACCGTCCAGTGCCTCGACCCGACTGGCGAACACCTGCCGCCCGACCACAGTGACCCGTGCGTCACTGGTCTTGGGAATCTCGGCCTGGAACAAGTGCGGCATCACAGTGAGCGAGTCGTCGAAGGTCTCCGGATCGACGCGCTGGGCCCAGATCGCTCCGGCGTGCCCGTCATCACCTGCGGGTAGGCCGCGGAACGGCTTGTAGATGATGCGGTCGTGCTCAGCGGCGAACTGGCGCGCCTGCTCGGCGTCGTTGGTGACCAGCGTCGCTGGGATGGTGAGACCGAGTTCGGCGAAGCGACGCAGTTGGGCGGGCTTGAAGTCCGCGCGGCTGACAGCGGCCGGGTGGTTCACATACCGCACGCCGTGCAGGTTGTGCAGGACGCCGCCAAGGCCGTGCCGGGACTCGGCGGTGGCGAAGTCGCGCTGCTGGGCGGGCAGGTGGGCGAACCTGGCCGAGTACGGGGTGGGGCGGCGGTAGTAAACCGCCGCCACCTCCCCCAGCTCCACCTCGCGGCTTGCCGTACGCAGCAGCCCGCCCCATACCAGCGCCCCGGCGCCGATGCGGGCGCCGAAGGTCAGGTCAGGACCGATGTCGGCCGGGTCCACGCGGGCGACAGCCACCTCGCGCTCGTTCAGCGCGGTGATGACCAGGTCGGCGGTGACGTCCTCCAGGGACGTGACGACCAGCACGAGGGGAGGCACTGGTCAGTCCGACTCGTAGTCGGTGGTGTTGTCGTCCTGGGTCTGCGGTTGCGGGTTCTGCCCGTCGCCGCCACCGGACACCGATGCGGTGCCCACGATCTTGTTGGTCCCATGTTTGCCCAACTCCACCAACTGGCCATCGGCGCCGGTGTAGCGGGCGGTCTGCGTAACCTCGTCCAGCGTCACTGTCGCGTACGACGGCGGACCCACCGGCAGCCGGTCAGTGACCAGCCGCATCGCCCACAGAGCCTCGGGCGCATGTGTCGCCATGCGAAAAACCCCTTCCCTCACATCAGGCGGGTAGCCGGACGGCGCCCGTCTGATCAGAATCTGCCCACCGCACAGGCACTGGCCAGTAGCGTAGGCGTCGCGAACCGTTGTGGAACAGCCACACTCCGTGACATCAGGCCGGGGAGAACGAGCGCCGGTGGCCAGTAGGACCAAAACCCGCACCTCGCCCTGTGGATCGCCGCGACCGGCCTGTCCCACGGGGAGCTGGAGGAGTGGACCGGTTTCGCGTACGAACCAGTCGGCACTGCTCCCGATCTCGCCGCGGCGCAGGCGTGGGTACATGATCTCGATCCCGGCAGCGTGGACGGTGGAGAGTAGCGGCACTTTGAGCCGGTTTCGCTCCGCCCCGACCTGCCTCAATTGAGGTTCAGCTCGGGCCGACTCCGGACCGACGGCGAGGCTCGCGGCACCGACCGAGGTGCCGGACTGCCGCTCGCGTCGCTGAGTATCCTTCCGGCCGCCGGGCCGCCCGTTCCCGCCGCCCGGACGCCGTCAAAGATGCTGCTGAGCCTCCGGTGCGGAGGGGAGGCGGATGCGGAAGGTGGCGCCGCGGCCCGGGGAGGTGTCGAGTTCGACGTGGCCGCCGTGGGCGGTGATCAGGGCGGCGGCGATGGACAGGCCGAGGCCCGCGCCGCCGCCGGCGGTGCGGGTGCGGGAGGCGTCGGTGCGGTAGAAGCGCTCGAAGACGCGGGCGGCCTGCGCCGGGGTCAGGCCGGGGCCGGTGTCGGCGACCTCCAGGATGCCGTGGCCGTCGCGGGTGCCGACGCCGATGCGGACGGGGGTGCCGGGCGGGGTGTGGGCGACGGCGTTGCCGACCAGGTTGGTGACGACCTGGCGCAGCCGGGCCTCGTCGCCGAGTACGGGGGCCGGGGCGGGCGGCCCGGACCCGGGTCCGGTCAGGGTGACCGAGCGGGTCGGGTCGAGCGCGGTCGTGTCGTGCAGCGCGTCCACCGCGAGGGTGCGCAGGTCCATCGGGGCCAGCTGCACCGGGCGCAGTTCCTCGGTACGGACCAGGGTGAGCAGGTCCTCCACCAGGCCGCCGAGGCGTACGGCCTCGCTCTCGATCCGGGCCATGGTCCGCTTGACGTCGGCCTCGTCGGGCAGCGCGCCCATCCGGTACAGCTCGGCGAAGCCGCGGATGCCGGCCAGCGGGGTGCGCAGCTCGTGGCTGGCGTCGGCGACGAAGCGCCGCATCTGGTCCTCGGACTCGGCGCGTACGGCGAAGGCCGACTCGATCTGGGCCAGCATGCCGTTGAGCGCGAAGGAGAGCCGGCCGGCCTCGGTCCGCGGTGAGGCGGCCGGCATCCGGTGCGACAGCGGCCGGCCCGCCGCAATCTCCACGGCGGTCGCCTCGATCTGCCGCAGCGGACGCAGCCCGGCCCGTACCGCGAACCAGCCCGCCACCCCGAGCAGCGCCACGACCACCCCGCCGATCAGCAGGAAGGCGGTGCTGAGCCGGTCGGTGGTCGAGGACACCTCGTCCAGCGAGGCCGCGACGACCACTCCCGCGGGCAGCGAGCGGTTCGCCGACGTCCCGGTCACCGGCACGATCAGCACCCGCCAGCGTCCGCCGCCGTGGTCGCTGGCCACGTCGAAGGGGGCGCCCAGGTGGGCGGTCAGCGCCGCCGCGTCCATGGCGGGCCACAGCGGGCGCGGGTCGCCGGCCGCGACCGGCAGCCGGAACTGGTCCGAGACGTGCCCGTCGGCCGCGGCGAAGGCCACCACGAACTGGCTCGGCAGCCACGGCCGCACGCTGCCCGGGCGTACGTTGCGCGGCGCCGGGATCCCCTCGGTGCCGAGCCGCTGGGCCAGCGGGCCGCCGTAGCGCTCCAGCTGCTGGTCGACCCGCTGGACCAGCTGGCTGCGCACGGAGCCCAGCACGACGGTGTCGCTGACCGCGAGGCCCAGCAGCACCAGCACCAGCGACAGCAGCACCAGCCGCGAGCGCAGCGACAGCGCGGAAGGACGGAGAGAGGGACGGAAGGAGGTGGCACAGAAGGCAGGACGGGAGGAAGGACGGGAGGCAGGCAGGAAGGCGCGGGCGCGCATGTCAGCCGTGCGCCTGCACCGGGCGGCGCAGCACATAGCCGACCCCGCGCACCGTGTGGATGAGCTTCGCCGCCCCGTCCGCGCCGGAGTCGACCTTGCGCCGCACGTACGAGATGTACGACTCGACGATGCTCAGGTCGCCGCCGAAGTCGTACGCCCACACGTGGTCGAGGATCTGCAGTTTGGAGACGACCCGGTCGGCGTTGGCCATCAGGTAGGCGAGCAGCTTGAACTCGGTGGGGGACAGCGAGACGGGCCGGCCGGCGCGCAGCACCTGGTGGCCGACGGTGTCCAGCTCCAGGTCGCCGGCCACCAGCCGCCCGTCGTCGCTGCCGCCGCCGGTGCGGCGCAGGATCGCCCGGATACGGGCGATCAGCTCCTCCAGGCTGAACGGCTTGGTCACATAGTCGTCGCCGCCCGCCGTCAGGCCGCTGATCTTGTCCTCGACGCCGTCCTTGGCGGTGAGGAAGAGCACCGGCAGCCGGTCGTCGCCGCCCGCGCCGGACCGCGGGCCGTACGGCCCCGTCTCCTCGCGCAGCCGCTTGACCACCGCGAAGCCGGTCATGTCGGGCAGCATCACGTCGAGGACGACGAGGTCGGGCCGCTCCCGGGCGACCGCGGCCAGCGCGTCGGCGCCGGTCGCGGCGGAGACGACCTTGAAGCCGACGAAGCGCAGCGACGCCGAGAGCAGCTCCCTGATGTTCGGTTCGTCGTCCACCACCAGCAGGCTGGCCTCGGGCGTGTCCATGCGGCGACCTCCTGGCCCGGTTGTGCGGTCGTACGGTGCCGCGACGCGCTGTCGGCGGCACCGTACGCCTCGGAGCTGTGAACGGACCGCTCAGTTGCCGCCGGTGCCGCCCCCGGCGCCGGCCCCGAAGCCGCCGAAGCCGGTCGGCAGGGTGGCGCCCTCGGTGACGGTGGTGGCGGCGATGTCGCCGGACGCGCCCTTGCTGCCGCGTACGGTCACGGTCTGGCCGGGCTTGAGGTCGGAGACCTTGCCGTCCTTGGACTCGGTGACCTTGGTGGAGCCGCCGGTGGTGACCTTGACGATGGTGCCCTGGGCGTCGGTGACGTAGATCGTGCTGCCGTCGACCAGCTTGACGGTGCCGAACGTCAGCCCGCCGGCCGCGCCCGCACCCGTACCGCCCGCCGCCCCGGCCCCCGTACCGCCCGCGCCACCGAAGCCGCGGCCGGCAGCCGTACCCGTACCCGTACCCGTACCCGCGCTCGCGCCCGTACCCGTGCCCGTACCGCCCCGGGCCCCGGTGAAGGACGAGAAGGGGTTGCGGGCGGACGCCGTGCCGTTCAGGTGGTGCTTCTCGACCAGCGCGCCGCCCGTGAAGGCGGCCGCCGCGACGACCCCGGCCGACAGCAGCAGCGTCAGCCACGGCAGTTTGCGGCGCGGCGGCGCGGCCAGCTCGGCGGAGATGTCACGGGCGTCCGGCGGCTCGGCCAGTACGTCCTCGGGGCTCTGCGCGGGCGGCCCGCCGTGGCCGCCCTCGATCACTTCGGAACCGCGCCGGATCTCGATCCCGCCGGTGCCCTCCTCCGGGACGAGCGGCAGCAGATCCGTGCCGGAGTCGTCCGTCCTGACCAGCTCGGAACGGCGTCGCGCCATCTCGGCTTCTCCCTCTCGTCTGTCTGTGCAGCCTTGTCTGTCTGTGCAGCCCGGTGAAGGCTCAGTGCTGTCACTCGTGCCGCAGGGCCTCGATGGGCCGCAGGCTCGCCGCCCGGTTGGCCGGGTAGCTGCCGAAGAACAGGCCGATGGCCACGGCGATGGCGAAGGCGCCCCACACCGACGCCGGTATGACGACCGGTGTGATGCCGACGATCCTGAAGTGCGAGCCGATCAGCCCCGCGACGACCCCCAGGCCGCCGCCGATCAGCGACAGCAGCGTCGACTCGGCCAGGAACTGCCCGAGGATGACGCCCTTGGGCGCGCCGATCGCCTTGCGGATGCCGATCTCCCGGGTCCGCTCGGTCACGGTCACCAGCATGATGTTGGTGATGCCGATCCCGCCGACCAGCAGCGAGATCGCGGCGACCGCGCCGAGCAGCACCGTGAAGGTCTTGTTGGTGTCGGACTGGGTGCTCAGCAGTGACTCCTGGCTGCTGACCCGGAAGTCCAGCGCGCTGGCGTCCTTGATGCCGTGGGTGCCCATCAGCACGGTGGTGATCTCGTTCTGCGCGGGGGTCGTGGCGCCCGCGGACTCCGCCTGGACCAGGATCTGGCTGACCGGGCCGAAGCCGGTGAAGGCGTTCTGCACGGTCGGCAGCGGGGCGACCACCGTGTCGTCCGGGTCCTGGAAGCCGGTGCCGCCCTTGGTGGCCAGCACACCGACCACCGTGAAGGGGGTGCCGCCGATGACGACCTTCTTGCCGACCGGGCTCGCCGTGCCGAACAGGTCGGTGGCGGTGGTCGAGCCGATCACCGCCACCTTGCGGGAGTTGAGCACATCGTCGGCGGAGAAGTAGTCGCCCTTGTCCACCTTGCTGTTGGACGCCTCGAAGTACGCCGGGTAGGTGCCGACGACCTGGCTGACGGTGTGCGAGGTGCCCTCGTAGATCGCGGTCTGCGAGGTGGTGACCTCGGGGGCGACCGACTTGATGTGCGGCGCGGACGCCGGGTCGGCCAGCGCGCGGGCGTCGTCCACGGTCAGCGGTTTGGTGCTGGTCGCGCTGCTGCCGCCGCGCCCGCCGCCCGCGCCGCCGCCGAAGCCGCTGCCGGAACCCGAGGAGACGGTGAGCGAGTTGGTGCCGAGCTTCTCGATGGAGTCCTTGACCGACTGCGAGGAGCCGTTGCCGACCGCCAGCAGGATGATCACGGCGGCGACGCCGATCAGTACGCCCAGCATGGTCAGCGCGGAGCGCACCTTGTTGGCGGCCAGGCCGCCGACCGCGAAGCGCAGCGTCTCGAAGGGGTTCACCGGGACGCACCCCCGGCCCTGCTGAGCGCCTGCGCCTGGGCCTGCGGGGAGTGCGAGGCGAAGACCGCGGGGTCGCGCAGCGCGGGCGGCGGCCCGTCCACCGGCGCCTGCCGTACGTCGGTGACCACCTGCCCGTCGACCAGCCGCACGACGCGCTTGGCGTGCCGGGCGACCTCGTCCTCGTGGGTGATCAGGACGACGGTGCGCCCCGACGCGTTGAGCCGGTCCACGATCGAGAGCACTTCCTCCGTGCTGTGGCTGTCCAGGTTGCCGGTCGGCTCGTCGGCGAGCAGCATCGCGGGCGCGGTGACCAGCGCCCTGGCCACCGCGACCCGCTGCTGCTGCCCACCGGACAGTTCGTTGGGCCGGTGGTCGACCCGGTCGGCGAGGCCGACCAGGGCGAGTGCGGCCAGCGCGCGCCGCCGCCGCTCGGCGGTCCTCACCCCCGCGTAGGCGAGCGGGAGTTCGACCTGCGCGAGCGCGGGGGTGCGCGGCACCAGGTTGAACGACTGGAACACGAAGCCGATCTTGCGGTTGCGCACCAGGGAGAGCTGGTGCTCGTCGAGGCCGCCGACGTCGATGCCGTCCAGCAGGTAGCGCCCGGAGGTCGGCACGTCGAGGCAGCCGAGGATGTTCATCAGGGTGGACTTGCCTGACCCCGAGCTGCCCATCACCGCGACCATGTCGCCCTGTTCGACCAGCAGGTCGACGCCGGGCGACACACCGGTCGCCGGGTCGGGCGGGCCGCCCAGGGCGCGTACGGTCGCGTCGCCGTGGCCGTACGTCTTGAGCAGCGAGCGCACCTCGATGACCGGTGGCGGTCCCCAGGGGCCGTTGTCCTGCGGCGGCTCCTCTTCCGTGTCCCTGCGGTGGGCGCCGGTCCTGCCCAGGCCGAGCCTCATCCGCGGCCACCGCCGCCGGCGCCGCGAAGGCTGCCGCCCGCGCCGCCGGCTGCCGCGCCGAAGCGGCCGGTGCCGCCGCCGAGGCCGCCGGGGAAGGCGCCGCTCGGGAAGCCGTTGCTGCCGGTCGAGGCGACCGTCGGGATCTGCACCTGCTGGCCCTCGGTCAGGCCGCTGCTGATCTGGTCGGTGCTGTCGCCCTCGACACCGACCGTCACGGCGGTACGGGTGGTGGACCCGTCGGCGTTGACGACCAGGACCGAGCGGTTGGCGCCGGTGCCGGTCACCGCGGCGGTCGGCACGCTGAGCGCGTCGCCGGCCGAGCCGGTGGTGACCTGGATGCTGGCGCTCAGGCCGGTCCGCAGGTTCGAGGTGTCACTGGTGATCTGGAGCGTGGCCGCGTACTGCACGGCGCTGCCCGAGGAGCCGGAGCCCGAACTCGAACTGCTGCTCACCGGGAGCGAACTGACCGACAGCACCTTGGCGTCCAGGACGGTGCCGGACTCGGCGTTCAGCGTGACGGTCGCGGCCTGGCCGGGCTTGACCTTGAGCGAGTCGGCCTCGGAGAAGTCCGCGGTCACCTGCATGCCGGCCGGGTTGGTCAGCACGATGAAGCCGCTGAGCGAACCGCTGGAGGACGTGGAACCGGACGACGCGGAGCCGGAGCTGCTGCCCGAGCCGGAACCCGAGCCGGAACCCGAGCCCGAACTGCTGCCGCCCGTGCCCGACACCGACTCGCCCTTGGCCGCGGCCACCGAGGCCACCGTGCCGGCCACCGGGGCCTTGAGCGTGGTGCCGTCGACCGCGCGCTGAGCCGCGTCCACGGCGTTCTGCGCCTGCGTCAACTGAGCTTGGGCCTGCGCGAGTTGGGCGGCATCGACGGTCGGGGTCGGCGACGGGGTGGGCGTGGAGTCGCGGCCGGAGGAGCCGGAACTGCCGGTGGAGGCCGGGAGTTCGCCCGCCTCGGCCTTCGTCAGATTCGCCTCGGCCGCGGTCAGCGAGGCCTGGTCCTGCTGGAGCGTCGCCTTCGCGTCGGTGGCGTCGACCTTGGCCAGCACCTGGCCCTTCTTGACCTTGTCACCCGGCTTGACCTTCACCTGGGTGAGCGTGCCGCCGGTGGTGAAGTTCAGCCCCGCGTCGCTCGGGGAGGCGAGCGTGCCGGAGCCGGAGACCGTGGCCAGCACCGTGCCCTTGGTGACGGTCGCCACCCGGGCCGTGCCGGTGCCGCCGGACGTGCTGCCGTCGTCGTGCACGGCCGCGTAGGCGCCGCCGGCGCCCGCGAGGACGACCACGCCGAGCACCGAGTTGATCAGGGCGGCCCTGCGCCGCCGTGGGAGCACCTTCATGGCCCGCATCCTCGCGTCCCACGCCTTTGAAGCCCTGGGAGGAAACTGCGGGTTTCCTGGGAGTGCAAAGCCCTTCTTCACGGTGATACGCCGCGAGTCGGGCGCGGGTGTGCCGGATCCGGGCGGCGGTGGGCGGTCTGTTCCCCGGGAACTCACAGGTGGCGCCCGGGCGGCGCCTACCTGAGTGCGGTTCAGTCATGGGCTGCCGCCCTGCGTTGGCCACCGTCATCCCCGCGCGCACACGTAGGGCGGCCGTTCAGCCTCCGACCCACCGCTCCCGAGGAGACTCCGGCCATGACCTGGACCCCCACCACCGCACAGCGGGCCGGCGCGTCCGTCGCCGTCCTCGCCTCGGGAGTGCTCCTGCTCGCCGCGTGCTCCTCGGGCGCGTCGGGCTCCTCGTCCGCGAAGCCGTCGGGGTCGGCGACGGTGGCCGCGTCCGCGTCCGCCTCCGGGTCGATGGAGGCGTATCGCGACTGCCTGTCGCAGCACGGGGTGCAGCTGCCGAGCTTCGCGCCGCGCACCGGGACCGGGCGCCCCTCGGGCCGGCCCTCGGGGCGGCCCAGCGGCGGCGGGGGCTTCCCCGGCTTCGGCGGCGGCGCGGGGGCGTCGGCCGACCCGAAGACGAAGGCGGCGACGGAGGCCTGCGCGTCGCTGCGGCCGCAGTTCAACGGCCGCGGCGGGGACGCCGGGGGCGGCGCCGACAGCAGTGCCTTCCAGGCGTTCACGAGCTGCCTCAAGGATCACGGGGTGACGCTGCCGACCGCGTCGCCCGGGGCGAGCCGGTCCCCTCGCGGGGGGATGTCCGGCGGGATCGACACCGCCGATCCGAAGACGGCTCAGGCCTACAACACGTGCAAGCCCCTGCTCCCCCAGCGCTCTTCGCCCGCGGCGAGCTGAGCGGCTGACGACCACCTCCGCCATCGCGGGTGGCCCCGCCCCTGAGGGGCTGCCACCCGCGGTGGCGTTTCGCCTGCTCCCCGGCGGGGGCTGAGCGCGCGGTTCCGCGCGCCCCTGAGGGGCACCCTCCTGCGCAGAGGACAAGGCGTCAGGGGCGCGGGGAACCGCGCGGCCGGCCGAGACGCACCGCGCGTGCGGCGTGCCACCGCACGTGGCACTCACCCCAGAGCGCGGGCGGTCACCCGTAGGACAGCTTGGAGCACGGGTCCGCGTCAGCGGACCGCGCCTGCTTGCTGAGGTCGGTGGGAAGCGGCTTCGGCGTCGCGGACGCCGTCCCCCCCTTCGCGGCGACAGCCGCGTAATCCGCTCCGAGCACCACGTTGACCCCGCTCGTGTCGAGCTGGACCAGCTCCGCGCCGGGGAAGAGCTTCGCGACCGTGTCCGCCTGCGTCTTGGCACCGGCGCCGGTGCCGTACTCGATCCGGGTGACCGTGTGGTCCCTGGTCTTGGCGTTCGTCGAGTTCATCACGTTGAAGTTGTCGGCCTTCAGCATGTCCGCGGCCTTGCCGGCGAGCCCGCCCGTGGTGGTGCCGTTGTAGACCGAGACCATGATCCCGGTGCCGTCCACCGTCGCGCTGGGCGACGGCTTGGGAGCGGCGGTCTTGCCGGAGGCGTTGACGCCCTGGAGGGTACGGTCGGCGCGCAGTTCGGCGAACAGGTCGTCCACGTCGGGGTGGACCAGGTCTATGCGGGCGCCGGTGTACTTCCAGGGCGCGGTGATGAACTGGATGTTCTTCAGGTCGATGCCCTTGAGCGACAGGCCGAAGGACATCAGCTTCGCGGCGCTGCCCAGACCCGGGTCCACGGTGAGCGACTTGGTCGCCGCGTTGGCCAGCGGCAGCAGCGTCGTGGGGTCCATGCCCTGACCCTTGACCTTGCTGATCAGCGCGGACAGGAAGGCCTGCTGCCGCAGCATGCGGCCGACGTCGGAGTTGTCGCCGACGCCGTGCCTGACCCGGACGTAGTCCAGCGCCTGCTGGCCCTGGAGGTTCTGCATCCCGGCCTTGAGGACGATCTTGCCCTTGTGGCCGAGGTTGGGGTTCATGTCGCCCTGGTAGATGTCGTTCGGGACGCAGACCTCGACGCCGTGGACGGCGGAGGTCATGGACGCGAAGCCCTCGAAGTCGACCACCATGGTGTGGTCCACCCGCAGCCCGGACAGCTTCTCTATGGTGTTCTGCGTGCAGGCCGGGTTGCCCTTTTCGGTGTTGCCCATGGAGAAGGCGGAGTTGAACATCGCCGACGGCTGGTCCAGCGACCACTTGCCGTCCGGGAGCAGGCAGGGGGGTATGTCGACCAGCGAGTCGCGGGGTATGGAGATGCCCACCGCGTGTTTGTGGTCGGGGTAGACGTGCAGCAGGATCGTGGTGTCGGAGCGGCCGATCGCTCCCGACGCGGAGCCGCCGAGCTTGCCGTTGTCGCCGGCGCGGGTGTCGGAGCCGATCAGCAGGACGTTGACGGCCTTGTTGCCGTTGGCGTCGGCGTCGGCCTCGGCCGGGCGGTTCTTGCTCAGGCCGGCGGAGTCGAACGTCGCGATGTTCGCGTTGAGCTTGAGGTAGATCGCGCCGGCACCACCGACCAGCAGGACCACGACCGAGACCGAGATCGCGATGATCCACCGCTTGCGGTTGTGCTTGCGTATCCCGCGGCCGCGCTTACGTTCCGGCTTGCGCCCACGAACGCCCATTCCCTTACACCTTCGGTCCGGTGGCACCAGCACACATCACGACGAAGCCCCAACGTTTATCAGTTGTCCCGGCCCTGCCGTATGACGCCGGTCACATCGGCGGCGGGGAAGGATGGTTGTTCAGCGAGACACTGTACGGCGTCAACATTTGGGTGACACACAAGCAGCATGGAGTGACCGCGTCCGCACGCGGGCCGGCGGGCGCTCAGGCCCGCAGCGCCTCGTCCAGCGTGAGCACCGGGAGGAAGACGGCGTCCAGGCCGGTCATCGCCAGCAGCTTGCGGGTCTGCGGGTGGGCGCAGACCATCGCGGTGCGGCCACCGCGGTCGAGCACCCGGCGGCGGGCGCGCACCAGCAGTGCGAGGCCGAAGCAGTCGATGAACTCCAGCGGCCCGAGGTCGAAGACCACCAGCAGCGGCAGCGGCCACATCACGACCGCGTCGAGGTGCGGGTGGACGCCGTGCGCGCTGCCGAGGTCGATCTCACCGGCCAGCTCGACGACAGTGGCCTCACGGAGCCGGTACGTACGGGCGTACGGCGTCGGCGCCGGCACCACATCGCCGAGCGGGCGGCCGAACTCGGGCCCGTCCTCCTGGCCGCCGCCACCGCGGTCGCCGTTGACCTCCTCGTGCACTCTCGTCCCCCGTCCCCCTGGCGCGACCTGCGTAACCGTAGCGGCGCCGCGGTGCCGCCGGGGAGACGGCCGGGGGTAAAAACAACTGTTATTCACCCGACCGGGTGAATAACAGTTGAAAATACACATAAAGTCACAATTCGCGCTTGAACGCGTTCAGCCAGTCGAGGGAGTCCGCCGGGCTCAGCGCGAGCCGCCCCAGCGCGGTCATGGCCTTGTCGTACTCCACGACCTCGTCGTGCTTGTCGATGTAGAGCGCGCCGGTCAGCTGCTCCAGATACACCAGGTCGGGCAGGTCGGACTCCGGGAAGCTCAGCAGGGTGAAGGCGCCGCCGCCCGCCGCGTGGCCGCCGGTGGCGAAGGGCAGGATCCGGACGTCCACGTTGGGCGCCTCCGCGGCCTCCAGCACGTGCTGGACCTGGTCGCGCATGACCTCCCGGGTGCCGAACGGGCGGCGCAGCGCACCCTCGTCCATCACGGCGACGAAGTGCGGCGCCCGCTCCGAGACCAGCAGCTTCTGCCGCTCCAGGCGTAGGCCGACTCGTCTTTCGACCCAGGCGTCGGCTCCCTCAGGGTGACCGAGCCGGATCACCTGCCTGATGTAGTCCTCCGTCTGCAGCAGGCCGTGCACGAACTGCACCTCGAACGTGCGGATGAGCGCGGCCGACTCCTCCAGACCCACGTACGTCTGGAACCAGGTCGGCATCACCTCGCCGTATCCGTGCCACCAGCCTGCGGCGTTTGCCTCTCTCACGAGTCCGAGCATGGCGAGCCGTTCACCCTCCTCGGTGACGCCGTACAGCGTCAGCAGATCGGCGACATCCCGCTCCTTGAAGCTGACTCTGCCCAGCTCCATGCGGCTGATCTTCGATTCCGAGGCCCGGATGGAATACCCGGCGTCCTCCCTGCTGATCCCCCGCGACTCACGCAGCCTCCGCAGCTGCGCTCCGAGCAGCATCCGCCGCACGATGGACCCGCCTCCCGGCTGCCCTGCGCTCATAAGTCACGCTCCGCCCTTGGTTCATCAGCAGTCTGCCACTAATGGCTTGCGCGCAGTACCCGTCCCGTCACTCTCGATCGTCACGTGCATAAATTCCTTGCAGATGCACGTGCAGACGCTCTTGCATCCCCTGGTCCCGATCCCCGAGCATGGTGGCGTGCAGATACTTCGGGGGCACGCATGAAGGCAGAGGCCGCACCTGTGCTGGACCCGTTATTGCAAGGCGTGCTCGCGCCCGAGCATCTTGCGGCGGGCCACGGCGCCACATGCGAACTGCCCGCCGCCCTTGAGTCGGTGCGCGAGGCGCGCCGCTTCACCCGCGCCACCCTCCAGCACTGGGACATGTCCGTGCTGCTCGACTCCATGGAACTGGTGGCGTCCGAGTTGGTGACGAACGCGCTGCGGTACGCGGTGCCGGTCGGCACGCCCGGCGCGCCGGTCCGGCTGAGCCTTGTGCGCTGGACTACGCGGGTAGTTTGCGCGGTGCGCGACCCCAGCGGGGTGGCACCGATCACCAAGGACCCCGACTTCGTGGCCGAGACCGGCCGCGGGCTGCACCTGGTGGACTCCTTCAGCGAGAACTGGGGATGGCACCCGCTGAGCGGTACGGGAAAGGTCGTCTGGGCGCTGTTCCTGGTGACACCGGCCGGCCAGCACCGCTAGCGCGCGCCGGCCCGGGCGTCACGGCCCCGGCATCAGGTGGTCGAACTCACCCGCCTTCACACCGATGATCATCGATTCGATCTCGGCCCTGGTGTAAATCAAGGCGGGACCGTCCGGAAAGCGCGAATTGCGTACGGCGACGCCGCCGTCGGGCAGCGCGGCGAACTCCACACAGGTGCCATTGGCATTGCTGTGTCCGCTCTTCTGCCAGACCACACCCGCAAGATCCTCTGCGGGCATTCCATTGTGCGTCCGGCGCATCAGCCACTCCCCAAAAGTGCCGTGTGGTACAGGAGATGATAACTCGTGGTGGGAGCACGTGCATGTGCACGTGCAAGTGCACGTGCAGTCACACCGAGTCACCCTCGGGACGCCTCTGACCTGAACCTGTCCGGAATGTGAATACGGCGGAGGCCACCCGGCTACGGTCCGATACGATTGACGGTCCGTAGATGAATTCCTCACTCCGCGCTACGAATTGGGAGCAGCCTGCAATGGCTCGTCACCTCATCACCTCCGCCCTGCCCTATATCAACGGGATCAAGCACCTGGGCAACATGGTGGGGTCCATGCTCCCGGCCGATGTCTACGCCCGCTATCTGCGGCAGCGCGGACAGGATGTCCTCTACATCTGCGCCACCGACGAACACGGCACCCCGGCGGAACTCGCCGCAAAGGAAGCCGGACTTCCGGTTGATGTCTTCTGCGCCCAGGCGCACGACGCGCAGAAGGCCGTCTACGACGGATTCGCGCTGTCCTTCGACCACTTCGGCCGCAGTTCCTCCGCGCAGAACGTCGACATCACCCAGCGCTTCGCCCGCCGCCTGCACGAGAACGGCTTCATCGAGGAGCGCGCCATCCGCCAGGTCTACTCGCTGGCCGACGAGCGCTTCCTGCCGGACCGCTACATCGTCGGCACCTGCCCGCACTGCGGTTACGACAAGGCGCGCGGCGACCAGTGCGAGAACTGCACCCGGGTGCTCGACCCCACCGACCTGATCGAACCGCGCTCGGCGATCAGCGGAAGCAGCGCGCTGGAGGTCAGGGAGACCAAGCACCTCTTCCTCCTCCAGTCCGAGCTGGCGGCCGAGGTCGAGGCCTGGATCGACGCGAACAGCGCCGAGTGGCCGACCCTGGCGTCCTCGATCGCCCGCAAATGGCTCACAGAAGGCCTGCACGACCGGGCGATCACCCGCGATCTCGACTGGGGTGTGCCGGTGCCCGCCGACACCTGGCCGGAGCTGGCCGCGGAGGGCAAGGTCTTCTATGTCTGGTTCGACGCCCCGATCGAGTACATCGGTTCCACCAAGGAATGGTCCGACTCGGCCCCCGAGGGGGAGTCGCGCGACTGGCAGTCGTGGTGGTACGAGGCCGACGACACCGTCCGCTACACGCAGTTCATGGCCAAGGACAACGTCCCCTTCCACACCGTGATGTTCCCCGCCACCCAGCTGGGCACCCGCGAGCCGTGGAAGAAGGTCGACTTCGTCAAGGCCTTCAACTGGCTGAACTACTACGGCGGCAAGTTCTCCACCTCCCAGCGCCGGGGCATCTTCACCGACGTCGCTCTCGACCTGCTGCCCGCCGACTACTGGCGCTACTTCCTGATGGCCAACGCGCCCGAGTCCGACGACACGTCCTTCACCTGGGAGCTGTTCGCGGCCGGCGTCAACAAGGACCTCGCCGACACCCTCGGCAACTTCGTCAACCGGGTGCTGTCCTTCTCCCGCAAGCGCTTCGGCGACGACGTGCCGGCCGGCGCGGCGGCGGGCGACGCGGAGGCCAGGCTCGGCGAGCAGATCGCCGGGCTGCTCGCGGAGTACGAAGGCCACATGGAGACGCTGCAGTTCCGCAAGGCGGCCCAGTCGCTGCGCGCGCTGTGGAGCGCGGGCAACTCCTATCTGGAGGAGAAGGCCCCCTGGATGGAGATCAAGACCGACCAGGACGGCGCCGCCCTCACCCTGCGCACCGCGATGAACCTCATCCACCTCTACGCCGTCGTCTCCGAGCCGTTCATCCCGTCCTCGGCCGCCGCGATGCGGTCCGCCTTCGCGCTGCCGGCCGATGACGCCCGCTGGGTCACCGCCGACCAGGCCCGCGCGCTGGACGCGGTCCCGGCGGGCACGCCCTTCACTGTGCCGCCGGTGCTCTTCGCGAAGATCAGCGACGACGATCTGGCGGCGTACGTCGAGCGTTTCGGCGGCGACCCGGACGCTGCCGCGTAGCCTCCGGCTGCTCGCGCCCGGTCGCCGCCGCCTCCCCGGCCGGCACCGGGCGCAGCGGACCCTCCTCCGGCAGCCGCGAGGGCCGCGCGCCCGTACCGGCGGGGGTGCACGCCGCCACCACCGCGGCGGCCAGCCCGAGGACCGCGCCCCGCCGGCCGATCCCCGCGGGACCGGTGCCGCCCGGCACTCTCATCCGACGTCCGCGGTCGACAAGAGGTCCTCGGCCAGCGCCAGTTGCGCCGACGAGGGCTGCGCCAGGCACGCCGTCACCCGCACCACGGTGCTCGACCCCGCCTCGCCGACGACGGACGTGCCCAACTGCCGTGTGCCGCCGACCGTACGGCAGGCCGTGTAGGGCAACTCCTCGCCGACCTCGCCGACCTCGCCGCCGAAGTGCTGGAGCTTGTCCGCCTGGTCCTGGGAGCCGTCGAGGCGGAACATGACCAGCGTCCCGCCCCTGCCCAGCCGCCGGGCCAGCGGGGTGCAGAAGTCGTCCAGGGCGTGCGCACAGCCGTTCTCGGGCAGCGCGAGTGCCTGCGAGGACACGAAGACGCTGCGGGTGGCCGGGTCCGGCAGGGTCTGCCAGCCGGACGGCAGCGACAGCCGCAGCCCGTCCATCCCGGTCGGGCGGTACACGCCCTCCGACGCCTGCGGGCCGGCCGTACCGGGCGTCGGGGTGGGCGGATCGGCGACACCGGGGGACGGGGTGGGCCGCTTGTCCGCCTGCCCGCCGGTCGCCACCACCACCGGCGCCGCGCCGCCGGCCTGCGGGCGTACCAGCCCGGGTACGGCCATCAGTCCCGCCGCCACGGCCAGCACCGCGCTGCCGGTGACCGCGGCCGTACGCCGCCGGCGGCGCCGCCCGACCCGCTCGCGCACCCGCTCAAGACGCTGCGGCGGGGCGGGCGGCTGCGGCACCGCCCGCTCCAGCAGGATCCGCAACTCCTGCTCGGGGCCGTCCCGTTCAGTCACGGCCGTCACCGCCGTCCGCCGTGACCGCGGACGGCAGCCGCCCGCGCAGCGTCCGCAGGGCCTTCGCCGCCTGGCTCTTCACCGTGCCCTCCGAACACCTCAGCGCCTCCGCGGTCTCGGTCACGCTCAGATCCTCGAAGTACCGCAGCACCACCACGGCCCGCTGCCGTACGGGCAAGGCGCGCACCGCCGCGGCCAGCGCCTGCTCCAGGTCCACCCCGGCGTACGCGTCCTGCGGCAGCGCCTGGTCCGGCACATCGCCGTGCGGCACCTCGCCGCGCCACCGCCTGCGCCACCACGAGGCATGCGTGTGCACCAGGGCGCGGCGTACGTACGCCTCCGGATTCTCCTCGGCGATCCGGTGCCACTTGGGCCAGACCTTGGCCAGCACCGTCTGGAGCAGGTCCTCGGCGAGGTGGGCGTCCCCGGTGAGCAGCCACGCGACACGCAACAGCCGTTGGCCGCGTGCCGCGACGAACTGCTCGAACCCGCCTTCGCCCACCGAATGTCCTCCCCACACCTCTACAACGCCCCCGGGCACCTGTCCGGTTGCCCCGGGCGCACACAGGGGTTCCGCGGTGCCGCCGCGTCGGCGGGTGCCCCATGGGGGCGCGGGGAACGCGGAAGCCCGCGCCCCCGGTGCGGAACCGGGAGCGCGGGCCTGGGCCTGGGGCTACTTCTGGCGGAGCTGGATGTGCAGCTCGCGCAGCCGGGTCGCGGAGACCTCCGACGGCGCGCCCATCAGAAGGTCCTGCGCGTGCTGGTTGAGCGGGAAGGCGATCGTCTCGCGGATGTTCGGCTCGTCCGCCAGCAGCATGACCATCCGGTCGACGCCCGGGGCGATCCCGCCGTGCGGCGGCGCGCCGAAGTGGAAGGCACGCAGCATCCCGCCGAATTCCGCCTCGACGGTCTCCTGGGAGTACCCGGCGATCTCGAACGCCTTGTACATCACGGCCGGTTCGTGGTTCCGGATGGCGCCGGACGACAGCTCGATGCCGTTGCAGACGATGTCGTACTGCCACGCCAGGATGTCCAGCGGGTCCTTGGTCTCCAGCGCTTCGAGGCCGCCCTGCGGCATCGAGAACGGGTTGTGCGAGAACTCGATCGCCCCGGTGTCCTCGTTGCGCTCGAACATCGGGAAGTCCACGATCCAGCAGAAGCGGAAGACGCCCTCGTCGTACTGCCCGGCGCGCTTGGCGGCCTCGACCCGGACCGGCCCCATGATCTTCGAGACCTCGTCGAAGTCGCCGGCGCCGAAGAAGATCGCGGTGCCCGGCTTGCCGCCGACCGCGTCGAGCAGGGCCGCCACATCGTCCTCGGTGAGGAACTTGGCGATCGGCCCGGTGAGCGCGTTGCCCTCGCCGACCCGGACCCAGGCCAGGCCCTTCGCGCCGAGCGAGACCGCGTACTCGCCGAGCTGGTCGAAGAACTTGCGCGGCTGCTCCGCGGTGCCGTGCACCGCCAGGGCGCGGACGTGCTTGTCGGCGAAGGCCTTGAAGTCCGAGCCGGCGAAGACCGCGGTGACGTCGACCAGTTCGAGCGCGGTGCGCAGGTCCGGCTTGTCGTTGCCGTACTTGAGCATCGACTCGCGGAAGGGGATCCGCGGGAAGGGCGAGGTGACCGTACGGCCGCCGCCCAGCTCGTTGAACAGGTCGGTCATCACCTTCTCGATGACGCCGAAGACGTCCTCCTGCTCGACGAAGCTCATCTCGACGTCGAGCTGGTAGAACTCGCCGGGCGAGCGGTCGGCGCGCGAGTCCTCGTCGCGGAAGCAGGGCGCGATCTGGAAGTAGCGGTCGAAGCCGGAGATCATCAGCAGCTGCTTGAACTGCTGCGGGGCCTGCGGCAGCGCGTAGAACCGGCCGGCGTGCACGCGGGAGGGCACCAGGAAGTCGCGGGCGCCCTCGGGGGAGGTCGCCGACAGGATCGGGGTGGCCATCTCGTTGAAGCCGAGCGCGGTCATCTCGCGGCGCAGGAAGGAGATGACCTGGGTGCGCAGCATGATGTTGCGGTGCATGCGCTGGCGGCGCAGGTCGAGGAAGCGGTTGGTGAGCCGCATCTCCTCGTTGGCGCTGTCCTCGGGGAAGACCGGGAAGGGCAGCGGGTCGGCGGCGCCGAGGACTTCGAGCGAGGTCACGTCGACTTCGACCTCGCCGGTCGGCAGCTCGGGGTTGACGTTCTCCGCCGAGCGGGCCAGGACGCGGCCGTCAACGCGGACCACGGACTCCTTGGACTGGCTGCTCAGCTCGTCGTAGACGGGCGAGCCGGGGCGGACCACGAGCTGTGTGAAGCCGTAGTGGTCGCGCAGGTCGACGAAGAGGATGCCGCCCAGGTCACGGCGATTGTGCAGCCAGCCGGACAGGCGGACGTCGGTGCCGACGTCGGTGGCGCGCAGCTCTCCGCAGGTGTGTGACCGGTACCGGTGCATCGTGGTTCGTCCAAGTCGTCAGGTCGTCGCGATGGTGGGGAACCCGCACAGCCTACCGGCGCCCGGGCTTCCTCCTCATCCGCGTATCCCTCCGCCTGCCCGCGCCGCGCACGCGGATCCGCCCCCGCGCCCCCTGGTGCCCGCCTCGCGCACGCGCGGTCACATTGCCTCATACCCTGAGTAAAACCGTAAACTGGGGCAATGCACACCGAGGACGTCCTCGCCGCCGTGGGCTCGGGCCTGTGGCAGTGGGACGAGGGCACCGGCACCGTCACGGTGGACGATTGTGCGGCGCGCCTGCTGGGGCTGTCGGGGGGCGCCGCCACGCACCGCTCGACCGCGGTGCGGGCCTGCCTGCACGCGGCGGACTTCGTGTCACTGAGCGCCGCGGTGTCGCTCGCCGCGTCCGAGGGCACGGTGGCGGAGTCCCTGGTGCGGGTGGTCGGCGACGACGGGACGGTGCTGCGCACGCTGCGGACCAGGGTCGCGCCGCGCGGCAGGCTGCTCAGCGGCACCCTGCACGAGGTGCACAGCGCCCGGCGCGAGGGCGCCCCCACCACCACGGACTGGCGGCGGGCCAGGGAGGCCTTCCTGCTGGACGCGGGCCGCGCGCTGGCCGAGGCCGACTCCACCACCGAGGTGCTGCGGGTCGCGGCGACCCTGTCGATGCCCGGCTTCTCGCCCGACGGGCTCGCCGTCTTCAGCGTGGAGGGCGACCGGCTGTCGATGATCGGCCACCACGGCCAGGAGATCGCCGACAACACCCTGCTCGACATGCCGCTGTCCACCGACTATCCGGCCGCGCTGGTGGCCCGCACCGGCCGCGCGGTCTACTTGCCGACGCCCGAGGCGTACGCGAAGCGCTTTCCCGCCGCCTGGCCGCTGGTCAAGCGGTACGGGCGGGTGTCGTGGGCGTATCTGCCGCTGGTGGTCGCCGGGACCACGACCGGCGCCTGGCTGGCGGCCTTCCGCGAGCCGGTCGCCTTCACCCCCGACGAGCGCTCGGTGCTCACCACCGTGGCCCGGATGCTCGGCCAGGCGCTGTCCAGGGCCGGCCTGCACGAGTCGGAGCGCGCGCTGACCGACGGCCTCCAGCGCACGATGCTGCCCACCCGCAAGCCCGGCGTCAGCGGTATGGCGGTGGCCGCCCGCTACGTCCCGACCGGTGGCGGCCTCCAGGTCGGCGGCGACTGGTACGACGTGATCGACCTGCCCTCGGGCCGCACCGCCATCGTCATCGGCGACGTCCAGGGCCACGACGTCAGGGCGGCGGGCCTGATGGGCCAGCTGCGGATCGCGCTGCGGGCGTACGCGGCCGAGGGCCACAGCCCCGACGCGGTGCTGTCCCGCACCTCCCGCTTCCTGGCCGGGCTCGGCGAGGAGCACCAGGCGGACGTGCGCTTCGCGACCTGCCTGTACGTGGAGATCGACCCGCTCACCGGCACCCTCGACGTGGTGCGGGCCGGCCACCCCGAGCCCGCGATACGCCTCGGCGACGGCACCACCATCGTGCGGCGCACCGCCGTGGGGCTGCCGCTGGGCATCGAGCCGGACTCGGACTACCCGACCACCACGATGGTCCTGGAGTCCGGGGAAGTGCTGCTGCTGTGCACCGACGGCCTGATCGAGACCGGCGGCCACGACCTGGAGACCGGCTGGCGCCGGCTGTCCCAGGCGCTGGCCGCCGGCCCCGCGAACGACCTGGAGGTCCTCGCCGACTCCCTGGTCCGGGCCGTCCACGGCCCCGCCTCGCACCACAGCACGGGGCCGCTTGCGGACCGCCGCGAGGACGACATCGCGCTGGTGCTGCTCCGCCGCGACCCCGACGGGCCGACCTGCGCGGTCCCGGTGCGCCGCACCATCCTCACGGTCTCCCAGGACGACCCGGGCCAGATCCGCTCCTGCCGCGACGACATCCGCGCCCTGCTGCACGACTGGGCGTCCGCCGAACAGGTCGAGTCCGCGGTGCTGCTGGTCTCGGAGGTCGTCACGAACGTCCTGGTCCACACCGACGGCGACGCCGTCCTGCTGGCCCAGGTCACCGGCATGCCCGGCACCCGCCGCCTGCACGTCGACGTCGACGACGCCTCCGACGACATGCCCCACCGCCGCTCCCCCGGCGAGATGGCCTCCTCGGGCCGCGGCCTGCTCCTGATGGAAGAGCTCGCCGACGCGTGGGGCGTCGACCCCCGCGGCGACGGCAAGTCCACCTGGTTCGAACTCTACGAATCCGCTCCCCGCGGCGCCTCCTGACCCCCGGCCCGGCCCCGCCGGGTGGGGGCGCCTTGAACCGTCGCGGGATTCCGGCTCGTACCGGCGACACGAGAATGGTGTCATCCGGTCATGCTGTCCTGACCGGCAACCGCGATGCGATCGCCGGATACCGGCCGAGGTCCCCCCGCATACCCGGCCCCATCGGAGACCCGGCGCCCCCGGCGTGCGCGGCACCCGTAGCGCCGGGTGGACTTCAGTCCATGACGTCGACGGCGCAGCGGATGCCGGACGCGCGGGCGAGGCGCCCGTCGGTCGTGAGCAGCGTGCACTCGTACACTTCGGCTGCGGCCACATAGGCGGCGTCGTACGCCGTGAGGTTCGCCCGCAGTTCCCACATACGCGGCAACAGGACTCGCGTGAGGGGGACCTCGGGGTCCCACTGGCCGAGAGCCGAGACCGCTTCCGCGGCGTGCTCGGCCGAGATCTTGCCGCCGAGCAGATTCCCGCGGATGACCGACAGGACCTCGACGCTCCAGTGCTCCGGAGCGATCCACCGGTCATCGGCGGCCAGCGCCGCCCGGCACCGGCTGCCGGTCCCGCCCTCGTCGAGCAGGGCGAAGGCGAAGACTGAGGCGTCGACCACGATCACTCCTGGACCTCCGGCCCGTCCGGCGCTCCGAGTCGGCGGTCGCGCCCCCGCCGCCCGTCCGCCAGCGTGCCCAGTACGTCACGTTTCGTGAGCGACGTGCCGTAGGACGTACCACTGAACCGTTCGAGCACGGCGAGGTTCTCGCTACGCCGGACCTCGTCCTTGATCACGTCGAAGAGGTACGCCTGGAGCGACTGCCCGCGGTTACGCGCGATGACTGCGAGCTTGTCACGCATGTCTTCCGGGACGTCCCGGATCTGAAGAGCCACCATGCATGCAAGTTTACATGCACGGGGGACGACCTGCGGGGTCATCCGGACTCGCCGAGGGCCAGGCCGGCGATGACGGACTTGCCGCGGAAGGGGCGGGGGACGACCGCCCAGACGGCGGCGAGCCCGTCGACCAGCAGCAGGCCGCGGCCCGACTCGGCGTCGGGCGGGGGCCGGTGGTCCACGGCGGGCTTGCCCGTACCCGGGTCGGAGACGGCCAGCCAGTAGTGGCCGTCAGCGGGCCACAGGACGAGTTCGACCTGGTCGTCGGCGCATGTGCCGTGCCGTACGGCGTTGGTGACCAGCTCGCTGGTGATCAGG
Source organism: Streptomyces sp. NBC_01477 (assembly GCF_036227245.1). Taxonomy (GTDB): domain Bacteria; phylum Actinomycetota; class Actinomycetes; order Streptomycetales; family Streptomycetaceae; genus Actinacidiphila. The sequence continues at coordinate 4,355,547 of NZ_CP109445.1, forward strand.
CCCAGTTCGATGCCGAGTTGGGGCGGCAGCCCGTACGGCAGGGCTTCCGCGACGGCATGCCGCGCCCGCCCTACGGAGGAAGGGTGCGCGGGGAAGCGCCAGACGGTCGGCACGACAGGGATTTCGGGCATGGCGAACTCCGTTGCGGTGGTGAGGGTCCAAGGTCACCGGTGGCATGCCGCCCTGGTCGCGAGCACACCCGCCCCAGGGCGGACGGGCACACTCACGCGGTGCGCTTCCGGCGTCGCACTACGTAGCTACGCGGTACTACCGTAGAGCGTTGGGAGTACGTGTGCTACCTGTTCGCCTGTGCCCTGTTGGACCGGACTTCTGACCGCACGGCAGACTGAGCCCGGAGGAGAGGAAGCCCATGCCGCCGAGAAGCAACCCGACCGCACGCCAGCAGCGCCTAGGCGCGGAGCTGCGCAAACTGCGCGAGGACGCGGGGCTGTCCACCGAGCAGGCAGCCGCCCTGCTCGACACCAAGCGGACCGTCATCACCAGCACGGAAGCGGGACGCCACGGCGTCAGCCCGGAGCGGGTGCGGCGGATCGCCTTCGCCTACGAGTGCACCGACCAGGCGCTGATCGACGCGCTGGTCGCCATGTGCGGCGACCGCGTGCACGGCTGGTGGGAGGAATACCGGGCCGTCCTCCCCTCGACCTTCCTCGACATCGCCGAGCTGGAGTGGCGCGCCCAGGGCCTGCGGGTCAGCACCATCACGCACATGCCCGGCCAGTTCCAGACCGAGGAGTACGCACGCGCCCTCTTCCGGGCGGCTATCCCGCCGCTGCCGGCAACCGAGTTCGAAGCCAGGGTCGCGCACCGGGTGCAGCGGCACCGGACAGTCGACCGGCCGGACGCCCCGCCGTACGTACTGGTCGTCCACGAAGGAGCGCTGCGGACCGAGGTGGGCGGAAGGGCCGTACTGCGGGACCAGCTGGGCCACCTCATGGAGGCCGCAGACCGCGACAACGTCACCATCCAGGCCATCCCCTTCTCCGCAGGCGCGTTCCCCGGCTCAGGCCAGTCGATCCTGTACGCCCGCGGCCGAGTACCCCGCCTGGACACCGCGCTGCTGGACCGCGCCACAGTCGGCGAGTTCCTGCACGCCGAGGCGCACTTGTGCAAGTACCGGCTGCAACTCGACGCGATGCAGCGCATCGCGCTTGCGCCGGAAGAGAGCCTCGATCTCATGCACGCCATCGCATCCCAGCTCTAGGAGAGTTCACCGTGCCCGACATCACTTGGGAAGCCCCTTTCTGCCAGGACGCGAGCAACTGCTTCCGCATCGGCACCGACGCGGACGGCAACGCCTACATAGCCGTCAACGGCCACGAAGAGCACCACCTCACCGACTCCCGCGAAGCCCTCCGCACCCTCATCACCGACATCAAGGCCGGCAAGGCCGACCACCTGCTCTGACCCACCGGCGTCGGAAGGTGCACAGGCGCCGGAAGCAGAGGCCGAAGGTGATCAGCGGGCCACCGCCGCCGAGGTGCCTCTTCCGCGTGGCTCGGAGCCGAGCCCGGCAGTCTCCCGGATCCCGCTGACGCTGGAGTCCGGGCCGTTCTTCACGACCGTCCAGGGTCCGGGCTTCGGTAACTCCGGCCTTGATGCGCACCCTGCCGCGTACGACACTCGACAGGGCGGCGACCTACGTCCTCACGCGACCGACGCGGTCCCGCGTCGTCAAATCCGCGGGATCACACGCGAATGCCGAGGAGACCACACCTGATGTCCGACATCACCTGGGAAGCCCCTTTCTGCGGGGAAGGCAGCTCATGCTTCCGCATCGGCACCGACGCGGACGGCAACGCCTACATAGCCGTCAACGGCCACGAAGAGCACCACCTCACCGACTCCCGCGAAGCCCTCCGCACCCTCATCACCGACATCAAGGCCGGCAAGGCCGACCACCTGCTCTGACCCGGCAACGGCACGAGGCACGGGAGCACCGGGATCAGACGTCCAAGGAGATCAGCGGGTCACCGCCATGGAGGCGGCCCCGTCTTCACCTGACCGGCGCGGTCCCGCGACCTCATCCGCGAGATCGCGCGCCACCTTTGAGGAGACCAGACCCCGATGTCCGACATCACGTGGGAAACCCCCTTCTGCGCAGAAGGCAGCTCATGCTTCCGCATCGGCACCGACGCGGACGGCAACGCCTACATAGCCGTCAACGGCCAGGAAGAGCACCACCTCACCGACTCCCGCGAAGCCCTCCGCACCCTCATCACCGACATCAAGGCCGGCAAGGCCGACCACCTGCTCTGATCCGCCGACGGCAGGAGGCTCCGCCGTCCACGTCCGCCCGGGCAAGGGCACGGCGGGGGCAAGGCGCCTGCACCCGGGCGTGCCCGTCCGGACGTACCGGCGGGCAGGGCGCGGCGGTGACAGTGGACGTTCCAGTTCATGCTCAGAGGGGACGTACGCATGCGTGCGCAGCAAACCGGTGGCGAGCAGTCGAGGGGACCGCAGCGCCCGGGGGCCGCGAAGGCCGTGCGGGCGCCCCGGTCCGGCGGCGGGGCGGACGCCGAGTCGATGCTGCGGCTCCAGCGCCTCGCCGGGAACGCGGCGGTGTCCCGCATCATCGAGGAGCAGCGGCACGCGCACACCGCGGACCGCGGGCACCCGCCCGCCGCCCCCGCGGTCCAGCGCATGCAGCCGGACGAACTGCACCAGCACCCGCCGGGTCCCGCGGTGCGGGTGCGGGGTCCCCGCAAGTCCCGGGCGGGCGACCGCACACCGAACGCGCTGACGGCGGACGAATGGCAGACTCTGCCGCAGGCCACCCGGGACGCCAGCCAGAAGCAGCGTGTGGAGATCGACGCGGACCCGCAGACGCTCCAGGAGACCGATTCGGCGCTCCACTACAGCCTGGGCGGCGTCGGCAGGCTGGCGCCGGGCGTTCCGTGGGAGGCCGGGCGCGGCGCGGTGGTGGAGGGCATCGGCCGCGCCGACCCGCGGACGCGCGGCCACTGGAACCGCCAGGACGCCCGCGACACACAGCTCGGCCTCGACGCGCGAGCCACACGCGACGCGTACGCGGAACAACCCGAGGACCGGCAGCGGCGCCACCAGGCCGTGGACGACACCCTGGAGGGCGCAGGCGCGGAGGACGCGATGGGCGATCTGCGCGCGCTGCTGGACCAGTTCGAGGGCGTGGCCATCGGCGGCGCCCACTCCGGGGCGCGGATCTGGCAGTTCCTGGGCACGCACATGGAGCAGATCCAGGCCGCCGGTGTGCGCACCCTCTACCTGGAGAGCATCCGGGACGACGGTTACCAGTCGCACGTCGACACGTACCTCGCAGGCGGGGCGATGAGCCCCGAACTGCGGGCGTTCGTCACCCGCTACGACAGCAACATGAACCTCGGCGCGACCGGGCTGGAACCCGTGCTGGAGGCCGCCCGGACCCACCGCATCCGGGTCAAGGGCCTGGACGGCCGCCCGGCCCGCCGTCCCACGATGTCGGCGACCGCCCTCTTCGAGCGCATCGCCGCCATGAACACCTACGCCACCCAGGCCGTCGCCAACGACCGGCGCCGTCCGTCTGCGGCGGGCGGCTACCTCATGGAGCTGGGCAGCGCGCACACCGGCATGTACGCGGGCCCGTCGCAGGAGGCGTCGGTGCACGGAGCGCCGTTCCAGGTGGACGAGGGCTTCCCCGGCGTGGACGACCTGCTGGGCATCCCGGCGGTCGGCTACGAGGACGACGACCGCTTCCGCCGCCTGCCCAACTCCTGACGGCAGGGCCGGCGGAGACGGCCGAGGACCGCCCTGCGGTCCTTACGACGTCACGAGGCGCGGAAGCACTGGGAGTACACGTTGAAGGTGATCAGCGGCTCGTGATTGTCCAGGCCCTTCCGCCAGGTGGCGTCGAGCTGCGCTTTCGTCGCGGTGTGGACGGCGAGGATCTCCTGGTTCTTGTTCATGCTGGAGTCCGGGCCGTTCTTGACCACCTTCCAGCCCTGCTTGGGGAGGTTCGCGGCAAGATTGGTCATCGCCTTGCCCAGGGTGGCGTTGTCCACCCCGTACAGCGACCACATCTGCAGCATCTCGCGGTTGGGGCTGTCGTCCTTGCCGTCGTCGCACGACGTGTCGGTGGGACTGCCGTCCGGGGGGCCGCCCTCGGTCGTCTTCCCCGTGACGTGCGTCATGTCCGCGACCGCCCCGGACTGCGCGGCGACCTCGCTCCTGACGTCCCCGGCGTCGCGCGCCGGGGTGCCACCGCCGCCGCCGCATCCCGCGGCGAGTACGAGGACGCTCGCGCACGCCACGACCCGCCAGCCGCGGCGTGCTCCGTTCACGATGGCGGTCGGCGTCACAGGCCTGGCTCCTCTGCGGGGATGAACAAGCGGGAGTGGACGTTGAAGGTGATCAGCGGCTCGTGCCCGTCGAGGCCCTTCATCCAGGTGGCTTCGAGCTGGGCGCGCGTCGCCATGTGGACGGCAAGGATCTCCTGATTGCTGTTCCTGCTGGAGTCCGGGCCGTTCTTCGCCACCGTCCAGCCCCGTTCGGGCAGCCGGTCGGCGAGTGCGGCCATTCCGCGCCCCAGCACGTCGTTGTCCACTCCGTACAGGGACCACAGGTGCGTGATGGTGTGGAATCTGTCGGGGTCGGCCCCCTCGTCCCACGGCAGTTCCATGGGACCGCCCGCCGTGACCCTGCCCTTGATGCGCACCATGTCGAGTACGGCGCTGGACAGTGCGGCGACCTCCGCCTTCACTTCGCCGGCGGGACGGACCCGCGGCTCGTACCCGAAGTCGTCGGACACGTCGCTCCTTTCCCCATTGCCTCGGATGTCCGTCTACCTCGGATTTCCGTACGGCGACGCGTAGACGAGCTTGGCGTCACCGTAGCGGCCCACGATGACGTCGGCCTGGTTCTGCAGGCTGACCGACGGCTTGCCGTTGTGCATGTTCCAGTACGCGCTGTGGTCGCCGGCGTCCGACTGCATGACGTTGCCGCCGAACGCCCTGTCGGTCGGGATGTTCCCGTCGCCGCCGAGCCCCATCGCGCGCCCGCCGTCGCGGACGATGTGGTCGTTGCCGCCCGCTCCCTCCGCCCACATGTGCGTGGGGTCGAGGCCGAGGTCGCCGGGGTGCGCGGCCTGCATGCCGGGGCTGCCGGCCACGACCACGTCATCGACGGGCATGGGGTCGCCCGCCCAACCGTCGTCGGGGTAGGTGTACTTGGCGGTGTCGCCGATGAGCGTGCTGCCGTAGCTGTGGCCGATGAGCGTGGTGTGCGCCCGGCCTCCGGTGGCCGCTTCGTGGGCCGCGGCATTGCCGTCGATGAAGCCGCGCAGCGCGGGCGCGCCGTCGTGCGCGTACGAGTCCTGGGTGGCCTGCGGAATCGTGTCGGGGGCGTTGTAGTCGAGCCAGGTGATGGTGGAGATCTTGGCGTTGGGGTCCAGCTGATGGCTCGCCTGCCACAGGTTCACCCCCCGGTTGAGGTCGCCGCCGATCTTGTCGAGCTTCGACCCCGTGCCCGGGACGTATATGGCCGTGTGATCGGCGGTGTCCGGATTCCCGTTGGCCACGATGGCCTTGCCGTCGCCCTTTCCGTCCGGGTCGAAACCGAGAAGATACGCCTCGGGCAGGCCGTCGGTGCCGGTGGCGTCGAAACGGGCCTGGATGGCGTCCATCCCCTTCAACCGGCCCCGCACACCGTCCAGCTTGCTGTACTGGTCGCCGTACTCCGCGTTCCACACCGTCCACTCGGGGGTGTGCACGCCCCTGCCGGAGGGATCCGCGATGTCGGCCCACTCCTTCGGCGGCGGCGGAATCGCGTCCAGCTGGTGCTGGTAATTGCCGCGGGTCTCGGCGAGGACCGTGCGGTTGGCCTCGTCGCGGACGTCGGCGGGCAGGCCGTCGAGGGCGCCGATCCTGCCGGGGTAGGCCGCGAGATAGTCGGCCTGGTCCTGCGGGGACAGGCTCTTCCACCAGGCCGCGTTGTCGGCGGCCTGGCCGTGCGCGGGCGGCGCCTTGAGGTGGCCGAGGTAGGACGCCGCGTCCTTGTCGACGCCTGCCATGTCCTGCTGGGCGTCGGCCCAGTCCGCGGCGGAGACCGTGAGGTCGTCGTCGGCCCGGAGCTTGCGCAGCTGCGGGCCCCACTTGTCGTCCACGGCCGTGGCCTCGTTCAGCGCGTCGAAGATCCGGTCGGCGATGTCCTGCGCGACGGCGTGGTGCGGGTTGGGGTCGACGCCTGCGGCCTGGTGGGCGATAGCGCGGGCCGTCGGGTCCGCGGCGCTCGTCGCCGTACCGCCCGCCACCGTCTTGCCGTCCTCCTCGCCACCGGCGGGGAAGCCGACAGAACCGTCGTCGCCCACCGTGAACCTGTGGGCCGCCGCGTCCGCGACGGCGGCGTCGAACTTCTTCTTGGCCGGGCCGATATCGGAGGCGAACGCGCGCAACGCCGTACTGATCAGGCCGCATTCCACTTGTATGTAGTGGAAGTTCTGTGCCACCTCGCTGAGCTGGGTGTGCGCCGCGTCCGCGCCGACGCCCGCCAGCTTGCCGCGCATCTTCGCGCTGATGCTGTTCTCGATGTCGTCCTTGCCCTGGCTGGCCGCGTCGCTCAACGTGCGGTAGCCGGCCGCCAGGCCTTCGAACTGGGAGGTCTTGAGCGCTTTGAGAGCTGGTACGTCCACCGGCCGGCCCGCCTTCTACTGACCGCCGACGGCGGGTGTGTCCTTGTAGCCGTCGTCCAGCTTGTCGAAATCGGCCTTGGTGGCCGTGTCGCTGACGCACAGGGCCGCCCCCGCGGCCGTCAGCTGGCCCTTCAACGCGTCGCACCTGGTCAGCAGGCTTGAGACATAGCCGCTCCACGTGGGGTGGAGCTCGGCCTGGGCCGTTAACGTCTGAAAGGTGCAGTCGGAGAACTGGACGCTGGTGTCCATGCCCTGCTGCGCCTCGTAGAGCTTGAGGCCGGCCTTCGACAGGTTGTCGGCCAGCGTCCCCACGCCCTGCGCCGCCGCCTTCCACGCGGCCATGTCCGACGCCAGCCGCGCGTCCCCGCCGGTGGCGTCCGGTGTGCCACCGCCGCCGGCCGCGTCGGCGTGCGCCAGCGTCAACACCGGTCCGCCGGACACCTCCTGCTTGATCTGGGCCCATTCCGCTTCGAACGACATGGCACCCACCCCCTCCCTGATCCTCCATCACCCCGGATGGAACGTCAGGGCCACCCTAGTTTGCTTTGCTCTTCGTATGACATGAGTAGCCGTACTCAGGTCACCGAGGGGCTCTGCCCGGCCGGACGGCCGCGGGCCCGCGCCCCGGGAAGAGCTCCCGGGGCCGTACCGCGGAAGGGCCGCGCCCGGGGGAGGGCCTCGGCGCGCGGGAGGCGGCGCGCCCGAGGCAGACCTCAGTGGCCGTAGGGCGAATCCGCCGGGACCGTGCCCAGGCGGCCGGCCTGGAAATCGTCGAAGGCCTGGGCCAGCTCCGCGTGGGTGTTCATCACGAACGGGCCGTACTGCATCATCGGCTCGCGGATCGGGAGGCCGCCCAGCAGGACGAACTCGAAGTTCGCCGACCGGGAGTCCTGCGTCTCGGCGGCCCGCACCGTCAGGGTGTCGCCGGCGCCGAAGACGACGGCCTGGCCCATGGCGAAGGGGCGGGACTGGGGGCCCGCGAAGCCGGTGCCGGCCAGGCCGTAGGCGAGGGCGTTGAAGTCGGCCCGCCAGGGGAGCGTGACCGAGGCTCCGGCGTTGAGGGACACGTGGGTCATGGTGATCGGCGTGTGCGTGGAACCGGGGCCGACGTGGCCGCCGAGGTCGCCGGCGATCAGCCGGATGAGGGCGCCGCCGTCCTCGGAGGTGAGCAGCTTCAGGCCGCCGGCCCTGATGTCCTGGTACTTCGGCGGCATCATCTTGTCGGCCTTGGGGAGATTCACCCACAGCTGGAGGCCGTGGAAGAGGCCGCCGCTGAGCACCAGCGACTCCGGCGGCGTCTCGATGTGCAGCAGCCCGGACCCGGCGGTCATCCACTGGGTGTCGCCGTTGGTGATGGTGCCGCCGCCACCGTGCGAGTCCTGGTGGATGAAGGTGCCGTCCATGATGTACGTGACGGTCTCGAAGCCGCGGTGCGGGTGCCAGGGGGTGCCCTTCGGCTCGCCTGCGGCGTAATCCACCTCACCCATCTGGTCCATCATGATGAACGGGTCGAGGTGCCGGTAGTCGATGCCGGCGAAGGCGCGGCGGACCGGGAAGCCCTCCCCCTCGAAGCCGCTGGGGGCGGTGCTGACGGCCAGCGCCGGGCGGGGCCGGGCTTCGGCGGGTGCGGTGACGCGCGGCAGGCTCAGCGGGTTCTCTACGGTCACGGCGGGCATGGGGGGCCTCCTAGTGGACGTTGCGGTTCCAATGTAGTTGAACTCTGAACATCTCGCAACGCGTAACCATTCCCTCACCCGATCGGCGAGCGGAAAACCCGGCGGCCACGCCCGGGAGCAGGCCGGAGATCACGCCGGCGACCACGCCGGAAAACCCGGAAACAAGCAGGTCGAGCCCCGGAGCGGGACGGTCAGCCGTACATCCGGCGCATCGTGAAGTCCACCATCTGCTCGACCGCCTTGGCGTCGAAGACCATCCGGTGCTGGCCGTCGATGTCGAGCACGAAGCCGTAGCCGGTCGGCAGCAGGTCGAGCACCTCGGCGCCGGTGATCACGAAATACTTCGACTCCTTGCCCGCGTAGCGCCGCAGCTCCTTGAGCGAGCTGAACATCGGGATCACCGGCTGCTGCGTGTCGTGCAGCGCCAGGAAGCCGGGATTCTCGCCGCGCGGGCAGTACACCTTGGACGTGGCGAAGATCGCCTGGAAGTCCTCGGCCGACAGCGAGCCCGTGGTGAAGGCGCGGACGGCGTCGGCCAGCGACGGCGGCGAGGGCTCGGGATAGCCGGACATGGGCGCGGCCCCACCGGGAGCCGGCCCTGGGCCGGGATTCACGCTCTGGTCGTAGCCGTACACGGGCCCTAGCGTAACGGGGAAGCGCGCACCCCCATCGAGGAACGGCGGGTAACAGCCACCCGGGGGCGAGGAACCCGTCACATCCGGCCGCCGGGGGTTGCTTCTTATTACTGACGGGTAGCATCATGGGGATACGTTTTTGTGACAGCAGCAGCGATACGGAGCCGTCGTCATGGGCCACTACAAGTCGAACCTCCGCGACATCGAGTTCAACCTCTTCGAGGTGCTCGGCCGCGACCAGCTCTACGGCACGGGTCCGTTCGCCGACATGGACGCCGACACGGCCAAGGACGTCCTGGCCGAGCTGACCCGGCTGGCGGAGAACGAGCTGGCCGAGTCCTTCGCCGACACCGACCGCAACCCGCCGGTCTTCGACCCGGACACCAACACCGCGCCGCTCCCCGACACGTTCAAGAAGAGCTACGCGGCCTTCATGGACGCCGAATACTGGCGGCTCGGCCTGCCCGAGGAGATCGGCGGCACGACCGCGCCCCGCTCCCTGATCTGGTCGTACGCCGAGCTGGTGCTCGGCGCGAACCCGGCGGTCTGGATGTATTCCTCGGGCCCCGCCTTCGCGGGCATCCTCTACGAGGAGGGCACCGAGCAGCAGAAGAGGATCGCCGCGCTCGCGGTCGAGAAGCAGTGGGGCTCCACCATGGTCCTCACCGAGCCCGACGCGGGCTCCGACGTCGGCGCGGGCCGCACCAGGGCCGTCAAGCAGGACGACGGCAGCTGGCACATCGAGGGCGTCAAGCGCTTCATCACCTCGGGCGAGCACGACATGTCCGAGAACATCCTGCACTACGTGCTGGCCCGCCCCGAGGGCGCAGGACCCGGCACCAAGGGCCTGTCGCTGTTCATGGTGCCGAAGTACGAGTTCGACCACGAGACCGGCGAGCTGGGCGCGCGCAACGGCGTCTACGCCACCAACGTCGAGCACAAGATGGGCCTGAAGGCGTCCAACACCTGCGAGATGACCTTCGGCGACCAGCACCCCGCCAAGGGCTGGCTGATCGGCGACAAGCACGACGGCATCCGGCAGATGTTCCGGATCATCGAGTTCGCCCGCATGATGGTCGGCACGAAGGCCATCGCGACGCTGTCCACCGGCTACCTCAACGCGCTGGAGTACGCCAAGGAGCGCGTGCAGGGCCCCGACCTGGCGCAGTTCATGGACAAGGCCGCGCCCAAGGTCACCATCACCCACCACCCCGACGTGCGCCGCTCGCTGATGACGCAGAAGGCGTACGCCGAGGGCATGCGCGCCCTGGTCCTCTACACCGCCTCCGTCCAGGACGCGATCCAGGTCGCCGAGGCGACCGGCGCCGACGCCAAGCAGCTGCACGGGCTCAACGACCTGCTGCTGCCGATCGTCAAGGGCTACGGCTCGGAGAAGTCCTACGAGCAGCTCGCCCAGTCGCTCCAGACCTACGGCGGCTCGGGGTACCTCCAGGAATACCCGGTCGAGCAGTACATCAGGGACGCCAAGATCGACACCCTCTACGAGGGCACCACCGCGATCCAGGGCCAGGACTACTTCTTCCGGAAGATCGTCCGCGACCAGGGGCAGGCGCTGACCGCGCTGAGCGAGGAGATCAAGAAGTTCCTGGCCGAGGCCACCGGCGGGGCGGAACTGGCCGACGCGCGCGACCAGCTCGCCAAGGCCGCCGCCGACCTGGAGGCCATCGTCGGCACCATGCTGACCGACCTCGCGGCCACCGAGCAGGACGTCCGCTCGATCTACAAGGTCGGCCTCAACACCACCCGGCTGCTGCTCGCCTCCGGTGACGTCGTCGTGGCCTACCTGCTGCTCAAGGGCGCGGGTGTGGCGCTGGACAAGCTGCCGTCGGCGTCGCGCAAGGACACCGCCTTCTACACCGGCAAGGTCGCCGCGGCCAAGTTCTTCGCGACGAACATCCTGCCGGGCGTCGGGGTGCAGCGCGCGATGGCCGAGGCCGTCACGCTGGACGTGATGGACCTGCCGGAAGAGGCGTTCTGACCGCGGCGCCGCCACGGCTTGCCGCCGGGTGCCGCCACCTGGCCGGTGGCGGCACCCGGCGTTTCCTATGCTGGCCGGTATGAGTCCGTCAGCGCGCACCTTCGACCGCACCCACACCGACGACCTGGCCGCCTTCGTCCAGGCAGGACCGTCCCCCTACCACGCGGTCGCCACCGTCGCGGCCCGGCTGGAGGAGGCCGGATTCCGCCAGGTCGCCGAGACCGACGCCTGGGACGGCGAGAGCGGCGGGAGGTACGTCCTGCGCGGCGGGGCCGTCATCGCCTGGTACGTGCCGGCGGACGCGCGCCCCGAGACCCCCTTCCGGGTGGTCGGCGCCCACACCGACTCGCCCAACCTGCGGGTCAAGCCGCGGCCCGACATGGGTACGGCCGGCTGGCGGCAGGTCGCCGTCGAGATCTACGGCGGCCCGCTGCTCAACAGCTGGCTCGACCGCGACCTGGGCCTGGCCGGCCGGCTGTCGCTGCGCGACGGCTCCACCGCCCTGGTCAACGTCGACCGCCCGCTGCTGCGGGTCGCCCAGCTCGCCGTCCACCTCGACCGCGGCGTCAACGACAACGGGCTCAACCTCGACCGGCAGCGGCACCTCCAGCCGCTGTGGGGCCTCGGCGAGGTCCACGACGGCGACCTCGTCGACTTCCTGGCCGCCGAAGCCGGCCTCGACCCGGACGACGTCACCGGCTGGGACCTCATGACGCACGACGTGCAGCCCCCGGCGTACCTGGGCCGGGACCGCGAGCTGTTCGCCTCCCCCCGGCTGGACAACCTGCTGTCCGTGCACGCCTGTACGGCCGCGCTCATCGCCGCCGTCGAGGCCGGCGGACTGGACGCCATCCCGGTGCTGGCCGCCTTCGACCACGAGGAGAACGGCAGCCAGTCCGACACCGGCGCCCAGGGGCCGCTGCTCGGCAACGTCCTGGAGCGCTCGGTGCACGCCCGCGGCGGCGGCTACGAGGACCGGCTGCGGGCACTGGCCGGCACCGTCTGCGTCTCCTCCGACGTCGGCCACGCCGTGCACCCCAACTACGCCGAGAAGCACGACCCGACGCACCACCCGTACGCCAACGGCGGCCCGATCCTCAAGACGAACGTCAACCAGCGCTACGCCACCGACGGGTCAGGGCGGGCGCTGTTCGCCGCCGCGTGCGAGCGGGCCGGAGTGCCCTTCCAGCACTTCGTGTCCAGCAACGCGATGCCCTGCGGCACGACGATCGGCCCGATCGCCGCGGCCCGCACCGGCATCACCACGGTCGACATCGGGGTGCCGATCCTGTCCATGCACTCGGCCCGCGAACTGTGCGGCGCCGACGACCCGGCGTATCTCGCCACCGCTCTGACCGCCTTCCTGGCCGGCTGACCCGGCCGGGCGGCGGGCGGGGCGAAAGGGGCGAGCGGCCAACGGTCCGTCACCAGGGGATGTTTGGGCGGGAGATGCCGGGTAGGCGGTGTCTAGGAGCCTGAACTCCACCTCTGGAGGCGGACATTGTGGGTATCGGTGGCTGCATCATCCTGATCGCCATAGGGGCGGTCATCACCTTCGCGACGGACTGGCACGCCAAGGGCGTGAACATGGACCTGCTCGGCCTGATCATGATGGCCGTCGGCATCATCGGCATGGCGGCCTATGTGAGCATCTTCAAGCGGCGCCGGATCCCCCCGACGGCAAACGGCGATGTGCCGCCCGTCGTCGAGGAGCGCTACTACTCGGACCGGCGCTACTGAGCCGCGTCCATCCCTGCGAGGACCAGTGCGAGGCGGGTGTCGCCGGCGTCGGTGAGTCGGACCGGCACACCCCAGTCCTGCTGGTGCACATGGCAGGCCGGATACTCGTTGGCGGGGTCGTCGTCGCAGGACGCGGCCATCGCCGAGACGTGCAGCACCCCCTCCGGCACGGAGGGGTCGAGCACCAGGTCACGGGAGAGGTCGGTGCCCTTGCCCGCGCCGTCCGCCAGCAGTTCCGGCGGGGTGGCACTGACCATCAGCCGGGTGGACGGGCCGTAGCGCTCGTCCAGCTTCTGCCCGGCGGGAGCGGAGAAGACCACGTCGAGCCGGAAGGCCCCGGCGGTGACATCGGTGGCCGCCCGCCGCGTGCGGTGGGCGACCGCCTCCACGCGTACCGCCTCCTCGGGCAGGTGCATCCGGGTCAGCCGGTGACGGGCCGACTCGACGACCACGATGTCCCCGTCCACCACCGCCGCGTCCGAGGGTTCGCGCAGGTCGGTGGCCAGAGTGCTGACCTCGCCTGTCGCCGGGTCGTACCGGCGCAGCGCGTTGTTGTACGTGTCGCTGACCGCGACCGAGCCGTCCGGCAGGCCCGTCACGCCGAGCGGGTGCTGGAGCAGCGCCTGCCCCGCGGGGCCGTCGCGGTGGCCGAAGTCGAAGAGACCGGTGCCGACGGCCGTGCGGATGACGTACCCCTCGCCGTCGTTGGCGCGCTCCGCCCAGCGCAGCGCCGACGTCTCGGAGTCGGCGATCCACAGCCGGTCCCCCGCCGCCGCGAGCCCCGACGGCTGGGCGAACCACGCGTCGGCGGCCCTGCCGTCGACCAGGCCCTCGTTGGTGGTGCCCGCCGCGACCTCGACCCGGCCGGCCGCCGGGTCGTACGTCCACAGCTGGTGCACGCCGGCCATGGCGATCCACAGCCGGTCCTCGAACCAGGCCACGTCCCACGGTGAGGACATGTCCACCTCGCGCGCGTCGCCGCTGGTCGGCGAGCCCTGCCACCACTGGCGGCCGGTGCCGGCGACCGTGGTGACCCGGCCGCTCTCCAGGTCGAGGTGCCGCAGCGCGTGGTTGACCGTGTCGGCGACGATGACGCCGCCGTCGGGCAGCAGCGCCAGGCCCTGCGGCTCGCTGAAGCGCGCGGTCGCCGCGTCCCCGTCCGCGAAGCCGCGCTCGCCCGCGCCGATCCGGCGTACGACGCTCTCGCCGTCCGCCGCCAGCTCCACCAGCGCGTGCCGCGTCGAGTCCGACACCAGGTAGTGCCCGGACCCGGGCAGCGCCAGCATCTTGCCGGGGAAGCGCAGGTCGGTCGCGACGGGCTCCGGCGGTACGTACACCCCGTCGCCGCGCCGCAGCGTGCCCTTCGCGCCGTGCTCGGCCTCCAGCTCCACGACCAGCTTCTCCAGCGCGTGCGCGTGGCCCTCGCCCGCGTGCTGCGCGACCACGTAGCCCTCCGGGTCGATCACCACCAGCGTGGGCCACGCCCGTACCGCGTACTGCCGCCAGGTGGCCAGCTCCGGGTCGTCCAGCACCGGGTGGTGCACCTCGTAGCGCTCGACGGCGTCCACCACCGCCTGGTGCTCCGCCTCGTGCACGAATTTCGGGGAGTGCACACCGACGATCACCACAGTGTCACGGTGCCGCTCCTCCAGCTCCCGCAGCTCATCGAGAACGTGCAGGCAGTTCACGCAGCAGAAGGTCCAGAAGTCCAGGATCACGATGGATCCGCGCAGGTCGGCGAGGGTAGGGGCGGCCCCGCCCGTATTGAGCCAGCCGCCCTTGCCGGTCAGCTCGGGCGCCCGGACGCGTGCACGTGCAGTCATATCCCCATCCAACAGCATCACCGGGGGTAGGCATTCCCCTATGAAATACGTGGTGCACGAGAAGATGTTCGCCATCGGCGACGACTACTGGATCGAGGACGAGGAGGGCCGCCGCGCCTTCTACGTCGACGGCAAGGTGCTGCGGGTCCGCGAGACCCTGGAACTGCAGGACCCGGACGGCGCTGTCGTGGCCGTCATCCACCGCAAGCTCGTGAGCGTCAGGGACGCCATGACCATCGAGCGGGGCGGCGACGTCCTGGTCACCGTCCGCAAGAAGCGGCTCGCCCTCCTCCACGACGTCTACCGCGCCGAGCTGGCCTCGGGCGAGGAGCTGGAGATCCGCGGTGACCTCATCGGAAAGGAATTCGACATCGAGTACGACGGTGAGCGCCTGGCCCGCATCTCGCGCCGCTGGTTCTCGGTGCGGGACGCGTACGCGGTGGACATCGAGCGGCCCGACGCGGACGCGGCGATGCTCATCGCGGTGGCGGTCTGCGTCGACCGCCTGGTCACGAAGGAGTAGCCGCCCCCGGGGGCCGGGGCGTCCCCAGGACGCGGTCGCGCAGGACCGGGAAGTCCTTGCGGGTCGCGGCGACCCGGGAGGGGTCGAGGTCGCAGCCGATGACCTCCTCGCCGGGGCCCGCCTCGGCGAGGACGGCCCCCCACGGGTCGACGACCATGCTGTGCCCGGCCTGCTCGACGCCGGCGTGCGTCCCGGCCGTACCGCAGGCCAGGACGTACGCCTGGTTCTCGACGGCGCGGGCCTGCACCAGGATCCGCCAGTGCGCCAGCCGCGCGGCGGGCCACCCGGCCGGGAGGACGACCACTTCGGCTCCGGCGTCCACCAGCAGCCGGAACTGCTCGGGAAAGCGCAGGTCGTAGCAGGTCGCGAGGCCGAGCACGGCCTGCGGCAGCCGGGCCGCGACGATCCGGTCGCCGGCCGCCATGACCACGGCCTCACCGCGGTCGAAGCCGAAGCGGTGGATCTTGCGGTACGTGGCGTGCAGGGTGCCGTCGGGCGCGAAGAGCAGCGAGGTGTTGTAGAGCGGGCCGTCGGGCCACGGGTCGCGTTCGACGACCGACCCGGCGTGCAGCCACACCCCGGCGTCCCGCGCGGCGGCGCTCATCGCCTCCGCGGTGGGTCCGCCGCCGGCCTTTTCGGCCCCGGCCGCGAAGTCGTCGGAGGCGAAGGCGCCGACGGTCCACAATTCGGGCAGCACGACAAGATCCGCCCCCGCCTGGGCGCGGACGAGGGCCGCCGCACGGCTCCGCCGGTCGCCGGCGCTCTCCGCCGGGTCGACCTCGATCTGGACAAGCGTTGCGCGCACCTGGACACCGCCCATACGTTGGGTCGTCAAGCCGGGCCTACCATCGTCACTCGAAAGCACTGCGTGGGCGCCCGCGCGCAGCGTAACTTAGGCGCCAACCGCCACGACCGCGCACCGATCCGTCGAGGGGTCCCGTGACCGTCCACAGCAAGCTCCAGCCGTACATCGACGCCTGGACCCACTCCATAGAATCCATCAACGAACTGGTGTCCCCACTGGCCGAGGGCGAGTGGAACCGCCGCACGGAGTGCCCCTACTGGTCGGTGCGCGACATCGTGTCCCACATCATCGGTTTCGAGTGCGAACTGCTCGGTGATCCGCGCCCGATCCACACGCTTCCCAGCGACCTGCGGCACATCACGAGCGAGACCGCGCGCTACACGGAGGTGCCGGTCGACACCCGGCGCCACCACACGGCCCCCGAGATGACCTCGGAGCTGGACTACACCATCATCCGCAGGTCCCGGCAGCTGCGCAACGAGTCGCGGGAGCCGGACGCGGAGGTGCGCGCCATCGGCGGCGGCGAGATCACCCTTGAGGAGCAGCTGTGGAGTCGCGTCTTTGACGTATGGGTGCACGAGCAGGACCTGCGCAGGGCGCTCGACCAGCCCGGCAATCTGGCGTCCGCCGCGGCCGTGCTCTCCCGGGACTACGTGCTGCGGTCGCTGCCGAAGCTGGTCGCGCACGACGCGGGTGCCAAGCCCGGGTCCGCGGTGGTCTTCGACGTGCACGGGCCGCTGGAGTTCATGCGGACGGTCCGGGTCAACGCGGAGGGCCGCGGCTCGGTCGACTCGGCGGTCTCGCTCGGCCCGGCGGTGACCTTCGTCCTGGACTGGGAGACCTTCCTGCGGCTGCTGACCGGGCGGGTGCGGCCCGCCGCGGTCGCCGACCGGCTCAAGACCGAGGGCGACCCGGCGCTGGCCGACGCGATTCTGCAGAACATCGCCGTGACGCGCTGACGCGCCGAGACGGCCGTCCGACCCGCGAAGGGCCGGTGCCGACGGGTGGTCCACCCGTCGGTGCCGGCCTTCGGCATGTGTCGGCGCGGCCTTCCCGCACGGGCCGGCGGTGGCCCTTCGCGGGTGTCGGCGCTGACCCTTCGCGGGTGTCGGCGGTGGCCCTTCGGCATGGGCGGCGCCAACGCATTGCATAAAACCGACGGATCGTCAAGACCGGTGTTAATGGGTGGACTTCGGCGAGTAAGGTGCACAGCGCGGCAATCCTCGCGACTCTCGCGTCCCGGGGGATGCTCCGCATTCCGCCGCCACTCCTCACCCGTAGCCCCCATCGCCCCCACTTCTCACGGCAGGCGGCCGGCTGTCGGCCACCGCCACGAGGTAGCACATCGATGTCAGCCGCACAGCAGCCCGCGCCCTTCCCGCCTCCTTCCCCGTCCGCAGGCCCGCCCCGCTGGGCGCCGGCGCTGCTGGTCCACGGCCCGCCGGTGGCCGCCGCGCTCGCGGTCGCCGTGGTCGGCGGCTGGGCGGTGTCGCGCACCGGCGCCGCCGACCGGGCCACGGTCGCCGTGCTGGCCGGAGCGACGGCGCTGCTGCTGGGCGCAGTCGTCGCGCTCGCCGGCCTGTGGTCGCGTACGGCCGGCAAGCTCGCGGCGGAAGCCGCGCGGGCCGGCCTGGCGGCCGAGACCGCCGGGGCCGCGGTCGCGGAACAGGCCGCGCTCCAGGCCGGTCTGGCGGCCGAGACCGCGCGGGCGACGGCGCTGGAGCGGGAGGCCGACCGGCTGACCGACGTGATCCTGCCCCGGGCGGTGGAGCAGCTGCGCTCCGGCAAGTCGGCGCCGACGGTGCTGGCCAGGCTGGAGCGCTCGCCGGGCGCCGCCCACCAGCGGCTGCTGGAGGCGGTGGTCGGCGAGGTCGGCGCCAGTGAGCGGATGAGGGCCGCGGTGATGGCGGCCTGCGCAAACACCGCCAGCCGGGTGCAGGCGCTGTCCACCAGCATGCTCGCCGACCTGCGCGACATGGAGATGCGGCACAGCGAGGACGTGCTCGGCGATCTGCTGCTGCTGGACCACCAGACCGCGCAGGCGGGCCGGATGGCCGACAGCATCGCGGTGATCACCGGATCGCGCTCGGGCCGCCGCTGGACCCGGCCGATCGTCATGGAGAGCGTCCTGCGCGGCGCGCTGGGCCGGATCAACGCCTACCGCCGGGTGCGGCTGCACTCCGCCTCCACCGCGGCGGTCGCCGGTTACGCGGCCGAGGGCGTCATGCACGCGCTCGCCGAGATCATGGACAACGCGACCACCTTCTCGCCGCCGACCGAGGAGGTGCACGTCTACGTCCAGGAGACGCACACCGGGGTCGTCGTCACCGTGGAGGACGGCGGCCTGGTGATGCCGCCCTCGACGCTGCTGCGGGCCGAGAAGCTGGTGTCGGCGGCGCCGCTGGACCTGCGGGACCTGTCGGGGACCCGGTTCGGGCTCGCGGTGGTGGGCTGCCTGGCCCGCAAGTACGGCCTGACGGTGTCCTTCCGCCCGTCGTCGCGGGGAGGCACGGGTGTGGTGGTGCTGATCCCGCCGAAGCTGATCACCCGGCCGCGCGAGGACTGGCCGCCGCTGCCCGCGCAGGACCTGTGGCAGTACGACCGCACCCCGGCGGGCCTGCCCGCGCGCGGGGCGCTGACGGACGCGGGACGTACGGACGCGGGACGTACGGGCCCGGGCGGCGCGGACCGGGCGCGTACCGGCCCTGAGCGCACCGACCGGGAGCGCGGCACCGACCGGCAGCGTTCGGACGGCGTACGGACCGGCGGCGCGCGGACCGCCGTGGCGCCGGCCGTCCCGCTGCCCAAGCGGGCCAGGGGCCGCACCCTGGCCGACTCCGGGCACCTGGGCCTCATCGCCGCCGCCGCGCAGCCGCCGTCCCCGGCCGCCCTGGAGCGGGACGCGCAGGCCCGGGCCACGTCCGGCGAGCGCTTCCGGGCCTTCCGCCGGGCCGCGCTCGGCGAGCCGCCCGTACCGCCGCTGCCGCACCAGGCACGGAAGGCTGGGCGGGCCGCCGCCGCAGAACCGCACACAGGACAGGACACCGATCGATGACCACGACCGACCGCAGCCTGGACTGGCTGCTGGAGAATCTGCTGGCGAAGACCCCGGGCGCCCGGCACGCGCTGGTGCTGTCCAGGGACGGGCTCAAGCTGTGCCTGTCGTCGGGCCTGACCGCCGACCGGGCCGACCAGCTCGCCGCCATCGCGTCCGGCATCCAGAGCCTGGCGCACGGCGCCTCGGTGGAGTTCGGCGACGGCAGCGGCGGGGTCCGGCAGTCGATGACCGAATTCCACGGCGGCATCCTCTTCATCGTGGAGGCGGGCGAGGGCGCGCACCTGGCGGTGGTCGGCGACGACGAGGCCGACCCCGGCATCGTCGGGCACACCATGAACGAGCTGGTCGAGCAGATCGGCGCCTATCTGCGGGCCGATCCGCGCGGCACCGACCCGCGCGGGGCCGCCGGCCGGCCGGACCTGCCGGCCGCACGGCTGCCCGGCGGGAGGCAGCCGGCATGACCCCGGGCCGGGATCCGGGCCGCGGTCCGGTGGACAGCGGTGAGCCGGACCGGCTCTACGTCGTCACCGGCGGCAGGTCCCGCACCCACGAGGACTCCTTCGACCTGGTGACCCTGGTGGTCAGCGAGGCCGAGCCGGCCCGCGGCATGCAGTCCGAGCACATCCGGATCCTGGAGCTGTGCCGCCGGCCGATGGCCGTCGTGGAGCTGTCGTCGTACGTGGGCCTGCCGGTCGGCGTGGTCAAGATCCTGCTCTGCGACCTGCTGGACACCGGCCTGATCACCGCCCGCCACCCGTCCTCGGCGGGCCGCGGCCGCCAACTGCCGCCCCGCGAGACGTTGAAGAAGGTGCTCCTTGCCCTCCAGAAGCTCTGAGCGCGCCGCCGTGCGCGCCGCCGCCGCAGCTCCGCTGCGTGCCACCGCCGCCGAGGGCCTGAAGATCGTCGTGGTGGGCGGCTTCGGGGTGGGCAAGACCACCCTGGTCGGCTCGGTCAGCGAGATCCGCCCGCTGAGCACCGAGGAGACGATGACGCAGGCGGGTGTGGGCGTCGACGAGCTGAAGAGCTCGGCCGCCAAGACCACCACCACCGTCGCCTTCGACTTCGGCCGGATCACCCTGGACGACGAGATGGTGCTCTACCTCTTCGGCGCCCCGGGCCAGGAGCGCTTCTGGTTCCTGTGGGACCGGCTGTTCTCCGGCACCCTGGGCGCCGTCGTGCTGGTCGACACCCGCCATGTCGCCGACTGCTGGTATTCCCTCGACCGCCTCGAACACCACGGGCTGCCCTTCATCGTGGCCCGCAACAACTTCGGGGAGCCGGAACACTCACTGGAGCAGCTGCGGGAGGCGCTGTCGCTGCCGCCCGGCGTCCCGCTGATCGACTGCGACGCGCGCGAGCGCGACTCCGGCGTCGAGGTGCTGACCGCCCTCGTCCACCACCTGCACACCCTGTCGTACGCCCGGGAGACCACGCCGTGACGACCCACCAGGACCACCCCCTGACACCGGACGCGGCCGACGCGCCGGACGAACCCGCGGTGCGCATGCACTCGTTGGACTTCGAGTCCGACCCGGCCGACCTCTACCGGCGGCTGCGCCGCGCGCACGGCCCGGTGGCGCCGGTGCTGCTGGACGACGACATCCCGGCCTGGCTGGTGCTGGGCTACCGTGAGTTGCACTACGTCACCGCCAACCCGGAGATCTTCGCCCGCGATTCGCGCCGCTGGCACGCCTGGGACCGCATCCCGCCGGACTGGCCACTGCTGCCGTACGTCATGCACACCCCCTCGGTGCTCTTCACCGAGGGCGCCGAGCACCGGCGCCGCTCCGGGGCGATCACCGACGTGCTGGGCGCGGTCGACCAGTACGAGCTGCGGATTGCCGCGGAGGCGGTCGGCGACCGGCTGATCGACGGCTTCGCGGGCACCGGGCACGCCGAGCTGATGACCGACTACGCCGGGCAGGTGCCGCTGCGGGTGGTGGCCGGGCTGTTCGGCCTGGACGAGGACGAGACCGGCTCCCTTGAGGCGGACATGGTCGCCTCGCTGGACGACGGCGCCGGGGCGGTGGACGCCTACCAGCGCATCCACGCCACGATGGCGATGCTGCTGGCCCGCGGCCGGGAGACCCCGGGACCCGATGTGCCGACCAGGATGCTGCTGCACCCGGCGGGGCTCGCGGACGAGGAGATCATCCAGGACATGATCTCCATCATGGCGGCGGGCCAGCAGCCGACGTCCAACTGGATCGGCAACACCCTGCGGCTGATGCTCACCGACGACCGTTTCGCGGTGACGCTCTCGGGCGGCCGGCGCAATGTCGGCCAGGCGCTCAACGAGGTGCTGTGGGCGGACACCCCGACGCAGAATTTCGTCGGCCGGTGGGCGGCGCGGGACACCGTGCTGGCCGGCCGCAGGATCGCCAAGGGCGACTGCGTGGTGCTGGGCCTGGCCGCCGCCAACACCGACCCGCAGGTGCGCCCGGACTTCACCGCGGGCTCGACCGGCAACCAGGCGCATCTGTCGTTCAGCCACGGCGAGCACCGCTGCCCGGCCCCGGCCCCCGAGATGGCCGAGGTGATCTCCCGGGCGGCGGTGGAGGTGCTGCTCGACCGGCTGCCCGACCTGGCGCTGTCGGTGCCGGCCGAGCGGCTGGTGTGGCGCCCCTCGGTGTGGATGCGGGGTCCCGCGCAGCTGCCCGTGCGGTTCACGGCGATGTGACCGCGTGGGGCGAGGCGGCCGGCAGGTCCTGCGCGGCCGGCGGGACGCGACGGGCCGGTCGTACGGGACCGGCCGGTCGTACCCGGCCGGTGGTTCGTGACCTGCCGGCGCTGCGGGTCCGGCGGGTCGTACGGGACCGGGTCAGGCCGCCAGCGGGCGCGCGGGGGTGAAGCTCACCGGCAGCGATCCCGGCCCCCGGGTGAAGACCCCCTTCTCGGGGGGCAGTTCGCCGCCGGCCGGGACCACATCGGGCATGGCGTCCAGCAGTTGCCCTATCCCCACCTCGATCTCCGTCTTGGCCAGCAGCGCGCCCACGCAGAAGTGCCGCCCGAGCGCGAAGGCCAGGTGGTCGGCGGCGGCCGAGAAGGCGTTGGCGGTGGTCAGATCCGCGCGGTGGACGTTGTACGTGTCCGGGTCCGCGTAGCGCGCCGGGTCGCGGTTGGCCGCGCCGATCAGGCAGGTCACCGTGGCGCCGGCCGGCACCGTACCGCCGCTGAGCGTCACGTCCTGCGACGGCTGCCGCATGATCATGTGCACCGGCGGGGTGAAGCGCAGCGTCTCGGCGAAGGCCGCCGGTATCAGCGAGCGGTCGGCGCGGACCTCCGCGAGCTGGTCGGGGTTGGCCAGCAGATTGCGGAAGACCCCGGCGACCGCCTTGTCTGTGGTCTCGCCGCCCGCCGCGAGCAGCAGGCTGACGAAGGCCTTCACGTCCTCGTCCGACATCGCGACACCGTCGATCTCCGCCGTGCACAGCGTCGAGAGCAGATCGTCCCCCGGGTGCGCGCGCCGCTCCCGGATCACCGGGATCATGTACGCGGCCAGCTCCGCGCGGGTGCGCAGACCGGTGGCGATGACGTCGGCGTCCTGGCTGAGGTTGCCCAGGAAGGCGATGATCGCGGTGTACCAGTCGTGGAAGCGGTCGTGGTCGGAGCGGTCCAGGCCGAGCATGTCGACGATGACGTTGACCGGGAAGCGGGTGGCGAAGTCCGCGACCAGGTCCGCGTGGCCCGTCGCCCGGAAGCCGTCGATCAGTTCCGCCGCGTTGCGCTCGATGACCGGCAGGAATCTGTCCTGCAACTCCCGGCCGCGGAAGGCCGGGGCGACCAGCGCCCGGCGTACGGAGTGCTCCCTGCCGTCCATCTGGAGGATGGTCCTGCCGTGCACGGGGGCGATCTGCCAGTCGTAGTTGTCACTGGTGAACACCGGGTCCTTGAAGGCGCGTTCCACATCCTCGTACCGCGATACGAGGTAGCTGCCGGTGGCTTCGTGCCGGATCAGCGGGTGCTGCGCGCGCATGATCCGGTACGCGCTGTAGGGGTCGGCCGCGAATTCGGCCGAGAGAATATCGGGTGCCGCGTGCGCAGAGCTCATGGCGTTCCCTCGCGATGACGTCAACTAACCGGTCAGATTAGCGAGTTGACACCCAAAAGGGGATAGCACCGACAGCGCTGCGCGTCCGCGGCGTCACTCCCCGCTCACCGCCGCGGCCGACCGGTGGACGCTCTCCACCCGGCTGACCGCGATCCGTTCCCGCTCCAGGCGGTCGCTGTGCCGGCGCAGCCGCAGTATCTGCACGGTGCCGACGGCCTGGAGGACGAAGATGCTGCTCCAGGCCACCCGGTAGTTGTCGCCGCTGGCGTCCAGCAGCACACCGACGGCCAGCAGGGTGAGCACCGACGCGGTGAAGCCGCCGATGTTGACGATGCCGGACGCCGTACCGAAACGCTCGGGCGGGTTGGCCGGGCGGGCGAAGTCGAAGCCGATCATCGAGCCGGGGCCGCAGGCGCCCAGCACCACGCACAGCAGTACGAGCAGCCACATCGGGTCCTGCCCGCCGGGCCAGCCGAGCACCACCGCCCAGATCGCCGCGGTCGCCGCGATCACGCCGAGCGTCAGCGGCATCCTGGCGCCGTGGTGGCGGGAGATCAGCTGGCCGAAGACCATCCCGAACACCATGTTGGCCAGCACCACCAGGGTCAGCAGGCTGCCCGCGGTGCCGCGCGACAGGCCCTGGTCCTCGACCAGGTAGGGCAGGCCCCACAGCAGCAGGAAGACCATCCCGGAGAATTGCGTGGTGAAGTGTGTCCACATCCCCAGCCGGGTGCCGGGCTCGGCCCAGGACGCGGCGATCTGCCGCCGTACGTAGGCGAGTCCCGCGTGTTCCGCGGGCGCGGGCTCGTAGCCCTCGGGGTGGTCCTTGAGGAAGAGCGCCACCAGCAGCAGGACGAAGGCGCCGCCGATCGCCGTACCCAGGAAGGTCGGCGTCCAGCCCGCCGAGTGCAGCAGCCGGGACAGGGCCACGGTCGAGACCAGGTTGCCGGCCACCCCGAACAGCGCGGCGCCCTGTGCGATCATCGGCCCGCGGCGGGCCGGGAACCAGCGCGAGCCGAGCCGCAGCACACTCACGAAGGTCATCGCGTCACCGCATCCCAGCACCGCGCGGGCGGCCAGCGCCATGCCGTAGGAGTGCGACAGCGCGAAGGCCAGCTGGCCGCTGGTGAAGAGCACCGCGCCCAGCATCAGCACCCGCTTGGTGCCGAGGCGGTCCACCATCAGGCCGACGGGTATCTGCATGCCCGCGTAGACCAGCACTTGCAGGATCGAGAACGACGAGAGCGCGGACGCGCCGATGTGGAAGCGGTCGGCGGCGTCGATGCCGGCCACGCCGAGGCTGGTGCGGTGCACCACCGCGACCAGGTAGACGAGGGTGCCGACGCCCCACACCAGGACGGCCCGCCGGCCGCCCGGCGGGTCCCCCGGCAGTGTCCTGGCCGTCACGACTCGCCCCGGGCCAGGGTGTTGACCCGCGACAGGTGCCCGCGCACGGCCGCCGCCGCCTGCCGGGGGTTGCCCTGGCGCAGCGCGTCCAGGATCTCGGTGTGCTCGGCGATGTTCTTGGCGACCCGGCTGGGCTCGGCGTGCATCATGGCCACCCCCATCCGCAACTGGCGGTCCCTGAGCTGGTCGTAGAGCTGGGCAAGGATGCGGTTGCCGGCCGCGCGCACGATCTCCGCGTGGAAGCAGCGGTCGGTGGCCGCGAACGCCGCCAGGTCGCCGGCCGCCGCGTGCTCGCGCTGCTCGGCCAGCAGCTCTTCGAGCCGGACCACCAGCCGGTCCGGCAGCGCGCCCACCAGCTTGGCGACGGCGTGCTGCTCGACCAGCAGCCGGGTCTCCACGACGTCGGCGATCTCCTGCGCGGAGACCGGCAGCACCAGGGCGCCCTTCTTCGGATAGAGCTTGAGCAGCCCCTCCGCCTCGAGCCGCAGCAGCGCCTCGCGCACGGGGGTGCGCGACACCCCGACGGCGTCGGCGAGGTCGCCCTCGGTCAGCAGCGTCCCGCCTTCGTAGCTGCGGTCGAGCACGCCTTTCTTGACGTGCAGATAGACCCGCTCGGCGGCGGGCGGCGACTTGACGGCGACCGGGGTCGCGACGGTTGGCGCATCCATGATGCGCACATCATAGATACAACAGTTCGGTGTCCGATACACCGTCCCGCGATCCGGACACCGCCCCGCACGCCTGCCGCGGCGTCACGGCCGGATCGTACTGACCAGATCCGCGGTCGAGGCGACGGTGGACTGGATGGTGGGCGCAAGACCGGACCCGGCCAGGCAGAACCCGAGCAGCCCGCAGATGATGGCGTGGCTGACCTTGAGGTGCTTGTTGTGCGTCAGCAGTGCCGCGATGACGAACAGCAGCAGGACGACGGAGACAGAGACGACCATACGCCGATAGCAGCACAAAACCCCCGCGAAGTGCGGTAAACACGCACAACACATCCCCCGGAGGCCCGCCCACCCGCTCAGAGCGGCCCGGACACGCCCGCAGTGCCCCCTGCCGCGCGACCCGCCCGCGCGGCTACGGTGCGCCGCAGACACCGCCACCTGTGCGGCGTATGCGAGGGGAATCCGCCATGACCCGCAACCTGCGAATGATCGGCACCACGTCCGAGGACGGCAACTGCCCGACGCTGTACGAGGACGTCGACTCCGGCGACATCGTCGTACAGGGCTACGCCCTCACCGAGCCCGACGACCTCGCCCAACTCCGTGACGTGCTCGACGGCGAGTCCTTCGTCGTCGTACCCCGCGAACTCATCACACGATTCGCCCCCAAGGAGTAGCTCACGTGCCGCAGTTCATCGACGCCTCGGCGATCACCGAGTTCTTCCGTGACGGCTTCGAGCACACGGCATGGCGCCTGGAGGCCCGGCGGGCGTACCAGGTGGACTACGAGAGCGCCCGCTTCCAGGCGTATCTGCGCGGTGAGGACCCCGGGACCGGCGGCCGGGAGGCATGGCTCGGCACGATCAGGGACCGTACTGCGACAGGCGCCCGCGTCGAGCGCGTACGGCTCTACGACGAACCGCCCACGGATTACCAGCGGTTCCTGCTGTGGGGCACCGTGCACACGGTCGCGGCGGGCGAGGACATCCGCTACCTGATGCGCACGCAGGCCGAGAGCTACGGCCTGCCCGCACGGGACTTCTGGCTGTTCGACTCCCGCGTCCTCGGAGAATTCCGCTACGACGGCGACCGTTCGCTCGGCATGCAGCTCACCGAGGACCCCACCACAGTAGTAGCCGCCTGCCGGATCCGTGACGCCGCCTGGCACCACGCGGTCCCGTACGGAGAGTTCGCCGCGCGGGTAGCCTCCGCCGTGTGAGCACGGATTTCCAGCAGGCCCGTATCGCCCTCGGTGTGCGGCTCCGTGAGCTGCGCGCCGAGGCCGGTCTGACCGGAAGGGACCTGGCAACGCGGTGCGGCTGGCTGCCGTCGAAGGTCTCGAAGCTGGAGAACGGCCGCCAGACCCCTAAGCCGGCCGACCTCACCGCATGGGCGGCCGCCGTGGGAAAGCCCGCCGCAGCCGCCGAGCTGAAGGGCCGGCTGACCGGCCTGGAGGTCACCTACCGCTCATGGCGACGCCAGTTGGCCACAGGCCACCGCGCCCGTCAGGAGAGCGCGGCCGCCGAGCACCTGAACAGCAGGGTGATCCGCGCCTATGAGGCAACTGTCGTTCCGGGCATCTTCCAGACCGCGGACTACGCCCGCCATCTCCTCCAGCACAGCGCGGACCTCCGACAGACGCCACGCGACACCGAGGCGGCGGTACGCGCCCGGATGAAGCGTCAGGCGAGCCTCTACGAGCCCGGCCGCGTATTCCACGCTCTGGTCTGGGAGGCGGCACTGCACGTCCGCATCTGTCCGCCCGGGGCACTTGCCGCCCAGCTCGACCGACTGGCGGGGCTGATCGGACTGGACACCGTCCGGCTCGGCATCATCCCCTTCGAGGCCGCACTGACCATCACCCCCCGGCACGGCTTCTGGATCTACGACGAGCGCCTGGTCATCGTCGAGACCATCAACGCCGAGATGTGGCTCGACGACCCCGCCGACATCGCCCTGTACGGCAAAGCCTGGGACCGGTTGTCCGCCGCATCGGTCCACGGGCGTACAGCGCACCGTCTGATCGCCCGCGCCCGGGCCGCGCTCGACCTCGCGTAAGCAATACCGCGAACAGCGCCCAGCACGGCGAGAAATCCCGAGCAATGCGCCAAGAGTGCGGCAACTCCGCGCCCTACGGTCCTGGAGGGCCGCGCGCCAGCACGGACAGTCGGCCCGTTCGCCGCAAGGAAACCCGCCCTCGTCGGGACTCGACATCACGGACGAGGGCGGGCGCGGCAGTCCCATGACACGCGGAGGAGGCCGATTCATGCATAGCACACCGTCAGTCCTCGACCCTGGGGACGACGACCCCACCCCTCCACCTGAGAACCCGGACTGCGGGGATGGCGACGGCTGTGGCCGCAAATAGCTGACGACTTCCCGGCCGGCGGCCGCCCTCCGGCCGCCGGCCCCTGACCGAGAACGGGGTGACGTGACCACGCACTGGCACGCCTACAGCTACACCGGACATGCTCGCCCACCGGACAGCGAGGCGCGTGATCCCCATTCGGCCGCGCCGCCCCTCGTCGTCGCGGAGTGGCTGCGCAAGCCGCGGAGCATGCTCGTCGGCACTTTCGCGGACCCTGACGACGCGGTGGCGTGGTTGGCTCACCAGCTCGCCGACACCCCGCCGATGGCGACGTCCCTGCCGGTGCGTGCGGCACTGGCGTACGCCCGTGATCGGCTCACCCAGAAGCCCGGCGATCAGGTGACCCGGTACTACACCTCCACGGCATACGTCGTACGAGACCTGATCCGATGCACCGGGCAGGCCGGTACATGTCCGGGGCCACCCTGAGACGTCGGCCTGCGCCCGTTGCCGCCGGGGCCGGAGAATCGAGCCGGGGGTCGGTCGGTCGGCAACCACGGCGTGGTGGAAGTCGCGCCGCGCGGTCGGGGTGAAGCGCAGTATCGGGCCCCCGGCGACCCGGGCGGAGGTCTCCCCTCGCGGGCGGCGTCATCCTCGGTCTTCGACCGGAGCGCGCGGTGGTGGCTACGCGCACCGGGTCTGCTGAGCCGGGTTCGGCGAACGAGACGTCGACGGCCGCACGGTGGTGAGGCGGAACCGCGTGCTGGAGGCACGGCGGGCGGGAGGCTCGTGGACGGGGTCCGGGGGAGCCTCCCGCTCGGGGTGGGAGAGGTTACGCCCAGGTGATCAGGCGCTTGGGCTCTTCCAGGACCGCGGCCACGTCCGCCAGGACCTTGGAGCCGAGTTCGCCGTCGACCAGGCGGTGGTCGAAGGAGAGGGCCAGGGTCGTGACGTGGCGCGGCTTGACCTTGCCCTTGTGGACCCAGGGCTGGAGCTTGACCGCGCCGAAGGCGAGGATCGCGGATTCGCCGGGGTTCAGGATGGGCGTGCCGGTGTCGACGCCGAAGACGCCGACGTTGGTGATGGTGACCGTGCCGGCCTGCATGTCGGCGGGGGACGTCTTGCCCTCGCGGGCGGTGGCGACCAAGTCGCCCAGGGCGGAAGCCAGTTCGGGAAGCGTCTTGTCCTGCGCGTCCTTGATGTTGGGGACGATCAGGCCGCGCGGGGTGGCGGCGGCGATGCCCAGGTTGACGTAGGACTTGTGGACGATCTCCTGCGCGGCCTCGTCCCAGGCGGAGTTGACCTGCGGATTGCGGCGGATCGCGATCAGCAGTGCCTTGGCGACCAGCAGCAGCGGGCCGACCTTGAGGCCGGTGAAGGCGCGGTCCTCCTTCAGCTCCTGGACCAGCTTCATGGTCCTGGTGATGTCGAAGGTCACGAACTCCGTCACGTGCGGGGCGGTGAAGGCGCTGGCCACCATCGCCTGGGCGGTGGCCTTGCGCACACCCTTGATGGGGGTGCGGGTCTCCCGCTCACCGGCGGCGAAGGCGGGAGCCCCCTGGGCCGCGGCCGGCGGGAGGGCCGCCGGGGGCGCCGCCGCCGCGCGGATGTCGTCGCGGGTCACCACGCCGTTCGGCCCGGTGGGCACGACGGTGGCCAGGTCGATGCCGAGGTCCTTGGCCAGCTTGCGCACCGGCGGCTTCGCCAGCGGCCGCTCAGCCGCACGCGTACCCGTGGTCGCAGCCGCGTCGGAAGGCGGAGCCGGAGCCGCAGGCGCCGCCGTGCCGTTCACCGCGGCCGGCCCCGCCG
This sequence comes from Streptomyces sp. NBC_01477, assembly GCF_036227245.1. Classification (GTDB taxonomy): domain Bacteria; phylum Actinomycetota; class Actinomycetes; order Streptomycetales; family Streptomycetaceae; genus Actinacidiphila. The sequence continues at coordinate 4,384,707 of NZ_CP109445.1, forward strand.
GCTGCTTGCGCGCGCGGCGGGTGGTCGAGGAGGGCGCGACCCCGTAACCCACCAGCACCGCCTCCCGCTTGGCGGGCGCGGCAGCGGGAGCCGGCTCGGCCGGAGCAACGGGCTGCGCGGCCGGCGGCGGTACGTCGTCCTCCCGCGTGCCGGCACCCGCGTCCACCACGATGATCGCAGTGCCGACGTCCACCGTCGTGCCCTCGTCGAAGCGGATCTCGCTGACCACCCCGTCGTAGGGGATGGGCAGTTCGACGGCCGCCTTCGCCGTCTCGACCTCGCAGATCACCTGGCCGTCGGTGACGGTGTCACCCACCGCCACGTACCACTTGAGGATCTCGGCCTCGGTGAGGCCCTCGCCGACGTCGGGCATCCGGAATTCTCGGAAGCGCTGTGCCTGTACGGTCTGTGGCGTCATCGTCGTCACAACCCCTCTCCCTCAGAACGCCAGCGCGCGGTCGACGGCGTCGAGTACGCGGTCCAGGCCCGGCAGGTACTCCTCCTCGAGGCGGGCCGGCGGGTAGGGGGCGTGGAAGCCGCCCACCCGCAGCACGGGCGCCTCAAGGTGGTAGAAGCAGCGCTCGGTGATCCGGGCGGCGATCTCCGCACCGGCGCCGTAGAAGACCGGCGCCTCGTGCACGACGACCAGCCGGCCGGTCCGCTGCACGGATGCCTGGATCGTGTCGAAGTCGATCGGCGAGAGCGAGCGAAGGTCCACGACCTCCAGGCTACGGCCCTCGTTCGCGGCCGCCGCAGCCGCCTCCAGGCACACCTTCACCATCGGGCCGTACGCGGCGAGCGTGACGTCCGTGCCCTGCTGGGCCACGACCGCCCGGTGCAGGGCGCCCGGCAGCGCGGAGACGTCGACCTCGCCCTTGTCCCAGTAGCGCCGCTTGGGCTCGAAGAAGATCACCGGGTCGTCGCATTCGATGGCCTGCTGGAGCATCCAGTACGCGTCCGAGGCGTTGGAGGGCGAGACCACCTTGAGCCCGGGGATGTGCGCGAACAGCGCCTCGGGCGACTCGCTGTGGTGCTCGACCGCGCCGATGCCGCCGCCGTAGGGGATACGGATGACCACCGGCAGCTTGATCTTGCCGAGCGCGCGGGCGTGCATCTTGGCCAGCTGGGTGACGATCTGGTCGTACGCGGGGAAGACGAAACCGTCGAACTGGATCTCCACCACCGGCCGGTAGCCGCGCAGCGCCAGGCCGATCGCGGTGCCGACGATGCCCGACTCGGCGAGCGGGGTGTCGATGACGCGCCCCTCGCCGAAGTCCTTGTACAGGCCGTCGGTGATACGGAAGACACCGCCGAGCTTGCCGACGTCCTCACCCATGATGAGGACCTTGGGGTCGTTCTCCAGCGCCTTGCGCAGGGATTCGTTGAGGGCCTTGGCCACTGCCATCGTCTGGGTCATGATCAGTGCCCCGTTCCCGCGGTCGTGTCCCCGGTCTCGAAGGACGCCTGGTATTCGGCGAACTGCGCCCGCTCCTCGTCGACGAGTGCGCTGCCGTCCGCGTAGACGTTCTCGAAGATCGCCATGGTGCCGGGGTCCGGCATGTTCCGTACGCCCTCGCGCACCCGCTTGGCGAGCGCGTCGCTCTCCGCGTCGATCTCGGCGTAGAAGGCCTCGTCGGCGAGGCCCTCGCGCTCCAGGTAGATCTTCAGCCGGGCGATGGGGTCCTTGGACGCCCATTCCTCGCGCTCCTCGTCGCGCCGGTAGCGCGTCGGGTCGTCGGTCGTGGTGTGCGCGCCCATCCGGTAGGTGAACGCCTCGACCAGCATCGGCCCCTGCCCGCTGCGGGCGTGGTCGAGCGCGGCCCTGGTGACGGCGAGCACCGCGAGCACGTCGTTGCCGTCGACGCGGACGCCGGGGAAGCCGAAGCCGGCGGCGCGCTGGTAGATCGGCACCCGGGACTGCTTCTCGGTCGGCTCGGAGATGGCCCACTGGTTGTTCTGGCAGAAGAAGACCACGGGGGCGTTGTAGACCGCGGCGAAGGTGAAGGACTCGGCGACGTCGCCCTGGCTGGACGCGCCGTCGCCGAAGTAGGCGATGACGGCCGCGTCGGAGCCGTCCTTGGCCACGCCCATGGCGTAGCCGGTGGCGTGCAGAGTCTGCGAGCCGATCACGATGGTGTAGAGCTGGAAGTTGTTCTCGTTGGGGTCCCAGCCGCCGTGGTTGACGCCGCGGAACATCCCCAGCAGATTCAGCGGGTCCACATCCCGCGTCCAGGCCACGCCGTGCTCCCGATACGTCGGGAAGACGTAGTCGTCGGGGCGGGTGGCCCGTCCCGAGCCGATCTGCGCGGCCTCCTGGCCGAGCAGCGAGGCCCACAGGCCCAGCTCCCCCTGGCGCTGCAAGGTGATCGCCTCGGCGTCGAAACGGCGGGTCAGCACCATGTCGCGGTACAGGCCGCGCAGCTCTTCCGGCGTCAGGTCGATCGCGTAGTCGTCGTGCTCGACCCGCTCGCCCTCGGGAGTCAGCAGCTGTACGAGTCCGGGCTCGCCGCCACGGCGCTTCGCGACGGTTGCGCGGGTCGTCCGCCCCCTGCCCTTGGCGGGGGGACCCCCGGCGGCAGTGCTCTTCACGCTCACTTCGTCCTCCGTCTGTCCGGCCCCCGGGATCTGCCGGGGAGCAGGATGGGGCCTCCCCCACGTGTTTCGGGGGGCGGCGCACCTGGTCCGGCGGGACGCACGGGGTGTGTGCGGCATGGCCGAGCCAGGCGTGACAGTGTCCCGGCGAAGGCCTGCAACTACAGACGTTACCCAGAAGTCCGGCATTCGCGCGAAGCCGTCCGACCTGCGGTTTTGCTTGGATTTCCTAGTAACTGCGCGGGCGCGGCGCTTTCCGGGCGGGCGGCCCGGCCGGTGTCGGCCTGCGGTCGGCCTGTTGTCGCAGGCCACCGGGACAACGGCACCGTATCCCGGATGCCGGACATACGTAAGGGGCCGCCCGGGGGTCGCCGGCGCCGCGGGAGGCAGACCGGCGCGCGGGGTGCGACTCTTGGCATGTGAGCGAAAACGGCCATATACGGGTATTCCTCCTGGACGACCACGAAGCGGTCCGCCGGGGAGTGAGCGCGCTGCTGTCGGTCGACCCGTCGATCGAGGTCGTCGGCGAGGCGGCCAGCGCGGGCGAGGCGATGGACCGGGTGCCGGCCGCGCACCCGGACGTCGCGGTGCTCGACGTACGGCTGCCGGACGGCAGCGGCGTCGAGGCCTGCCGGGAGATCCGCTCCCGGGACCGGTCGGTGAAGTGCCTGATGCTCACCTCCTTCGCCGACGACGAAGCCCTCTTCGACGCGGTCATGGCGGGCGCGGCCGGCTACGTCCCCAAGGTCATCCGCGGGGACGACCTGATCAGCGCGGTGCGCGAGGTGGCCGCCGGGCACTCGCTGCTCGACCCGGCCGCCACCGCCCAGGTGCTGGACCGCCTCAAGGAGGGCGGCGCCCGCAGCGAGCACGAGGAGCGGATGGCCGACCTCACCGACCAGGACCGGCGGCTGCTCGACCTGATCGGGGAGGGGCTCACCAACGGGCAGATCGGCGAGCGCACCGGGCTCACCGAGAAGTCCATCAGGAAGTACGTCACGGTGCTGCTGGCGAAGCTGGGCATGGAGCGGCACACGCAGGCGGAGGCGTACGCGGCCCGGCTGGGCACGGGGTCCGCGCCGGGGGCGTGAGGGCGACGGTCCAGGGCGTGAAGGTGGCCGTCCGGGGCGCAAGGGTGCCCGGCCGTCCGGGGCCGTACGGGTGCCGGTCCGGGGCGTAAGGGTGCCCCTAGCAGGTCGGGGCGGGGTCGCGCCAGCTCGCCCGAACGGCCTCTCGTGGTGATCTACTCTGTGGCACGTGACAGGCACGGCGACGAAGCCGCACGAGCGGGTTTCGCTGACCGCCCTGCTGCGTCGGTACGAGAACGCGGGCGAACCGCTGACCTTCGAAGCCGTCCCCAGGGGGCTGCTGAACCGGGGGTGGCGGGTGACCACCACCCGGGGTCGTTACTTCCTCAAGCAGTACGTCGCCGCCGACACCGCGGAACCCGCGCTCATCGTCCGCCAGCACCGCGCCACCCGGGGCCTGGTCCGGCTCGGCCTGCCCGCCGCGGCCCCGCTCCCGGCCGCCGACGGCGGTACGGTGACGCTGCTCGACGGCGACGGCTACGCGCTCTTCCCGTGGATCGACGGCACCCACCGCGAGGGCACGGAGCTGACCGCCGGGCAGTCCCGGCGGCTCGGCACCCTGCTCGGCCGGGTGCACACCGGTCTGGCCCGCGTCCAGCCGCTGCCCGCGGCGGGCCCGCAGCCCAGCGCCGACCCCGCCCGTACGCACGCCGACATCGCGCGGCTGCTCGCCCTGGTCCGCGCCCACCGCCCCTACGACGACTTCGACGGCCTGGCCGAGCACCGGCTGCTGGAGCGCGGCGACCTGCTCAGGCGGCACGCCCACCGCCGCCCGCCCGACCCGGCGCCGGAAGGCCGCGTCCAGGGCTGGGTGCACGGCGACTTCCACCCGCTCAACCTGCTCTACCGGGGTGACGAACCCGCCGCGATCGTCGACTGGGACCGGCTCGGCGTCCAGCCGCGCGCCGAGGAGGCGGTCAGGGCCGCCGCGATCTTCTTCGTCCACCCCGAGCACGGCCGCCTCGACCTGCGCAAGGTACGGGCCTACGCGCGGGCGTACCGGGACGCGTCGGGCGCCGGCGAGGGGGAGGTCGCCGCCGCCGTCCACCGGGTGTGGTGGGAGCGGCTGAACGACTTCTGGATGCTGCACTGGCGCTACGAGCGCCGCGACCGCCGCTCCGACCCGCTCTTCCCCGCCGCCTCGGCGCTGGCCGTGTGGTGGACGGGGGAGTACGACTCGGTGCTCGACGCCTTCGCGGGGTGAGCGGGTGAGCCTCCCGGGGTGAGCGGCGGCTTACGGCTCGGGGCTTTCGCGCGGAGCCGGCATCGGCGCTTTCGCGGGGTGGCCCGGGGTCAGCCGTCCGAGCCCGCGATGCTCCCCACCGGGTCACCGGTCTCGGTGGGCGGGTCGGTCGGGGTCGTCGGCGCGCTCTTGGTCGGCGTCGACGACGGGGTGTCCTTGGTCGGCGGCGTCGTGGCCGGCGTGGTCGCCGGGGTGGTGGCCGGGGTCGTCGGCGGCGCACTGGTCGCCGGCGTCGAGGGCGGAGTGGTCGGCCCGGTGCCCTCGTCGCCGGTGCCCGTCGGGTCGTCGGTCGGCTCGTCCGTCGGCTGCTGGTCGGTCGGCTGCGTGTCGGTCCCCTGCGTCGCGGAGGACGACGGGGGGGTGTCGGCGGGATTGTCGCCGCCGCCGGAGCTGTTGGTCGCCAGGTAGACGCCGAGCACCACGGCCAGCACCGCGGCGACCGCGAAAAGCACCGGCTTGAGCCAGCGGTTGCCGCCCGGGCCGCCGCCGGCGCCGCGCCCGCCGTCGTAACCGGTCTCGTCGTAAGCGCTGCCCGTGCCGTTGCCGACGACGCCGGGGATCAGCGGCAGGCCCAGCTCCGCGGTGTTGCCGCTGCGCCCGTCCGGCTGACGCGTGCCGCCGGCCGCACCGGGGCGCGACGCCTGCGGGAGGACCGCGGTGACCACGCCGGTGTTCCACAGGCCGCCGGTCCAGCCGCCCTGCCGGGTCAGCGTCTGGTGCGCGTAGCCGACGACGCCGCGCATCTCCTCGGCGCTCTGGAAGCGGTCCTCCGGCTGCTTGGCCAGCGCGCGCAGCACCATGCCGTCGAGCTCGGGCGGCACCCGGTCGCTGACCTGCGACGGGACCCGCGGGTCGTCCTGGACGTGCTGGTAGACCACCGACAGCGGGGTCTCACCGGTGAAGGGCGGGCGCAGCGCCAGCAGCTCGTAGAGCAGGCAGCCGGTGGCGTAGAGGTCGCTGCGGTGGTCCACGGACTTGCCGAGCGCCTGCTCGGGCGACAGGTACTGCGGGGTGCCCATGACCATGCCGGTCTGCGTCATGGTGCTGGCGGCGCCGTGCAGGGCGCGGGCGATGCCGAAGTCCATGACCTTGACCGCGCCGCCCGTGGCGATGATCACATTGGCCGGTTTGATGTCCCGGTGCACGATGCCGTGCTGGTGGCTGTACGCCAGCGCGTCCAGCACACCCGAGACGATCAGCAGCGCCTGGTCGATCGGCGGCGGGGTGGGGCCGTTGAGCAGGTCCTTGATCGTGTGGCCCTCGACCAGTTCCATCACGATATAGGGGACGGTGCCGGTCGGCGTGCGGTCCTCGCCCGAGTCGTAGACGGCCACGACGGCGTGGTGGTTCAGGCCCGCGACGGCCTGCGCCTCCCTGGTGAAGCGGGCCTTGGAGACCGGGTCCTCCGCCAGGTCGTTGCGCAGCAGCTTCACCGCGACGGTCCGGCCCAGCCGTACGTCCTCGGCCGCGAACACCTCGGCCATGCCGCCGCGGCCCAGCCGACCGGTCAGCCGGTAACGGCCCTCGCCGACGAAGGAGCCCACGCCCCACTGGCCGGAGAACTCGCCGCGGGACTCGCCAGAGGCATCCGACGCTCCGGTGGGCGCTCCGGTGCCGCCGGCCGTCTCGTTCGGGTCGACCATCAGTCCTCGCCGTCGTTCGCCATCGCTTCGTGCTTCGTCTGGTGCGCCACCGTACCGCTTTTCGGCAGACCTCCACGGCCCCCGTCCAGGCGCTTACCCCTGTTTGACAGGCCGATCCGGATACTCCTCCGGATACTCGGGAAACTTCCGCGTTGTGTGCGCACCCCATGCGCATCAGGTGACGAGATGGTCAACGAACTTGACGTGCTCGCGCGATCGGCCAAACTTGGCGGGAAAGCTCCGGGGAGGAGTGTGTCTTCCCGTTGGATCTTCATGGGGGTAGCGGTACTGATGAGCGGGGACGCCACGCAGGGCGGCGGGTACACGGGGCGCTCGGTCGGCGGCGGGCGGTACCAGCTGCGCGACCTGCTCGGCCAGGGCGGGATGGCGTCGGTGCACCTGGCACATGACACCGTGCTGGACCGGCCGGTCGCCGTCAAGACCCTCCATACCAATCTCGGCCACGAGCAGTCCTTTCGCGAGCGCTTCCGCCGCGAGGCCCAGTCCGTCGCCAAGCTCAACCACACCAACATCGTCTCGGTCTTCGACTCCGGCGAGGACACGATCGACGGTCAGGTCGTCCCCTACATCGTCATGGAGTACGTCGAGGGCAAGCCGCTCGGCGACGTCCTGGCCGCCGACGTCGCCCAGCACGGCGCGATGCCGGCCGACCGGGCACTGAAAATCGTCGGCGACGTGCTCGCGGCGCTCGCGGTCAGCCATGAAATGGGCCTGGTCCACCGGGACATCAAGCCCGGCAATGTGATGATCACCCGGCGCGGCACCGTCAAGGTGATGGACTTCGGCATCGCGCGCGCCATGCAGTCCGGGGTCACCTCGATGACCCAGACCGGCATGGTCGTCGGCACTCCGCAGTATCTGTCGCCGGAACAGGCCCTGGGGCGCGGCGTCGACGAGCGCTCCGACCTCTACTCGGTCGGCTGTCTGCTCTTCGAACTCCTCACCGGGCGCCTGCCCTTCGACGCCGACTCACCGCTGGCGATGGCGTATCAGCATGTGCAGGAGACGCCCCCGACGCCGTCCTCCGTCAACCGCGCCCTCACCCCGGCCATCGACGCCCTGGTCGCCCGCGCCCTGCGCAAGAACCCGGCCGAGCGCTTCCCGACCGCCGACGCCATGCACGACGAGAGCGACCGGGTGCTCGCGGCCACCACCCGCAACACGATGCCGCTGATCTCCGGCGACCCGGCGGCCGGCAACCGCGGCGAAGGCGTCGCCGCCTCCGTCTTCCCGTCCGCGCAGGGGCCGCTCCAGACACCGCCGCCGCAGCTCCACACCCCGTACGCGCCGACCCCGCAGCCGCAGGGCTTCGGCCCCTCCACCCCGCCGCCGTCCGCCTACGGCTATCCGCAGCAGGGCGGCCACCGGACCCCGCCGCCCAGCCCGGCCTACGGCATGAGCGCACCGCCGCCTTCCCTGCGGTCCGTCCCGCAGCAGCACATGGGCGGCAGGCCGCCCGGCGGCGGAGGCGGGCGCAAGCGGAACACCCCGCTGATCGTGGGTGCGGCCGTCGCCGCGCTGGCCGTCGTGGTCGTCATAGCCATCGTCATAGCGATGTCCGGCGGTGGCGGCGACGACCCGGTGACCGACCCGACCGGCGACCCGAGCGTGACCGCCACCAGCACCGCTTCCGACTCCCCGACCACGCCCGCCTCGGACAGCGTTGTCCAGGGCGACCAGAGCCGCACCATCGAGTCGTCCGAGTGCACCAAGGCGCACAACGAGCTGATCAACCCGGGCAAGCCCAACCTCATGACGATGCCCGACTTCACCTCGATCTACGTGGACTCCGCCGTGGCCTGCATGAAGGCCGCCAACTGGCCGTACGAGATCAAGGACATGGACGAGCAGCAGTGGGGCAAGGGCACGATCACCGCCCAGACTCCCAAGTCACTGGACGACTTCGACATCACGTCCGGCCAGAAGATCACCATCTGGGTGTCCACGGGCAAGGGCGCCAGCTGATCATCCCTCCGGGCCTGGCCGGGTGAGCGGTCCGGCCGGCTGTTCGCCGCCGGTCTCCGCGGACCGGTCTCCGCGGACCGGTCTCCGCGGACCGGTCTCAGCGGGCCGGGCTCAGCGGGTCGGGCTCCGCGGGCCGCCCGAAGCGCGAGCCCGAGGCGCCCCCCGGCCCTCCTGGCGGCGGCACATCCGCCGGGGAGAGGCTGACGTCCCGTGCCCGTGCCCGCGTCCGCCGGATGCGGCGGCTCAGAGGTACGGGCCCGAGCGCGAACCCGGGTGGCCGGCCTCCTGCTCCTCGTCGCTGCCGAGCGCACCCGGCGGCAGCGCGCGCCGCATCTGCTCGAGCTGGGCGCGAGCCGCCATCTGCTGGGCGAACAGCGCGGTCTGGATGCCGTGGAAGAGGCCTTCCAGCCAGCCCACCAGCTGCGCCTGGGCGATCCGCAGCTCCGCCTCGCTCGGCACGCTCTCGTCCGTGAACGGTAGCGACAGCCGCTCCAGCTCCGCCACCAGCTCCGGCGCGAGGCCCGCCTCCAGCTCCTTCACCGAGCTGGTGTGGATCTCCTTGAGCCGTACCCGGCTGGCCTCGTCCAGAGGTGCCGCCCGCACTTCCTCCAGGAGCTGCTTGATCATGCTGCCGATCCGCATCACCTTCGCCGGCTGCTCGACCATCTCCGTCACCGGGATCTCGCGGCCCTCCTCGCCATCACCGCCCGGCGCACCCCCCAGGGCCATTCCGTCCGGCCCGACGACCAGGACCTGTGGATTCTGCGAGCTCTCCGGCGACCGTTCGTTCATCGGCATCTCCATATGCCCATTGTCCCGCACACCCGTCCTGCCCGGGTCCGTGCCCCCTCATCCCCCGGCCCGCCTGCCGAGCTCGGGACGGGACCGGGTGACCAGCGCCGCCAGCAGCCCCGCACCCAGCGGCACCAGCACGATCAGCGTCGCCAGAGCACCCCACGGGATGGCCACCGGCACATGCGGCACACCCGGGTTGCCCCAGCCCGACTCGATCGCCCGCCGGTATTCGGCCCAGCGCCGATGCCGGTCGCCGCGCCGCAGGGCGACAGCGGGCAGCAGCCCCGCCACCGAGCCCAGCACCACCCCCATCACCGCGATCACCCCGCACTGGAAACCGGACAGCGTCCGCCGCACCCGCCCCGCCGCCCCTATCGCCGCCAGCGTCCTGAGATCCGGCTCCGCGTCGGTCTGCGCCAGCCCCGTCGCTATTCCGGCCGCGCCGATCGTGACCACGCCGGCGAAGAGCGTGAGCACCAGCAGCACCAGACCGTCCTTGCCGGTGTACCCGCGCTCCAGGTACACGTCCGCCCTCGTACCGATCGTGGCCACATCACTGGCCAGCGCCTGCCGCTGCGCCCCGCTCGGCATCTTCGACGTCGTGTAGTACGAGCCCAGCGGTGTGGTCGTGAAGCCCGCCGCGTCGGCCGCCTTCCGCGGTACGAGGACCATCACTCCGTACGGCTGGTGCTCGGGTGCCAGGTGGACCGGCAGCGTCTTCACCGTCCCGGCTGGTTCCGCACCGTCCTGCGGCTCCTTCGCCACATCGGCTATGACCTTGATTTTCAACGTGCCGTGATCGGCGTACGCCCGGTCGAACAGCACCGTCTCCCCCCGGGCCAGTGCCTGCTCGGCCGCGCCGTCCCGGATGCCGAGCGCGTGCAGCACTCCTGGCCCGCCCACCATGACGCCGTCGGCGGTGCTGATCGCGGCCGGATGCCCCTGGGTGGAGCACCGCCAGTCGTGTGCCACCGCCAGACGCTGCGCGACAGTCAGCGTCTCGGGGTTCACCGGCCTCGACAGCGGGCAGACGTTGGCCGCCGGAATCATCGCCTCGATCCTGCCGCAGCCGGACCGGTCCGGTCCGGCGACGCACGACGCCGGTCCGACGTACACCTGGGACACATCCACCCGGGCCGAGACCGGGTAGTCCTTCTCGATCGCCGCGCGCACCTGCCCCAGGTCACCGACCGCCTCGCCGTGCGCCCCGACCGAGACCACCCCGCGCGGCAACTGCGCCTGATACATCTGCCGTTCCTCCTGCGTCTGGCTCGCCGAATACGTCGCGACAGCCACCGACCCGGCCACCGCGGCCAGGACCGCCGCCACCGCGGGAGCCGTACGGCCCCGGTTGCGCACCGCGTCACGCAGCGCCAGCCGCGGTGCCAGCGGCAGCCATCTGCCGAGGCGTCCGAACGCCCCGATGATCGCCGAGGTCATCATCACCAGCCCGAACTCCGCCAGCGCCGCGCCGCCCACCGCCACGTAATTGCTGTCAGTGCGCGTCGTCGCGTAGAAGACCAGGGTGACGCCGAGGCCCAGCAGGACCAAGCCCGCGACCGGCAGGGCACGATGGGCGCGCCGCACTCCGCGCCGGCCGGTGAGCGAGGCGAGCACGCTCTGCCGGGAGGCGCTGATCGCGGGCACTATCGCGGCCAGGACCCCGGTGAGCACCGCGAGCCCGCCGATCCCCGCCAGCTCCAGCGGTCGCAGTGCCAGTCCGCCGAACCGCTTGCCGACGTAACCCTCCAGCATCCCGCGCAGCAGCATGGTGACGGCCACCCCGAGCACCGTGCCCACCACGGCCGCGGCCGCACCGATCACCAGGCCGCTGGAGATCACGATGGCTCTGATGTGCCTGCGGTCACCGCCGTTGGCCCCCACCAGGCCCAACTGGCGCCGCGAGCGGCGTGCCCCGACCGCGAACGCCGGCCCCGCCAGCAGGCAGATCTCCAGCATGCTCAGGCCCACTATCGTCACCGCCGCGGCGATGGCCTGCGCCCGGGCGCCGCCGTCGTCGTACGCCAGCGAGGAGGCGCCGAAGCCGGTCCGGTAGATCGGGACATCGGCCCTGGCCGGCGGATGCAGCCGCACGGCCCGCGAATCGACCCGGACACCGAACGTGTTGGCGTGCTTGACCATGTCCCAGGTGAAGTCGCCCTTCAGCGAGACCAGATAGGTCGTTGTGCTGGACTCCGACAGATTGTCCGCCGCACTCCGCGTCTCCTGGTAGAGCGCGATGAACGCCCCCGGCAGCGCGTCGAGCTGCTCGCTGTCCAGCTGGCTCGGCAGGTCGTAGGCGCCGACGATCCGGTAGGACCGGTCGAGGCCGTGCACCTTCACCTGCGAACCGACGTGCAGCCCGCTGGACTTGAGGAACGCGTTGGTCGCGGCCAGCTCGCCGTCCGCCGCGGGGAAGCGGCCCCGGTCCAGGTCGGCGATTCCCGCGGCCAGCGGGTCGTCCGCCTTCAACTCCCTTATCTCGACGTCCAGCAGCCCGAACTTCGTCCTGACCGGCGCATAGACGGCCGCGTCGGTCAGCCATCGCGACCCGGCCGGCAGTGCGATCCTCGGATCGACGGTCGAGGCGATCCCTTCGCCCGCGGTGCTGTCCTGACCGCCGTCCTCCGTGCCGCCGACGGCCTGGTCGGACCCTTCCGCGGGCTGCATTTCCTCGTGCACCGGTACCACGCCGCCGTCCACGGGTTCCTGGTACACCGGCTGCGGACCCCGGCCCGCGTCGGAGAGCCGCGCGTCGGCGGCGCCGAGGTCGCGGGTGGTCTGCTCCGCGGTCGTCAGCTGCGAACTGCGGATGGTGATGTCCGCCGCGCTCACCCCGATGATCGGCAGCGCGATCATCGACAGCACCAGCAGACTCCGGCCCTTGAACCGCACGGCGTCCCTGCGGGCGATCCTGACCGCCGCTCGCCAGGCGTGCAGCCGCCCTGCCCAGGGCACACCGGCCCGCGCCTTCCCGGTCATTGCGCCGCTCCGCCCGCGAGCAGTGATTCGGCGCTGGAGCGCAGTGTCATGTCGACCACCGAGCCGTCGCGCAGGAAGACCACCCGGTCCGCCCAGGCGGCGAACCGCGGCTCATGGGTGACCAGGATGCCTGCCGCCCCCGCGTCGCAGCGGGACCGCAGCAGGGCGAGCACCGCGTCACCGGTCTCCGAGTCCAGCGCGCCGGTGGGCTCGTCGGCGAGCACCAGGCGGCGGTCCCCCACCAGCGCCCGGGCGATCGCCACCCGCTGCTGCTGGCCGCCCGACATCTCGTCGGGGAAGCGGTCGGCGAGGTCCTGCAGCCCGAACTCCTCCAGCGCGGCCACCGCCTCCCGGCGGGCCCTGCGGCTGCTGACACCGTCCAGTTCGCGGGGGAGCGCGACATTCTCCGCCGCGGTGAGCGCCGGGATCAGGTTGTAGTCCTGGAAGACGTAGCCGATGCTCCGCCGGCGCAATGCCGCTATGTCCTTACGGCTGGCCGTGGTCAGATCGGTGCCCTCGACCACGACCCGGCCCGACGTCGGCAGGTCGAGGCCGCCGGCGATGGTCAGCAGGGTGGACTTCCCCGACCCCGACGGTCCCATCACCGCGACGAGCTCCCCCGGGTGCACGTCCAGATCGATGCCGCGCAGCGCGTGCACTTCGGCGGCGCCCGTGCCGTGCACCCGGGTCAGTTCCTCAAGGCTGAGGACGGGCTCGACGATGCGGTCGGGCTCTGCGGAAGCGGCGTGCGCGACGCCGGTGCCGGTGCCGGCGGTGGTGCCGGCCGATCCCGACGGGTCGCGCGGGTCGCTCGGTTCGCTCGGTTCGGCCGGTGGTGTGGGCTGACTGGACATCAGGACTGCTTCCCCCTGTTTCGGGCCCGGGCTGTGCCGTCCGGACTGTTCGCTCTGTTCGTTCTGCTCTTCCGCGGTGCGGTCGGTCCTCCGGTGCGCTGCTGTCTTTTCGGTGCGCTCTGTTCTGAGCGCGGCGTTCTCGGCACGCGCCGTCTGCTCGGCGCGCTCCTTCTCTCGGCCCGGCGGTGCGAGCCGCTCCGATCGGTCGGTGGCGGCAGGTCAGCGCCGGGGCCGTCTGAGGGCGCCGCGCAGCCCTCCGTCCTGCGCGGGGTCCCGCTTCTTGTCACCGTCGGCCGGGCCGGCCGGGCCGGATGCCGGGGCCGACTGGCTGTCGGCCACGGCCTGCGGGGCCAGTCGCACGAGCCTGGTCTCGCAGTGGTCGAGCCAGCGCGCTTCCGCCTCGGCCTGGAAGATCAGCTGGTCCAGGACCAGCTGCCAGGCCACATCGTCCGGGTCGAACACGCCCGGCCGGCGGGACGCGGCGTGCAGCGCCTGTCCCTTCAACCGCGTGTAGTCCTGCATCGCCCGGATGGTGTGGGCGCGCTGGGCCTGGATGACCGAGCGCACATCGACCTCGGGCGAACCGACCGCCATCGCGAGCTTGATCGCCAGTTCGTTCCGCGGCGGGTTGGCGCGGTCGACCGGGGTGGCGAACCACTGCTTCAGCTCGTCACGGCCGTCCTCGGTGATGGCGTAGAGGGCATGGCCCCCTTCGTCCTCGCCTGCGGGTACGACCAAGCCGTCCCGCTCCAGCCGGGCGACGGTCGTATAGACCTGCCCGACGTTGAGCGGCCAGGTGGAACCGGTGCGCGACTCGAACTCGGTGCGCAGTTGATAGCCGTAGCGCGGACCCCGTTCGAGGAGGGCCAGCAGGCCGTGACGGATCGACATACTGAGTATGTATACCCAGTAAGGTCACCGCGGGCAAGGCCGATCGGCGGGTTCGCACAGCTCTTCACTCGAACGGGTGGTCGATTGCTTTCGGGTGTTCGGAACGATCCGCGATGGGCAATCATGATCGTGGAAGGTGACTCACGGTCACGAAGAATCGAAGCTGATGGTCTCGCGTGCGGACGCGGGTGCTCACGCGCACGGCAGGCGCGGGCGCACGGGTGCCGGTAGGCATAGAGAAGTAGTGGTGGAAGGAGGTGGGGACGGTGCGGGAAAGCAATCAGAGGCGGCGCAGGCGCAGACCGAGGAAGCCGAGCCCCAGTCCGACCAGCATCATTCCGGCACCGAGCGGCAGCACTCTGAGTACCCGCCGCCCGGGCTCGTAGGAAGAGGCCGACCCCTGCTGTTCCGCCTCGGGGGCGGCGGGTGCGGGTGGGACCGCGGTCGGCCCCGACTCCTCGACGCCGGGCACGAGCGAGGGCGCGCGGTCGACGTAGTCGCGGCCGTGGTGGCGTGCGGGGCGCCCCTGCTTGTAGGCGCGCGCGGAGGGTTGTCCGCTCCCGGCGGTCGGGGACGGCGACGGGGACATGTGCGCCGGTGGGTGCAGCGGCGCGGCGGCGGAGGCGGACGGCTCCGGCACGGGCGCCGGGTGATCGTGATCGGGAGTCCTGGCGGGTGCCGGCGACCGGTCGGGGCCGGCCGGCTTCCGTGCGGGCGGCCGGGAGGAGACAGGCGAATGGGACGAAGGAGGTGACGGCATGGCAGGCATGCCGGTGGTAGCGGGTGGAGCGGGTACGGCAGGGGCGGTTGGCGGGGTCACTGGCGGCCTCGGCGGTACGGATCCCGCGGGTCTTCCTGGCCGGTCGGTCGCGGGGGGCGGGACGGGACCGGCTCCGGGTGGCGGACCGCCCGGCCGCGGGTCACGTCCCGGCGGGGGTTGCGGCGGCCGGGCCGCGCCGAGAACGGCCGCCCCGCCCGGCACGGGCGCACCTCCGGGCACGTGCGGCGCGGGCATGGCCGGAACGGCGGGCGGCGGCCCGGTGGCCCGGGCGATGCCGGCCGGGGTGAAGAGTGCCGCCGCGAGGAGTACGGGAGCGATCGCCCGAGTGGTGGGGGCGGCGGCCGGCCGGTCCGGCTGCGCGGCGGCCCGCGGCCTGCCTCGCCTGCCGGATGCCCACCGCACGCGCATCGCCTCTCCGCCGGTTCCTGGGTGGTCCC
Source organism: Streptomyces sp. NBC_01477 (assembly GCF_036227245.1). GTDB lineage: Bacteria > Actinomycetota > Actinomycetes > Streptomycetales > Streptomycetaceae > Actinacidiphila. The sequence continues at coordinate 4,399,999 of NZ_CP109445.1, forward strand.
AGCGTCACACGAGGCGACATTTCCGGCATCCCGACCTGGAAGGCGAAGCGGCAGCGGGCAGGATCCCGTGCAAACCGTCCAGTCGGCCACATTGGCTGAAAATGATCGGTCCGAAAAAGCCTCATTGGAAGCCGTGGCAGGTTCGATGCCTCCCAGCGCGCCGCCGGGGCCCTGACCGGCTGTGGTCAGAGCGTGAGCAGGATCTTGCCGATGTGTTCGCTGCTCTCCATCAGGCGGTGGGCGTCGGCGGCCGAGGCCAGCGGAAGTGCGCGGTCCACGATGGGACGGACGGTGCCGGCCTCGATCAGCGGCCAGACGTGCTCGCGGACGGCGGCGATGATCGCCGTCTTCTCCTCCGGCGGCCGGGCCCGCAGACTGGTCGCGATGACGGCGGCGCGCTTGGCGAGCAGTTTGCCGAGGTTGAGTTCGGCCTTCGTCCCGCCCTGCATGCCGATGACGACGAGCCGGCCGTTCACCGCCAGGGCGTCGATATTGCGGGCCAGGTAGGCGGCACCGACCACGTCGAGGATGACGTCCGCACCGGGGCGGCCCAGTTCCTCGACGAAGTCCTGCTCGCGGTAGTTGATCAGGACGTCGGCGCCCAGATCACGGCAGGCCGCCAGCTTCTGCGCACTGCCCGCGGTCGCCACGACCGTCGCACCGATCGCCTTGCCCAGCTGGATCGCCATCGTGCCGATGCCACTGGAGCCGCCGTGCACCAGCAGGGTGTCGCCGGGCCGGAGGTGGGCGACCTGGAAGACGTTGGACCACACCGTCGCAGCCACCTCGGGCAGCGCGGCGGCCGTCACGAGGTCGACGCCCTCGGGAAGCGGGAGCAGTTGGCCGGCGGGGACAGCGACCTGCTCGGCGTAGCCGCCGCCGGAGAGCAGCGCGCACACCTCGTCGCCGACCGACCAGCCGGTGACTCCTGGGCCGATGGCCGCGATCCGTCCGGAGCATTCGAGTCCGGGATAGCGGGAGGCGCCGGGCGGCGGCTCGTAGTGGCCCTGCCGCTGGAGGACGTCGGCGCGGTTCACGGCCGAGGCCGCGACCTCGACCAGCACTTCGCCCTCGGCGGGTACGGGATCGGGGACGTCCGCGAGGACCAGCGCCTCGGGGCCGCCCGGTTCGGCAATCGTGATCGCACGCATGCCTCGACCCTACGGGACGCGGTCAGGCGGATCCGTGACGCCGTGCGTGCACCGCGCCGGGGCGCCCGCCGCAGGGCGAAGGGCTCGGGGGTCCCGCCGCCCGAGCCCGTGGTCACGACGTCGGTGCGCGCCGCCGGGGGCGCCACGCGGTGTTGTGTGCGGCACGGGTGTTCAGTGGTGGCCGGGAGCGGGGCCGCCGGGCAGGCCGCCGGCGCCGAGCCGCTCGAAGCGCTCCTGGACGTTGGCCGCGAAGGCCTGCTGGTCGGAACCGGGGTAGGACTGCCCGGTGTCGTTCATGGCCACGGTCAGCACACCGCTGATGGGCGCGCTGGGGGAGGTGCGCACCGGGGTGCACAGGAAGTTGAAGTCCTGCGGGAGGCCCATGTCGTAGGTCGCGACCGAGGCCCGGTTGAGCATGGTGGCCTGGCCGGTGCGGAAGGCATCGTCCATGGCGTTGAAGACGCCGATGGCTTCCAGCGTGGGCAGCACGTGCCGGCCCGGGCTGAACTGCGGGACCATGCCGAAGGCCGAGCCCTGCCGACCGTTGGCGTAGCGCAGGAGGTGGTGCGGGCCCTCGGTGAGCATGATGGGGAAAGGTGCTCCGTCGAAGACCGAAAACAGCTCCTGCTGCTGGGCGAGGAGGCTGTCGCGCAGTTTGAAGTCCGACAGGAGGGTTTCGGTAAGTTCCTGCATGCCCTCCCGCAGCTCGCGGTCCCAGGTGCGGGGCTTGACGTCGGCGACGCAGACGGTGCCGAGGATCATGCCGGTGTTGTCGCGCAGCGGAGTGCCCAGGTAGGAGCGCACTCCCATGTCGTTGACAAGAGGGTTGCCCTTGAAACGGGGGTAGTCGAAGACGTCGTCAAGGGCGAGTTGGGAACCCTGGGCCACGACGTGCGGGCAGAAGCCGTAGTCATTGCCCGCCTCGCGAGCGACGCTGCTCAGGTCGAAGACGATGCCGTTGCTCTCGCCTCCGGTCATCGGCGCGTCGGGCGAGGACGGCGGTACATACATGCCGCGGAACATCTGGCGCTCGTCGTTGATGAAGTTGACCATGGCGAGAGGCGACTTGGTCAGACTGGCCGCGATCCGGGCGACGCGGTCGAAGGTGGCTTCCGCTTCAACGGTGTTGAGGCCGAGAACCTGTAGCCGCAGCTTCCGCTGCTCGCCGGCCATGTTGGCCTGATCCGAGGAGGACAAGGGATTCATGAGATCAGATGAAAGCAGAACCCTGGCCCCCATGGATCGCCCGATCGGGAATTGGCCGTATCACGCGTCTCGCCGGTGATGTGCCGACCACCGAGAGTACACGCCCCTGGCACCCCGTGACCGCCCCGCCGCCAGCGGTCCCCTCCGAGCTGCCCAACTCGTAAGTCTGTCCAACTAATTCCAGGTTTCAACCTTCGGCGATCACTTCCCGCCAATCTTCAAGCGCCAATCGAGCAGAATCGATTATGCGTATGACAATCGTGCGGTGGGCCGGTTCTCGACGCTGCCACGCGCGACCTGGCCCACCAGCGGTGCAGTCGAACCCCAGTTCGAGTGCCTGCTGACGGGGAGGCGGGTGCGACGCATGTGTCGCATGGGGGCCCGTGCGTGCCATGTTGTCCGATGTACCTGCGAAAGAGGACACGGTGGGGTGGGGCAAGTGCGGTTCGAGCTGCGGGCATCCCTCTGCACGCAGCGGCAGAGCTGCTACAGCCATGGAATTATGCGCTATTTCACGCCGAGATCCATTCCGACCGGGGTGTCCACATTGCCCCGTGCGAGGTGACTGCCCACCGATCCGGTGAGGAACGACGGCACATGGACACCGCCCCGTCGAGCGACCAGCGCGGCGACGGTGTGCGGTGCCGATCGCTCCGCAACCGATCCCCCGTACCGCCCGGAAGCAGGCCGTCCGGCGGTACGACGGTGCCGGTGGACGGCAGGAGAAGTCTGCAGGTGTCGCCGTCTCAAGAGGGCGCAAGGCCGGGTGCGGCCACTCCGATTCCATGCGGCAAGCTCAACGGCGCCGTCCCGTACGCACAGTGGCGAAGTATCGAAGGAGTTGTTCCATGATCAGGTCGGACGTGGACGAACGGTCCATAGCGGTGATCGGCATGGCCTGCCGACTACCCGGTGCGTCAGGGACTGATGAGCTGTGGACCCTGCTGCGGGACGGCGTGGACGCCACCAGCGAGACGCCCCTCGACCGTTACGACGCCGACGCCCTGCACGCCGGTTCCCCGGAGCCGGGGCGGCTCGCCAGCCGCCGCGCGGGCTACGTCGACGGCATCGCCGATTTCGACGCCGAGTTCTTCGGCATGTCACCGACCGAGGCCGTCGAACTCGACCCGCAGCAGCGGCTGCTGCTGATGACGACCTGGGAGGCCCTGGAGGACGCCGGCCAGCGCCCCGACCTGATCGCGGGCAGCAGGACCAGCGTCTTCGTCGGCAACGCCCGCGCCGACTATCTGGAGCTGACTTTCCGTCAGGGCCTGGAGAACGCGACCGCGGCCCAGTTGAACAACTTCCGCTCGCTGCTGCCGGCCCGGGTGTCGCACGTCTTCGACCTGCGCGGGCCGAGCGTCGTCGTCGACACGGCCTGCTCGTCCTCGCTGGTGGCGGTGCATCAGGCGGTGCAGAGTCTGCGGGCCGGGGAGAGCCCGTTGGCGCTGGCCGCCGGGGTGAACATCGCACTCCGCCCGGACGAGGGCGTCGTCATGAGCCAGGCCGGCGGCATGTCGCCCGACGGCCGCAGCAAGTTCGGCGACGCATTCGCCGACGGCCACGCGCCCAGCGACGCGGTGGCCGTCGTCGTACTGAAGCGCCTCACCGACGCCCTCGCCGACGGCGACCGCGTCCGCGCCGTCATCGCCGGCAGCGCGGTGGGCAACGACGGCCGCACCAGCGACAGCGTGCTCAACCCCTCGCTCGCCGGCCAGCTCGAAGTGCTGCGCTGGGCGTACGAGGACGCCCGTATCGACCCCGCCGACGTGGACTACGTCGAGGCGCACGGCTCGGGCTCCCCCGCGCTCGACCCGCTGGAGCTGACCGCGCTCGGCGAGGTGCTGGGCGCCGGACGCCCGGCGGGACGCCCGCTGCTGGTCGGCTCGATCAAGAGCAACATCGGGCACGCCGAGGCGGCCGGCGGTCTGGCGGGACTGGTCAAGGCGGTGCTCTGCCTGGAGAACCGCCAGGTCCCCGCCAGCCTCCATGCCATCACCCCCAACCCCAGGGTCGCCTGGGGCGCGCTGCCGCTGATGGTGCCCGATCGGCTGTACGCGCTGCCCGATCTGGGCCGCCCCGCGGTGGCCGGAATCTCCGGCCAGGGCTCGTCCGCGCTCAACGCCCACGTGGTGGTCCGCCAGGCCGACACCGCCCCCGCGCACCCAGGGCCGATGCCCGGGGTGCCTTACGTACTCGTGCTCTCCGCGCGTAGCGCCGCCGCGCTGGAGGACCTGGCCCGGCTGTACGCCGACTACCTCAGACCCGGCGGACGGGGCCCGTCCTTCGCGCTGCGTGACATCTGCTTCAGCGCGGCCACCCGCCGCCAGCACCACACCCACCGCCTGGCAGTGGTCGGCGCGAGCCACGAGGACATGGCCGAGGCGCTCACCGGATTCCAGGGCATCGGCGGGCTGCCGCTGTCCGGCCTGGCCGACCGCTACCGCAAGGGCGAGGACCTGCATTGGTCCGAGGTCTTCGGGGAGCCGGGCCGCTTCGTCCCGCTGCCGCACTACCCGTGGCAGACCAAGCGCTACTGGCCCGGCGAGGAGCAGCACACCGGTGACGCCGACCTGGCGGCGTGGATGCTGCGCGAGCACGCCCGCACCGGCTTCGACGACGGTTCGACGCTCACCGAGATAGGCATCGACTCGCTGGCGAAGCTGCGCATCCTGGTCGAGCTGGCCAAGCGGTCCGAGCAGGACGTGGACCCCGACGAGTTCGGCCGGCTGCGTACGGTCGGCGAACTGCGCGCGTGGACGCGGACCCTGGAGGCGGCTGCCCGATGAGCGACCCGCAGACCATGTACGAGTGGTTCGCCCGTTCGGCCGCCGAACACGGCCACGAGGTCGTCGCGCTCGAAGTCGGCGAGGACCACCTGACGTACGGCGAACTGCGCGATCTGGCCGAGCGGATCGCCGCGCGGCTGGTCGCGGCGGCCGGCGGCAGCGCGCCGAGCCGCGTCGGGCTGCTGGTCGGCCGCTCGGTGACCGCCTACGCGGGCTACCTCGGCATTCTGCGGGCCGGCGGCACCGTCGTCCCCCTCAACCCCGAGCACCCCCCGGCGCGTACGGCCGAGATCGTCGAGTCGGCGCGGCTGGAGCTGGTGCTGGCCGACACCGCGGGCGCGGAGGCCGTACGGACGGCGCCCCCCGCCGTACCCGTGCTCGCCGTCGGCGCCGAGGAGCTGGCGGCCCTCGCCCTGGAGCCGGCGCCCGAACTGCCGTACCCCCCGGCCGGCCCCGGCGACACCGCGTACATCATCTTCACCTCCGGCTCGACCGGTGCCCCCAAGGGTGTGCCGATCCTGCACAGCAACATCTGCTCGTACCTGGGCCAGGTCGCCGGACGCTACGACATCGGCCCCGGCAGCAGGCTGTCGCAGAGCTTCGAGCTGACCTTCGACGGCTCGGTGCACGACATCTTCGTCGCGTGGGCCGGCGGCGGCACCCTCGTGGTGCCGATGCGCAGCCAGCTGCTGTCGCCGGTACGCACCGTCAACAACCTGCGGCTCACGCACTGGTTCTCGGTGCCGTCGCTGATCTCCTTCGCCTCCCGGCTCGGCACCCTCAAGCCGGGCAGCATGCCGACGCTGCGCTGGAGCATCTTCGGCGGTGAGCCGCTGCCGCTGGCCGCCGCCGCGCAATGGCGGACGGCCGCGCCCGCGAGCCGGATGGAAGTCCTCTACGGCCCGACGGAACTCACCATCTCCTGCACCGCCTACCGCATGCCCGACGACCCCGCCGCCTGGCCCGAGACGCCCAACGGCATCGCGCCGATCGGCAATTGCTACCCGATCGTGGACTTCGTACTGCTGGACGAGGACGGCCGGCCGAGCGACAACGGCGAGCTGTGCGTCCGCGGCCCGCTGCGCTTCCCGGGCTACCAGGACCCGGCGAACAACGCCGGCCGCTTCCTGATACCCGACCCGCACCCTGCCGACGGCGCGGCACGGCAGACCGCGTACGCGGACCCGACGGGTGCGCCGACCGACAAGCACTGGTACCGCACCGGCGACCGGGTCGCGGTCCGCGACGGCCTGCTGATCCACCTGGGCCGTACCGACCACCAGGTCAAGGTCCGCGGCCACCGGATCGAACTCGGCGAGATCGAGGCCGTATTGCGGCGCCAGCCCGGCGTGCGCGACGCGATCGTCCTCGCGGTGCCCACCGCCGACGACGGCGAGCCCGAGCTGGCGGCCGCGGTCTGCGGCACCGGCTGCGAGCCGGAGCGGCTGTACACGGATCTCGGCGGCCAGTTGCCGCCGTACATGCTGCCGCGCAGAATCGCCGTGCTCGACACCCTTCCGCTCAACAACAACGGCAAGATCGACCGCAAGGCCCTGCTCGGCGAATTCGGGCACTCCCGCTGATCACCGGCGGCCGGGCCGTACCCCGCGGTACAGCACCACGACACCCACCGACCCGACATCTGTTGTGAGGCACCTGATGTTCGACGCCATTGTGGTGGGCGCGCGTTGCGCCGGAGCGCCCACCGCCATGCTGCTCGCCCGCGCGGGATATCGCGTGCTCCTGCTGGACAGGGCGCCCTCGGGCACCGACACGCTGTCCACCCACCTCATCCACCAGCCGGGCGTCGCCGCACTCGCCCGCTGGGGCCTGCTGGACCGCGTCCGCGCCTCCGGCTGCCCGCCGCTGGACCACGCGCGCTACGAACTCGCCGACGTCCGGCTGGAGGGCTGCGCGCGCGGAGTGGAGGGCCAGCGGGCCGGGTTCGCACCCCGGCGCCATGTGCTGGACGCCATCCTGGTCGAGGCGGCGGTGGCGGCCGGCGTCGAGTACCGCGACCGCTGCCAGGTGACCGGCCTGCTGCGGGACGCGTCGGGCCGGGTCGTCGGCGTGCAGGGCAGGCACCGCCAGGGGTCGTTCACCGAGCGCGCCCACCTCGTGATCGGCGCCGACGGCATGCGCTCGGCGGTCGCCACCCTGGCGGAGGCCCCGTTCACCGTGGTGGACCCGCGGCTGACCTGCGCGTACTACACGTACTGGCAGGACGTGCCGGCCGGGCTCGAACTGTACGAGGGCCCGTCCACCTGGACCGCGGCCGTGGCGACGAACGACGGCCTGACCCTGGTCCTCGCCTACTTCCCGCAGGACCGCTTCGAGCGGGTGCGCACCGACGCGCAACGGGCGTATCTGGAGCACGTCAGGGCCACCGCGCCCGCCCTCTACGACCGGATGGACGGCAAGGAGCCCGCAGAACGCCTCAGGGGCACCGGCGACCAGCAGAACTACTTCCGCCAGACGGCGGGTCCCGGCTGGGCGCTGGTCGGCGACGCCGGCCACCACAAGGACTCGATCACCGCCCGCGGCATCAGCGACGCCTTCTTCCAGGCCGAGTCGCTGGTACGCCACACGGCCGACCGGCTCGGCGGCAACCCCGCCCTGCTCGACGCCGCGCTGCGCGACTACGCCCTGGAGCGGGACGCGACCTTGACCCCCGGCTACGAATCCACCCTGGCCGTGGCCCGCCTCGAAGTCCACGAGCAGCGCCTGTCGCTGCTGCGGGCCGTGCAGACCGACCCCGAACTGACCTCGATCTACTTCGACATGGTCGCCGGCATCGGCACCGTGGGAGCGCTCTACACGCCCAAGCTGCTCGCTCTTCTGTGACGTTCCCGGCGGTGACCGGGGAGGGCGCGGGGGCCGGCCGGGAGGGGGCCGGAGAGGGGGCCGGGGAGGGGGCCGGGGAGGGGCCGCCGGAGGATACCGTCGTCCTGGCAGTTGCCACCGGCGGATGCTGACGGTAGGCCATGATCCTGATAGGGTCAGCCCGGTAGCCGACTTCGTTGACGGTGAGTCAAGTCGCCGCGCCGGAGGAAAGACCGGCAAATTCGCAACTGTCCCTTAATGAACCAGCGTTCCGCTGCCGTACGAGGAATCAGATGCCAGGCACCCGCGACCGGCGGACACGTCATCGTTCCGTCCCGCGCAGATCTCTCCGTTCCTCGTTCGTCCTGCCCTTTGTCGTTCCCGCCGTCTGCCTGTGCGGGCTGTGGGGCTACACGGCGGACGGACTCGTCAGCCGGCAGATCGACCTGCACGCCGCCGCCGACCGGACCTCGTCCGTCGCCCGGCCCGCCCAGGACGTCGTCTCCCGGCTGCAGACCGAGCGCCGGCTCACCGCGGTCTGGCAGGCGGGCGGCAGTTCCTCCGCCCGCAAGGACCTCGACACCGCGCGCACCAAGACCGACGCCGCGGTGCAGAAGTACCGCAAGGCCTCCGGGCTGAACAGCTCGGGCCTGCAGAGCTGGTCCAAGTCCCTCGGGGACGCCCTGGTCTTCCTGCCCGAGCGGCGCAGCGCCATCGACGGCCACAGCCTGTCATCCACCGACGCCTTCCAGTTCTTCACCGACACCGTCTCGAACGGCATCGGCCTGGTCAGCGCGGCCTCGCGCAGTGACGACGGGCGCCTCGTCCACGGCGCGACCGCCACCGCCTCCGTCGCACAGATCACCGAAATGCTCTCCCGCGAGGACGCGGTCCTGTCCGCCGCGCTGCCCGCCCACCAGCTCTCCGCCACGGCCCGCGGCCAGTTCGGCGAATACCTCGCGATCCAGCGCCAGCTGCGTACCGACCTGACCATCGGCGACCTGCCGGGCGGCGCCGCGACCTCCGCCGCACGCATCGCGGACAACGCGCAGTCCAACACCGTCAGCCGCATCGAGGACGCGGTGGCCACCGGGCAGGGCACGGCGCTGCCGCAGCTCGCCGCCGAGTGGCCGACCGCCGCCGACGCGCTCACCGCGGACCTGCAGGGCCTCGGCTCCGACTCGCTCGCCGACCTCGCGGACATCGCCTCGGACGGCGCCAACGACCAGCTGATCGCGGTGCTCATCGGCACCGGCGCCACCCTGGCCGCGCTCGCCGCCGGCGTGCTGCTCGCGCTGCGCTCCCGCCGCTCGACGCTGCGCCGGCTCTCCGACCTCCAGGCGCGCACCAACGAGCTGTCCGGTGTGTGGCTGCCGCGGCTGCTGGCGCGAATAGAAAGTGGCGAGCGCGTCCCGCGGCCGAGTCTGGCACCGCAGAGCCATCAGGCGACCGACGAGATCGAGCGGATCGCCGGGGCCATCGACCAGCTCGGCCGGGTCGCCGCGGACACCGTCATCCGGCAGTCGCTGGGCCGCGAGGGCACCGAGAAGGTCTTCGCCCAGCTCATCCGGCGTACCCAGATCCTGATCCACCGGCTGATCTCGCTGCTCGACGACCTCGAGCGCAAGCACGAGGACTCGGACCTGCTCAAGGACATCTTCAAGGTCGACCACCTCGCGACCCGTGTCCGCCGGCACGCCGAGAGCCTGGTCATCCTCAGCGGCGCCGCACCGAGCCGCCAGATGACCGCCCCGGTCTCGATCATCGACGTGATGCGCAGCGCTGTCGCGGAGACGGAGTCGTACACCCGCGTCAAGGTCAAGAACATGCCGGCCGACCGTCAGCTCGCCCTTGCCGGGCGGGCCGTCGCGGACGTCACCCACCTGCTCGCCGAACTCATCGAGAACGGTACGAGCTTCTCGCCGCCCGACACCCAGGTGTTCGTCAGCGCGTCGAAGGTGGGCAAGGGCCTGGTCGTCCACATCGAGGACCACGGCCTCGGCATGCCGCAGGAACTGCTGGACCACGCGAACGAGCTGCTCGCCAATCCGCCCCGGCTGGACATGACGGCGCTCAGCGAGGACCCGCGCCTGGGCCACTTCGTGGTCGCCCGGCTCGCCGAGCGGCACCGGATCAAGGTCGAGCTGCGCGACTCGGTCTACGGCGGCACGCTCGTCGTCGTCCTGCTGCCGGCCGCACTGCTCGAAGAGGTCGACTCTCCGGTCCTCGACCAGCTCAGGTCGGCGGCCGGCGCGAGCGCCGTCAGCACGGCGGCCGGCGAGGGACCGCGCAACCTGGTCTCCGAGGCGCCGCGGCCCGCGGCCCCCGCCCTGGACAGCGGCGTGCTCGTGGCCGCCGACCGCGGTCCCGCCGCGGGCACGGGCGGCGGCGCGGCGGGTGGCGGAGCGGGGCTGCGCAGCGGCAACGCGGGCGTCATCATGCCCGACGGCGGCCGGGTGATCCCGCAGAACGAGGCCCACCCCCTCACGCACACCCGTGTCCCGGACTACAGCGGCTTCCCCGAATACGGAGGTCCCGGTCTGTTGCCCGCCGCTTCGGATCAACCCGCCTCACCCGCGCCCGGCCCGTCCGAATGGGCACCCGCCCAGGAGCACCCGGCGCACTACGGAACCGATTCCGGCGGGACGGGGCGGCCTGTGTCCGCCGCGTCCGGCGGGAATCCGCCTGCAGGGTACGGCATGCCCACCGGCAACGTACCCACGGGACGCACTCCGACCGGCAATGTGCCCACCGGCACCATGCCCACCGGTAATGTGCCTGCGCAGGACGCACAACACCCGCTGACCACCCCCCAGGTCCTGCCCCAGCGGACCAGGGGAGCGAGCCTCGCCACGCAGTTGCGCAGGGAGGCCGCTTACACACAGGACCGGCCGGACGGCAGCGGGGGGGACAACGGCGTCATTTCCCCTGACGCGTCGGCCCGCGCGATGATCGCCATTCAGCAGGGGCTGGAGCGGGCCAGGATGTCCGAGACCGACGAGCCGGGCGCGACGGAGGGACGGCCGGATTCGAGGAGCTCGGGTGCCAACCAACTGTGAGGGAATGTTACGCAATGACTGAGCAGGTACAACCCGGTCCTCAGCTGGACTGGCTCCTCGACGGGCTGGTGGACCGGATTCCAGAGATCCGCTGCGCCATCGTGCTGTCCGGTGACGGTCTCCTCATCGGCAAGTCGAAGGACCTGCGTCGGGACGACGCCGAGCATCTGTCCGCGGTCGGATCGGGTATGCACAGCCTCGCCCGCGGGGCGGCACGCCACTTCCAGGGCGGCGAGGTCCAGCAGACGGTCATCCAGATGGAGAAGGCCTTCCTTTTCGTCACCGCCGCGGGACGGGGCGCCAGACTGGCGGCCATCGCCACGGAAGGGGTCGATGTCGGGATGATGGCATTCGAGATGGGCACGCTCGTCAAGCAGGTCGGCGCGTACCTGAGTGCCGCACCCCGCGTGCAGACCTCCGGTGGTCGCATACAGGATGCGTGAACCCCGATGGCACGACGGTGTGGAGGCCGGACGTCATCTGCGGCCTTATGCCATCACGGGCGGCCGTACCCGGCACAGTCGGCACACCTTCACACTGATCACGCTGGTAGCCGCGCGGTCCGTGCACGGAATCGAGCATGACCATCTGGAGCCAGAGGCCAACCAGATTCTCGACCTGTGCCGGACCCGGGCGGTGGCGATCGCCGAAATCGCCGCGCATATGGACCTGCCGGTGAGCGTGGTGAAGATCCTCTGCGGGGATCTGCTCAACGCCTCGCTCATCCTGGTCCAGGCGCCGCCCGGGCAGGAAGACCGGCCGAGCGTGGAACTCATCGAAAGGGTGATGAATGGTATCCGTCGGCTCTGAGCCGGTCATGCCGACCGCGCTCAAGATCCTCATCGCGGGCGGTTTCGGCGTCGGCAAGACCACCATGGTGGGCTCGGTCAGCGAGGTGCCCCCGCTGGAGACCGAGGAACGCATGACAACGGCGAGCCTCGGCGTGGACGATCTGTCGGGCGTCGAGGGCAAGACCTCGACCACCGTCGCCATGGACTTCGGCCGCATCACCATCGCGCCCGAGCTGGTGCTGTACCTGTTCGGTACGCCCGGGCAGGACCGCTTCTGGTTCATGTGGGACGACCTGTCCACCGGCGCGCTCGCGGCCATCGTGCTCGCGGACACCCGCCGGCTCGACGCGTCGTTCGCCTCGATCGACTTCTTCGAAGCCCGCGACATCCCCTTCGCGGTGGGCGTCAACTGCTTCAACGGGCAGCGCGACTGCTCGGCCCAGCAGGTGCGCAACGCGCTCGACCTTGGCCCCGACACCCCGGTCCTGCTGTGCGACGTCCGCGAACGCAGCTCCAGCAAGTCGCTGCTGCTCGCGGTGCTCGAAGCGGCCCGCGCGCAGGCCGCAGCCCGGCTGGCGACACCCGGGCGCTGACCGTACGGCCGCGCCGGTCAGCCGAGCGGTGCGGCGGCCGGCCCGTCGGTCGCGCGGCGGATCGCGATCAGCCGGTCGGCGGCCCGCAGCGGCGCCGCCTCCGGATCGTCGTGGTCCAGCAGCCGCGCGTCGCGTATCACCGACACCACCAGGTCACGGACATCCCGCGGCGCCATGCCCACCTCGGACCCGGCGACCGGCCGCTCGATGAGGTCCAGACCGCTGCCGTACGTGATCAGGTCGTCCATCACCTGGCCGACGCTCGGGCTGAGCACGGACAGCCCGAGCAGCCGTCCGGCGGCGCCCGAGCTGGTGATGACGGCGTCGGCGCCGGACTGGCGCAGCAGCGGGGCGTTCTCCTCCTCGCGGACCGAGGCCACGATGTGCGCCTGCCGGTTGAGCTGCCGGGCGGTCAGGGTGACCAGGACCGCGGTGTCGTCGCGCTGGGCGGCGATGACGATCTGCCGGGCCCGCTGCGCCTCGGCCCTGCGCAGCACCTCGCTGCGGGTCGCGTCGCCTGCGACCGCCACGTAACCCTCCTCGGTCGCGGCCTGCACCACCTTCGGGTTCGGGTCGACGACCACGATCCGCTCCGGCGGCACACCCCGCCCCAGCAGCGTCCGCGCCGCCGACCGGCCCTTGGTGCCGTACCCCACGATGACCACATGATCGTGCAACGTTCTTCTCCAACGGGTGAGGCGGAACTGCTCCCTGGTGCGCTCGGTCAGCACTTCGAGCGTCGTGCCGACCAGGATGATCAGGAAGATCACCCGCAGCGGCGTCACCAGGAAAGTGTTGCTCAGCCGCGCTCCGGTGCTGTACGGGACGATGTCGCCGTAGCCGGTCGTCGACAGCGTCACCGTGGAGTAGTACAGGGAGTCCAGGAAGGACACGGAATTGTCGGCGTTGTCGTGATAGCCGCCCCGGTCGGCGTAGACGATCACCACGGTGATGGCCAGCACCAGGAGCGCCAGCACCACGCGCCGTGTGACCTGCACCAACGGCCCGGCCGCGGGCCGCGGGAAGGCCACTTTGTAGCCTCTGGGCGCGGCCGGTGACGGATCGTCGATCGGAGGGTCCTGCGGTTCGCCGTCGCCTGGTGGCGTCATGTACCGCTCCCCCATGCCGGGGCGAGCGCGCCCGTGTCCAGGACCGCCGTCTCCTGGCCCGCTCTCGCGCCGCCCGGCGGGATCACCGCCATGCCGTCGGCCGCGGCCAGTCCGCGGAGCATCGCGGGGCCGGTGAATTGCAGCGGCCGGGCGGCAGATTCGTCGTCGAAGACGACCGGGACCAGCCGGGTGTCCACCGCGTGCCCCGGTACGTCCGCGGTGAGCGGGGCGGCGTAGGGCGCCGGCACCGGCCGGCCGGCCAGGGTGCGCAGCACGGGAGCCACCAGGGTGAGCACCCCCGCGACGGCCGCGAGCGGATTGCCCGGCAGCCCGGCCAGCAGCCCGCCGGAAGGGAGTCCGGCCAGCAGCATCGGGTGCCCCGGCCGTACCGCCACCCCGTCGACCAGCAGCTTCGCGCCGATCTTCGCCAGCACCGGATGGACGTGGTCGACCGGTCCGCCCGCCGTGCCGCCGGTGGTCACCACCAGGTCCGCGGTGCTCCCCACCACGGCGGCGAGCAGCACCCCCGCGTCGTCCACCAGCCGCCGCACACCGGTGACGTCCGCGCCGAGCCCGCGCAGCCAGGACGGCAGCATCGGGCCGAGCGCGTCACGCACCCGGCCGGCCCGCGGCGGCCCGTGGTCCAGCAGTTCGTCGCCGAGCACCAGGATCTCCACCCGGGGACGCATGGTGACGGTCAGTTCGTCGTATCCCGCGGCGGCGGCCAGGCCCAGCACCGCGGGGGTCACCAGCGTGCCCGCGGGCAGCAGTTCGTCGCCGCCGCGGCATTCCTGGCCCCTGCGCCGTATCTCCTGGCCGGAGCGGGGAGCCGGGTGCGGCGCCAGGACGTGCAGCCATTCGCCGTCGGTCCTGCTCCTGGTGCCGCCGTGCTCGCTGCGCAGCACCGCGGTGGTGCCCGGCGGGAGTACGGCCCCGGTGGCGATACGGATGGCGTGGCCGCCGAGCAGCGCGTCGGCCGAGCGCTGCTGCCCGGCGAGCACCTGGCCCTTCAGCCGCCACGGCCCCTGGCCCGCCACCGCCCAGCCGTCCATGGCCGAGGAGTCGAACGACGGCAGGTCGGTGAGCGCCACCAGCGAGCGCGCCAGCGCCATGCCGAGGACGTCCTCGCCCAGCGGCAGCGCCCGCGCGTCGAGCCTGTGGCCCACCTGCCGCGCGATCCGCCGCGCCTCGGGCCAGGGGACGGCGTCTGCGGCGGGCCGGGCCGGTGCGGGCGTACGGGCCGGGGCCGCGCCGCCGGGCTCGTGCCCGAGGGCGACGACCAGGGGGTCGGTGCTGGGCGGGCGCGCGGAGGCGCCGCCGGCGCCCGGGCTGTTGGCCAGCGCCAGGGCGTCGTCCAGTGCCCGGTCCGCGGCGTCGGCGCCCGGACGGCCGTACTCGCGTGGGCCGCTCATCCGCCCGACTCCTCCGTCCAGCGCAGGGCCAGGTCCGCGGCCTTCCGCGCCGCCTCCCGTACGGCCTCGGGTCCGCCGCCCGCCTGCGCCGCCGCGTATCCCACCAGGAAGGTGGTCAGCGGCGCGGCCGGCCGGGCAACCCCGTGTGCCGCGTCACGTGCCAGATCGAGCAGGACCCCGGTGTCCACGTCGAGGTCGATGCCCAATTCGGTCTTGACTGCTGCGATCCATTCGTCCACCACACGCACATCGTCCCCGATCCGCCCCCGCAAGCCACCCAGGCTCACCCCTTGGACTCCCCGTCCAGCCGCGCCCGGGCGACGGCGACGTCGTCCCAGGTGTCGCAGTCGAAGCCGGCCTCGCCTGTGGGGTCGGCGATCCGGCGCAGCGTCAGTTCCCCGGTCAGCAGCCGTAGCGGCAGCCCGGCGAGGGTGCCGTGCTCGGTGCTGAGCAGGGCGATCTCGCGGCGCAGCGGCTCCGCCGCGTAGGCCGCCGCCAGCGGCTGGTCGCGTCCCGCGGGGTCGGTGAGCAGGACGCCTTCGCAGGCTTCGGCGCCGGTGCGGGCGCCGGTGAGCGCGTCGCCGAGCACGTCGGTGAGCGCGGTCAGCGTGCGTGCCGTCAGGAACGGCAGGTCGGCGGCGAGGACGACGACCGCTGCCGGGCGGTCCTCGCCGGTCAGCGCGGCGAGCCCCGCGGCGAGTGCGGGCAGCGGGCCGCCGCCCGCGGGCTGCTCCCGGGTCCACCGCACCGGCCGGGCGGTCGGCCTGCGCGGTCCGACCACGACGGTACGGTCGGCGGCCGCGCACGCGGCGAGCACCCGGTCGAGCAGCATCCGGCCGCCGACCGCGAGCGCGGGCTTGTCGGTGCCGCCCAGCCGCCTGGCCTCGCCGCCCGCCAGCACCACCGCGTCGTAGCTCGTCGTCATGCCCGCGAGTATCCCCCGGCCGCCGCGGGGCTCGGCCGGGGGTCCGCCGCTCACACCGCGGCGAGCAGCACCGCGGGCTGCTCCACGCAGTCCGCCACGAGCCGCAGGAATCCTCCCGCGGTGCCGCCGTCGCACACCCGGTGGTCGAAGGTGAACGACAGCTGCACCACCTGCCGTACGGCCAGTTCGCCGTTGTGCGCCCACGGCTTGGCGGCGATCCGGCCGACGCCGAGCATGGCGGCCTCGGGGTGGTTGATGATCGGCGTGGAGCCGTCGACCCCGAAGACCCCGTAGTTGTTCAGCGTGAACGTCCCGCCGGTCAGGTCCGCGGGCGTCAGCGACCCGGTCCTGGCCGCCTCGGTGAGCCGGGAGATCCCGGCCGCGAGCGCCGTCGTGGTCATGGTGTGCGCGTCCCGCAGCACGGGCACCACGAGGCCGCGTTCAGTCTGCGCCGCGAAGCCGAGGTGCACGGCGGGCAGCCGTACGATCTCCGACTTCTCCATGTCCACGGTGGAGTTGAGGTCCGGGTAGCGCGCCAGGGCGGCCGTCACCACCCGGGCCAGCAGCGCGAGCACGGAGATCCGCCGTTCGCCCGAGGCGTTCATCGCCGCCCGGGCGGCGAGCAGTTCGGTGGCGTCGGCGTCCACCCAGCAGGTGGCGTCGGGGATCTCCCGGCGGCTGCGGGCCAGCTTCTCCGCGACGGTCCGGCGTATCCCGCGCAGCGGCACCCGCTCGGCGCCGTCCTGCGCCGCCGCTCCGGACAGCGCCGGGGCCGCTGCGGGGGCCGCCGGGGACGGGGCGGCGACCGCGCGCTCGACGTCGGAGCGCAGGATCAGCCCTTCGGGGCCGCTGCCGGCCAGCCGCCGCAGGTCAAGGCCGTGCTCCCGGGCGATCCTGCGGACCAGCGGCGAGATGACGGCCACCGGCCCGGCGTCGAGGTCCGCCTGGCCGTCGCCGGCCGTCGTACCGCCGCTGGTCGCCGCACCACCGCCGATTGCCGTACCGGGACGGACCGCCGTGCCGGAACCGGACGCCGTACCGCCGCTGGCCGCCGTACCGCCGTTGACGGGCGTGCCGCCCCCGGGCGCTGTGGCGCCGTTGGCTGCCGGGCCGCCGCCCGCGGGGCGCGCCGCCCGGACACGCTGCCGGCGTTGCGCGACGGCGCCGCCGGTGCCGTATCCGACCAGGACATTGCCCGAGCCCTGTCCGTTCGCGCCGGCGTCACCGCTGCCGCCGTCCGGGGAGGCCGGCGGCGCGCCGTCGGCGGCGGATCCGACCGCGACGGTGACCAGCGGGCGGCCCACCGCGAGGGAGTCGCCCTCCTCGCCGAAGCGGGCGGTCACCACCCCGCCGTAGGGGCACGGCACTTCGACGACCGCCTTGGCCGTCTCCATCTCGACCACCGGCTGGTCGACCGCGACCACCTCGCCGACCTGCACCAGCCAGCGGACGATCTCCGCCTCGGTGAGCCCTTCCCCGAGGTCGGGAAGGGTGAATTCGCGCACGACGGCCATCAGTCCTCCTCCCACTGCAGTCGGCCGACCGCGTCGAGGATGCGGTCCACGCCCGGCAGATGGTGCCGTTCGAGCATCGGCGGCGGGTAGGGGATGTCGAATCCGGCGACCCGCAGGACGGGCGCTTCCAGATGGTGGAAGCAGCGTTCGGTGATGCGCGCCGCTATTTCCGCGCCCGCGCCGCCGAAGCCCGACGACTCGTGGACGACGACCGCCCGCCCGGTGCCGCGGACGGCCGCGGCGACCGTCTCCTCGTCGAAGGGCACCAGGCTGCGCAGATCGACCACGCCCAGATCCCAGCCCTCCTCCTTGGCCGCCTCCGCCGCCTCCAGGCACACCGGCAGCGAGGGGCCGTAGGTGATCAGCGTCGCCGTACGCCCGGCTCGCCGCACCACGGCCCGCCCGATCGGCGCCACGGCCGTCGGCTCCTGCGGCGACCAGTCGGCCTTCGACCAGTACAGCCGCTTCGGCTCAAGGAAGATCACCGGGTCGTCGGAGGAGATGGCCGCCCGCAGCAGCCCGTAGGCGTCCTCGACGGTCGCCGGGGTGACCACGTGCAGGCCGGGGGTGTGCAGGTAGTACGCCTCCGAGGAGTCGCTGTGGTGCTCGACGCCGCCGATGCCGCCGCCGTAGGGGATCCGTACGGTGAGGGGCATCGGCAGCGCCCCGCGGGTGCGGTTCCGCATCCGCGCGACATGGCTGACCAGCTGCTCGAACGCCGGATAGGCGAAGGCGTCGAACTGCATCTCCACCACCGGGCGCAGCCCGTACATCGCCATGCCGACGGCGGCGCCGAGGATGCCGGCCTCGGCGAGCGGGGTGTCGGTGCAGCGGTCCTCGCCGAAATCCCTGGTCAGCCCGTCGGTGATGCGGAAGACGCCGCCCAGGGCGCCGACGTCCTCGCCCATCACGTGCACCGCGGGGTCGGCGGCGAGGGCGTCGCGCAGCGCCTGGTTGAGCGCCTGCGCTATGGTCGCGGGTTTGCGGGTGGGGGCGGTGGCGCGGTCCGCGGCCGTGACGGCGGTGGTCATGACTGCCGCTCCGCTTCCATCTCGGCCCGCAACTGCTCGGCCTGCGCCCGCAGTTGCGCTGTCGGCTCGGCATAGACGTGGGCGAACAGCTCCATCGGGTCGAGCTGCGGGTCCTCGTGCATCCGCTCGCGCAGGTCGGCCGCCATCGTCTCGGCGTCGTCCAGTGCGCGCTGCCGGTCGGCGTCGTCCAGCAGTCCGCGGCCCGTCAGCTCCCTTTCCAGCAGCTCGACGGGGTCGTGCGCCAGCCAGGCCGCGACCTCGGACTCCTCGCGGTAGCGGGTGGCGTCGTCGGCGTTGGTGTGCGCGTCGATCCGGTAGGTGACGGCCTCGACCAGGGTGGGGCCGCCGCCTTCGCGTGCCCGGCGCAGCGCCTCGGTGAGCACCTGGTGCACCGCCGCCACGTCGTTGCCGTCCACCAGCCGCCCCGGCATGCCGTAGCCGACCGCCTTGTGGGCGAGGGTGGGGGCGGCGGTCTGCTTGGCAAGGGGCACCGAGATGGCGAAGCCGTTGTTCTGCACCAGGAAGACCACGGGGGCGCGCCAGACGGCCGCGAAATTGAGCGCCTCGTGGAAGTCGCCCTCGCTGGTGCCGCCGTCGCCGACCATGGCGAGCGCGGCCACCGCGTCACCGCTGAGCCGGGCGGCGTGCGCGAGGCCGACGGCGTGCGGCAGCTGGGTGGCCAGCGGGGTGCTGAGCGGTGCGACCCGGTGCTCGCGGGAGTCGTAGCCGGTGTGCCAGTCGCCGCGCAGCAGTGTCAGCGCCTCGACGGGGTCGACCCCGCGGGCGACGACGGCGAGGGTGTCGCGGTAGCTGGGGAAGAGCCAGTCGTCGGGCCGCAGTGCGAGAGCAGCGGCGATCTCGCAGGCCTCCTGGCCGGTGCTGGACGGGTAGACGGCCAGCCGGCCCTGCTTGGTCAGGGCGGTGGCCTGCCGGTTGTAGCGGCGGCCGCGGACAAGCTGCGCGTACAGCCTGCCGAGCAGCGCGGGGTCCAGGTCCGCGGCGGCGGGGGTGCCGAGCAGCCGGTACGGCTCCGGGTCGGGCAGCAGCGGCGCGGCGTCGGCGCGTGGCCGCCAGGCGGGGGTGTCCAGCACGGTCATCGCGAGCACCTCCTTGTGGTCGGTGACCAGAGCAATCGGTAGCGCGAGCGGGTTCCGCTCTCCCTACCGATTGTTCGGTCGCCGGAGGCATTTTGGCTACGGGGTGGTTCCGCCTGTGGACAAACGGTTCTGCACAGCCTGAGATGGAGCCAGTACGTCCATGGTAGGGAGCTTGCGGGGGATGGCGAGAGAACAGATGGCCGACGAGGAGCCGACGGTCCGACCTCTGGACCCGATAGACCGCACGATCCTGCGGCTGCTTCAGGAGGACGGCAGGGCCTCGATACGGTCGGTCGCCGAGCGGGTGCACGTGTCCAGGGCGAACGCCTACGCCCGGATCAACCGGCTCATCGACGACGGGGTGATCCGAGGTTTCACCGCCCGGGTGGACCACGAGCGGGCGGGGCACGGCGCCTCGGCGTACATCACCCTCAAGATCGTCCAGAATTCCTGGCGGACGGTACGGGAGAAACTCGTCACCCTTCCGGGTGTCGTCCACATCGCGCTGGTGAGCGGCGATTTCGACGTACTGCTCCTGGTGCACACCGTCGACAACCGCAGCCTGCGCGAGCTGGTGCTCACCCGGCTGCAGTCGATCGAGGAAGTGCTCAGCAGCCGGACACTGCTGGTCTTCGAGGAGACCGACCTGGTGGTCGGGAACTGACCGGGACCGGCGTGCGGACGGGTGTGCGCGGCTTTGGGACGCGCCGACCAGCCGCACCGTGCGGGTTCGCCTGTCCGGGTGACAGGCGGCCGAAGCCCTGGCCCCGGGCAGACGACCGGTCGGCCGCGGACACGGCTGGATGGCGCCGGTGACCGACGGTCGGGGCAAGAGTCTGGACCAATAAACGGGCGCCGGCGGGCCCGGTGCGGACGCGCTCTACGCACGCAGCCCGTCGAACGCCAGCCGCACCACGGCGTCGGCGACCTGCTCGCGGTCCAGCGCCCCCTTCGCCGCCGGGCGGTACCACTCCACTATCGAGTTGATCATCCCGAACAACAGCCTGGTGGCCAGCCTCACCTCGACGTCCGCCCGCAGATCGCCCTCCGCCACGGCCGACTTCAGCAGTTCCGCGACCCGCTGGTCGAACTCCCTGCGGCGCTCCATCGCCCACCGCTCGGTCGTGGTGTTCCCCCGCACCCGCAGCAGCAGGGTGACGTAGGGGAGTTCGTCCATGAGCACGACGGCCGTGCGCCGGATGACGTACTCCAGCCGCCGCACCGCGGGACCGTCCCCGGCCCCTGGCTGGTCGAGGATGCCGAACAGTCCGTCGAGCGCCCGGCCCACCGCCCTGTTGAGCAATTCCTCCTTGCCCCGCACATGGTGGTAGATCGAGGATTTCGAGATTCCCGCCGCGCGCGAGAGGTCCTCCATGGACGTGCCGTCGTAGCCGCGCTCGTTGAAGACCTCCACGGCCACGGCGAGCAGCGAATCCGGCGTATAGGTGTCGCGCTTCGGCATGGTCATGAGGAGATCACACCTCCGGCCGCGTCCGCACGCCGCCTCAGCTCCCGGCAGGGTGCGTAGCGTCCGGTGGGACAGCTCAGGTGCAGTACGTCCAGGAGATCCCGCACATAGGCCGCGGAAATCCGCTCGCACCATTCCAGCGGACCCAGCGGATAGTTCACGCCCAGCCGCATCGCGGTGTCGACGTCCTGGGCGGAGGCGATCTGCCGGGAGACGGCGTCGGTCGCGAGATCGGCCAGCATCGCGACCGTCCGCGCCACGATCAGACCGGGCACATCGCCGATGACGCTGACCTCCTTGCCCAGCGCCTGGAAGAATCCCACCGCCGTGTCCACGACGTCGGCATGCACCCCGTCGCAGGGGGCGACGGCGATACGGGAAGCGGTGCGGTAGTCCAGGGCGAGGTCGAAGCGGATCCCCGGCTTGGGCATGGGGTGTCCGTCGGCCAGCCGCAGCGGGGTGCCGTCGGGCAGCGCGATCACGCCGGACCCGGCCGGCTCCTCCTCACGGACCTCGATCCCGGCCTCGCGGGCGAGCCCGGGCAGCGCCCCCGCGGGGCCGAGGTCGCCGCGCACCACGATGTACGGCGGCGCGAGCGCGGGCTCCGCGGTGTGCGGCGCCGGTTGCCCCACGGTGCCCGCGCCGCCCGCGTCCCGGGCGTAGTCGAACCAGCCGCGGCCGGTCTTGCGGCCGAGCCGCCCGGACTCGACCAGCCGGCGCTGGGCCAGCGACGGGGTGAATTTCGGGTCGTGGAAGAAGGCCTCCCAGACCGACCGGGTGACCGCCTCGTTGACGTCCTGGCCGATCAGGTCGGTCAGCTCGAAAGGACCCATGGCGAAGCCGCCGCATTCACGCAGGACCGCGTCGATGGTCGCGGGATCGGCGGCGCGCTCCTCGTACACCCGCAGGGCCTCGGCGTAGAAGGGGCGGGCGATGCGGTTGACCAGGAAACCGGGGGTGTCGGTGCAGCGCACCGGCGTCTTGCCCCAGGCTTCGGCCGTGTCGCAGGCGGTGGCGACGGCCGAAGCGTCGGTGGCGGCACCGGCGACCACCTCGACCAGCGGCAGCAGCGGGGCCGGGTTGAAGAAGTGCAGGCCGACCAGCCGCCCCGGCAGCCGCAGCGCGCCCGCGACGGCGGTCACCGGCAGCGAGGAGGTGTTGGTCGCCAGCAGGCAGTCGTCGCCGACGACCGCCTCCATCTCGGCGAACAGCGCCTGCTTGACGACCAGGTCCTCCACGACGGCCTCCACGACCAGCGCGGCCCCGGCCAGATCGGCGCTGCTCTCCGCGGGAATGAGCCGGGCCAGCGCGTCCTTGACGTCGGTCGCGCCGATCCGGCCCTTGCCGACCAGCCGGTCGAGGCGGCCCGCCACGCCGTCTGCCGCGACCTGGGCGCGGCCGGGGACGGCGTCGTGGAGCAGCACCCGGTGGCCGGCGAGCAGCGCGACCTGCGCGATCCCCTGGCCCATGGTGCCGACGCCGACGACGGCCACAGTGCTGTTGCGGTCAAGTGCGGTCACGCTGTCCACGACTCCCTGCCGGTGCTGGCCGGTTCCTGCCGGGCCTGGCGCGGCTCCGGCGGACTTTTCCACAGGTCGGGTTTTGCGCCCTTGTCCCGACCGAACATTCGGTTAATCTAGCGGTGTCCCCTCCACGCAGCCCAGCTCGACGAGGAGTTGGTCCCATTGTCCGCCGATCTCTCCACCCAGTCCCTGGCCGAGCGCCATCGCGGCACCCTCGACACGGCGCTGGACACCATCAGGACGCGCGCCTACTGGTCGCCCTACCCCGAGCACCCCAAGGCGTATCCCGACGCCGACCAGGGCAGGGCCGCCTTCGAGGCGCAGCTCGGCCACCGCTTCGCCTTCGCGACCGCGCAGCCGGGCACCGACGAGTGGACCGGCGACGAGCGCTCGCCGTACGGCCAGGAGCTGGGCGTGCAGTATCCGCACCCGGATCCCGATGTGCTGCTGCCCGTGATGCGGGCCGCGATGCCCGCCTGGCGGGACGCGGGACCCGAGGCACGCGCCATGGTGTGCCTGGAGATCCTGGCCCGGATCAATGCGCGGACGCACGAGTTCGCGCTCGCGGTGATGCACACCTCGGGCCAGGCCTTCACGATGGCCTTCCAGGCGGGCGGCCCGCACGCGCAGGACCGCGGCCTTGAGGCGGTGGCGTATGCGTACGCCGAGCAGATGCGCACCCCCGGCACCGCAGAATGGGTGAAGCCGCAGGGCAAGCGGGATCCGCTGCATCTGCAGAAGTCCTTCACCGCCGTGCCGCGCGGCATCGGCCTGGTGATCGGCTGCAACACCTTCCCCACCTGGAACGGCTATCCGGGCCTCTTCGCGTCGCTGGCCACCGGCAATGCGGTGCTGGTCAAGCCGCACCCGCGGGCCGTACTGCCGCTCGCGCTGACCGTCGGCGCGGCCCGTGACGTCCTGGCCGAGGCGGGCTTCTCGCCCGACCTGGTCTGCCTCGCCGTCGACCGGCCGGGCGAGGGCCTGGCCAAGACGCTTGCGGTGCGCCCCGAGGTCCGCATCGTCGACTACACCGGATCGACCGCCTTCGGCGACTGGCTGGAGGCCAACGCCCGCCAGGCGCAGGTCTTCACCGAGAAGGCCGGGGTCAACACGGTGGTGGTGGACTCCACCGACGACTACCGCGGCATGCTGTCCAACCTGGCCTTCTCCCTGTCGCTGTACAGCGGCCAGATGTGCACCACCCCGCAGAATCTGCTGATTCCCCGGGACGGCATCGGCACGGAGGCCGGACCGCGGACGTACGACGAGGTGGTCGCCGACCTCGCCGCCGCGATGGAGCAGCTGCTCGGCGACGACACCCGGGCCAACGCCCTGCTCGGCGCACTGGTCAATCCGGACGTCAAGGCACGGCTGGACGCCGCCCCCGGTATGGGCGAGGTCGCGCTGGCCTCGCGCGAGGTGGCCCATCCCGACTTCCCCGACGCGGTCGTCCGCACCCCGGCCCTGGTCAGGCTGGACGCCGCCAAGCCGGACGCGGAGGCGGCGTTCATGGCCGAGTGCTTCGGTCCGGTCGCCTTCGCCGTGGCCGTCGACTCCACCGCCGCCGCGCTGGAGCTGCTGCGCCGGACGATCCGCGACCACGGCGCCATGACGGTGGGCGGCTACACCGTCTCGGCCGAGGTGGCGGAACAGTTGGAGGAGGTCTGCCTGGAGGAGTGCGCGCAGCTGTCGCTCAATCTGACCGGCGGGGTGTACGTCAACCAGACCGCCGCCTTCTCCGACTTCCACGGCTCCGGCGGCAATCCCGCGGCCAATGCGGCGTTGTGCGACGGGGCCTTCGTCGCCGGCCGGTTCCGGACGGTGGAGGTGCGCCGGCCGGCCTGACCGGCCGCCCCGCGGGAGGTCAGGTCAGGGACGTCCGGGGACCAGCGGGGAGCCGGAGGTGGCCGACCAGTGATAGAGCGTCATACCGACGCTGGTGGCCAGGTTGTAGCTCGACACCTGGGGCCGCATCGGCAGCGAGACCAGTGCCGTGGCCCGGGCGCGCAGTTCGTCCGACACGCCGTGCCGTTCCGAGCCGAAGACGATCAGCGCGTCGTCCGGCAGCTCGGCGGCGCGGATGTCCTCGCCCTCCGGGTCGAGGACGTGCAGCGGCCCCGGCGGCAGCCCGTCCGGGGTCGTACGCTCCACGGCCGTCGCATAGTGCAGCCCGGCGCCGGCCCGTACGGCGTTGGGGTGCCAGGGGTCCAGGTCGCCGGTGGTGACGACGCCGGTGACGCCGAAGCCGGCGGCGAGCCTGATCACCGCCCCGACATTGCCGAGGTTGCGGGGGCGGTCCAGGACCACGACGGGCGCCCGCCGGGGCAGCGCGGCCAGCGCGGCCGTACCCCCGTCCCGTGCGGGCCGGGCGGCGAGCGCGGCCACCGCGGTGGGGTGGACGCGGGTGACCAGTTCGCGCAGCGCGGCGGCCGGGATCTCGCTGACGCGCTCCGCAAGGTCCGCGGTCAGGTCGGGTGCGAGGTCGGCGGCGAGCCGCAGCACGGCGTCCTTGTCACTGCTGACCGCCACATGGACGTCGGCGCCGAAGCGCAGGGCGTGCTTGAGGGCGTGGAAGCCGTCGAGCACGACCGTGTCCGGGTCCGCGGCGCGCTCGTGCCACCGCCGCAGGGCTGACCCCGCCCCGGTCGGCCGGAGTACGGCCTGCTCGTCGCTCATGGCGCCAGCCTACGGCGGGGCTCGCCGTAGGCCGGCGTACGAGGCCGGGTCAGGTCAGGGCGTCGGTGGGCGGCGGTCCTGCCGCGGGTTGCCCGTCGTTCCCGTCCGCCGGCCGCTGCCCGGGCACCGCCGGGGCCTTCGGCGGTGTCACGGGCCCCCGCAGCAGCTGTGCGATCCGCCCGCCCAGCCAGCGCAGGAAGCCGGTGGGCAGGAAGACGGCGTCGGCGGCGATCATCGCCAGCGAGAAGAAGGGCAGGCCCAGCACGATCGCGATCGAGGCGTGCTCCAGCATCATCGCCACCAGCAGCACGTTCTTCACCCGGCGGTTGAAGAGGGTGAAGGGGAAGGCGACCTGCACCATGACCGTGCCGTAGGTGATCAGCATGACCATCAGCGAATTGCCCGCCAGGGCGTGCGACAGGCCGGGCCACGGGGTGAAGTCGTCCAGGTGCAGCGGATAGTAGAGCGCGGTGCCGTCCTCCCAGCGGCTGCCCTGGATCTTGTACCAGCCGGCCGTGGAGTAGATCAGGCAGACCTCCACGACGATCACCAGCATGGCGCCGTTGTGGATCACGTTGGTCATGATGTCGAGCACCGTGCGCGGCTCACCCGGCGCGTAACGCCGTACCGCCCACCACAGCGCCTGGATCAGCAGCCCCGCCCACAGGGCCACTTCCCACTCGGTGCTGAGCTTGTCCATCGCGGTGGCCACCACCAGGGCGGCGCCCAGCAGCGTCCACAGCGCGATCCCCGCCGGATCGATGCCGGGGCCGCGGACGGCCAGGCCGTCGTCGGCCGCGTCGGGCCCGCTCGCCGCGGCGGCCCGCGCCTTGGCCTCGGCACGGGCCGCGAGGCGCCGGTCGAGCGACCAGACCTGCCCGCAGCGGGTGAAGACCAGGTAGATCGCCATCAGATGGACGACGTTGTCGCCGCCGTCGCCCATGAAGACGCTGCGGTTCTGCAGCGAGAGCACACCGATCATGAAGAGCACCGACGCGGTCCTGGTGCGCCAGCCCACCAGCAGCATGGCGCTGCTGACGACGGCCACCGCGTAGACCAGCTCGAACCAGCCGCGGCTGTCGCTCCACAGCAGCGCGGTGAAGGCGTGGTTCCCGGCGACCAGCCGCTTGGCCAGGTCGAAGCTCCACGCGCTGTCCGGGCCGTACAGCTCGGAGCGGTGCGGCCACTCCCGCAGCAGGAAGGCCAGCCAGGTCAGCGCGAAGCCGATCCGTACGATCGCGGCCTGGTAGGGGGCCAGCGCGCTGCCGGTGACCCTGGCCAGGCCCTGGGCCATGCCCCGGTCGAGCGCGCGGCCGAGCCCGGCGAAGGGCGAGGCGGCCTGGGCGTGGCTGCCGAGGGCTGCGTCAGCCATGCCGGCGGTATCCGTGGAGTCGGCGGGGTCCTCGGCGTGCGCGGCCGGGGTGCGGGGGTCGCTCACGAGGTCTTCTCCTGCCCTGCCGGCGC
Source organism: Streptomyces sp. NBC_01477 (assembly GCF_036227245.1). GTDB lineage: Bacteria > Actinomycetota > Actinomycetes > Streptomycetales > Streptomycetaceae > Actinacidiphila. The sequence goes on from NZ_CP109445.1 coordinate 4,426,630, forward strand.
GGTGGTGACGGTCCACCACGGCAGCTCCCGGTATTGGGTGGTGGTGTCGATCGACTCACCGCTCCAGGACGGCCTGGCGACCGCGGTGGTGGCGGCTCTGGCCTGGATGCGGACGACCGTGCCGCCGTTGAGCGTGGGGCCGAGGCGTTTCGCGAGGATGTTCTGCAGATACGCGCTGCTCAGGTCGCTGCCGTTGCCCGCGGTCGGCTGGTTCTGGTCGTTGTGCGTGTCGGTGTAGTAGCTCCAGGCCCGGCGCAGCTCGTTCTGCTCGGTGTGGCTGGGCAGCAGGTTGTGCCGCATGTCCGCCACGTCGATCGCCGTCATGTCCACCCAGCCGGTGGTCTGGGTGCTGCCGTCCTGCTTGCGGACCTCCGCGCGGGCCTGCACGTGATTGTTCTGCTGCACCGGGTCGGGCGCGAAGAGCTTCCAGTTCTGCTCGAACTCCGGGTAGATGTAGTCGTTGACCGCCGTGGCGTGCTGTTTGCTGAGCGTGTTCGACGGCGCGACATGCAGGAACACCATGCCGAGGTGGAGGAGCGCTCCCACCGCGACCACGCCCACGGTCACGGCCACCGCTATTCGGGCGGGCAGCGACAACGTCGCCACCTGGGGCGATGCCCCCTGCACTGACTGCATCGTCTCTCCGCTCTCCGCGCCGGGCACGCCTGCCGGGCAGCACGCTACCCACCCGGGGGTCCGGCGGTGACCTTACCGAGTTATCCACAGGTGACGGAATGGCTTGACACCCCCACGGCGAGCCACCGACCATGGAATGGACCGAACGATCGGTCGGTCGGCTGGTCCGGCCGGCCGGTTGTCCGGTCGACCGATGACGGCTCGACCGGGCAGAGGAGGGGTCCGCATGACGACAACGGCACAGGCGACGACGACCGCCAAGGACACGACGGCACCGGGCGGGACACCGCGGTCCGGCGGACCGGCGGCCGGCCAGGAGGCACTGGCCGCGCTGGCCGCGGCCTTCGACGCGGCGGTGGCCGACGAGGTGCGGATCGAACCGCGGGACTGGATGCCGGACGCCTACCGCGACACCCTCGTCCGCCAGATGGCCCAGCACGCCCACTCGGAAATCATCGGCATGCAGCCCGAGGCCAACTGGATCACCCGGGCGCCCTCGCTGCGGCGCAAGGCGATCCTGATGGCCAAGGTCCAGGACGAGGCCGGGCACGGGCTGTATCTCTACAGCGCCGCCGAGACCCTCGGCGTGAGCCGGGACGAACTGCTCGACAAGCTGCACGCCGGCCGCCAGCGCTATTCGTCCATCTTCAACTACCCCACCCTGACCTGGGCCGACGTCGGCGCGATCGGCTGGCTGGTCGACGGCGCCGCGATCACCAACCAGGTGCCGCTGTGCCGCTGCTCCTACGGCCCGTACGCCCGGGCGATGGTGCGGATCTGCAAGGAGGAGTCCTTCCACCAGCGGCAGGGGTACGAACTGCTGCTCACCCTCAGCCGCGGCACCCCCGCCCAGCACGAGATGGCGCAGGACGCGGTGAATCGCTGGTGGTGGCCCTCGCTGATGATGTTCGGCCCGCCGGACGACGAGTCGTCGCACTCGGCCCAGTCCATGGCCTGGCGCATCAAGCGCCATTCCAATGACGAACTGCGGCGGCGCTTCGTGGACATATGCGTCCCGCAGGCCGAAGTCCTCGGCCTGACCCTCCCCGACCCCGGCCTGCGGTGGAACGAGGCACGCGGCGGGTACGACCACGGTCCGATCGACTGGGCCGAATTCCAGGACGTGCTGCGCGGCAACGGGCCGTGCAACCGGGAAAGGCTGGAGCGCCGCCGCACCGCCCACGAGAACGGCGCCTGGGTCAGGGACGCGGCCGCCGCCTACGCCGCCAAGCACAGCGCCACCGGGCACACCGCGGACAGCGGCGCCGCGGGACAGCGGGAGGGACAGGTATGAGCGGGCAGCAGCAGCCGGGCGGCGAGTGGCCGCTGTGGGAGGTCTTCGTCCGCAGCCGGCGCGGACTGAGCCACACCCACGCGGGCAGCCTGCACGCGCCCGACGCCGAGATGGCCCTGCGCAATGCGCGGGACCTCTACACCCGGCGGGCGGAGGGCGTGTCGATCTGGGTGGTGCCGTCCACCGCGGTCACCGCCTCCTCCCCCGACGAGAAGGACCCGTTCTTCGAGCCCGCCGCCGACAAGCCCTACCGCCATCCGACGTTCTACGCGATCCCGGAAGGGGTGAAGCACCTGTGACCGCCGCCCTCGCGCTCGGCGACGACGCGCTCGTGCTGGCCCAGCGGCTGGGGGAGTGGGCCGGGGACGCCCCCGTGCTGGAGGAGGACGTCGCCCTCACCAACATCGCCCTCGACCTGCTCGGCCAGGCCCGCACCCTGCTCTCGCTGACCGGCGACGAGGACGAGCTGGCCTTCCGCCGCGAGCCGCACGAATTCCGCAACGTGCAGCTGGTGGAGCGGCCCAACGGCGACTTCGCCGACACCATCGCCCGCCAGCTGTACTTCTCGGTCTACCAGGAGCTGCTCTACGCCGCGCTCGCGGACGGCGCCAGCGACCTCGCGCCGCTGGCCGCCAAGGCGGTCAAGGAAGTGGCCTACCACCGCGACCACGCCGAGCAGTGGACGCTGCGGCTCGGCGACGGCACCGCGGAGAGCCACCGCAGGATGCAGCGCGCCCTGGAGGACCTGTGGCGGTACACCGGCGAGCTGTTCGAACCGCTCGAAGGACTCGCGGTGGACCTGCCCGCCCTGCGCGCGCCGTGGCTCGCACGGGTCGCGGACACGGTCCGGCGGGCCGCCCTCGACCTGCCGCAGGGGGCGGACCGCACCCCGTGGGCGGCGGGAGCGGGCCGGCAGGGCGTCCACACCGAGGCGTTCGGACGGCTGCTGGCCGAGATGCAGTACCTGCACCGCGCGCACCCGGGGGCGACATGGTGACCGCGAGCGCGCTGGAGGAGGAGCTGCTGCGGCTGGTCGGCGAGGTACCGGACCCGGAGCTGCCGGTGATATCGCTCGCCGAGCTGGGCGTGCTGCGCGGCATAGAGGTCACGGGACCAGGCAGGGTGCGGGTGGAGCTGACCCCGACCTGGACCGGATGCCCCGCCCTGGACACGATGGCCACCGACATCACCAGGGTGCTCACCGAGCACGGCATGTCCGAGGTCTCGGTGCGGACCGTCCTCGCACCGGCCTGGACCACCGACGCGATCAGCCCCGAGGGCCGTCGCAAGCTCGCCGAGCACGGGGTCGCCCCGCCCCGCCCCGGCGCGGGCGCCGCCCGTACGGCCGCCACCGGCGGCCGACCGCAGCCGGTGGCCGTGGATCTGGCGGTGCGCTGCCCGCACTGCGGTTCCACCGACACCGTGCTGCTGAGCCGCTTCTCGTCCACCGCGTGCAAGGCGCTGCGCCGCTGCGAGTCCTGCCGCGAACCGTTCGACCACTTCAAGGAGGTGTGAATGTTCCATCCGCTGCGGGTGGCCGAGGTCCGGCCGCTCACCGACGACTCGGTGACCATCGCCTTCGAGGTCCCCGAGGAGCTGCGGCCCGCGTACCGGTACGCGCCGGGCCAGCACATCGCCGTCCGCCGCCGGGTGGACGGCGCCGAGATCCGCCGCACGTATTCGCTGTGCGACCCGGTCCCCGCCGCGCCGGGCCCGGGGCCGAGCACGCTGCGGGTGGGGGTGCGGCTGGTGGAGTCCGGGGAATTCTCCGGCTACGCCTTCAAGGAGCTGGCCGCCGGGGACGTGCTGGACGTGATGACGCCCGCCGGGCGGTTCGTGCTGGAGCCGCGGCCCGGCCGCTTCGCCGCGGTCGTCGGCGGCAGCGGGATCACCCCGGTGCTCTCCCAGATCGCCAGCGTGCTCGACCGCGAGCCGGGGGCGACCTTCTGCCTGGTGCGCAGCGACCGCACCGCCGCGTCCACGATGTTCCTCGACGAGGTCGCCGACCTGAAGGACCGCTGGCCCGATCGCTTCCAGCTGGTGCCCGCGCTGTCCCGCGAGGAGCAGCAGGCGGGGCTGCCGGCCGGGCGGCTGGACGCGGACCGGCTGGCGCTGCTGCTCCCCGCGCTGCTGCCGGTCGCGGCGGTCGACGGCTGGTATCTGTGCGGGCCGCTGGGGCTCGTCAGTGCGGCCGAGCGGGCGCTGCGGGCGCTGGGCGTGCCGCGCTCCCGGGTCCACCAGGAGATCTTCCACGTGGACGAGGCGCCCGCCCGCGATCGCGCGACGGCGACGATACCCGGCGGCGGTACGGTCCGGGCCACGCTGGACGGCCGCGCCGGTAGCTGGGCCTCGGCGGACGGCGAGAGCGTGCTGGAGACGGTGCTGCGCAACCGGTCCGACGCGCCTTACGCCTGCAAGGGCGGGGTGTGCGGGACGTGCAGGACCCGGCTGGTGTCGGGCGAGGTGCGGATGGACCGCAATTACGCGCTGGAGCCCGAGGAGACCGAGGCGGGCTACGTCCTGGCCTGCCAGTCGCACCCGGTCACACCGGTCGTCGAGGTCGACTTCGACGCCTGACCCCTGACCCCTGACCCCTGACCGGCGAACGCGACCGGCGGGAGGGACCCGCCGGTCACGCCGGAGGACTCAGAGGACGTAGCCGTCTGCGCCGTCGCCGGTGACGACCGGGCGGCCGGCGGCCTCCCAGTCGAGCATGCCGCCGCTGACGTTGACGGCGTCCCTGCCCTGGCCGATCAGGTACTGCGTGACCTGCGCGGACCGGCCGCCGACCCGGCAGACGACATGGATCAGGCCGTCCTCGGGCAGCTCACCGATCCGGGCGACGACCTCGCCCATCGGGATGTGCAGCGCGCCTTCCGCGTGCCCCGCGGCCCACTCGTCGTTCTCCCGGACGTCGAGCAGGACCGCGTCGGCCGGTACGGCGGTGGCGTCCACCGCGGGCAGCTGGGAACGGAACATCGGGCGCGGCCTCCTGGGGACACGGGGTACGCGGTCCGCGCGCCGGCGGGACCGCTGACTTGCGACGCCCGCGGGACGCGCGGGCGACCTGGCAAAAGCTACCTCAACCGCCCGAGGTGTCCCGGACCAGTTCCGCCAGCCTGGCCTCGCGCTGGGCGACCTGGGTGAGCAGCTGCTCGGCGATCTCGTTGAGAAGCGCGTCCGGGTCGTCCGGGGCGAGCCGCATCATCTGCCCGATCGCGCTCTCGTCCAGCTCCGCGGCGATGGCCGACAGCTTCTCCTTGCGGTCGGCCAGCCACTCCAGCCGGGCGTACAGCACCTCGGCCTCGCCGGGCAGGTCGGCCAGCGGCACCGGCCCTGCGTCCCACTCGGCGGACAGGGCGCGCAGCGCGTCCTCGTCGGCGTAGGCGTAGGCCTCGTTGACCCGGGAGATGAAGGCGCTGCGCCGCTCCTTCTCCTCGTCGTCCTGGGCGAGGTCGGGGTGCGCCTTGCGGGCCAGCTCGCGGTAGAGCCGCTGGGCCTCCTTGCCGGGCCGGACCCGGCGCGGCGGGTTCGGGTCCTCCACCGGGCGTACGCCGTCGGAGCCCAGCAGCCCGCCGAACAGCTCCTCCACCCCCGGCATGGGCATGACCAGCGCGCGCGCCTCCCAGGCCCGCTCGATGTCCGCCCGGTCGCCGCTGTGGGCCGCGACGGCTTCCGCGACCAGCGCGTCCAGCTCGTCCAGCCGCGCGTACATCGGGCCGAGCCGCTGGTGGTGCAGCCGGGAGAAATTCTCCACCTCGACCCGGAAGGTCTCCACGGCGATCTCGAACTCGATCAGCGCCTGCTCGGCCGCGCGCACCGCCGCCGCCAGCCGCTCCTGCGAACCAGGAACGGACGCCGCGGCGGCGGCGGACTCGGCGGCGGACTCGGTTCCGAAGGTGTTCGTCACCCGGACAGCCTAGGCCCTGTCCCGGAGATCGGGCCGATCACCGGGCCGCAGGAGGCCCACTCCTGGTACCGGCCGGCAGCCGCGGGCCTCGGCCGGTCAGCAGGTTCCGGCCGGCCCTCGAAGTCCGCGGGCAGCCGCCCGGCCCGTACCGCGGCCAGCAGATCGGCGTGGTCGGCCTCGGTCCTGTCGGCGTAGGCCACCGCGAAGGCCGCCATCGCCTCGTCCAGCTCCTCGTTCTTGCCGCAGTAGCCCGTCACCAGCCGTGGATCCGCGCTGTGCGCGTGGGCCCTGGCCAGCAGCGCGCCCGTCATCCGGCCGTAGTCGTCGAGCAGCCCGGACGGCAGCGTCGCCGGGTCCACGCTCCCCTTGCGGTTCCTGAACTGCCGCACCTGGTACGGCACACCGTCCACCTCGGTCCAGCCGAGCAGGAAGTCGCTGACGACCTGCATGCGCTTCTGGCCAAGCACCACCCTGCGGCCCTCGTGGTCCACCGGTTCGGCGGGGAAGCCGGCCTTGGCGGCGTGGGCCGGCAGCGCCGACGCGCGGGCCTCCTTGACCTGGAGCACCAGCGGCTCGCCCAGGTGGTCGAGCAGCAGCACCACGTACGACCGGGTGCCCACGCTGCCCGTGCCGACCACCCGGAAGGCGACATCGTGCACGGCGTAACGCGCCAGCAGCGGCAGCCGGTCCTCGCCGACCGTCCGCAGATAGCCGTCCAGCGCGCCCGCCACCGCCGCGGCCTCCGCGTCCGGGATCCGCCGCAGCACCGGCGGGGCGTCGGTGAAGCGCCGCGCGCCGCCCTCGATCGGCTCGGTGGAGCGCGCCGCGAATTTCGCGCTGGTGTTGCGCCGGGCCTTCGCCGACACCTGGTCCAGCGTCCCGGCCAGGTCGCGGGCCCCGGCGTGCGCGACCAGCTGCTCGTCGGCGATGGCGCTCCACGCCTCGTGCACCGGGAGCTTCGCCAGCAGCCGCATGGTCCGCCGGTACGCGCCCACCGCGTCGTACGCCGACGCCCGGCAGATGTCGTCGGCCGCGCCGGCCTCCCGCCCGGCCAGCACCAGCGAGGTCGCGAGCCGCAGCAGGTCCCACTCCCAGGGGCCGCGGACGGTCTCGTCGAAGTCGTTGATGTCCATGACCAGGCCGCCGCGGGCGTCACCGTAGAGCCCGAAGTTCGCGGCGTGCGCGTCCCCGCAGATCTGGGCGGCGATGCCGGTCACCGGGCTGTCGGCGAGGTCGGCGGCCATCAGCCCGGCCGAGCCGCGCAGGAAGGCGAAGGGGCTCGCCGCCATCCGCCCGACCCGCAGCGGGATGAGTTCGGGTATTCGGCCCGCGTTGGACTCCTCGACGGCGGCGACCGCGGCGGCCCTGCCGGAAACGGAGCCGCCCCTGTCCTGCCAGGTCCATCCCCCGGGGCGGCCGAACGCCGTCCGCGGCAGCCGCTCGCGCAGCGCCTTCCCCGTCTGCTTCGCCGAATTCTCGTGCGGCCAGCGGGCGAATCCCGCCACCTGCGGCACTCGTGCGTGCACCGGTCGTCTCCCCCTCACGCTTGCCCGCGTCAGCGGACATCCCGTCAATTTCCCCACTGCGGGGGCTAATCCGGCTAATCGGTCGTCCCCGCGGACCGATCCGTGCTTGCCTTGAATTCAGGACCCTACTCAGCGGCGAACCGCAGGTGCACGACGTTGGACGACATCCCCCGGCATCCCGCAGCCACCGACGCAAGCGATCACACGGACTGTCCCACCCCCGAGGAAGGGCGCCCCGGCGCGGCCCGGCAGACTCCGGAGGCCGGCCCGCCGCACCGCGCCACGTCAGCCGGCGACGGCTGTCCCGGTGCCGAAAGCCCGCGCGCCGCCGCCCCTTTCGGCAGCCCGCCCGCCGTCGGTGGCGGCGCTGTCGACGGCACCGGCATGACCGCGCTGCTCCGCCTCGCGGTGCTGTGCGTCGACCCGGACGGCCGGATCTCGTACTGGAACCGCGGTGCGGAAGAGCTGTTCGGCCACCGCTGGGAGCATGTCTTCGGCCACCGCGCCTCGGGCCTGCTCACCCCGACCCGCGCCGCCGCGGGCGCGCCGCCCACCGCTTCGGGCACCGCCCGCCAGGACACCCTCGACGTCCTGGACGACCTCACCACCTCCGCCTGGTCGGGCGCCCTCGCGGCCACCGACCGGGACGGCACCGTCAAGGACGTGCTGTGGTGGACGTACCGGATCACCGAGCCCGGCGGCCGCAGCCTGCTCGCGATCGCCGCGCACGCCAGACCGCTGCGCACCGGCAGCCTGCGGATCGCGATGGGCGGCCGGATGCTGCCGTACACTGCGGAAGGACCGCAGGACATCGCCATCGCCGCCGTGCTGTGCCCGGCCCCCGATCCGGCGCAGGGCCACGCGCTGACCGCCAGGCTCGGGACCGTACTGCCCGGGGTCAGCCCGGGCAGGCTGGACCGCATCGTGCGGCAGATCGCCCCGCTCGGCCACCCCGCCCTCGAGGTGGAGGGCAGTGTCCGGCTGCCGGTCACCCCGCAGGACTACGCCCAGGTCGCCGCTGCCGCCCGCGTCGACCGGTCCGTACGCCGGGAACTGCTGCCGGGCCCACGGCCGGGCCCCGCCGCGGACTCGGGTCCCGGCACGGACCCGGGTCCCGGCACCGACTTCGCCGACCGTCCCGCACCTCCGGGAGCTGCCACTCCTGGTGATTATTCGACTACCCAAAGTGGCGACCGTTCAAGCGCGTCGGCCCTGACCGCTGTCCCGTTCCCGTCCTCCGGATCCGTCGGCCCCTTCCCGTCCGCCGCCCTGCCGTCCCCGGTCCGGGCGTACGCCGCCGCGCCGGCCGGGCATCCCGCGTCGGCCGCCGCGGGCCGCGGCTCCCACAACCCGCTGCCCGGCAGCGCGCTGGACGAACAGCTGTCGCTGCTGCGCGAGACCGGCTCCGTGGTCGGCTCGACCCTCGACCTGCGCACGACCGCGCGCGAGCTGTGCTCGGTCACGGTGCCGCGCTTCGCGGACATCGCCACCGTGCTCGTCGTGGACCAGCTCTTCTCCGACACCGAGCCGCCCCAGGACGACAAGGCCGCCGACACGATCGTGGTCCGCCGGGTCGCCATCATCGACCAGTCCTCGGCGGGCTGGGAAAGCGCGGTGCCCGAGGGCGAACTGCTCACGCTGCCCAACCAGGACACGATGCCCCGGCTCGGCGACCCCGTCCTCGTGCCGGTGGTCGACGCCGCGATGGCGGCCGACGTCGCCACCGACCTGGGGGTGCCCGCGCTCGGCCGGCTGCTGGCCGGCCATTCGCTGATCCTCACCCCGCTCACCGCCCGCGGCACGGTGCTCGGCCGGATCTGCTTCCTGCGCAGCCCCGGCCACCGCCCCTTCGACGCCCGCGACGCCGTCACCGCGGCCGAACTCGCCGCCCGCGGCGCGGTCCATCTGGACAACGCGCGGCTGCACCGCCTGGAGTCCCGCGCCGCCGCCACCCTCCAGCGCTCGATGATGCCGACCCGGCCGCCCCGCATCCCCGGGGTCCGCATCGCCCACCACTACATGCCGGGGGACCGGCAGGCCCAGGTCGGCGGCGACTGGTTCGACGCGATCCGGCTGCCCGGCGGCCGGGTCGCGCTGATCGTCGGCGATGTGATGGGGCACGGGCTCCAGGCGGCGGCCGTGATGGGCCAGTTCCGTACCGCGGTCATCACCATGGCCGCGCTCGACCTGCCGCCCGCCCAGCTGCTGCGGCACCTGGACGACCTGGCCCAGCGGCTCGGCACGGACCACCTCGCCACCTGCGTCTACGCGGTCTACGACCCGATCCGCCGCACTCTGACGCTCGCCAACGCCGGCCATATCCCGCCGGTGCTGGCCGGGCACGACGGGCGGGGCGAGCTGCTGCAGATTCCCGGCGGCGCGCCGATCGGCGTCGGCGGGGTGCCGTTCGAGACGGTGGAGATCCCGGCGCCGGACGGGAGCTGGCTGGTGCTGTGCACCGACGGTCTGGTGGAGGTGCGCGGCCAGGGCATAGATGCCGGACTCGCCGCCCTGTGCGCCCATGTGATCGAGCCTCAGCAGACTCCCGAGGACGTCTGCGCGCAGATCCTGGCCCGGGTGCACTCCGAGGACCGGCGTGACGACGTCGCCCTGCTCGTCGCGCGCTTCGACGGCATCGCGCCGCAGGACGTGGCGCGGTGGCGGCTGCGGCTGGAGCACGGCGAGGTGGCGCGGGCCCGCGACGTGACCCGGCGGCAGCTCGCCGACTGGGGCCTGCACCGGCTGAGCGACACCGCGGAACTGCTGGTCAGCGAGCTGGTCACCAATGCGATCCGGGCCGCGTCCTACGAGGTGGAGCTACGGATGATGCGGGTCGGCAAGCTGCTGGTGGAGGTCAGCGACGACAATCACAACCTGCCGCAGCTCCAGCGCGCGGAATCCGGCGACGTACGCGGGCGCGGTCTTGCGCTGGTGTCGCACATGGCGCGGCGCTGGGGGACCAGCCGGAAGGTCGTGGGCAAGGTGGTGTGGTTCGAGCTCACGCTGCCCAGCTGATATCGTTGCACTCTACAACACAACGTTTCCGCAGGCGGTCGGCGACCCGGCCGCCCGGAGAACCGGTGTGAGGAGTCGCAGTCATGAGCGCACGGGAGTCGTCGCTGGACACCGTCCAGCGGGAACTGACCGCGTTCGCCCGCCGGGCGCGGGCCACCGCGGCCCGTATGCACCCCGAACTGTCGCTCGTGGCGTACACGATCCTGGCGCATCTGGAGGAGCGGCAGGGCTGCCGGGCGACCGATCTGGCCGCGCACTACCTGCTGGACAAGTCCACGGTCAGCCGGCAGGTGGCCGCGCTGGAGAAGCTCGGCTTCATCGAGCGCCGGGTGGACGACACCGACCACCGGGTGCAGGTGCTGCACCTGGCGCCGGGCGGGATCGAGATCCTGGCCGCGGCCCGGGCCAGCAGGCAGGAGTCCGTCCAGGTGCGGCTGGCCGCGTGGGACCCGGAGGACCTGGAGCGCTTCGCCCGCTATCTGGTCCGCTACAACGCGGACGCCGCGGCCCATCCGTAGGCCCAGCGCGGGGACCGCCGGTGAGCCGACCGCTGAACCGGCCCAGCCCGCCTGCGACCTGGCCCGCGAGCCCCGCCCGCCGTCGTGCACGGTGACGGACGGGGACTCGCGGACGCGGACGCTACGTCAGAGGTTGACGCCGAAGTCCTGGGCGATACCGCGCAGCCCGGAGGCGTACCCCTGGCCGACGGCCCGGAACTTCCACTCCGCCCCGTTGCGGTACAGCTCGCCGAAGACCATGGCGGTCTCCGTCGAGGCGTCCTCGGTCAGGTCGTAACGGGCGATCTCGGCGCCGCCCGCCTGGTTCACCACGCGGATGAACGCGTTGCGCACCTGGCCGAAGCTCTGCTGCCGGGTCTCGCCGTCGTAGATCGAGACCGGGAAGACGACCTTGTCCACCTCGGCGGGCACGCCGGCCAGGTTCACCTTGATGGCCTCGTCGTCGCCCTCGCCCTCACCGGTGAGGTTGTCACCGGTGTGCTCGACCGAGCCGTCGGGGCTCTTGAGATTGTTGAAGAACACGAAGTGCTTGTCCGAGACGACCTTGCCCGACGCGTCGAGCAGCAGAGCGCTCGCGTCGAGGTCGAAGTCCGTGCCGGTGGTCGTGCGGACGTCCCAGCCCAGGCCGACGGTGACCGCCGTGAGTCCGGGGGCCTCCTTCGTCAGTGAGACATTGCCGCCCTTGGAGAGGCTGACACCCATGGTGGATCTCCCTGCTCAGTTCGGCGCGGGCCGCGCCACTTGACGATTCCTTTGCCCAATGGCTCCAACGGACACCACCCTGCCCCGGTTCCCGCGGGGCTGCCACCCTTCGCGGCGGGCTCCCGCGGGAGTCAGGTCAGCTCGGCGACCTGCTCCTGGGCCCAGCTCGCCCATTCCTCGTGCATGGCGGTCATCCGCAGGCCGTACTCGAGCGCGAGCCGCCCGTAGACCGACAGGCGGTCGTCCCCCCAGCCGACCGCGGCGTCCAGCCGCCGGAGTCCGGCATGCCCCTCGGCGGCGCGGGCCGCTTCGGGACTGAGGCAGGTGACCGCCTCCAGAGGAGTGAGGACCCCGAGGATGAACACCCTCAGCAGGGCCTCGCCCCGCCCTCTTCAGCGCGCGCTACCCCGCCCGCGCCCGTCCCGCCTGAACGCACCCGCGCGGCGACCGGAGGCGGACGTCCACCGACACGCTGGTCCCGGAACGCGAAAAAGTGCCCTCCCCAGCGACTTCCGTCACTGTGAAGGGCACCATTTCAACGGTGCTTCGCTGTGGGGCACCGACGAAAAGCGCTGGTCAGAGGCTACGCTGACCGGTCGAAGATCGTTTCCCATGATCATCAAGATCGTTTCCCGCACCGCAGGTAGCGCCACTCAGACGTCTTCTTCAAGATCGTCTACGGCCGGGCCTGCCCTGGTCATAGATGCTGCCGCATTGCCATAAGACACGAGGCACGAGCGGCATCACTCAGATGCCGTGGGTACGCCGTGCCGAGGTTGACCTCACGGTCGGAAGCGATGGGGAGCTGTTGCCACGCCATGCGCATCTGGGCACCCGCTTCTGACCTGGCGGTCGCGACAAGTGCAGCGTAGGGGCCAGCAACGGGTGGGGCCACTATCTGGAGCCACGCCTGATGAAACGCCATCCGGGCCAGGACTGCACTCACTTCGTTCGTGATGCTGTGACGTCCCTCGGCCGTGTTTGGCCGACGCCGGACGCGGTATGGCATCTCCAGGTAGTCCTCGACGGCAGAGAGTGCCTCGGCGAACGTTCTTGCCCGGCTCTCGCGCCGGGCGGCACGCTGATTGAGCGCATAGGTAAGGAATGCGCCGAGCAGTGCTACACATGGGACGATCAGCGCTGCGGTCTGCGCCCACGTCCAGCCCGCGGAGTTCGCCGCAGAGATCCTCTCCACACACTGCCCCCAGGGAAACCGTGGGGCTTATCGTCCACGAGCCAGTGACCGCCGTGGTCCCCGCCGGTAATACGCCAGTAGTGCTCGAGGAACAAGTGTGTCCGCACTACCTCGATGAGGTCCAGTAGGCCTTTGGAGCTGGTCCAACGGTTCGCTACTGGATCCCCTGGGAACCACAGGCAGAGCGCGTCGTCATCGGGGTACCGGTGCTTCGAAGCCAACCCTCGCATCGCGTGAACGCGGGGAAAGTCGGCAGGGTCCTGACCGTAGGTGGCGTACGGCGGGGCTTCAAAAAAACGGATTGAGACGGCTACAGGATGAGGCTCTCCGATGACGTCAAGCCCATCGAGGTAGTACGTCAGGGCCCCGGGACGGTATTGGTGGCGGAGACCCGATCCGAAGAGCAGCCGCGCATCCCGTTCGAGCGGGGCCCACCACGCGGGCTGGACCCCGTACCACATGGTCACTGCTCAGGCGCCCACGCGCGCGCCGGGGTGACGAAGCCTGTGGCCAGGCCCAGGCCGGTCGCCGCACTCTTGCCGGCGCGCACGGTAGTGACAAGGCGAGCAGCTTCCTCGTGCGTCGCGTCGACATCAGGGACCAGATCCGGAAGAACCTGGTGAAGCGCATGCTGGGCGCTGAACGGACGGCCCGCCGTCTCGTGGTCGATGGCGAGGTCGATGTACTTCCGTGCCGTTTGGAGCCGGTTGCGCACGTCCTTGATCGGCAGTCCGAGCGGAATGGGTCCAGCGACGCCGGCCGGATCGGGCGTCGGCCCTTTCTCGATCTCCTCTTCCGCGAATGTGAAGAACATCTGCAGCGCCTTGATCAGTGGCATGGGCTCCTTGAAGCACAGCAGGCACAGCGCCTTGATGTTCCACGAGCACATGGGCTTGCTGTGCTTGCAGTTCCAGTGCTTGATCAGCCGTACGGCTCGCGCGAACACCTTGTCAGTGTCTTTGATGGCCTGGAGAACCATTGCGGTGTGGGTGATCGGGTCTGCACGATCCCACTGCGCCTTGATCTGCGTGTTCGGGATCCACAGGCCACGGCCCGACGGATGACGGAGGGCCGTCATAACGTCCGCAGTGAAGTCCTCCTGCCCGGCCGTCACCGGATCACCGAACCGGACGAGCACCGCACGGCGGCGTCCCTCCACCTCGACACTAAGACGGCGGAACTCGTCGCTGAGTGACTCGCGGATCGCGTCCCGCATGCGTTCCATGAGCGGGCGCGCGGACTGCTCCCCCGGCCCGAATCCGTCGGCGTCGGCGGGGGCCAGCACCGCGCCGAGGTCCACATCGGTAAGGGGCGTATTGGCGTCCCCGTGAGCCACGCTTCCGTTGAAATAGATGTAAGAGCCCGGGAAGGCGCTCCGGGCTGCAGCCGCAAGCAGCTCGCGCCGCCGCCGCGCCTCCTTCAGTTCATCCTCGGTGACCTGAATTGCGCGACGCGCCTCCTCCAGGAGCTGCGCCAGGGACTGCTGTGCCACGGGCCCATCCTTTGGTCGATCACTAGCTTCACTCCAGCAAACCATAACGATGCCCGATCTGCAAACAGTGTTTGCGAGACTGGAAGCGGGTAGGTGAGTGCGGGAGGATGCGAACTAATGGACGAGTTCTACGAAGCGTTCGGCGAACGGGTACGACAAGCTCGTACCGCCCTTGGGCTGAACCAGCAGACACTCGGCAGCGCTGTCGGCCTCAACCGCACGTCGATCAGCAACATTGAAAAGGGGCGCCAGCGAGTGCCCCTGCACATGCTCTTGGAGTTCGCATCAGCACTGCACGTCGAACCGGAGTCGCTGCTGCCAACGGCGACCGGCCGCACGGATGTCCTGGACGACCTCCCTGAAGACACCCGCTCGTGGGCCGAAAACGTACTGGCGAACGTGAAGGGGGCCGACCGTGGCTAGACGTGCTGAAGCTCTCGCTGCCCACTTGCTCGCAGAAGCCGGCCAGACCGGTCCGCCGATCGCCGTGGAGCGCTTGGCGCAGCACGTCGGCGCAGTCATCTCACGCAGCTCATTCGACGACGGTGACGTCTCAGGGATGTTGCTGCGCCGGGATGGCGAAGCACCAGTGATCGGCGTCAACGACTCGCACTCGGATAACCGGCAGCGTTTTACCGTCGCTCACGAAATCGGACATCTTCTGCTACACCCTGGCCGTGAGGTGGTCCTCGACCGCCCGGTACGGGTCAACCTCCGGGACAAGACGTCCAGCACCGCGACCGATCGCGAAGAGATCGAGGCAAACGCGTTCGCCGCCAGTCTTCTAATGCCGCAGGAGGCCGTGCGCAACGAGATCCTCAGGCTGGATCCTTCGACCCGACAGGATCCCGACCGCTGCACGGCAGCACTGGCCGCTGTCTTCGCCGTCAGCCCAGCTGCTATGGGCTTCCGGCTGATGAACCTGGGGTTGATCAGCTAGTTTCGGGCCTTCGCAAGCGGCGCGGCCGCTTCTCGCAGGCGTACGCGGACCGCCTCGCGCGCAATTCAGTGAGGGCAGTCTGCTGCGAGCCTCTGCGACCAGCTCACGGGGCGGTGCCGGCCAGACCTCGTCCGGCGACAGCCCGAGCCGTGCTGTGGTCGGCCACCATGTCATGGAAGGCCAGCCAGCAGCGGCTCGAACTCCTCGCCGCGGGTGTCTTCCGCCATCTCAAACGAGCTTGGCGATGAGCTCCGCCGGGACCAGCCAGGCTCGGCAAAGTGCCACCGCTGACGCAGGTCCGTGCTTGAGCACGCAGCTCGACTAGGGAGGGAACGCCAGCTTCGTTCAGGTCAAGCAGGCAGCGCGCGGACGCCAGAGGTAAGAGGGCCCAACCGAACTTCTCAAGGTCGTGCCTCACGCTTGCGGCAGATGCCGACAAAATCGCAGCCAGCGCAGGAGGAGCACCAGCTGGTCAGACGCGGCAAATTGTTGGTGCGAAGCGAGTCCGCCGCCTGAGTGACGCGTTGACTGAGCGAGTCGATAACTCCGGGATCGACCATCTCGCGCTTATCCTGACCCGCTTTGTCTAGATTCAGTACCTCGACAACATCGGCAGGCTGGCCGGTCAGCTCCCGGTATCCGAGTACGTAAAGGTGTAGCTGGTCCCGCGTAAGCTCCTCGCTCTGCGCACGCTCGCTCGACTTGAAGTCGACAACCGAGGTCTCGTTCGTGTCCAGACGCTTGATCAGGTCCACGCGGCCGGTGACCGTTACCCCGGAAGCGGGGTGGATCTCCACCGGTTGCTCCGAATACTGTGTCTGGTGGAGCGTCGGACCATGTCGCAGCAGGTAGCGGCGCACCGCGTCCTCGGCAGCGGGGCGCAGCTGGTCAGCGGCGGCTTTGTTGGCGAACGGTAGGTTGAGGTGCCGCTCTACCAAGTCCTCAGCTTCGTGCGGCGACGCGATGTCGCCGTGGATGGCCCGTTTATGGATCTCAGCCATCACGTCGTGCAGCGACTTGCCGTAGCCGAGCTCCTTCTGCAGCGGCGAGTCGAAGCCGTAAAGGAGGCGCAGCTTGAATGAGTACGGGCAGTCGAAGAGGTACTTCATGTCGGAGAAGGACATGACGACATCCGGCGTCCCGCGACGCGGAGTCTCCGCGATTTTTCTCTCCTGGGACGGCGCAACCTCGCGGGTGAGCACCGTGGGCACCCGCGTCGCCTCGTTGAAGAATGCGGACGGCTTCCCCCCGTTGCGCTTGCCGTTCGGAGCGAAGGTCAGCGCCAGGTACTTCTGCGCGCGGGTCACGGCGACATAGAACAGACGGCGCTCGTCTGCCTCGGTGCCCTTGTACCGCGCCGCTCCCGGAACCAGGTTCTCCTCGATCACGTGGAAGACGCCGAGTCCGCCACGCCCGGATGCAGGAAAGGTGTTCTTGCGCAGCGCGGGCAGGAAGACTGCAGGCCACTGCATGCCCTTTGCCTGGTGCACAGTGGCAATGACGACAGCGTTCGGCTGGGCGTATCCGTTGTCTCCGTCCGACTCCTCGTAGTAGTCCGGCGCCTGGTACTCGACCCACTTGGCGAACGCCTCGAAGCGCTGCTTCGGCTCACTGGTCAGGTGGATGCGTTCAAAGTCACCGATGGCAGTGGAGAAACGGCCCAGGTTGTAGTAGACGAGCTCACCGCGGTTGCCGGGGATACTCTCCTCCTGCAGCCCGATCGCTTCGAGGAAGTCCAGGAAGACACCCTGGAGTGTGGTCGAGTCCCACGCCTTCGAAGCATCCCAGCGCATGGCGCGTTCCAGCACCTTCATGCCGGCGTGAAGATCGCCCTCGGTCACTCCGACTCCGGCGTCGAGCCAGGCATCGATCACCGCTTCCTCGTCCGCTTCTTCGGCGATGAATCGGAAGCACAAGACCGCGGCCAGCACTTCCGGGGTCTCGAAAAGCTTGGTCAGTCCCTTGATCACATAGGGGATATCCCGTCTGCGCAGTTCGGCCACCAACGGCCCCGCGTCCGCCTTGACGGAACGGAAGAGAACCGCGAAGTCGGACCAGGTCAGGCCGCGTGGCTCAGCCTCCGCCGAGTCCCGGAAGGGCAGGCCCCGCAACCGATCCATCCGATCGACGAGCCAGACTGCCTCCTCACTGGGTTCGGAGAACTCAAGTGCGAGCAGGTCACCACGTTCAAACGTCTGATGGCCGGCTGCGGTCATCGCCTTGGACAGGCGGTCGGTGGACGGTATTGCCTCGACGACCGTGCGAGCCATGTCGACGACGGCCCGGCTGGAGCGGAAGTTCTCGTTCAGGGTGACCCGGGTGACCTTCGGGTAACGCAACTCGAGCGTCAGGATGTTCTGCACCGCGCTGCCGCGCCACTGGTAAATCGTCTGGTCGTCGTCCCCGACAACACAGAGGTTGGCGCCATACCGGGTAAGCCCCCGGATGAGCTGCTCCTGAACCGGATTCGTGTCCTGATACTCATCGACGACGACATAGCGGACTGTCTCGCGGACATGCCGCTGCAGGTTCAGGACCGACTCGTTGCCCTCGTCCTCATCGTCGTTCAGCAGGACTGCGGCCGTATGGAGGATACCCGTATAGTCGAAGTAACGACGGTCCGCGAGCAGGTCCATGTATTTGTCGAGACCGTCCACGACATCCTCGCGCAGTCCCTCCAAGTCGACCTCGTCCTCCCGAAGGATGGACATGACTTGTTGGTAGAGCTTGGAGTTAACCCAGCGGCGAAGTGGCTTGGCAACCCCCTGTACCACCGCGTTCGTCGTGGTGAGACCTGACCTTGTGCTGTACTTGTCGATGATCAGGCGGGTCTGCACGTCGTTGAGGACGTTGTATTTGAACGCCTCTGGGACGTGGCTGTGCAGCAGCTCGAGGGCGTATCCGTGCATGGTGCCGATGTACATCTCGGCCAGCCCGTGGATCTCCCCGTGTAGCTGATGGATGCGGCTGTGGACGCGCTCCTTGAGTTCCCCAGCGGCCTTCTCTGTGAAGGTAAAGGCGACGATGTTCTTCGGCTCGACGCCGGGCTGGCCGAGCAGGCCAGCGATACGCTGGGAGATCACCTCTGTCTTGCCCGACCCCGCGCAAGCGACGATGAGAAGATTGTCGTCGCAAGTCTGAATCGCTACGCGTTGTGCATCGGTGAAATCCACAGGTCCCCCCTGGTGGAGTCGAAGAGGCTGGAAGTCAGGGTGGGGCACACAAACGCCCCGCCCCAGGAACGGGTCAGACCTCGATGGCCTTGAGTACCTCGTCGCCGTAGTAGTTGACAACCTTCAACGCGATCCGGCCGGAAGTCGGTTTCGGGAACGGCCGGGACTTTGTGGTGAAGAGCGTGGCCAAAGCGTCCTCGTCGATCTCGCCCTTTAGCGCCTTACCGAGACGCTCGTAGGGGTTGAGGCCGGTGGGTTTGCCGTTCTCGCCCGCGAAGTACACGTGCCGGACGAAGAACGCCTCGGCGTTGTAGTCGGTGTCGAGCGACCACATCATGATGTCGTCCGGGCCTTCGGAGCGGACCTGGCCCGTGGTCGGGTTGAAGACATCGAGGCCCTTAATCTCGACTACGAGCTGGCCGTCGTCGGTCTCGGTCACGTCGATGTCCGGCTCGCCGAAGACCGTGAAGAGGTTGCCGCTGCCGGTGTTGGCCAACTCGTCGCCCATCGCGAGGTCCGGGTTCATCCGGACGTTGAGCACAGCCATCTTGCCGACGCGACGCTCCTGAATGACGGCAGCGAACTCGCCCTTTTCGTAGTTGATCTCGTTGGTCGCCTCGGTCGCGTTGGCGTCGAAGGCGAAACCGAGGATTAGGAGGAGGTCGATCTTCCCCTGGGCGAGAGCCTCGCGGGCTGCACTCTTGATGAAGATCGGGTCGACGGTTCCATACTCAGGACCGAGGGCAATGCCGACACGGGTGGGGGTACCTTCCTCAGCGTCCTTGCGGATCCCGACAGCGGTGAGGAAACGTCCGGACACCGGCTCGATCGACTCGAACTCCAGTCGTTCGCTGCGGTAGCCGTTCTGTACGCCAGCCTTCTTGACGTGCTCGAGGATGGTCTCCTCGTAGGAGGCGCCAGACGGCATCATCTCTGCGGCCTTCTCGGAGGCCGGGACCTCTTCGTCAAAGGAGACAGATCGGTGGGGGGAGAGCGACTCAACGGTAAAGGGACCGGAGACGCGGACGGCCTTCTTATTCTCGTACGGACGGTCGTAGAGTGTCTCGAACTCGGCGTGCTTTGCGATCGCCTTGTCGATCTGCTCCCGCGTCATGCCCTCCTTGATATCCGGGTTATTCGCGATGGACTTGAGGGTGATGCGCGAAACCCGTCCGTAGACGAAGCCGCGCCGAATGTCGTACTTGGAGGGCGAGCGGTCGTACTGGTGCTGGTTCTCACTTGCCTCCTTCGCCTTGCCTTCAGGGGAGTCGGCGAGGAGGTAAGCGGGGTACTTCCCGCCCATAAGGCGATGACGGGCGAGGGCGATCGCCACGCGCGATGTATCGATTGTGATCCAGCGGCGTCCCCACTGCTCGGCTACAAATGCGGTGGTACCCGAACCGCAAGTGGGGTCAAGGACGAGATCGCCAGGATCAGTCGCCATGAGCATGCAACGCTCGACAAGTTTATTTGCGCTTTGGACGACGTAAACTTTGTCTTCCGTGAAATTTCCGGTTCCCATGTCGGTCCATACATTGTTCACCCCTCGATAGGGGAAGTCATCCTTGGCTCGAATGTATCGAAGACTGTTCCGCGCAGAGTGAATTCTGCTGGCGAGGATGAGGCGCCGCATTCCTTCCGGCCCAGTTTTCCAGTATCCAACGCTCGGGCGGTAGGTCTTCCCCTCGAAATTGACAGGAAAATCTCCTGGGGGGCGCTGGCTGGTCAAATTGTCCGGCTGGTAGATCCTTGCTCCCTCGGGAAGCTGCGACTCATCCTGCAACTCCTCCGAAGTGGCGGACCTGCGCATCCCATCCGAATTCTGAACCCACTTATATCCCGTGCGAGAACTTCTTGCTTCGATCCAAGTTTGTCGGAATTTTAGGTTTTCTCGGTTTCGGGCATACATGAGGATGTAGTCGGATACGCCGGCAAGATACTGTGAAGTGGCGCTCGTTGTCTTTGTGACCGTGATGCACGAAACGAAGTTCTCCGGGCCGAAGATTTCGTCCATAATAGAGCGGACAAGATGGAGATTCTCGTCGCCGATCTGCACGAAAATCGACCCTGAGTCTGTGAGGAGTTCTCGCGTGATGCTCAAGCGATCGCGTAGGTACGAGAGGTACGAGTTAACGCCCAGTTCCCATGTGTCACGAAAGGCACGGAGTTGCTCGACCTCTCGTGTTACAGACGTGAGATTTCCGTCGCGCACATCGCGGGAGCGCGTAGAAACCTGCCAATTGGAGTTGAACTTGATCCCATACGGCGGGTCGATATACACCATTTGAACCTTGCCTCGCAACTCCTCCCGCTCCGCAAGGCTCGCCATTACCTGGAGCGAGTCGCCCAGGATCATGCGGTTGGTCCAGTTCATCTGATGGTGGTACCAGTCGACCTTGTCCAACTCATCGGGGATACCGTCGTTGAAGAAATCTGTGCCGAAAAGAGCCAGTCCCTCGTCGGTCCCATCTCCCGAATCGGCCGCCGCCTTCCGTTTCTTCGTCTCCTCCATCAGCTGCTTAACGAGGTAGCGCGGTTCGATGCGCTCCTGCCGGAAGATCGCAGGGGCAGGGACCTCAAGGTCGTGGCGGTCCTGCTCGTCCTTGCCCTTCCAGACCAACTGGGGGTCGAGTGCAGGGTCGCGCGGGTAGAGCAGCGTCTTGGACTCCTCGACTTCCTCCGTGACGAGGTCGATCGCGTCCGCCGTGGGATTGTTCACTCGTGTTTCCTCATGCTTTATGGCCTGCACGGCCTTCGTACTGTTTGCGGCGGTACCTCCGCGGGGAGCGGCCATGTCCTTACTTCCCTTCCCGAACGTCACCCTCGAAGTACTTCTTCTCGGCCTCACGTGCTGTGCTGAACAGGTCTTCCCAGTCGTAGCCATCCGGGTCCGGCGCCCCGTCGTCGTACGGGAAGGCATCCGCGTGCAGACCTGTGACAGCCCCGTTCACGTACAGGCTCTCGATGGCCACGTTCAGGTGCGTCTTGAACGAGGTGGGATCCTCCGACAGCTCGGTGTATCCCCACTTGCCGAAGCCTCCGTGGTTGTTCACCGCTGCGCACCACATCCGCGCTGTTTCCGCCTTCATGGCCCGTTTGCCCACTGACTTCCGGGAGCCGGACACCTCGACGATCAGGTGGCGCAGCTCGTCGTCCTCGCCGCGCGGCTTCAGCCGGACGATGAAGTCAGGCAGGTAGCGGTGCGTACGGCCGGCGTACAGGTAGGGGATCCAGAACTCCAGGTGGTCGTTCTTGACGTACGAGTCAACGTACTTATGGCCGTCGAGGATCGTGGCCAGGATCTGCTCCCAGGTGTTGCCGCCGATGCCGTCGAGAACGACGAAGTTCACCGGCGACTTGTCCTCCTCGGCCACGTGGATCGCCTTGGAAGTGAAGAAATCCACGTCATCTGAAGATCCCTCGGGCGCGTACCTGGCGAAGATCGGCAGGACCTTGGCGGAGTCGTTGCCCTCCTGGCGGTTCAGTGCCGAGAAGAACTGTTCTGCGGCCCGGCGTCCCTCCTCGGGCACTTCAGAGAGGATCGTCAGCGCCCTCTGGTCGTGCACATCGACGCAGCGTACGATCCACTCTTTGGCGAGCTTGGCCAGGTTCGGGAACAGCCAGGGCTTCGGTGCCTGCGTAGGGTCCTTGAGCCGTTCCAGTACACGGCTCGCCACCTTGAAGGCCACCTGCTGCACCCGTACCTCGCGTCCGCTGCCCAGCGAGTGCTCGACGCTCTCCCCGACGAGGCCCTCCACCGTGGCCCGGGTCGCTACTTCCTCGTTGACCTTGAACGGTTCGGCGTGCGTGAAGTCCGCGAAGAACTGCGCCTCTTCGATCTCGACCCGGTATCCCTCGAGGCGAGGGAAGGTGATCCGCAAGTGCTCGCGGTCCTTCATGGCCCGCACGTGCTTCGGCTCGGGGCGCGGCTTGGACTTGAGCTCGCGATTGGGGTCGGTCTGGATGAACTGGAACGGGATGCCGTACACGTCCGCGTACTCCGGCTCCAGGAGGCCCTCGCCGTTGACCGCGTACGAGATGCGCCGCAGCCCACGCCCGACGACCTGTTCGCAGAGCAGGTGGCTGCCGAAGGCGCGGACGCCGAGGATGTGGGTGACCGTATTGGCGTCCCAGCCTTCAGTCAGCATCGAAACCGAGACGACACAGCGCACGTCCTGGCCGAGCTTGCCCTTCTTGCCAACGGTGTTGAGTACTTCGCGCAGAAGGTCCGCGTCGGTCAGCGTCTCGACGTCTCGGTCGGGGAAGCGGGTGCGGTACTCCTCTTTGAACGCTTCCAGCTGCTCGGCCGCGGCCACCTTGAACTCGTTGCTCAGCTGCGGGCTGTCGGACTCCAGCTGGGTGGAGTCGACGAGGATGGTACGCGGGACGTGATGACGGCGCCCCTTCTCGTCGTAGTTGGAGAACAGTGCCAGTTCACCAGGGGCACCGAGACCATCTGTATCTGGCAGGTCACGGCCAGCGATGCGGTCGAACACCCAGCGTGAAACCGTCGTGTTGTTACAGACGACGATGAACACCGGCGGGGTCGTGCCGTTGCCTTGTGTCTCCTCCTCCCACAGCCGGAAGGACTTCTCGTAGTTGCGGTAGAGGCTACGGGCGGCGCCGTCCAGCACGCCGGGAAGGGACTGATCCGCGAGCGCCTCCGGCTTCTGGGAGCGCTTGGGCATATCGTCCCTTATGTGCTCCCAAAGGTTCAGATACGAGACGTCCTTGTGCTCTGCGTCGTCGTCGACCGGCACCCTTGGGATCTTGACAAGGCCGGACTCGATGGCGTCCAACAGTCCGAAGTCGCTGACTACCCAGGGGAACAGCGTTCCCTCCGGGTAGCCCGAGCCGTTGAGGTAGAACGGGGTAGCGGAGAGGTCGTAGACCGACTTGATGCCGGTTTTGCGCATGATGTGCTTCAGGCCGTCGAACCAACGACGGGCGTTCTCATTCTCCTCCGACGCCTGCTTCTTCTCCTCGCCGGTCAGGTCGTCAACCGTGACCGCGCCCTCCAGCGCCGCGGCCCGTGTCTGGTAGCAGTGGTGAGCCTCGTCGTTGATGACGACGATCTCGCCTTTGCTGCCGCCGAGGTCCCGCAGCAGGCGGTTGACCATCATGTCCGGAGTCTCGACGAACGGATCGTCCTTGGACTTCGCCAGTAGCAGTTTCTTCGTCTTGGAGGCGAGCCCCTGGCCTTCCTTAGTCGTCTTGAGCATGAATGAGTGGTAATTGGTGATCGCTACCTGTGCCTGGCCCAGTGCACCCCACAGGTCAGCCGGAACGACGTCCCGCTCCTTGTAGTAGTTGTTCGGGTCGGAGGGCATGAGCACCCGCAGCCGGTCGCGGATCGTGATCCCCGGGGCGACCAGCAGAAAGCGCTTTGCAAACCGCTTGTCCTGGGAGGCAGCGACCTTGTTGAGGGTGTTCCAGGCGATGAGCATCGCCATGACAACCGTCTTCCCGGAGCCGGTGGCCATCTTGAGCGCAACACGCGGCAGCCCGGCGTTGTGCTCGGCGTTCGCCTCCTCCAGATGCGCGCTCATCCAGGCCCTGCCGAGCTTGGTGCCGACCTCCGTCAGATAGACGGCGGTCTCGACAGCCTCGAGCTGGGCGAAGAAGAACTTCCGCTCGCGCTCCGGGTTGGTCCAGTACTCCAGCAGCCGGCGAGTCGTGGGCGTAATATTGGGGTAGCCGCTGTTGCGCCAGCGGCTGACCTCGGCACGGATGTTGCCGATGACGTCCTGGCCCTTGCGCTCTTCGATGATGCCGTCGAAGAAGAGATCGTCCTGAAAGACGCCCTGCGCGACCTTGCGACCCTTCCTCGCCCGCGGGACAGGCATCCAGGTTTCGCTGCGGCGCCGGCCCTCGGCCTGCTCCCCGCTCGGCTGACCTCGCTCGTCAAGCTGCCAGTGCTTGGTCGGCTCGTGGAACGGCGAATTGATGATTGGCTGCTCGATCGCTGTTGCCATGCTGTGCTGTTCTCCCTCAGACCGAGTTGTTCAAGACCGTAGCGCGATCCGTTGCCGTTACATGCCGGTTTGCGTGATTACAAGGCCCTGACCTGGTGCTCAGGTCGTTCCAGATGTCCCATGACCGTCTGATGAGCACGCCAGCCGTCCGGGAACTTCGGGGGGACGTCGAGGTGGACCGGACGAGTGGTGGGGTGCCGGTCGAGGAGGTCGCGGATGCCGGCGCGGGCCACGACAATGCAGGCGTGGCGGTGCCGCGAAAGCAACACACAAAGGCGCCCGGTCTCCAGATGGAAGGCGCTGGCGTCCTGACGGCCGGACAGGGGATGCCATACCAGGGTGACGTCGAACTCTCTCCCCTGCAGACGATTGGCTGTGTCGACAGAGATGTCGGTCAACCCCCGTTCCCGCAGTCGTGCGCGGACGGCGTCGGCCTGGAGGGTACGGGCCGCGCCGATCGCGATTCGCTCCGCCGTGACCGGCACACCGTTAGCGAGGGCGCCACGTTCCAGCAGGCGGGCGGCAGCCGCGGCCAACGCCTCGGCCACCTCGGGATCGTGATCGAGGGTGTGCCGGGCTTCGAGTTCCAGGTAACCCCATCCGCTTGCAGCGGCTCGGGCGAGGACATGGTCAACAGGGAAAGCAGGGTGAGGCGCCGTACTGAAGGACAGCTCTCGGTCCGCGGGCCCGGTTCCCGACTCGAAAGGGTAGTAGGGGTAAAAGGCCTGCTCAACCAAGGGAGCGGCGGTTGCCGGCAAGCGCCAAGAGATAGGGAGCTGGTGCCGAGCAAGATCGTCACGGTGAGCGAGAGTGACGTCCACCGCGTTGAGCAGCGGATCCCAGGTCAGGCCATGCCAGCGATCGCTGTCCACGGTGGAGAACGGGTCGAGTTGCCCGGGGTCGCCGACAAAGAGCACGCGCGAATCTTCGGGGTCGAACAGCGGCGCCGTGGCAAGGAGCGCGTCAGAACGCATCTGGTACGCCTCGTCGACGATCGCCCACGTCCAGGGCGCGCACTTCTCTGCGTCCACGTACGACCACTTTTTTGCGGTGGACACCACTACCGGTAGGTGGCGCAACTCTTCGGCCTTGTCGCTGCCGGTGATCTGGGGGTGGCGCGTCACTCGCTGTGGCAAGGCAAAGCCCCTGGCGTGCAGGCGTCCGAGCGGCAGGCTAGGGTGCTCCCTGGCCAGCCTGTCTGCAAGGTCGTCGACCTGCTCGTTCGTCTGGGCGACGATCATCACCTGGTTGCCGGCCGCAGTCAGGTGTCCAGTTGCCTTGACCACCAAGGTGGACTTTCCGGCGCCGGGTGGTGAGTCCACGACGACACCGCGCCCGCTGCGGTCAAGGTCTGCGAGGATGCCGGCCACGGCGCGGTCGGCCCGTTCGCTGGGGGAACCTGCGGCTGTCATTCCCAGGTCTCCTCGGCGTCTTCGGTGCTCGGCTGGTAGGGCTGTGGCGGACCGCCATGAGTCCACGGGGTGTTCTCAGTGGCTGGCAGCCGGGAAGGCACGCCGTTCGGGCTGAGGGTGGTGTAAGTCAGTTGTTCGCCCACTTCGGGGACAGCGCCGGGCGGCAGTGGCTGCTTGTAGCCGCGGCCCAAGCCGCTGGTGACCTGAAGGAGCGCTTCGCAAGCGCCGTCAGGAAGGTCCGTCAATCCCAACACCTCGGCGGCCTGGCTGCTGCGGGCCGGCGACCTGACCACAGTTCCCACGACTACGTCTGGGCGTTCCTCCGTACGCAGAGTGATAGTGGGTCGACGCTTCGGGGTCTTACCACTCAGATCGAGTCGATCCGGGTCGCGGTCGACCACCGCGCCAGTGAACGCCTCGCCGGTCAGTTCGTACTCCGCCATGACCAGCGGGTCGTCGTAGGCGCACTGGACCTGGTACTCGGCCTGTGCTTCCTCTAGGCGGGCCAGACGACGGGCCGCGCCAACCGCATGGTCACGACGGGCCTGAGGACGACCATCTTCTTCCAGGTAGGTGGCGTAGGAGGTGAAGGCTTCCCGATCTCGCTCCCAACGCCGGTCGACGTGTCCGCCCTTAGGCAGAGCACGGATCAGATCGATACCTCGCCACATCTGTCGCCAGGTGGGCATCAACTGCCCGCGTAGTTCGGCGTCAATCTGCCGTGCCGCGGACTCGCGGGCACCGTCAGTGGGCGCTTCACCGTAGTGGGCCATCAGCTCGTACAGGGTGCGATCGAAGGCCGGGTCCGTCGCTGGCCCGGCGGGAGGATAGCAAGTTGGATCCTCGGCCTCTCGGGCGGACTGGGCGCCAGTGAGCCCCTCGTGGGGTTCGATCCAGGCGAGCAATGAGGCCAGGTGGGAGTCCTCAGCCGAACTCTGACCGGTGACCCAGTGGGCGGCGAGCAGACGAGTCATGGCCAGCAGGATGCTGGTATTGGGAAACTCAGCCCGATCCGCAGCCCACGTAAGCCACTTGCCCAACAAGGGAACGGACGGTGCAACCGCGTAAGGCCCCTCAGTGGAGCGCAGCCGCGTCAGGCGGCCGAGCAGCGACAGGTACGCGATACCCTCGCCATTGGGCACCAGAATCTGAGGTGCGCGAGTGACGCGAGATCGCTCCTCCTTGCCACGCCCGGCGAAATAGGTCTCGCTCTGTGAGCGGCATCCGTCCAGGTAAGGCAGCAGGAGCGCGGCCAGGTGCTGCGCGAACTGAAACCGTTCGGCGATATTGCGTGGCTGCCTGACGGTCAGCAAAACCGGGTCGTCCCGATCAGTGCCGGCCATTGCTGCTAGCGGGGCGCATGCCTCACCAGCGAGGGTGAGCGGAATCAGGACGAACGGGTTGTCATCCAAGTGCTGGTGACGCACCGTGGCGATCGGTTCTGCACAGCCTGTACGGGTGGCGTGCAGGGACGCGACAGTCGTAAGTGTGCTCACGCGACATCCCCCCGGCGGGCCACACGCAGGTGGTTTGCTTTGCGCAACAGCTCGATTACCTCGGTCTGCCCAGTATCGGCGGCAGGTACGGCAGTGCCGTCGAGATGAGTCAGCGCGGTGTCCGTGGAGTCCAGTCCCGGCAGATCGTTGCGGACCGCACTGCCCAGTCGGGCGGGGGTGGCGCAGACGTCGGCCTCCTCTCGGCAGTATCGCGCCATCTCGCAGAAGGACAGACACTCTGGCGTGTAGGACGCGTCCAGCGCAGCTACGGACCAATCGAGTTCCGCGCGGCTGCGGGCGGACTCTTCACTGAGATCGAACGTCGCGTTCTTCGGCAAGAGCTTGGCAATGTCCTCAGCGCGGCGCAGCCGGTGAAGCTGGAACGCGATGGCGTCGCGCTCCTGCCGGATGTCGACGAGACGGCCGTAGGGACGGTTACTGAAGTCCTTCGGGCAAACCAGCAGGAACTGGTCGGCTATCAAGTCCTCGTCGAGGCCGACCTTGGTGAAGGTGCGACGCAGCGCGATGGCGTAGACGGCTGCCTGCTTGGCCGCTTCGGCCACGCCTATCGGGCTGGCCTGCCCGTCGATGGCGGGGAATGACTTGATCTCGACGAGGTGGAACCGGCCCTCGATGCGGTGAGTAAGGGCGTCGGGCTCCAGGTAGGCAGTACGTCCGGCCACCTCCAGATTGAGCACCGGGTGGTCAAGGATCAGCCTGTCTTCGTTCCCTGCGGCGAGGTGCCGAATAAGCCTGCGGGTCTCCTTCTCACGAAGGGGCAGCGATGTGGTGCCTCCGACATCGTTGAGGTCGGCGACTCCGGCTTCGGCCACGTGTGCGTTGACCTCAGCGCGCAGCAGCCTGAACAGTTCGGCGTAGCCGTCCCGCTTGACCAGTTCTTCGAAGGCCAGGCCACGGGTCAGAGCAAAGGGCGACTGGCCGAAGCGTGGTTCGTGGCCGATCCGCATGGCAAGCGCCGCCTTATCGATGCCGGCAGCATCGAGCACTGCGCGACGGGCACAGGCGGGATTGGCAGTTAGGGCCGTGATCTTACGTGCGTTGTACGACTGGGGGGGAAGCGGACCGCGCAGGCGGGCGAGTCTGTCCCCCGGACCGTCCGGGTACTGCACAGGCATGGTCTGTCTCGGTGTCTCTCGGCACTGCTGGCGGATGTGTCTCGGAGGGACGTCAGGAGGTGCTGGCGCCGCGCAAGATGTGCAAGGACGATACGCCGAACAACTGCTGCACATCACTGAGTTGAGTACGAGCTCGAGCTGCCGCCGACTTACGTTCGCAGTCATCTGCTTCCTGATGCACGGTCGCCTCGCTGCGAGCAGCAGCGATAATCCGCTCGGGATCCGGCTCGCCCAGCTCATGGGCTCCAGGAATATTGAAGGCGAAGCGGCGAAGCAGGCGCCAAGCCTCAGCCGGGGGGGAGTGCCCAGCCGCCGCTAGGCGCTGTATCTGCTCAGCTGTTCCGACCGCGTGAGTGAGGAAGTCTGTACGCGGGCTGAGGGGTGCAACAATGCGGCGCTCCAAGGGCCAATTCGAGACTGCCAGCAAGCCTCGGGCGGGATTGAGTCGGTCGTGCGTCAGCGCCGCGCAGATGTAGTAGGGACGGGAGTGGCCCTGCGCGGTGAAGGAGCGTTCCTCGTCTCGGCGCAAAGAAGCCAGCTTGGTCGGGACCAAAGGGTCAGCGAAGAAAGCTTGGTAGGCCGTCGAGATGAGCTTGGGCGACGCGGGTGCACCGAGGATCGCGAGTGCTTGGTTTACCTGCTCGCGCACCGGAACGCTGGCCAGGTCGCGCGGAGGTCGGCGCGTTGGGGCTGGGGCCTCAAGTTCGGATTCGATACCACCCCTTGGAGCCTCACCCTTAGCCGTCTCGACCGTGAGCGCCTCCTCCCATGCCTTTTCAACGCTGCGCATCTCCGCTCTGACGCGAGAGACAGCCGCAGCGTCACGAGCACGGCTCGCCTCACGCAGGAGCGCCCGCAACCGTGCCAGCTGGGCTTCTAGTTCTTCGATGGTCCTCGCCACGCAGTCAGGGTACATGGCGGCCCACGATTTTCCAAGCTTTTCCAATCAACTTCCAAAGTTCGCGGTCTTGTGGTTAAGGTCCTCCTCACCGGCTAGCGCCCATGCCTGACGGTTGCTCTGCACCACGAACACCGCTGCGCGCCAGATGAGTTGCTGCCTTTGCCGTGAGCAGGGCGCTCCTCACTCCGGACGTCCCTAACTCCGCCTCTGCACCCGTACCGAAGCTTCCGGAGGGCACCCCTTGTCTGAAGTTGAACGATCCGAGCAAGACCCGGACCACTCCGGTGGCCCCGTGCAACCTGCTGGAACCAGCGAACCCGTGGCTGTGGCCGAGCTCGTGGTCGCCCGTCTCGCGGCGGCGGCGCTCGGCGACCCCGTGAAGGCTCTTCTCAAGGAAGCGCTGGGCAGCGGGGAGGCGCAGGGAGCCTCGCCGGCCGACCGGGTCTACCTCGACTCAGTAGCCGTCGCCGGCTTCCGGGGCATCGGCCCGCGCACCTGGCTGAACCTCAGCCCCCGCCCCGGCGTCACGTTGGTCGTCGGCCGTAACGGGTCCGGCAAGTCCAGCGTCGCCGAGGGCCTGGAGACCGCCTTCACCGGCGTGAACCTGCGGTGGCAGGGGCAGGAAGCGCTGCGCGGCAGCAACTGGCGCAACCTCCACGACGGTGCCCGCCCGGAGATCGAGGTGAAGCTCGCCATCGAGGGCGACGCCGGGCGGAGCACACTCACCCGTACCTGGAAGGGCGACGACTTCGGCGACTCCGAGGGGGAGCTCAGGCGGCCCGGACACGGTCGTGTCCCCTTGGATCAGGTGGACTGGAAGCAGGCCCTGACGGACTACCGGCCCTTCCTGTCGTACGTCGATCTCGACCGCATGATCAGCGGCAAGCCCTCCCAGATGTACGACGCCATCGCCACTATCCTCGGCCTGGGCCACCTCAGTGCCGCCGACAGCAGGCTCCAGCAGCAGGAGAAGCGGCTCAACGACGCGGTGAAGGCGGCAAACGCCGAGGTGCCGGAGCTGAAGGACGCCCTGTACATGCTGGAGGACGACGACCGCGCGGTCCGGGCTCTGCTGGCCGTCGACGTCAAGGGACGGCCGGACTTCGAGACTCTTGAGGCGCTGGTGGCCGGCCTGCCGACGGCTGACGACGGCCTCGTCGGGGAGCTGCGTGCGGCGCTCGACGTGCGGGCTCCTGACGCGCGGCAGGTCGGGGCGGCAGTGGAGCAGCTGCGCCTCGCTCTCGCCGACGTCGAGGACGTACGTACGACCAGCGCCGAGGATGCCCTGCAGCGTGCCGCCCTCCTCGAGAAGGCTCTGACCCACAGCAACCGGCACCCCGGCGACGAGTCCTGCCCTGTTTGCGGGACGGACCAGGTGCTCGACGCGGCATGGGCCGCGAACGCCGCCGACCAGATCGCCGTGCTGCGAGAAGAGGCCAAGACCGCCGAGGACGCGCGCAGCGCGCTGCGGTCGGCCACGAGGGCGGTGCACAACCTCATCGAGACCCCGCAGCGGATCCCGGTCGTACTGGCCGACCCGTGGGGCGCCTGGCTCGGCTGCCGGACGATCACCGACCCGAGCGAGCTCGCCCGGCGCGCATACGAGACGGCCGTGACCCTGGCCGACGCCTGCGCCATGGTCAAGGAGCACGCGGCCGAAGAGCTCGAGAAGCGTGACGAGCGGTGGCGCCGGCTCGTCACCCGCCTGGCGAGCTGGACGGAAAGTGCCCGGGCGGCGGAGGACGGCAAGCCCCTGCTGAGCCAGGTCAGGAAGGCCCGCGCGTGGGTCAAGGCGCTGGCCTCCGAGCTGCGGGCCCAGCGCATGGAAGGCTTCGTCGACCACTCGCAGCGGATCTGGGAACGGCTCCGGCAGGAGAGCAACATCGACCTCAAGGGCGTGAGCCTGCAGGGAAGCGACAAGGCCGCCGTCCGCAAGCTGGTCATGGACGTCTCCGTCGATGGCACGGACGCCTCGGCGCTGAGCGTGATGAGCCAGGGTGAGCAGCACTCCCTCGCGCTGTCGCTGTTCCTGCCGCGCGCGGCCACGGCCGACAGCCCGTTCGGCTTCATCGTCATCGACGACCCCGTGCAGTCCATGGACCCCGCCAAGGTCAACGGACTCGCCGAGGTCCTGAACGAGCTGGGCGAGCACCGGCAGGTCGTCGTCTTCACCCACGACACCCGGCTGCAGCGTGCCTTCACGAGCCAGGAACTGCCGGTGACCGTCATCGAGGTCGAGCGGGGCGAGGGGTCCAAGGTCGCGATGAAGGCCGTGACCGACCCGGTCCGGCAGGCACTCGACGACGCACGCGCGCTCGCCAGCACCACTGGTCTGCCGCCGGCGGCACGGACCCACGTACTGCCCAGCCTCTGCCGTATCGCTCTGGAGAACGCCTTCATCGAGGCGGCCTGGATCCGTCACCACCGCACCGGCGGTCCCGAGCACATGCTGCACGCTGCCGTGAGCGACGCGGACAAGCTGATGAAGGTCGCGGCGCTGGCACTGTTCGGCGACATCGAGCGGACCGGCGACGTCTACCGGAAGCTGAACGCCCTCTGCGGGCCGCGCGCGGTGGATCTTTTCAAGCGGTGTCAGAACGGTGCCCACGCCTCGGGAGCGCAGATCACCGACCCGCACCGTTTCGTGGACGACGTCGAGGCCATCGCCCTGAAGGTGCGCAAGCCGGAGGTGACTGCGCCATGACCAGTTCCAGCACGTCGATCGAGGAGCTCCTGCTGACGGCTGACCGGCTGGTCGCCGGCGACCATCTCGGCGCCACGACCGTCGGCCGTCACCGCGGAGCCTCCCTCGCCCTGCGTACCGCCTTGGAGCTCGCCGTCGACCGCACTCTCGACGCCGCGGTGCCGGGGCTGGGTTCTTCCGCCACCCGGGCCAAGATGCTTTGCCTCCGCTGCTACGCCGAGGCGAAAACCGCCCGGCGAGCCAACGCCGTGTGGTCGCACCTCTGCCTGGGGTGCCACTACCACCAGTACGAGATCGGTCCGACGCACAGCCAGGTCCGCGCCTGGCGGGCTGAGGTCGGCGAACTGGTCCAGGAATTGACTATCTGACCGCTTGTTACCGGCTGGTCTCTGGTAGTTATCTTCATCGGGGTACGGGCTTTATGCCCGAAGCAGCGCCTGCGGGCGCTGCAGGGGAGGGGATCTGCATGAGCGCAATGACGCGCGACGAGATCATCGCCGTCGAGCAGAAGGCAGTGGATCGGGCGTACGACTGCTACGCCGAGCAGCTGAAGGAGCTTTCCGGGCACTCGGTCGCGTCAGCGTCCGCCAGCGGGAAGGACAGCGTCGCCAACCGGATGGAGGCCGAGGAGCGGGCCGCCGCGTACGGAGGTCTCGGCGGGGAATCCCTGGTCATCAGCCGTGTCGACATCCAGGATGAGCCCAAGGAGGGGCCGGAGACCTGGTACGTCGGAAGGCGCGGCGTGCGGGACACCGTGAGCAGCGACCGGGTCGTCGTCCTGTGGACGAGCCCCCTCGCCAAGAAGTGGGCCGACGCCTTACCCGACTCCCCGGGACAGATACTCCTACGCCGGAAACTGCGCTGTACACAGCACATCGTCGAGGACTACCTCGACGAGATTGCCGCCCCCGTCTCCGAGCCGCAGCCGGCAGCGGACGCGGCATCCCCGAGGCCCCGGCCCTCGGGCGCCAGGACACCGCGGCAAGCCGAGAGGCGCCCCTCAGCCCCGACCAGCACCGGCAGTCCGAGCATCGGCCCCAGCCGTGTCCGCCGCCGGCAACCGGAAGAGCCCGACGACTTCCTCCTCCGGGAGCTGCGGCGCTCCCGCGACGGCAGCATGCGGGACATCGTGGAAACCATCCGCCGGGATCAGATGGCGCTGGTGACCGGTTCACCCTCCGACATCCTCATCGTGCAGGGAGGCCCGGGTACCGGCAAGTCCGCCGTCGGCCTGCACCGCGTGACCTGGTTGGTCGACAACGAGCACTTCAAGGCCCAGGACATCCTGGTCATCGGCCCCCACCAGCAGTTCCTCGAGTACGTCAGCCGGGTCCTGCCGACGCTCGGCACCCGAAACGTGAACGCCGTGCAGGTGAGCCACCTCTGGGACGACGGCGAGAGCCTGGGGACCGACACCGCCGAAGCGCGGTTGGTGAAGTCCGACGAGCGGATGGCCGCTGTTCTGCAGCGCCGGGTGGAGCAGGAGTGCCGCCCCACAGCCGTCGACGAGTTCACCACCACGGCCACCTACAAGGACGCCAAGCCCGAACTAACCATCGTCATCGGCCGGACGACGCTGCGAGTGCCGCGCTCCGAGATTCTCGAGCTCCTGGATGAGGCACGCGGTGGCGGCGGCTCGCACCGAGAGCGCCGCGCAGGGTTCCGAAGCCTGGTCGTCGACCGCCTACTGAAAGAGCTCTTCGCCCAGGCCCCGCGCCGCGGCCACGACGACACGATCCGCCGGGACCTGCAGCGCAATCGGCAAGTCGAACGCCTCGTCGAACGGGTGTGGCCGTCGCCCAGCGCCAGAGAGGCGCTGCGGGCCCTCTACCACTCACCCGATCTCCTCCGTTCCTGCGCTGAGGGGATTCTGGACGATGGGGAACGGGAAGCGCTGCGCCGGCCTCGGGCCGAATCCGTCGAGGCGGAACCATGGACGCTCGACGACCATGTGTGCCTCGAAGAACTCCGCCACCTGCTCAGCGGGGAGACCCCGCAGCGCTACGGGCACATCGTCATCG
The DNA here is from genome assembly GCF_036227245.1 of Streptomyces sp. NBC_01477. Taxonomy (GTDB): domain Bacteria; phylum Actinomycetota; class Actinomycetes; order Streptomycetales; family Streptomycetaceae; genus Actinacidiphila. The sequence continues at coordinate 4,460,676 of NZ_CP109445.1, forward strand.
ACGAGGCACAGGACCTGACGCCCATGCAGGCCCGCTCGCTGCGGCGACGGTCAGCGGCGAACGGTTCCATGACTGTCCTCGGAGACCTCGCGCAGGCGACCGGCCCCCACGCGTATCCGGACTGGAACCGCCTCGGCGACCTCTTCTCCGACCACGGAGACTGGCGGGTCGAGGAGCTGAACACCAGCTATCGCGTGCCGTCAGAGATTATGGAGTTCGTCTCTCCGCTGGCCCGGACGATCGCACCCGCGCTGCCTCGGCCAGAAGCGGTGCGCGCTGCCGGCGATGACGCCGTGCGGGTCGTGGAGACCGAGCCCTGGCGGCTCCTGGACGAGACAGTGGCCCAGGCCACCCGCCTCATCGGTACGAATGACGGGCGTGCTCCACGCTCGGTGGCTGTGATCGTCCCCGACGACTCCGGCTGGCTCGACGAGATCGGCCGCCAACTCGAACGGGCCGAGGACGTCAGCGAGCCACAGCGCGAGGTGTTGCACGTTCTTCCCGCTGCCCAGGCCAAGGGTATGGAGTACGACCACGTTCTCGTCGTCGAGCCCGTGACCATCGCCGACCGCGGATCGGCCGGGCTGCGTCAGCTGTACATCGCCCTCACCCGCAGCACCCAGAGCCTGACCGTTCTCCACGCTTCTCCGCTTCCCGCCGCCCTCGTGAACCTGGACGACGCCCCCGACTCTTCCAGCGCTGGAGCCGATCCGGGGCCGGCCTCCGATGTCCCCGAGATCGGCACCGACGTCCGGGTCCGGGTCGTGGAGCCGGGACCTGGGGGACGCTACAAGGTCAAAGCCCTGTCGCCGGTAATGGACATCCCCCTCGTCCTGACCGTCCGGCACGGGTCGGTCCCCCCGCGTCGGGGCGAGCAGTTGGACTGCTGGGTGTTCGCCCACGAGACGAACCACTCCCTGGTCACCGCCGACCAGCGCGGGCGCCAGCCGATCTCACCCCGCATGGCGGAGCGCTATGTGGCCGCGCTCGGAATTCTCCACGAGCTCATCGACGGTACGGCTCCGCAGGACGCCCGTGACCGGCTCTCCGAACTGAAGGGCATGGCCAACCGCGTCCTTCGCCGCGACCAGGCGGACTGGGTGGACGTGCGGCGCGTGCTTGGATCGCCAGACAGGAGCCAGCTCGGCCAACTGCGCGACATCGCGACCAGCACACATCGGGCGCTCAAAGACAACAACCTCGACGTCAATCGGCTTCGGGACGACCTGACGAACTCCGGCTGGCTCCCCGCCTTGGCAGCGGCTCTCGAGGAACTCCAAGGTCGCCTGGCCTCGTCGGCCGAACCGCCCTCCGAGCCTGCTGGATCCGCCCCTGGCGAGCAGCCCGAGCATAAGGAAGACGAACCTGTGACGACCGCCGATCGGCCCAGTCCGGCAGTGCCTCTCGAGAAGCCGCTTCTACTGGCGCTGGAGACCCAGGCAGCAGCCGACCGGACGTGCAAGAAGCACGAGGCGGCACGGCACACGCTGATAGGGGCCCTGCTGTGGGCGGACCTGCAGCCCGATGATTCCCCGATCGTGGACGTCAGCTGTGGGACCAATGACGGCCATCTCCTGTACGAGGTCCTCGGAGCAGGACACTCCTCCTACGCCGATCTGCGTGCCGGAGCGGTACGGCTCATGGAGATCACCCACACTCTGTCGTCCCCTGCAGACCGGCTCTACTTGGTTCTCTCCGAACCACCCGCGGAGGACTGGTCAGCAGGCACCGTGCTCGAGGTCTTCGGCGTGCACGTCCTCTGGAGAACCGCGGATGGCTGGGCCGGGCAGGACGTCGCCAGAGCAATCGGGGCTCAGTCAGACGTAATCACCAAATGACTACATGCCTTCGAAGCTCCCGTACGGGCGTCCTACGCGCCCCAAGCGGACCGCACCGCCACGCCACCGCGCACACTGCTCATTCCCTCAACTACAAAGCGCCCTTTCAGGAGACGACGATGGATGACGACATTCAGCTGATCAGCGATGGCGATGGCCTGGCGGTCATCGGAAGTCCGACGGCTGTCGAACGCTTCCTCCTCTCCGAAGGACTGCCGTCGAAGGACCTCGGGCTGCCGCGGCTCGGCACCCTCCTCAGCGCCGTGGCCGGAACCGCGCAGACCGCTTCCGAGATCGCGGCCGCTTCGGGTCGGTGGGTGAAACTGACCGAGCAGTCCGCGCAGGCCCTCAAGAAGTACGGGCTGATGAAGGGCTCAGCCCCGGGTCTCAGCCGGGCCGTGCTGACGGAGAACGGCAGGATCAAGGGACTCCTCGAACTGGCCGGCGGGGGGCTTTCGTCCAACCCGGCGCTCCTGTCCGGTGCCGCGGGGCTCATGGCGCAGCTTGCGATGCAGCAGACCATGGACGCGGTCACCGACTATCTCGCCGCGATCGACAAGAAGGTCGACGACGTGCTCCGCGCCCAGAAGGATGCGGTGCTGGCGGACATGATCGGCGCGGGCTTCGTCATCGAGGAGGCCATGGCTGTCCGCGAGCAGGTGGGCCGGGTCTCCGAGGTCACGTGGTCGAAGGTGCAGGGCACATTGATGACGATCGCGCGGACCCAGGCGTACTCGTTGCGCCAACTCGACGCGCTCGCCGAGAGGATGGAGGCCACGACCAGGGTCGGTGACCTCGTCAAGGCCTCCAGGGACGCGGAGTCCACCGTCCAGGAGTGGCTTGCTGTGCTGGCCCGTTGCTTCCAACTCCACGACAGGGTTGCCGTACTCGAACTCGACCGCGTTCTGGATACGTCTGCGGACGAGCTGGACCAGCATCGCCTCGCGCTTCGGGCTGCCCGGCAGAACCGGATGGAACTCATCTCGCGGACCACCGAGCGTCTCCTGGCCCGCGTGGACGCGGCCGCGGGCACGGCCAACACGAAGGTGCTGCTGCACCCGGCCACGTCCCCGGCCGTGGTGCATTCGAGCAACCACGTCGCGGTCGCGGTGGTCGACTTCCACGGGCGGCTCGGCATCGAGCGCGGCCAGCAGTCCCTGGACGCCAGACGATGGGTGGACGCGGCCGCCGAGGCGAGGGACAAGGTGCTCGAAACGGGAGCGGAGGGCGTCAGCGCCGCCAAGCGCCTCGGTACCGAGACCCTCGGCCGCGCCAGATCGGTGACGGGCAACCTCTCCAGCGGGATATCCGCGCGCGTGCTTCGCCGCCGACCGGACGACGAGGAAGCCTGAGACGCCGGCACAGATGCGCCGTGGTCGCCAGGTCAGCGGTGCCGGCGCCACGCCCGGAGCGAGAGGGCGGCCAGGCCGAGCATCGCAGCCGCGGTCCACAGTGGTGCCCGCAGGCCCGCTTCGCGGGCAATGACGCCGCCGGTCAGGGCGCCGACACCGGCGGCGCCGCCGCCGAAGAGGCGGAAGGCGGTGACGACGCGGCCGAGCAGGTCGTCCGGGGTGAGGGCTTGGCGGGCTGAGCCGGCGGCGACGCTGGTGAGGGTGGAAGCGGCACCCAGCACGGCGAGGAAGGCCCCCACTGCAAAGACGTTCGGGACCACCGCGATGCCGAACCAGGCCAGGCCCTGCAGCCCGATGGCGATCGCCATCATCTGCCGGTAGTTGAGCCGGCGCGTCAGCGGCGCTGCCCGCCAACCGGCGGCGATACCGCCGAGGGCCGCGACTGCGAGCAGGACGCCGTAGACACCCTTGGCGACGTGCAGGGTGCCGGTTGCGTACAACACGAAGGGCGCCATCGCCATGTTGTAGGCGAAGTTGTACGCGCTCATGCTCAGCGCCAGCGTCCGCAGGTCGGGGATGGCGAGCAGGTGCGCGAGTCCTGCTCGGATCGCAGCGGTGATCGGTGCATGGCCGCCGGGGGCGGGCGTCTTCGGGAGGCGGCTGATGAATGCGGCGGAAGCTACGAAGGAGGCGGCGTCCGCGGCGAAGGGCAAGCTGGCGCTCAGGGCGTAGGCGCCCGAACCAAGGGGTGGACCAGCCAAGGAGCGGCCGACGGTGTCGACTGCCCAGTAGCGGCCGTTCACCTTCGTCAGGGTTTCCTTGTCACGGCCCACGAGCAGGGGGATGACGGCCTGGGAGGAGGCGTCGAAGAAGCATCGGGCTATGCCGACGACCATGATCGTCCCAGTGAGCAGCGGCAAGGTGGCGTTGCCGGTCACGACGAGGACGGACAAGACGGTCAGGACTACTGCACGCAGAAGGTCAGCGGTGATCATGACGGCACGGCGCGACCATCGGTCGGCGAGGGCTCCGGCAGGCAGGCCGACAATCAGCCAGGGGATGGAAAAGGCGGCGCTGACGGTGGCGACGGCGAGCGGGTTGCGGGTGAGCGAGGCTGCGAGCAGCGGAGCCGCAGCAAGGAAAGCGCCGTCACCGGTGACCGAGATCCCGGTGGAGGCCAGCAGCGGACCGACCCGCCCCGGTGTGGTCGCGGGAGGGTCCACTGCCTGTGTGGCGTGATTCTCCTGGCTCGCGCTCAGGTGCGGTTCTCCTCGTTCGTGCCGAAGTCGCCGGTCCGTACACCGCCTACGAAGGACGCCCAGGCGTCTCGGCTGAAGGCGAGGATGGGGCCGGCGCCATGGTCCTTGGTGTCGCGGACTCCTACCAGCTGCGTGCGCAGGGCGACTTCAACGCAGTCGCCGTCGCCGCTGTTGCTGCTCTTGCGCCAGAGCGCGGTCGCGAAGTTCTCCTCAACCACAGATGACCTCCATCAAGGGGTGGTGGTGAGCATTGTCGGCCGACGTGAGCGTCTGTGGCAGGCGATTAACGCTGCGTGAGCGATTTTGAGCCAGCATCGCGGTTGGCCTGCAGCGACGAGCCGCGGCTTGGCAAGCTGAGGTGAGGCAGATCTGTAGAAGTCACGTCGCGGTGGAGGACGGATGGATCCGGAGGTCGCCGCTCTGGCCGGTACGGCCGGTACCACGGTGGTCACGCTGATGGCCGGTGACGCTTGGCAGCGTACGCGTGAAGCCGTGGTCGCCCTATGGCGTCGTGTGCACCCCGACCGCGCCGATTCCATCGACGCCGAGCTTGAGGCGACGCGACGCGATGTGCTCGCTGCCCGCACGGCGGGAGACTCGCAGTCGGAAGAGGACCTGAGCATCGAATGGCAGGCGCGTCTCCGTCGGCTACTGGCCGCCGAACCTGCCATCGCCGACGACGTGCGCCGCATCCTGGACGAGTTCCGCCCAGCGGGCTCTGGCGTGGCGCCACAGCTCCAGCTGCGGGCGACAGCCTCAGGACATGGCCGTATCTACCAAGCCGGCCGCGACCAGCACATCGGTGACGCGTGACCGCTGCCTATCCGGATGACCTTCCGGTGGCCGGCACTTCCGTCGAGGGCCGGGCTTCCGGGCAGGGCCGTGTTTATCAAGCCGCCCGCGACCAGATGATCACCGAGCACCACCACCACTATCAAGCCCCAGCCAGCTGGCCAGGGCCTGACTCCGTACGCGTCGCCTTGGCCGAACGCGTCCCGAAAATCCTCCGCAATCGATCTCGCCTGCGTGCAGCCCTGAGCGAAGCCATCGCCAGGCCCAGTGGCATCCATGTCGTGCACGGCATGGGTGGCTGCGGCAAGACGACACTGGCGTACTGGGCGTTCCACGAAGCCCTGCGGCAGAGCCGGATCGGGCTGTGGGTAAGCGCGTCGGAGCGGATGACGTTGCGCGCATCGATGCTCGCCGTCGCCGCCGATCGCGGCGCGAGCCCCGGAGAACTGAGTGCCGCGCACCTTGGCCAACGTGCAGGCGCCGATCTCGTATGGCACTACCTGGACCGCTCTCCTGAGCCCTGGCTGCTGGTGATCGACAACGCCGACGATCCCACGCTGTTGGAAGAGGGTGGCTGGCTGCGCGCGAGCCCGGTCGGAACGGTATTGGTGACCTCTCGCCGCGCCACCCCCTCTCTGTGGCGGGGGGCTGTCATGCACCGGCTCGACGTTTTGCCGCTCGAGGACGCCGCCCAGGTGCTGTGTGACCTTGCTCCGGAAGCGGGGACCCTCCACGATGCCAAGGGTGTGGCCCGGCGGCTGGGCTGTCTCCCCCTGGCGCTTGACCTCGCAGGTTCATACCTTTCCCATCAACTGCTGGAGTCGTGGACCATGAGCGACTACCACGATCATCTGCAAGACGATCCCGCAGGCCTGATCGACCAAGGCACCGAGTCCTCGGACGCCCGCCACCTGGTGTCGCGGACCTGGCAGATCACTCTCGATCAGCTGGCCGCCCAGGGACTTCCTGAAGCGGCCACGCTGCTGCAATTGCTCTCCTGCTTCGGCCCCGAGCCGATCCCGCTGTACTTCCTGGCCGGAAATGCCACCCTTCTGTCCGGCCTCAAACCGCCGCTGCCAGGGGGCCGGCTGGAAGCATCCCTCCGTGGCCTCCTCGACCACTCGCTCGCCACGCTCACCCAGCCGCCCGGAGGAAGCCGTTGTGTGCAGGTGCACGGTCTCCTCCTGGACAGCATTCACGGCAGCCTCCCTGTCTCACAGCGCACCGCCTATGTGGAAGCAGCCAGTCGCATTCTGAGCCAGGACTTGGCGACGGCCGACAGTGCGCGACTGAGGCTCATCGCCCCGCACGCCACCGCGCTTCTCAACCGTGCCGGAGAGGCCATCGTCACTTCTGTAGTCCCATTGGCCGTGCGCGTTGCGCAGGCCATCCATGACGCGGGCGACTACGCCGCCGCCCTCGCCCTTGCCGCCCTCGCAGCTGCCACCTCGCGGCGCCTCCAGGGCGCGGAACACCCCGACACCCTTGCCGCGCGCCACCAGCAAGGTGATTCCCTACGCCGCATGGCCAACTTCAGCGAGGCCGATCAGCTCCTGCTCCAGGTTCAGCAGCTACGAGGCGAAGTCCTGGGAGATGACCACCCCGACACGCTGCGCACCGCTTCACTCCGGGCCATGCCATTGTTTCTTCTCGGCCGGCGCGACGAGAGTCTCGACCAAATGCGCCGCGCTATCGAAGCACAACGCCGTGTTCTGGGCGACAACCACGAGGAGACCCTCAAGAGCCGCGCCCTGAACCTGGAGTATCTCGCCGCGACCGGCAAGACCGACGAGTTCCTGGGCGAAGGGCAGGTCACCGTCACCGCGTGCGAGCGGTTCCTTGGCCCCGACCACCCTGTCACTGCCATCGCCCACAGCAACTACGCCTACGGCCTTATCCACGCCGGTACCCCGGCAGAGGCGGAGGACGCAGCGCGTCGCGCGCTGGACCTGCGTATCCGAGTCCACGGCCTTGATCACCCGTTGGTCTACTCCGCCAAGCTCGTGCTCAGCTGGGCACTGATGCTCCGCGGCGATCACGACCGGGCCGTCCCTCTCATGCGGGAGGCCGTAGCCGGCCGCGAACGGCTCCTCGGCCCAGACCATCAGCTCACCCTGAAGGCCCGTGTCCTTCTCGCCGAACGGCTCTCAGCAGCGGGGCAGCACGAGGAAGCTCAGCACCTCCTACGCGACAACCTGCCGGCCGCAGAACGGGGCTACGGCACCGCAGATCCGGATCTCGTCAGAGCTCGCGCCCTCTTCCCGAACTGAACGACAACTGTCCTCACCTCACGGCAGACTCGTCTGCGCAGCCCGAAATATCCGCGAAGAGCGGCGGGCTCCCTACGCCACTCGCCTGGCCTACATGCATGTTATTGGAATCACAGGCTCGGGGAGTGTAGAGGTGTGACTACGTTTGTCCCTTCCCCTCGGCTTCGAAGAGTCCTGCTCATGGCCCTGCTGGAACGCCACAGCAGGACAGTGCTGCTGGTGAAGTGGGCCGGATTCTGGTCTCCCTTGGCCGTCCGCGTCGGAGACGGATCTTCGTACGTCGACGCGGCGTCTGCGATCGTGCGCGCGAAGCTGGGCGACGTCCCGTTTCGGTACGGCGCCGTCGTGGGGCACCTTTCGGCTTCAGGCCCACAGTCAGAGTCCGGTACGCGGGTGGAGCGCCGACTGCTGCTGGTGATTCCCCCGGAACCGCTGAGCAGCGTCACCGTTGAGCGCCTGGCCGATCACAGCCCGTTGCCGGTGCGATGGTGGACGCCCGGGCAACTACGGAAGGCTGAGGTAAGCGTCTTCCCACCTGAGTTGCCGGAGGTGGTCGACGGCTATTGGGACGGATGGCTGCCCGACGGACCTCTCTCGCTGGACCCGGTCTGAGGCACCGCCAAGCACCCTGCGTCGCCACTCGGTAGCGGTTCGCACGGACGGCAGCGTCCAACTGCTCTGCAAGCACGTCGTTTTGCCTCAGTGAGTAGCTATTTTGGTGCGTACGTGCAGCCTGCCGGGTAATCCGTGATCTGGTTTGCGGTCTCGGGCCGCGTGCCGTCATTGGCTGCGACAGGGAGGTGCGATGGACACAGCGTGGCCGGCCCGGCTCGGGCCGGGGGACCGGGTCCGGTTCGACGGGCGGGTGCACACGATCGTCGATTTGCACGGCGGCCTCATCGAGCTCAGCGATCCCTACGGCGGAGTCCGGCAGGTCGAGCTTGTCCAGTTGCTGTCCACCGCTGATTTCGCGGTCACCACCATCTCCCCGGGCCGTTCACCTGAAAACGACCTGGCCGTTACAGCGCCCGCGCTCGCACAGGCGCAGTGGTGGCGGAGTCACGTCGTTGAGGTTTTGACCGGGCTGCCGCCAGACGCCGAGCCCGGTGCGGTGCCCCGTCCGCAGTACGACCCCGCCAGGTCGACACTCGCCAGCCGGGAGGCGGCGAAGGCAGCCGAGTTGCGGCAGGCCGGTGCGGAAAAAGTGTCAGTACGCACGGTGCGGCGCAAACGCCACCAGTGGCAGGCCGAGGGGCTGAAGGGCCTGGTGGATGGCAGGTCGTCGCCCAAACCCCGGGCCAGCGAATCCAGGAGGACGGCGCACGCCGAGGTACTGACGGCGCTGGACCAGGTCCTGGCCGAGTCCGGCGAGCCGAGTCGGTCGGTGGCGTTCTACTGGCGGGCCACGGCGCGGCTGCTGGAGGAACGAGGTCTGCCGGAGGAAGAGATGCTGTCGCGTGCGGCCTTCTACCGGCTATACGCGCGTGCGACCGCGGCCGGGGAACTGCCCAGCACGAAGGTGAGGCTCAGCCATGGCAGATGGCTGCGGCCCGGCGAACGGGTCCACGTCACCACGGTGTCACTGGGCCTGGCTGCATCACCACCCGGCTTCTCGGTGGCCGTGACGCTCGCGGTCGACGAGGCATCCGACTCGATCCTGGACGCGGTGGTCCACCCTGCCCGGGTCCGGGTCGACTGTGCGGCCATGGTCGCGAGGATGTGCACTCCGGCCCCGTTGCGGCCCGGACCGGAGCAGATCGGTGGCTGGGAAGAGACATTTCAGAGGCCGGTCTGGGGGCAGAAGGCGGGCCAGCTATTCGTCCGGCCCAACTGCGGACCGGTGGTGCGCCCCGAAACCCTGGTCCTGGACGGTTCTCCGCTAGCAGGGGTCGATGCCTTACGGCAGGTCTGCCAGAAGCTAGGGATCAGTGTGCGGCACAGCCGGGCTTCGGTACCGGCAGTCGGCGCCTACGTCGAGCGGATCGCACGGCAGGTCGTCGTCATGTTCACGGACAGGCTCCATGAGGTCGCCGGACGTCCTCTCCATGAGATCCAGGGCCTACTGGAGACCTGGGTGTGCGAGGTATGGCAGAAGACCACACGTCGGTCCACGATCCGGCAGGCCGGCTGGCGGCCGTCGCTGACGCCGAACCAGGCCCATGCGGCAGCGGTCGCCGCTGCCGGGTGGACCGCGCTGCCACTCCCGCCCGGGGGGTTCCTGCAGTTCCTACCCAGTTCGCGCCGCGTGGTCGGCCCTTCCGGGTTGCGAGTCAACGCCCGCCGTTACGACAGCGCAGAGTTGGAGCCCCTGCGGAACCAGGTGGCGGACGGGCGTTCTCGCCCGCAGTTCACCGTCCGATGGGATCCCTGTGACGTGCGGTACGTGTGGGTCGAGGGGCCGTCAGGGCGCTGGATCACCGTACCCCTGGTCTCCGCATCCGGCGTCAGCACGACCGCGCCGACCCCCGGGCCAGTCGAAGCTCCCGTGCGAATCACCCTTGACGGCGAAGGTGCGGCCGGGCCGCCGACGCACACAGATTCCGGGAACGACAGCACCACGACGCCCTTCGATCCCGTCTCCCTGAAGCGCGGCATGCCACCGCCCGTTGAACAGTGGCGCCGTCTGGTCACTGCATCGCCGTCCGTCCTGCGTGCCGGCAGGGCCCGCACGGACGTCGGGCTCGACAGCAGCGACATCCGCAGAGTCCGTTACCACGCCGGGCTGCTCCTGCCCACGCCGTCGGTGGTCTCCGTAGTCCGCGAAGCGGAGCGGCTGGACACCCTCAACAAACTCACGGCCGTCGCCAAGCGCAGTCTCATCGTGTGCGGTACCCCAGGGACGGGCAAGACCACAGCCCTGGTCGAAGTCGGCCGTCTCTTCGAAGACCGCCACAGCGATCTCCAGCGCGTCGGGGGTGTCTCCTCACCAACTGTGGTGCCGTCTGTCTACGTCGGTGTTCCTCCGGCAGCCACTGCACGGAGCCTCCTGGCGGAACTCCTTGCGTTCTTCGGCTTGCCATCACCCAAACGCATCCCTCTATACGACCTGTCCAAGCGCGTGAGCACCGCGCTGTCCATGGCCAACACGGACGTGGTCCTGATCGATGACTGCGACCGCCTACGGGCCACGCCCCAGTCTCGAACGCAGGTCACAGACGTTCTGACGTATCTGGGCAAGGAGACCCCCGCCACGTTCGTGTTCGCCGGAAGCGGCACCTGGCAGTCGCTGGCACCTGCGCTGTTCCACACCTCAGTCCGCTCGCAGCTGCTGAGGGCGGAAATGACGCACAGGGCCTGCGACGACGAGTGGCACGCGATCGTGGCTACCGCCGAGGATCACCTCCTGCTGCGAAATCACGTGCCAGGCACGCTTCCAGCGCTGTCCACGTATCTGCACCAGCGGACCGGCGGGTCCCTGGACCATCTCGCCTACCTGATCCGTTCGGGCGCCATCCACGCCATCCGCAGTGGCCAGGAAGCCATTACAGCACCAGCCCTTGCCGAACTGTCTGGCTCCTGGCCCCACAGTCCCTATGTCCGCCCGTGAACCAGCGACTCCGGCGAGCACGGCTGACTCTTTCCGCACCAACAGACCAATTACAGCGAGACGATTTCGCATCTGTGTCTCCTTCGGGCCAACTGTGAGGCTTATGAACAACAGCTCAAAATTCCCTCCAACCTCGACCTTGACCAGCAGGACAACTGCCATCGGACAGAGCCAAGAGCCCCCTGTCGCCTATTCAGTCGGCGACTTGTGTCCGCGTTCCTACATTCGGCACACCGAACCCGTAACAATACGTTGATATGAGGATTTAATTTCGGCGATTCACTGGACTTGTCTGCCGCCAAGCGGCAGACAGCGGGACTCCTTTGGCCCTACCGTTGGGGCCATGACTCAGCAATGGAAAGCCTCGTTGAGTCCGGGCAACGCCATTGAGGACATGGCCCGGCTGGCTTCGCAGTACGAGACCATGGTCTCCGGCTACGACGAGACCCTGCTGGGACTGAAGGAGTCGGTGCGACAAGTCACCGAGGAGCGGACCCGAATCGCTCAGCGTCTTGACGAAGTCAGGACCGTATTCGCAAGCCTGACCGAGGCAACAGCCCGCGCCGAACAGCTCTCAGCAGCCGGGTTGCCGCAACAACGCACTCGCCTCCAGGCCGTTCCCACGCAGGACACCGTCACAGGGGACCGCCACGAAGCGGGGCCGCCTCCTTCGCCCACCGAACAAACTCCCGACGGAGCCGCAGGTGCGGTCACCGCCAGTCCGCGGGTGAAAGAACTTCTGGACCTTCTGTACTCACGCCCGGGCGCGGAATGGACGAGCATGGACGTCGCCGCACTGCGGGGGGAACAGGACAGACTGGGCCGGAAAAGACTGCGAAACACCCTCCGTGACGCCGTCGCCAAAGGATTCCTGGAGCGCATCTCCGATCAGGGAGACCGGACCGTCCGCTACCGCGTCGCTTCACCCAGGAGGTATGTCTGACCATTCGGAACTGAAACAAAAATGACCGCCGCCACATTGGTGATCCGTTGGAGCGGATCTGTGGCGACGGCCCTGCGCCCCCTGCTAGAGGCCGCATACCTTTAACGGTACCGGGTTCCGCCCGGCACGTCAGGTATTCGGCCCACTCCGCTACGCCTTCTCACCACGGAGCCGAATACCCATGCGAATTCACTCTGCCGGCTTGCCCGGATTCCCCGGGTTCCGGCCCGGCCACAGGTCGACCTCAAGCGCCTTCTCCAGGTTTGCGATCGTCAGCAGGTCGCACCAGACCTCACCGCCGAGCACCTTCATGATGGTCAGCCGAGCGACATCGCTGCGCCGCGAGACCTCCGCGATCGACCAGTCGCGGGCGTCGATCGCCGCACGCAGTCGCCCGGCCACTTCCTGGGCGACCTTCGCCCCGTGGTGGTCATCGAGCACGGCGTGCGGCCACGTTCCGTGGAGTTGGTGCTCGGCAGGGCTGCGGCTTCGCTTGTCTCCTTGTGACACAGCGAAGAGTGTCGCCCATCCGGACCTCCTGACATGACAGCAGCCACCATCTCTGCCCACTGTAATTGGAATGGCACCCCTCCCGGGGTCCTTTCCTGGTGGAGAATCGTGATGGACGCGATCGAGCGATACCGGCCTCAGCTGGCGGACCCCGTGTGGGACCGCATCGGGCCCGACTGCCGCCGTGCGGTGACCCGGGCCAAGCCGTCCGGGCCCAAACAGGCCCGTGACTGGCTCGGGGCGTTGACGCACGCCGCGGCCTACGCCGATGCGTGCGGGCGCTCGATCGAGGCCGAGAAAGTGCTCACGCCCGAGGCAATCGAGTGGTTCCTGGCTACCGGCTGCGGGCACCTGAGCGAAGCCTCGCGCGGCAACCGCCGCGGCCGCCTGCACCACCTGCGCCGCGCCCTGCTCGGTCCTGACCTCATCACCGGCCAGCCGACCGCCTATTCGGGCTCCGACTCCTCCCGCCCCTACAGCAAAGCCGAACAGTCCCGCCTGTACTCCTCCGCGCGCTTCCAGCCCACCGCCGAACTTCGCTTCGGCCTTCTGACCTTGCTGGCCCTCGGCTTCGGGTGCGCCCTCGACTCGCCAGAGGTCATTCCTCTGCGCACACACGACGTGCGCACGGCGCCCAACGGCACCGTCGCCGTCGCAGTGCGCGGCCCGCGCGCCCGGCTCGTCCTGTGTCGCGCCTCCTGGGCGAGTGTGCTCACCGAGGCCGCAGCCTGGGCTTCCGTTCCCGGTCAGACCCGCTACCTCTTCCGTCCCGGCTGCTACGCCCGCGCTACCAACACGGTCACCAACTTCGTCGCCCGCGCCAAGGCCTCCCCGGGTACGCCGCCCATAGTGCAAGGCCGAACACGCGCCACCTGGCTGGTCGACGCGGTGGAAGCCCGCATGCACCTGCCGACCCTGATGGCCGCCGCCGGACTGACCACCCTCCGCTCCATCGAACGGATCATGCCGCACGTCCGCAACCTGACCGCCGAGCAGGCAGCTGCCGCGCTGAAGGAACTGTGATGACCAGCCGCCTCGAACGCCACGCCAGCATCGCCAACCTCCGCTCCCGCCGCATTATGGTCCGCGACGAGGACGTCGAAGCACTCCTGACTGACCTGGACGCCACCCCGCTGGTTGCGGAGATCGAGCCGCTCGTCCGGAACCTCAAGGGACCCAAACGCCACCTCAACGTGCGCGGGCTGCTCCTGGGCATGTCCCTGTGCTCGGCCCGCCGCTCAGGGACGGTCACCCTCAACACCGTCGCCGACCTGCTGGCCTTCGGCCTCAGCGACTCCTTCCGCACCCAGTTCGATATCCCCCGTTACCGTGACGACGACCACGGGTTCGAAGCCTTTTACCACGTCGTCCGGCGCCTCTTCCACAAGATCATCGACGCGATCGACCCCTCTCCCCTACCCAAGAACCACCGCCTGGACGTCGACTACGCCGCCGAACTGCAAGCCCGCGCCGACCGCGACCTCCTCGCCCACAAACGGACCCTGATACTGCGCGTCGCCAACCAGGTCCTCGGTATGTCGCTCCTACACGCACACGCCCTGCTCGAAGGCACCTGGGGCGGCCACTGCGTGGTCGACGCCACGGTCGTCGGCACCTACGCCAAAGGCCTCACCGCCGACAGCGAGGAGACCTCTACCGACCCCGACGCGGGCTGGTATGCCCGCACCGCCCGGCACGAAGACCCACTGGCCCTTTATGAACTCGCCCCACCCCCGGCCACCACCGGCAAGGCCGCCAAGCCCGGAGGCAAGACCAAGAAGAAGCCACCCCTGAAGAAGAAACTCTTCGGCTTCGACGCCAGCCTCATCGTCGCCCGCGAACCGGACCACCACGGCGCGCCCCTGCCTGACGGTTCCGCCGACCCCGACGTCGTACCCGCTCTGGTCTTCGCCTTCTCCGTCGACAAGCCCAGCCACCGCCCCGCCCAGGTCGCCCTCGAAGCCCTCCAGCACGTCGACCCCCGCTATCCGCGCGGCTATCTCGCAGGCGACCGCCTCTACAACGACCAGAAGCCCGAGAACTTCCAGCTCCCCATCCGCGCCATGGGCTACCAGCCCGTCTACGACTACGCCAAGGACCAACTCGGCGCCAAGGCCGAGTTCGGCGGCGCCCAGCTCGTAGAAGGCAACTGGTACTGCCCCTCCATGCCCGACCCTCTCGTCAAAGCGACCGCCGACCTGATCGCCAAGCGCATCGACAAGGAAACCTGGATCGAACGCGTCCGCGCCCGCACCCCCTATCTCCTCATGCCCAAGGAGAACGCCGACGCCGAAGGGCACCGCCGCATGATGTGCCCCGCACAAGCCAAGCGCACCCAGTGCACCCTCAAGCCCCACACCATGGGCCGAGGCGTCGAAATCCCCCTCGTCGACGTCACCGACTGTTCACGAGTTATCTGGTGAGCGGTTGACGAGATCCCGTCCGATCTGATTGATCGGGCGGGATTTTGGCGTTTCCGGGGTCTGTTCGAGGCGCTGTCCGAACGTGGCCAGTGTCGGAGGCGGTTGCCTGGCGGTTGTCAGCTTGAGGTTTCGGGGTGGTTCCGGTGCGTGTGGCGTTCGGGGACCATCGGTGGGCGCGTGTGAGCCCGGCTGGTGGTGCTGGCGTCTCACGTGGTCGTGCGGATCTTCGGCTCTGCGGGTGGCGGCAGGCCGGCCTCGCGGGGTGTCTGGGCTGCCGATCCAGTGATCGTGACGACTTCCAGGGTGGTCGCGGTCGCTCGGGCTCCGCTGGTCTGTTGCCAGGCGAAGAGGATGTGCAGGTTGATGCTGCAGATCATCAGCGCGAGCAGGATGGTCTGCGCGACGCGGCCGTGGGCGGGCCGCTTGGTGGGGTCGGAGATGTCGATGCCGTGGCTCTTGGCCCTGCCGTTGAGGCCCTCGATGTTTGCCCGCTCGGGCCGGTAGGCGTCCTGCCAGGTGGGGTGGAGGTAGTGCCGGTCCTGGCGGAACTTGTCGAGCTTGCCGAGGGCGCCGGGACGGACGGTGATCGTGGGTTTCTGGCAGATCCGTGGCAGCTCGTTTTTGGGCAGTGGCCGCAGCCGTTCGCCTTGCGGGATCGGGACGGTGGGCTTGGCCGCGGCGTGTGCGGCGGTGGCCCGCTTGTTGTTGAGGTCCACCACGGCCGGCCGCGGTGCCGGGACGTGGTGGACCTGGTTGAAGCGGGGGCACGACACGGCGGGCGAGGGCCCGCTGGCCGGGCACTGGAGCCTGATCGCGCCCCGCTCGTCCGCGGACTGCTTGAGCCTGAGGAAGTACGGCTCCCGGGCGGTGATCAGATCGCCGAGCTCGGGGCTGTTGTCGATGCCGCGTACGGCTTTGTCGTCGAGCCCGGTGGTCGCGTGGGCCAGCGCGTCCGGCATGGCGGGGCAGGCGAGCGATCCGTCGACGAGAAGGGCACCATGGTGGGTGCCCTGGACACCCCGGTGTTGCTGTTTGTAGTCGAGGACCAGCTGGTAGCCCATGGTGCGGACCGGCTGGGCAAAGTGCTCGGTGACCTGGTCGGTGTAGGCGCGGTCGGCCGCCAGCAGACCTCTGGGGAAGCCGAACGGGGCCAGCCGGGCGAGGGAGTGGACCGCGTTGGGGCCGATGCGTTTGCCCGGTGTGTCCAGGACGAGGCCGAGTGCGAGTTGCGGATGGCGGCTGACGCGTTCACCGGCCTGCGGGTGCCCTGCGGGGTGCCGTCGGCTGGAGGCGACCAGAAGGCTGGCGGAGTGTCCGAAGATCCCTTCCTCGGAGCCTCCGCAGTAGTGCCAGCCGGCGGTGAGTTCGACGGAGGCCAAGCCGCGTCGTTCTTGGGGCGGCTGGTGCCAGGCGGGAATCGGGGTGGTGTCGGCGGCGATGTCGCCCCGCCAGCCCTTGAACAGGCCCCGGCGGTGAGCGAGGCGGACGGTGATCAGCACCAGACGGTCACTGACCTCTTGCAGCAGCTCCCGTCGGCGTGTGCGCTCTGCGTCCGTGTCCTCCCAGGCGGCTGCCACGACGCGGGCCTCCTCGGCGGGAAGCCGGCGTCGCCGGTCGCAGCGCAGGGGGTCGAGGGCGGTGGTCAGCCGGTCGAAGGAGCGGTAGACACGGCGGGAGAACGCGATCCTCGCGTGGTCGTCGGCACGGCTGCCGTCCGGGACGCCGAGCCACGACCGCGCGGGGGGCCGCAGCTCATCGAGCAGCACTCTGCAGACGTCCGCGAGGCTGGCGCTGCGGTGATAGTGCAACGCCAGCAGCGACCCCACCAGCACGGTCCGGACCGGAAGCCCGTTCGGACCTGGTCGGCCTTGCAGCTCGGTGTCGATCAGCTCAAGCACTCCAGACTCGTGCAGGAGCGCATCGAGCTGGCCGACCTTCGACTCGGGGATCGCGAAGGGTGCATCGGTGACCGGCCGCGGACGGCACTGCCTGATCTTTTCCGGGTTCCGCCACGCCCGGGGCCTGGTCACCGCTCCTCCGCGCCTCGCAAGAGCCGGGCCGCAGTCACCTCGTCCACAGGTGGCACCAGGTGCTGCCAGCGGGCCAGGGACGCGGCGGAAGCAAGGCCGGCCGCCTGGGCGATCAGATGGTGATCGATATGCGCACGCATCAACTCGACGATCCACGTCGCCCGCAACCGGCCCACCGACACCGCAGGCAGATCCCGCGGCGGCCGGTGGATCAGGGACCAGGAGCCGATCAGGTTCTTCGCGTACTCGACGGTCCGCCTCGGCCGGAACAAGTACCCGCCGCCAGCCCTCTCCGCCAGTTCGCCCAGGACCGTGTCCCATGCGGCCCGGGCGACGAGCGGGACCAGCCGCTCGACGCCCTTGTGCAGCAGCGGCCCGTCGACGCTCGGACGGCGCAGATCGATGCCCCGACTGGCCGCAACCTCCTTCGGCGTCAGCCCCAGACCGGCACCCAGCCCCAGCAGCGCGAGCGCGTCGGTCCTCTGCTGCCAGGGCAGATGGGTGGCCCAGTGCCGCAGTCCCGCCAACTCGCCTGCCGTGTAGGGCTGGTGCGGACTCACCTCGGCGTGCATCCGGGCCGGAGGCGCCTCCCCGCGCTCGCTCCAGGCCAGGGCGTCACGTACGCGCAACAGCCACGTCCGGTACGTCCGTACCGACGACGATTCGATCTCCCCAGCCCGCGAGAGCACGAACGCGTCGATCACCTCGTTGCGCAACCACGCGTCCGCAGACCGCTCGATCCCCGACGCCTCGGCCCACAACGCCAGCCTGCCGACCACGTGCAGCAGCCGCTCCACGTCATAGGGCACGGCTGTCACGGCCGCGGCGATGATCGACCGCACCACCGGCGCGACCTCGGCCCAGACCGGCGGAGCGCTCTTGGGCTGGTAGCGGGTGATCTTCGCGGACGTGACGGGATCAAGGACCACGGTCCATGCATACCGGCTGGACAAGCAGCCATTCCACAGCTGATCAACTTCAACGGACAGGATGGTGCGCGCATGGTCGGCGGACGCGCCCGCGCACGCTCCCCCAGGGAGCTGACCGACGATCCGGAAGCCTGGCCCGAACAGCCAAGCGCCGACATGGCCGCCGAAGCGGTCCGCCACATCGCCCGCACTCTCACCCGGGTCCTGGTCGACCGGGGCCTGAGCCTGCGCGCAACCGCCGCCGGCTCCGGAGTGAACAGGCAGGCCGTAGCCGACCTTCTCACGGGACGGTCCTGGCCGGACGTGGCCACCGTCGCCCGCCTCGCCCACTTCACCGGCGCCAACCTGTGGCCGGACAGCAGCAACATCGATCGGAAGAGAACGCATTGAGCCTCGATCCACGCCCGAAGACGCCAAAGGACGACCGGGCATGACGAAGTTCGTGGCTCACACGCCGAGGGGAGAGCGCCTCAACTACCCTCGGACGCGCGGGAGCCACCTGCCAGGCGGGCGCTCACGCACCCGGCACCGCCGAGCTGATTGGTAGTCCCTCGGCGGTGCCACCTGAAAACGCCGCGCGCTCGCGGCCCAGATTCACTCCCTGGCATCCCTCCGCTGCCGGTCTCCGGCGGGGGCGATTGCGAACCAGGCGGTCGGCCCCTCGACTACTTGGCCTTCCTTGACGAGCGTCTTCAACCGGGACCGGGTCGTCTCGACTCTCCGCCCCTTCGAAGTGTCCGTGACGTCCTCGCCGATCGCCGCAGCGATGTCCTGGACCTTCATCGCCCGCCCTGCCCCCGCCAGAAGCACCAGCATCCGCTCTCGGGCGACCTCCCAACCCAGCCGACCCGAAGATGGCGGGGCCTCGTCCGGACCAGAAGCACCAGCAGGCCGTCCCTTCAGAGCTCCTGCTTGCGGGGTACTGCCTGCGCCGACCGGGTCGTGCTCTTGCGGCCCGGCCTCCCCACGCCCGTCGATGACATGCTCCTCACCCGTGAGGGAAAGCAACGTCTCCCGGGTGATCGACAGGTGGGCCAGCCGCTCCTCCGCCTGCGCGACCTTGTCGCGCAGTGCGGCCAACTCACCGCGCACGATGGCCTCTTCAACATCCAGACGGTCGAACAGCGACGTCATCCCGGCCCCTGCCTTCGCTCAGCCGACACCCCTGGACCTGCGGCACTCCAGGTCCCAGACAAACGTAGAGGGAGCAATATCAAGATCGCAGAGTGTGACCGCAGATGTCCCCAAATGACCACGCGTGCCTACTGCTGCCTGCACCGCTTCAGCGAAGGACAACTCCCGTGCGCCGTAGGCTCACCCCGTGCCGACCGAAAACCCCGCGCAGAACACCGTCAAGCACTGGCAGGAGTGCGCCGACGTGTACGACTTCCTGGAGCAGATCCGCCTGCGGCCCGGCATGTGGCTTCCCAACGGCTCACTCCAGCACCTGCAGTCCATGCTCATCGGCTACCGAGTAGCGCTCGGCGTGCACTCCATCGACGAGAGCTTCATTTTCTGGCCCGAAGAGGACTTCACCCGCTGGCTGCGCGAGCAGCACGGCATCTCCGGCTCCCTTGGCTGGGCAGCGGCCATCGAGCATAGAACGCCAGCGGACTCCACACCGATCGACGAGTTCTTCCGGCTACTGGCCCAATATCGACAAGGCGGGGGAGGAGGAGAACGATGACCGATCTCCAGTTCAGCTGGGAACTCAGCGGGTCTGGCTGGGCAACGTGCCGCATCACAGACGGTCCATCGGAGCGCAAGGACATCGTCAGCTACTGCACCGATGCCCTCGCCGACGTGCTTCACGGCGTTGCCGGCCTCTACGGCCCCAACCCCGTCCACCGGTTCTCCTTCGACCTCGAACCGGCCGAAGTCAGGTGGGTCCTTCGAAGCATGGGGTCGGACGTACGCATCTCGATCTACCGCTTCCCGGACATGTCAGCGAGCTTTGACGTGAACGACGACGACGGCACGCTCGTTTGGACCTCAACGCAAAACCGAAGCGCCCTGAGCCACGCCGTCATCGACGCCGCGCAGTCAGTGCTGCGGCTGCACGGCGAAGAAGGATACCGAGCCAAGTGGGTTCAACACCCCTTCCCCGTCGCCGCACTGCAAGACCTGCGCCGGCTGCACCTACGAGATGACGCATGCAGCAACCAGCACGACATCGCCGTCTCATAGGCGGTCTGCGTCTCTGCCGGGAAACGATCACCTCTCGGACGGGAAGCGATCTCCAAAGGCGTTGGACGTAGCTGGTCAGAGTCACTCGTGAACACCCCCGTCACTCCCAGCCCCACCGCACCGCCCGCGGTATGCGAGCAGCGCAGCATCACCGTGCCCCCCGAAGCCGGCGCCAACCTCTGGCAGCCCCTCCAGTACGGGCGCGAGACCTGGCAGCGCATCTACTTCCGGCTCCGCAACTCCGTCGAGGGCATCAACGGGTTCGCCAAGGACCCCCTCCACGAGGACCTGGAATCCTCCGGCACCCGCCGCATCCGCGGCATCGCCGCGCAGACCATCCTCCTGGCCTTCCAACTCGGGCACGCCAACCGTCGCAAACTCGCCACCTGGGCCGACACCGTCGCCATCGACGGCGACCGCCCACGCCGCCGGCCCACCCGCCGACGCGAGACCAAACCCCTCGGCACCTGGACGCCCAAGGGCTACGTCACCCCCTGAAAGCCCCAAGCACCGACAATCGCCACACCGAGCCAGCACGACACGCAGTCCGGCACCCAAAAGATCAAAAAACGAGCGCCGCCGGCTCCCAGCCGACGGCGCTCACCCCTGTCCAGGCTCGAGACCGGCCCTGACCTGGCCCGACACAGCAAAAAGGTCGGCACCATGATAATGGTGCCGACCTTCTCGTCGGTGCGATAGGACACCATTCGTCGGTGTCCCGCTGTGCGCGAGGGGGGAGTTGAACCCCCACGCCCTTTCGGGCACTGGAACCTGAATCCAGCGCGTCTGCCTATTCCGCCACCCGCGCATGGGTGCTGCCGTTCGATTCTCACACATCCGGTGGACTGTTCGGTCCGCTGAGGTGGGAGTGCCTTCCGACATGCAGAAGATTAGCACGGGGTACGGGGTGGAATCACATCTGTTCGGCCCGGGCGGGACCTTGGCGGGAGGCGGATGGGAGAGGTAACGGGAGAGGCGGCGGAATGGGGGCAGACGGGATGGCGGGAGACGGCGCGAGCGTGGCCGACGGTGCGCGACACTGGGAGCACTGGGCACGAGGTCGCATCTACCATCGCTCTGGGCAGAGGGAGGGGAAGCGCGGCCGGTGTGAGGGTTGACACTGCCCTGCCCAGGGCGTTCGGGGAACCACAGGTTTTTCCCGCGCGTGGATACGATCAGTAAGCAGTATCGGATTCGACTCGGTGGAAGGCCCCGAGGAGGGAGGTGCCCCGTGGGAGTACTGAAGCGCTTTGAGCAGCGGCTGGAAGGCATGGTGAACGGCACCTTCGCCAAGGTGTTCAAGAGCGAGGTGCAACCCGTCGAGATCGCGGGCGCGCTGCAGCGCGAGTGCGACAACAACGCCACGATCTGGAACCGGGACCGCACGGTGGTGCCCAACGACTTCATCGTGGAGCTGAGCACCCCCGACTTCGAGCGGCTGAGCCCGTACGCGGTGCAGCTGGGCGACGAGCTGGCCGGGATGGTCCGCGACTACGCCAAGCAGCAGCGCTACACGTTCATGGGCAGCATCAGGGTGCACCTGGAGCAGGCGGCCGACCTCGACACCGGCCTGTACCGGGTCCGCAGCCGCACCCTCGCCTCCAGCGAATCGCAGCAGCCCCAGTTCCCGCAGGGACAGCAGCAGGGCCCGCAGCCCGGCCAGCCGGCCCAGCGGCCGCCGTATCCGCAGGCGGCGCACGCCCAGTCCCCGCAGGGCTACCAGCAGCCGCCGCCCCGCACCCCCTTCCCGCCGGCCGGCGGGCAGCAGCCGGGCGCGGGACCGCAGCGCCCCGCCGCCGTGCCGCCGCTGCCGGCCGCCCCGCCGCCCGCGGGCGGCGCCGCCCGGCCGCCCGCCCCGGTCACCCGGCTCCCCGGCACCGGGGCCCCGGCGGGCTCCGCCGCGGCCGGCACCCGGCGCTGGATCGAGATCAACGGCACCCGGCACCAGATCACCCGGGGCGCCCTGGTCCTCGGCCGCTCCACCGAGGCGGACGTCCGGGTGGACGACCCGGGCGTATCGCGCAAACACTGCGAGATCCGGGTGGGCACACCCTCCCTGGTGCAGGACCTGGGATCGACGAACGGCATCGTGGTGGACGGGCAGCACACCCAGCGCGCTACGCTCCGCGACGGCTCCCGCATCGTTGTCGGGAGCACCACCATCGTCTATCGGCAAGCCGAAGGGTGAAGCGGGGCCAATGTCAGAGCTGACCCTGACGGTCATGCGGTTGGGTTTCCTCGCCGTTCTGTGGCTGTTCGTGATCGTCGCGGTGCAAGTCATCCGCAGCGACCTTTTCGGGACCCGGGTGACCCAGCGCGCCGGACGCCGCGGCGACGCCGGCGCCCGCCCGCCCCAGCAGCGCCAGCAGGCCGCGGCGCAGGACCGGCGCGCGCAGCAGCCGGCGCAGAACAACCGCCAGCGCCGCGGCGCCCCCACCAAGCTGGTGGTCACCGAGGGGTCGCTGGCGGGCACCACGGTGGCGCTCCAGGGGCAGACGATCACGCTCGGCCGGGCACATGACTCGACGATTGTCCTCGATGACGACTACGCGTCCAGCCGGCATGCCAGGATCTACCCGGACCGCGACGGACAGTGGATCGTCGAGGATCTCGGATCCACGAACGGCACCTATCTCGACCGGAACCGGCTGACCACGCCGACCCCGGTCCCGCTGGGTGCGCCGATCCGCATCGGCAAGACCGTCATCGAGCTGCGGAAGTAGTCGCACAATGGGCGAGCGGAGCCACGACGCGCGAGCGAGAGGGTGGGCAGCGTGCGGATGTACCCGGAGCCGACGGGGGAGGTGCGCATGTCTCTGAGCCTGCGTTTCGCCGCCGGTTCGCACAAGGGCATGATCCGCGAGGGGAACGAGGACTCCGGCTACGCCGGCCCCCGTCTGCTCGCGATCGCCGACGGCATGGGCGGCCAGGCCGCCGGCGAGGTCGCCTCCTCCGAGGTGATCTCCACCATCGTCACGCTTGACGACGACATTCCCGGCTCCGACATCCTCACGTCGCTGGGCACCGCCGTGCAGCGCGCCAACGACCAGCTGCTGCAGATGGTCCAGGAGGACCCGCAGCTGGAGGGCATGGGCACCACGCTGACCGCCCTGCTGTGGACCGGTCAGCGGCTCGGCCTGGTCCATGTCGGCGACTCGCGTGCGTACCTGCTGCGCGACGGCGTCCTCACCCAGATCACCCAGGACCACACCTGGGTGCAGCGGCTGGTGGACGAGGGCCGGATCACCGAGGAGGAGGCCACCACCCACCCGCAGCGCTCCCTGCTGATGCGCGCGCTGGGCAGTGGCGAGCGGGTCGAGCCCGACCTGTCGATCCGCGAGGTCCGGGTCGGCGACCGCTATCTGATCTGCTCCGACGGCCTGTCGGGGGTGGTCAGCCACCAGACCCTGGAAGACACCCTGGCCGGCTACCAGGCGCCGCACGAGACCGTGCAGGAACTGATCCAGCTCGCGCTGCGCGGCGGCGGCCCGGACAACATCACCTGCATCGTGGCCGACGTCCTGGACACCGACGACGGCGACACGCTGGCCGCCCAGCTCAACGACACCCCTGTGGTGGTCGGCGCGGTCGCCGACACCCAGCTGCCGCTCAGCGACGCCCGCCACCTGCAGACCCCGGCCGGCCGCGCGGCCGAGCTGGGCCGTACCCCGCAGCAGGCGGGACCGTCCGGCGCCTTCGGGCCGCCCGGCAGCGGCGACCCGGTCCCGGGCGCCGCCGGCGCCCCGCTGGGCAGCTTCGGCGGCCACGACGACGCCGACCTCAGCAAGCCGGGCAAGTCCCGCAAGTGGCCCAAGCGCACCCTGATCGGCGTCGCCGTCCTCGCCGTGGTCGGCGGCGCCCTCTACGGCGGGTACGCCTGGACGCAGACCCAGTACTACGTCGGCGCCAAGGGCGACCATGTCGCCGTCTACCGGGGCATCGACCAGAAGCTGGCCTGGCTCAACCTGTCCAAGGTGCACAAGGACCGCACCGATATCGAACTCAAGTACCTGCCGTCGTACCAGCGCGACCAGGTCAGGAGCACCATCGCGCTCAGCAGCCTCGGCCAAGCCAACGACAAGGCCGACGAGCTGGCCAAGCAGGCGTCGGTGTGCAAGAAGGTCGCCGACGCCAAGGCGGTCGCGGGCCAGACCGCCGCGGCGGCGAAGAAGGCCGAGGGCCGGATGTCGGCGACGGGCGGCGCGGCCGGCACCCCCGTCGGCGGCACGAACGCGTCCACCCCGAAGAAGAGCACCACCCCGACCACCGCCCCGACGCCGACGCTGACGCCGGACGAGCAGAAGCTGGCCCCGAACTGCACGTCGGGCCAGCCGTAACACCAGGAGGGGTCGGCTCGTCATGAGCGCCAGCAACACCACCACCATCACGTCGATCGGCGCTCCCAACCGCCGCAACACCGAGCTAGCCCTGCTCGTCTTCGCCGTCCTCATCCCGGTCTTCGCCTACGCGAACGTCGGCCTGGCCAAGAACGGCTCGGTCCCGGCGGGCCTGCTCGGTTACGGTGTCGGACTCGGCCTGCTGGCCGCGGTGGCCCACCTGCTGGTACGCAAGTTCGCCCCGTACGCCGACCCGCTGATGCTGCCGATCGCCACCCTGCTCAACGGCCTCGGCCTGGTGCTGATCTGGCGGCTCGACCAGGAGCCGAGCCTGGGCGCCGCGATGGCGCCCAAGCAGCTGATGTGGTCCACCGTCGGCGTGCTGCTCTTCATCGGCGTCCTGGTCTTCCTCAAGGACCACCGGATCCTGCAGCGCTACACCTACATCTCGATGGTGCTGGCCCTGGCACTGCTGGTCGCCCCGGTCTTCTTCCCCGGGGTGAACGGCGCGAAGATCTGGGTCACGCTGCCCGGCATCGGCTCGCTCCAGCCGGGTGAGTTCGCGAAGATCGTCATCACGGTCTTCTTCGCCGGCTACCTGATGGTCAAGCGGGACGCGCTGGCGCTGGCCAGCCGCCGCTTCATGGGCCTGTACCTGCCGCGCGGCCGGGACCTCGGCCCGATCCTGGTCATCTGGGGCATCAGCCTGCTGATCCTGGTCTTCGAGACCGACCTGGGCACCTCGCTGCTCTTCTTCGGCCTGTTCGTGATCATGCTCTACGTGGCCACCGAGCGGACCAGCTGGATCGTCTTCGGCCTGCTGCTCAGCGCGGGCGGCGCGGTCTTCGTGTCCACCTTCGAGCACCACGTCAAGGAGCGCGTCGACAACTGGCTGCACCCGCTCGCGCTGGCCCCCAACGGCGGCGTCACCGAGACGGCGCAGGCGATGTACGCGTTCGGCTCCGGCGGCATCTTCGGCTCGGGGCTCGGCCAGGGGTACTCCCGGCTGATCCTCGGCATCGCGCCGAAGAGCGACTACATCCTCGCCACCGTCGGCGAGGAGCTGGGCCTGGCGGGCCTGATGGCCGTCCTGCTGCTCTACGGGCTGCTGACCGAGCGCGGCATACGGACCGCGCTGGCCGCCCGCGACCCGTTCGGCAAGCTGCTGGCCATCGGCCTGTCCGGCGCCTTCGCGCTACAGGTCTTCGTGGTGGCCGGCGGTGTGACCGGGCTCATCCCGCTGACCGGTATGACCATGCCGTTCATGGCCCAGGGCGGTTCCTCGGTGATCGCCAACTGGGCCCTGGTCGCGATCCTGATGCGGATCAGCGACACCGCGCGGCGGCCGGCCCCGAGCCCCGCCCCCTCCCCCGACGCCGAAGCGACCCAGGTGGTGCGTACGCAGTGAACAAGCCGCTACGACGGGTCGCGGTCTTCTGCGGTCTTCTCGTCCTCGCCCTGCTGCTGCGGGTCAACTACGTGCAGTTCGTCCAGGCCGACCAGCTCTCCAACGACACGCACAACCGCCGGGTCGCGATCAACCAGTACGCCCAGCCGCGCGGCGACATCGTCGTGGACGGCAAGGCCGTCACCGGCCACACCGAGACCAACGGCAGCGACTTCAAGTACAAGCGCACCTACACCGACGGCCCGATGTGGGCGCCGGTGACCGGCCACGCCTCGCAGGCGTACGGCACCAGCTTCCTGGAAGGCGTCGAGGACAAGTTCCTCACCGGCGACGACGACCGGCTGTTCTTCAACCGCACCATCGACCTGCTCACCGGCAAGCAGCGGCAGGGCGGCAACGTGGTGACCACGCTGAACGCCAAGGCGCAGACGGCGGCCTTCAAGGGCCTCGGCGACAAGAAGGGCGCGGTCGTCGCACTGGACCCGCGCACCGGCGCGATCCTCGCCATGGCGAGCACCCCGTCGTACGACCCGTCGGGCATCGCGGGCTACTCCAACACCGACGAGAAGAACTGGGTCGCGCTGGACAAGAAGAACGACCCGGACGACCCGTCGCTGAACCGGGCGCTGCGCCAGACCTACCCGCCCGGCTCGACGTTCAAGCTGGTCACGGCGGCTGCGGCGCTGGAGTCCGGCAAGGTGACCGATGTGGACGCCTCGACGACGTCGCCCGACCCGTACACCCTGCCGGGGACCACGGTGCCGCTGAAGAACGAGGGCCACATCCAGTGCAAGGACACCTCGCTGCGCAACGCGCTGCGGCAGTCCTGCAACACGGTCTTCGGCAAGCTCGGCGTCGACGTCGGGCTCAAGGGCATGGTGGACGAGGCGGAGAAGTTCGGCTTCAACAAGGAGCAGCTCATCCCGGTCCGCGCGGACGCGAGCAACTTCGACACCAAGATGAGCCCGGACCAGGTCGCCCAGTCCTCGATCGGCCAGTTCGACACCGCGGCCACCCCGCTCCAGATGGCCATGGTCGCCTCGGCCATCGCCAACAACGGCGTGCTGATGCAGCCCTACGAGGTCGACAAGCTGGTGGCGCCGAACCTGAGCACCATCTCGCAGACCGACCCCAAGGAGCTGAGCAAGCCGCTGTCGCCGGAGAACGCGCAGAAGCTCCAGTCGATGATGGAGACCGTCGTCAACGACGGCACCGGCAAGAACGCGAAGATCCCCGGGGTCAGGGTCGGCGGCAAGACCGGCACCGCGCAGCACGGCATCAACAATGACAAGGCCCCGTACGCCTGGTTCGTCTCCTACGCCATGACCGACCAGGGCTCGCCGGTCGCGGTGGCCGTCGTCGTCGAGGACGGCGCCGCCAACCGCGACGACATCAGCGGTGGCGGTCTGGCGGCGCCGATCGCCCAGAGCGTGATGGAAGCGGTACTGAACAAGTGACCGGCACATGGTCGAGGCGCGAATGCCGGCCGGGACGACCCTCACGCGCGCCCCGGCGCCCGGCCACATACCGGTCGGGTATCGGCGGACGGCCGGGGCGCGAACGGGCCGGGAACGCCCGGTACCGTATCTCCGTGCGGGCGCAGGGCATGGGTTAACGGAAATTCGGGTCGTGAACGTCAAGATACGGGTTTGAGGAGAGGGCAGAGCTATGGAAGAGCCGCGTCGCCTCGGCGGCCGGTACGAGCTGGGCTCGGTGCTCGGCCGCGGTGGCATGGCCGAGGTGTATATCGCGCACGACACCCGCCTCGGCCGTACCGTCGCTGTGAAGACGCTGCGGGTGGATCTTGCCCGCGACCCGTCCTTCCAAGCCCGCTTCCGCCGGGAGGCCCAGTCGGCCGCCTCGCTCAACCACCCCTCGATCGTCGCTGTCTACGACACCGGCGAGGACTACGTCGACGGCATCTCGATCCCGTACATCGTGATGGAGTACGTCGACGGCTCCACCCTGCGCGAGCTGCTGCACTCCGGACGCAAGCTGCTGCCCGACCGGGCGCTGGAGATGACCGTCGGCATCCTCCAGGCGCTGGAGTACAGCCACCGGGCGGGCATCGTCCACCGCGACATCAAGCCGGCCAACGTGATGCTGACCCGCACGGGCCAGGTCAAGGTCATGGACTTCGGCATCGCCCGCGCGATGGGCGACTCCGGCATGACCATGACGCAGACCGCGGCCGTCATCGGCACCGCCCAGTACCTGTCGCCCGAGCAGGCCAAGGGCGAGCAGGTCGACGCCCGCTCCGACCTGTACTCCGCCGGCTGCCTGCTCTACGAGCTGCTGACCGTACGCCCGCCCTTCGTCGGCGACTCCCCGGTCGCGGTGGCCTACCAGCACGTACGCGAGGACCCGCAGCCGCCGTCGGTCTACGACCCCGAGGTCACCCCGGCGATGGACGCCATCGTCCTCAAGGCGCTGACCAAGGACCCGGACTACCGCTACCAGTCGGCCGACGAGATGCGCGCCGACGTCGAGGCGGCGCTGGACGGCCAGCCCGTCGCCGCAGCCGTCGCCATGGGCGCGGCGGGCTACGGCTACCCGCACGGTTACGCCGACAACTCCCCCACCACCGCCCTGCCCCAGCAGTCCGACCCGCACACCTCGATGCTGCCGCCGTCCCGCGACGACGACGGCGGCTACGGCTACGACGACCGCCCCGACCGCCGCCGGCAGAAGAAGGGCGGCAGTACGTCCACCGTGCTGCTGGTCGTGGCCGGCGTCCTGGTGCTGGTCGGAGCGATCTTCCTGGGCAAGGCGGTCTTCGACGGCGGCGGCGCGGGAGCCGACGCCAAGGTGCCGAACTTCGTCAGCAAGTCCTACGCCGAGGCCCAGACCACCGCGCAGAACGTGGACATCACCCTGGTCAAGGGCACGCCCGCCTTCTGCGAGGGCGTCGAGAAGGACATGATCTGCACGCAGACCCCGGCCGCCGACACCGCGATCCCGTCCAACAAGACGGTCACCGTCGTCCTGTCGAAGGGCCCGGCACCGATCGCGGTGCCCGACGTGAAGAACGACACCTATGACGCGGCGCAGCAGGAGCTGACCAGCGCCGGCTTCACCGTGAAGCGCGAGGACCAGGTCTCCACCACCAAGGACGAGAACACCGTCCTGAGCCAGAGCCCGGCGGCCGACACCAAGCAGCCCAAGGGCACGGTGATCACCCTCAAGGTCGCGGTCCAGCCCGAGCAGATCGATGTCCCGGACCTGACCCGCTTCCCGAAGCAGGGCGCGCTGGACCAGCTGAGCAACGACGGCTTCACCAACGTCCACACGACCTCGCAGTCGTCCCAGGACCCGAACTTCCCGTCCGGCACCGTCATCAGCCAGACCCCGCAGGGCGGCAGCAAGGCGGCCAAGGACGACCGGATCAACCTGGTCATCTCCACAGGACCCGACCAGTCGCAGAACCCGCCGCAGGGCCAGACGATGCCCAACGTGCAGTTCCACCGGCTCAACGACGTACGCAACCAGCTGAACGGGATGAACCTCGGCCTGTCCATCGTGGTGGTGAACGGCGGCCCCGAGGACGGCAACGCGTGGGTCATCGCCAGCAACCCGACCCAGGGCTCCCCGCTGACCCAGGGCCAGCAGATCCAGGTGCAGACCGCCACGGGACCCGGTGGCGGAGGCAACTAGCCCGGCACGACACCCGTCGTGAACGCCGCCGTCCGGACTATCGCAGTTCGGGCGGCGGCGTTCTTTGCGCGTCGACCTTCTGGGTGCGGACCAGCTCGCCCCACACGACGTAGCGGTAGCGCGAGGTGTAGACCGGGGTGCAGGTCGTCAGGGTGATGTAGCGCCCCGGCTTGTTCCGGCCGGACTCCTTGGGGACCTGGTCGGTCACGGCGACGTCGTACTTCGAGGTCTGGTCGAGGACCTTGTAGACCTTGTAGACGTACCAGGTGTCCTTGGACTCGAAGACCACCGGATCGCCGTCGTGGATCTTGTTGATGTTGTGGAACTTCGCGCCGTGGCCGTCGCGGTGGGCGGCGAGGGTGAAGTTGCCGGCCGGGTCCCAGGGCATGGCCGCGGGGGTGGGGTCGGTGTAGTAGCCGGCGACGCCCTCGTTGAGCACGTCGGTCGCGGTGCCCTTCTTGACCAGCACCTCGTAGTTCCTGCCCATCGCCGGGACGTGCAGGAAGCCGATGCCGTCCTTGGTGTCGAGGCCGCGCGCGGGCGCTCCCTGCGACCCTTGCGACCACTGCTGGCGCACCTTGTCGGCGGCCCTGGCGGCGTGCCGGTCGGCCACCACGTTGGTCCACCACAGCGAGTAGACGACGAAGAGGGCCAGTACGACGCCGGCGGTGATCAGCAGCTCGCCGACGACGCTGATGACGCGGGCGGCGCCGCCCCGCCGGACGGGTCTGCCGGCCGTCACGCCGGTCGGCTGCGCGTCCGGATCCGCGTTCGGCGCTGCGTCCGGCTTCGCGTCGGGCTTCGCGTCCGGCGGTGGCACGTCGGGCAGCGGCACGTTTGATGGCACGTCTGATGGCACGTCGGGGGACGCTCCTCGTGGCGGTGGCAGGGGGCTCGGCGGATCCGTCAGTCACCGACGAGCGCGTCGGGCTTGCCCTTGCTGCGCGGCCGTTCCTCGATCAGCTTGCCCCACACGATCAGCCGGTTGGTGCTGGTGAATTCGGGCGTGCAGGTGGTGAGGGTGAGGTAGCGGCCGGGCGCGGTGAAGCCGGAGCCGACCGGGATCGGCTTGAGCACGCTGGTGTTGGACGGCGGGGTGGAGGGCAGCTCGCTGGTGACCTCGTAGGTGTAGTAGTCGCTCGCCGTCTCGACCACCACCTTGTCGCCGGCCACCAGGTGGTTGATGTAGCGGAAGGGCTCGCCGTGGGTGTTGCGGTGGGCGGCGACCGCGAAGTTGCCGGTCTTGTCCCAGGGCATCGCCGTGTTCAGCTCGCCGTCGTAGTGGCCGATCATGCCCTTGTCGAGCACGTTGTGCTTCGAGATGCCCTGCGCGATGGGCGCCTTGACGTCCAGCTTGGGGATGTACATGATCGCGAAGCCCTGGCCGGGCGAGAAGGTGCCGGGCACCCGGTCGGGGTCGGTGGAGGCGCTGTCCCACTGGTGGCGGAGGTTGTTCGCGGCGCCGTTGGCCTGCTGGTGGGCGCGGACGTTGGTCCACCACAGCTGATAGGTGACGAAGAGCAGCATCAGGACGCCGGTGGTGATGAACAGCTCGCCGACGATCCGGCTCGCGACGACCGCGGGGCTGTCCTTGGCGGCCTTGGCGGCCCGCCGGGCCTCCACCCGGCTCAGCGGCGCTGAGGACGCCTCCTGGGGCGTACCGGGGCCGTGCGCGGGGCCGCTCGCCCCGCGCCCTGCGGCCCGGTGACCACCACCGCCACCGCCGCCCTGCCGCGCGGCCTTGCGCCTGGCGGCCCTTCCCCCGTCCGGCGGCGGCCCAGGCGGCCCCGGTGGCGCGAGCGGCGCGAGCGGCGGCGGTACGGCCGCGTCCGGCCCGACGTCCTGCGCGGGCGGGTCCGGCTCGACCACGACGGGCATACGTGCGGTCTGCGTCATATCGGCGCTGTGGGGCCCGGGAAAGGCCGGCTCCGCGACGGGCGGCCCGGGCTCCTCCCGCACGCGCGCCGCGGGCTCGTCGCGCTCCGGGGCGCGGCCCCACGGGGGAGCCGCCGCGGGCCCGGCGACGGATGTCCCGGGAAAAGGGGGCTCGGGAAAAGCGGTCTCCGGGAAGTCCGGCTCGGTGAAGTCCGGCGAGGGAAGACCCGGCTCCGGGAAGTCCGGCTCGGGGAGCGGCTGCTCCGGTTCGTCCCGCACCGCCGGGGGGCGGCCGGGCAGCGGGTCGTTCAGGGGGTCGTCCAGCCCCTCCACGACAGCTTTGAACTGCCCGGTGTCCTCGTACGACATCGGGCCGTCCGCGGGGCGCTCCGGGCGGAGCGTGGTCACGCCCCCGCCCTCCCGACGACCGGTGCGAGTCCCTGCGAGCGGCCCGGGGCCGCGTCGTCACCGCACTCGGCGAGCCAGTTCGCCAGCATCTTGTGCCCCCATTCGGTGAGCACCGACTCGGGGTGGAACTGCACACCCTCGACGGCCGCGTCCCGGTGCCGGAGCCCCATGATGATGCCGTTCTCCGTCCACGCGGTGACCTGCAGCTCATCCGGAAGGGTGCTGCCCTCCACGGCGAGAGAGTGGTAACGCGTGGCGGTGAAAGGGGTCGGCAGCCCGGCGAAGACGCCGACGCCTTCGTGGGTCACCAGTGAGGTCTTGCCGTGCAGCAGCTCCGGCGCCCGGTCGACGACGCCGCCGTAGGCCACCGCGATGGACTGCACCCCCAGGCACACGCCGAAGACCGGCACGGCCGTCTCCGCGCAGTGCCGCACCATGTCGACGCACACCCCCGCCTCTTCCGGGGTGCCGGGACCGGGGGAGAGCAGCACCCCGTCGAAGCCGTCCTGCGCGTGCGCGGGCTGCACCTCGTCGTTGCGCAGCACCTCGCACTCGGCGCCGAGCTGGTAGAGGTACTGCACGAGGTTGAAGACGAAGCTGTCGTAGTTGTCGACCACGAGAATGCGTGCGCTCATCGGACGGCGGCCATCCCATTGTCGACAGTCACGTCATTGAACGGCAGCAGCGGCTCCGCCCACGGGAACACGTACTGGAAGAGGACGTAGACGACGATCAGGGCCAGCGCGAGGGCGGTCAGCGCCCTCATCCATGCGTTGCCCGGCAGATGCCGCCAGATCCAGCCGTACATGCGGTCCCTTTCCTTCCGGCTCCCCGGAACAGAGTAAGGGGAGATCCCCCGGAGTGGGTTGGTAGCCGGACAAAGCTTCGTCATGGCTTCACCTCGGCGTCCGCCCTCCCGCAGGCCGCCGACCGGCCGGTTCTCACGGCCGGCCCACAGGCTGCGCATAGTGAAGAACGGTCGAGCCGGTGTAGCCGGGAAGGGTGACGGACTTGGCCGCGGTGACCTTCCAGCCGAGGCCGTACGCGGCCACGTACTGCAGATAGTTCTGGATCGCCGGGCTGTTGTTGAGCCCCTGCCGCAGTTTCGCCTGGTCACCCACGGCGGTGATCCGGTAGGGCGGCGAGTAGACGCGGCCCTGCAGGATGAGGGTGTTGCCGACGCAGCGGACCGCGCTGGTGGAGATCAGCCGCTGGTCCATCACCCGGATGCCCTTGGCGCCGCCCTGCCACAGCGCGTTGACGACGGCCTGCAGGTCCTGCTGGTGGATCACCAGGTCGTTGGGCTGCGGGTCGGGGACGCCGGGGACCAGGGCGGTGGCGTTGGGCGGGGCGTCGTTGAGGGTGACCTCGATCGAGGGACCGGTGAGCGGGTCGGTGCCCGCCGTCCTGGCCAGCGCGTCGATCGCGGCCTGCTCGGCGGCGCTCAGGCCGCTGCCCTGCCGGGTCAGCCGGTCGACGTCGTCCCGCACGCCGGTCAGCTGGTTCTCCAGTTGGCCATTACGGGTGTTCTTGGTGCGAATGGTGTCGGAGAGCTTCGGCAGCGGGTCGTCACTGCGGATGTCCACGCCCTTGGCGGTGTCGAAACTCATCCAGAAGATCAGTCCGGCCAGTGCGAAGACTCCCGCACTGAGCACTCGCAGCGCTACGGTGCGGGTGACAGCACGTGGGGAGGGGGTGGGTGCGCTTCCACCGGAATCCGTCGCCACCGTACGCTGTCTCCTTACAACCTGAGGAAGCACTACGCTAACGGACGCCCGGCGGCGGCAGTGCTCCTCGCCTGCACCGGACTGCCACCCCATACCCGCCAGGACCGCCCCGCACCATCCGCGCGGTTACGCAGCGCATCGACAGGAGACTCCCTCGTGCCGAAGTCACGGATCCGCAAGAAGGCCGACTTCACCCCGCCCCCGGCGAAGGCCGCCACCGCCATAAAGCTGGGCGGCCGCAGTTGGGTGGCCCCGCTGATGCTGGCGTTCTTCATCGTCGGCCTCGCCTGGATCGTGCTGTTCTACGTCACCCAGGGAAGCCTGCCGGTGGACGCGTTCGGCAACTGGAACATCGTGGTGGGCTTCGGCTTCATCGCCGGCGGGTTCGTCGTCTCGACCCAGTGGAAGTAGTTGTCCACACAGTTATCCACAGTGGGGAAAAGGTCGGAAGATCTGTGGATAACCTCTACGAGGTTGACGCCGGTACGACCGGTGGCCGGGACCATCGGCCACCGGTCGTTTGCTGTCCGGACACCGAACTGGACTGATCTTGCCGGGAAAACCGGGACAACCCGGATCAGTGACCAGCCGCACAGGCGTTCACGCGGGTTGTGCACAACTTGCACAGGATCCCCTACCCGCTGTGGATAACGTGTGATCAACGCCAGCGGTCACGGCCCTCAGGACGTGACCTGCGCCACAGCGATCACCGTGAGCACCACGGTCAGCACCAGCACACCGGCGGCCGTCCCCCACTGCACGGCGTCCCGCCGCTCCCGCGGTGCGTACGCCATCGCTATGGCGACCGCGGTGCCCGCCACCAGCCCGCCCAGGTGCGCCTGCCAGCTGACATTGGGCCAGGTGAAGCTGAACACGATGTTCAGCACCAGCAGGATCAGGATCGGCCGCATGTCGTAGCGCAGCCGCCGCATGAAGACCGCCGTCGCGCCGAACAGTCCGAAGATCGCCCCGGACGCGCCCAGCGTCAGCGCGTCCGGTGTGATCAGCAGCACAGCGGCGCTGCCGGCCAGCGCGGAGAGCAGATAGATCACGATGTAGCGGCTGCGGCCGAGCAGCCGCTCCAGCGGGCCGCCGATCCACCACAGCGACAGCATGTTGAAGACGATGTGGCCGTAGTTTCCCCGGTCGTGCAGGAAGGCGGAGGTGATCACCCGGTACCACTCGCCGTCGGCGACCCCGACGCAGTGCTGCGGGCCGAACATCTTGGGGGTGCAGGCCGCGTACAGGCTCAGGTCCTGGACCACCCGGTCGCCGACCGCCAGCTCCAGCGCGAAGACCGCGACGTTCAGCGCGATGAGGATCTTGGTGATCAGGATCGGGTCGTGCGCCACCACCCCGCCGGCCACCGTCCGCGGCCGGGGCGTGTGCCCCGATCCCTGCCGGACGCAGTCCGGGCACTGGAAGCCGACCGAGGCACTGACCATGCACTCCGGGCAGATGGGCTTGTCGCACCGGGTGCAGCGTATGCCGGTCTCCCGGTCCGGATGCCGGTAGCAGCAGACCGCCTGGTCCATGAACGCACTCCCCTGGTCACAGCGCTCCGAGACGCGCGAGCGCCCCGCCCACTTGGACGTGCGGGCGGGGCGCGATGTTCCCGAAGGGTACGTCAGGCCTGCTTCTCCACGACGACCGATTCGATCACGACGTCCTCAAGCGGCCGGTCGGTCCGCGGATTGGCGGGGCTGTTGATGATCCCGTCCACCACCTTCTTGCTGGCGTCGTCCGCGACCTCGCCGAAGATGGTGTGCTTACGGGTCAGCCAGGTGGTGGGGGCGACCGTGATGAAGAACTGCGAGCCGTTGGTGGCCGGTCCCGCGTTGGCCATCGCCAGCAGGTAGGGCTTGTCGAAGGCCAGGTCCGGGTGGAACTCGTCGGCGAACTCGTAACCGGGGCCGCCGGTTCCGTTCCCCAGCGGGTCGCCGCCCTGGATCATGAAGCCGGAGATGACCCGGTGGAAGACCGTACCGTCGTAGAGCTTGTCATGGGATGCCTTGCCGGTCCGCGGATCGGTCCACTCGCGGGTGCCCTCGGCGAGGCCGACGAAGTTGGCCACCGTCTTGGGCGCATGATTCGGCAGCAGCCGGACCACGATGTCGCCGTGGGTCGTCTTCAGGGTGGCGTAGAGCTGCTCGGCCACGGTCTACCTTCCATAGTCTTCGCTGACAGGGCCAAATCCTTGCACGCCCCGAGCAGGCGTGCGGGCTTCCCCCGTTCTCCGTCAGAACGGGCTGCGCGGCGGCCGGGCCGAGTGACCCGTATGCCCGTCCGCACATGCCGTGCGTCGCGCGGCCGGGCATGATTTCAAACCGGGTGGACAGGCGGAAAACGTACGCCACCGAGGAGGAGGTTCCTGTGACCCGCATCGACAGCGTGCGCAACGCGGCCGACATCACGAAGGACAGTGTGCGGCATGCCGCGGAGGCCGCTGCGCCGTACGCGAGCACGGCCAAGGACGAGGCCGCGCGTTACGCACAGCAGGCCGGTACGTACGCGCAGCACGCCGGCGCGCTTGCCAAGCAGACTTACGACGCCAAGCTCGCCGCCCAGGTGCGGCAGGCCCGTGGCCAGGCGTGGGCGGCCGTGCCGCCGAAGGCCGCGGAAGCTGTGGAGACCGCCGCCCGGCGGACCCGGGACACCGCCAGGACGGCGGCCGACTTCACCGCGCCGAAGGTGGGTTCCGCTGTCGCGGCGACCCGGGCCGTCGCGGTGCCGGTGACCAACGAGGCGGTGCTGCGCGGCGCCGCTGCCCTGCACGCGCTGCGCGGCCAGGTGACGGCCGCGGACATCGACCGGCTGGTCCGCAGGCGGGTCCGCCGGCAGCGCACCGGCCGGGTCTTCCGCGGTGTGGTGGTGGCCGGCCTGGTCGGCGGCGCCGCCTTCGCGGCCTGGCGCTGGTGGAGCAAGCAGGCCAACCCCGACTGGCTGGTGGAGCCGACCGAGCCGACGGACGCGGACGAGGCCGTCGAACGGATCAGCGGCACCAGCACCCTGACGGTGGTCGACCCGCTGGACGGCACTCCGGCCTCGGTGAACGGCAACGGCGCCCACATCGACCACGTCGACGGCTCCCCCGGCTCCGACCCCGAGGTCGAGGCCACCCGATACGAGGAGGACAACCCGCGCCGCGACGACAACTGACCCCGCGGCGCCGCGAGGGCCGCGGGGCCGTGCCCCGCACCGGTCAGCCCGCCGCGGGCGCCGGGCCGGGCTCGGGCTCGCCCAGCACCGCGGGCACATCCCTGAGGGTGATCAGCGCGGCGACGGCGCCCAGCACCATCAGCGTCCCCCCGATCAGCGTCGTGGTGTGCAGGCTGCCGGTGAACGCCCGCCCGGCGGCGTCGGCGACCTGCCGCCCGAGGGCGCCGGGCAGCTGCCGGCCGGTCTCGACGCCGCCGCTGACCGACTCGCGTGCCGCACCGGCCTGGCGTGCCGTCAGGCCGGCCGGCAGCGTGAGGTCGCTGCGGTAGTACGCGCTGAGCACCGAGCCGAGGACCGCGATACCGAGCGCGCCGCCCAGCTCCATCGCGGTCTCCGAGATGGCCGCGGCGGCGCTCGTCCTGGTGCTGGGCGCGCTGGCCAGGATCGTGTCAGCGGTCACGGCGAAGGTGAGCATCAGCCCGGCGCCGTTGACGACCACCACCGGCAGCAGCTCCCAGTAGGCGGTGTGCGGGGTGCACAGGCCGAGCCCCGCGGTGCTCAGCCCCATCAGGAACAGCCCGGCCGCGACCGTGCGCGCCCGGCCGATCAGCGGGATCAGCAGCGCCGCCGCGGGCGCGGTGAAGGCGGCGGCCAGCGGCCCCGGCAGCACGGCCAGCCCCGCGTCCAGCGGCGACCAGCCGCGGACCACCTGGAAGTACAGCGAGAAGCCCAGCGACAGCACGGACGCGGCGAACAGCGTCACGACGTTCGCGCCGATCGCGCCGGAGAAGGCCGGGGTGCGGAAGAGCCGCAGGTCGAGCAGCGGCTCGGGCAGGACGGTCTGGCGGTGCAGGAAGACCGCCAGCAGCGCGGCGCCGAATCCGGCGGCGATCCACACCGACGGCTCCGCGGCCCCGTCACGCGCCGCGGTCTTGATCGCGTAGATCACCCCGAACATCCCGAGCACCGACAGCGGCACGCTGATCCAGTCCAGCCGGCCCGGCCGCGGGTTGCGGCTCTCGGGCAGGATCAGCCCGCCCGCCACCAGGATCACCGCCATCACCGGCACATTGACCAGGAAGACCGAGCCCCACCAGAAGTGGTCGAGCAGCAGCCCGCCGACCACCGGGCCCAGCGCGAAGCTGGCCGCCGCCACGCCGCCGCTGATGCCGACCGCGGTGGTGCGCTCCTTGGGATCGGTGAAGGAGGCCCGCACCAGTGACAGCGTGGACGGCATGATCGTGGCGCCGAACAGCCCCAGCAGCGCGCGGGCGGCGATCAGGGTGGCCGGGCTGTTCGCGTAGGCGCTGACCGCGGAGGCGGCGCCGAAGCCGGCCACACCGAGCAGCAGCAGCTTCTTGCGCCCGATCCGGTCCCCGAGGTTTCCCGCCACGATCAGCAGGCCGCCCAGCACGAAGCCGTAGACGTCCACGATCCACAGCAGCTGGGTGGCGGACGGGGCGAGCTGCGCGGACAGCGAGGGGACGGCGTAGTTCAGGACGCTGGTGTCGATGCCCAGCAGTGCGGAGGCGACGCAGCAGATGGCGAGGACGGCCCAGCGCCGCCCGCCCTGCCGCGCGAGGATCCCGCCGCTCGTGTCGTGCGTGGTCGGTGTCGTCATGCCGGCAGCGTGCGCGGCGCGGCTGACCGCTCGCGCACCGCGCGCTGACCGTCCGCGCACCGGCGCCCGGTTCAGCCCCCGGTCGCGTACGACGTCAGGACGGCGAGGGCCGCGGGGCGCCCCAGGGCGGCGGTCCGGGCGACGGCCGCCGCGTAGCCGGCGTCGCCCAAGGCGGCGCGGGCGGCGGTCGCGGCGGCGTCGGTGTCGGGACCGGTAGGGCGCCGCCCGCGCAGCGTCTCGGCGGCGCCGAGCAGCGCGGCGGCCTGCCGGGGGTCGCCGTCGAGCAGGGCGAGCGCGGCGGCGGCGCCGGCGATGTGGGCGGCGTTCATCGACAGCTGGAGCACCTCGCTGTCGAAGGTGACGGCGGCCCTGAAGCAGTCGTGGGCGCGTGCGGCGTCCCGCTCGGCGACGGCGACCAGGCCCGCCGAGGTCAGCACCGCGACCCGCGTGCTGTTGCTGGAGAACCAGCCGGCGGGGCATTCGGCGAGCGCCTGCTCGGCCAGCGCGCGGGCGGCCGGCAGGTCGCCGCGCAGCCGGGCGGTGTCGGCCAGGCAGCGGTGCGCCATCGCCAGCGTCTCGGGCGCCCCGGCCCGCCGGGAGAGCGTCACCGCCCGCTCGCAGTACGCGGCGGCCGCGGCGAAGTCGCCGGCCCGCAGGCTGTAGGCGGCGCGGCTGGTGAGCAGGTCCGCGACGTCGAGCGCCGAGTCCAGCTCCTCGGCCAGCACCAGCGCCTGGTCCAGCAGCCCGACGGCCTCCGCCAGGTCACCGCGGTAGTCGGCGAGGTCGGCCAGCGCGTTGAGGCAGGTGATCAGGCCCCAGCGGTCGCCCCGGCCGCGGAAGCCGGCCAGCGACCGCTCGCACTCGCGCTGCGCCAGATCGGCGTCGCCCCGCACCAGCCACGCCTGGAAGCCGTACCCGAGGTGCGCCAGGGCCTCGTACCAGGGGTCGCCCCGGTCGGCGAGCAGCGCGTCGATGCCTTCCAGGGTGTTCATGTCGCCCTGCGGCACCCCGGCGAAGGGCGCCCACAGCACGGTGAGCACCGGGAAGCGGCGGGCTATCCGGTGCAGGCCCTCGACGATCCCGGTCGCCGCCGCCACGTGCGCGGCGAAGCCGGCCGGGTCGGACAGCGCGCTGACCACCGCGAGCACGCACAGCGCGTATTCCTCCTCCAGTCCCTCGGGGGGCGTCGGCCCGAGCGCCGCCAGCACCTGCCGCGCCGGACCGACCCCCTCGTACCGCACCCCGCGCAGCAGCCAGTAGGAGGACAGCGCGGCGATCAGCCGCATGGTGCCGTGGAGGTCGCCGACGTCGAGCGAGCGGTGCAGCGCGGCCTGGAGGTTGTCCCGCTCGTCGGAGAGCCGCCGCAGCCACTCCAGCTGCTCGGCGCTGCGCAGGTGCGGGTCGGCGGTCAGGGCGAAGTCCAGGAAGTACGCGGCGTGCGCGCGGTGGGCCCGTTCGGTCTCGCCCGCCTCGGCCAGCCGCTCGGCGCCGTAGGCCCGGATGGATTCGAGCATCCGGTAGCGGACCCGGCCTGCGCCCTCGGTGTGCTGGGCCACCACGAGGGACTTCTCGACCAGCGCGGCCACCAGGTCCAGCACGTCGTCAGGTCCGATGGTGTCCCCGTCGGCGCACACGGCCTCGGCGGCGGCCTGCGTCCAGCCGCCCGCGAAGACCGCGGCGCGGCGTAGCACCGCCCGTTCGTCGTCCGGCAGCAGGTCCCAGCTCCAGTCGACGACCCCGCGCAGCGTCCGCTGCCGCGGCTGGGCGGTCCTGCTGCCCCGGGACAGCAACCGGAACAGCGCGTCAGGGCGTACGCCGAGGCTGTACGGGGCGTCGTCGGCCGGCAGCGCGCCAAGCCGGGCGGCGATCTCGGTGACGGACAGCGAACGCAGCCGGGCCGCGGCCAGTTCGATGGCCAGCGGCAGCCCGTCGAGCGCGGTGCACAGCCGCAGCACGGCATCCGTGGTGGCCGGGTCGGCCGCCGGGTCGAAGCCGGGACTGACGGCGGCGGCGCGTTCGGTGAACAGCCGCACGGCGGGGGAGGCCAGCACCTGGTCGCGGTCGGTGCCGGGCCGCGGCAGGCCGAGGGTGGCCACCGGGCACAGCGCTTCCCCGGTGATACCCAGCGCCTCCCGGCTGGTGGCGAGGATCCGCAGCCGCGGGGAGCCGGTGAGCAGCCGCTCGGCGAAAAGCGCCGCGTCGGCCACCACGTGCTCGCAGTTGTCCAGGACCAGCAGCAGCGGCCGGTCGGCGAGCGCCGCGGCGATCCGGGCGACGGGGTCGGGC
This sequence comes from Streptomyces sp. NBC_01477, assembly GCF_036227245.1. Lineage (GTDB taxonomy): Bacteria > Actinomycetota > Actinomycetes > Streptomycetales > Streptomycetaceae > Actinacidiphila. The sequence goes on from NZ_CP109445.1 coordinate 4,501,231, forward strand.
ACCGCCGGCGCGGCCCCGGCGGGGGCGTGTCCGACCGCGGGCAGCAGGGCGACGTCACGCAGCCCGAGCGCGCCGAGCACCGCCTGCGGGATCTCCGCCCCGCTGGTCACCCCGGCCAGTTCCACGAAGCAGGCGTCCTGCGGATGGCGCCCGGCCGCCTCGACCGCCAGGCGGGTCTTGCCGGCGCCCCCGGGGCCGATCAGGGTCACCAGCCGCTGCCGGGCCAGTCGGTCGCCGATCAGGTCCAGTTCGGCCGCCCGGCCGACGAAGCTGGTGAGCTGGGCGGGCAGTTCGTGCCGCACGGCGGGGGCGGCGGCCGAGGTCGTACCGTGCCCCGGGGCCGGCCCCGGATCTGGCGATGTTTCACGTGGAACATCCCCGCCGGGTCCGGTTTCACGTGAAACATCCCGCGGTCCCGCCATCGGCTCGCCCCGCAGGACGGCCAGGTGGACGGCGGCGAGTTCGGGCCCCGGGTCGGCGCCGAGGGAGTCGGCCAGTTCCCGCCGGGCCGCCTCGTACACGGCCAGGGCCTCACCCTGCCGCCCGCTGCCGTACAGCGCCCGCATCAGCTGGCCGCGGAGCCGTTCCCGCAGTGGGTGGGCCGCCACCAGCTCACCGAGTTCGGCGACCAGCGAGCGGTGCCGCCCGAGGGCGAGGTCGGCCTCGACGCGGTCCTCGACGGCGCCGGTCCGCAGTTCCTCCAGGCGTACGACCTGGGCGGCGGCGAACGGGGCATCGCCGACGTCGCCCAGCGCGGGGCCGCGCCACAGGGCCAGCGCCTCGCGCAGCAGCCGGGCGGCCAGCGCCGGTTCACCGCCGAGCAGCGCCTCGCGGCCCTCGGCGCCGAGCCGCTGGAAGCGGTGCGCGTCGACCTGGTCGGGGGCGACGACCAGCCGGTAGCCCGCCGGGTGCCCCTCGATCGGCACCGGCAGCACCTGGCGCAGCCGGGAGACCTGGGACTGCACGGCGTTGCCGACCCCGGCCGGCGGATGCTCCCCGTAGAGCCCGTCGATCAGCCGCTCGCCGCTCACCGTCCGGTCGGCGTCCAGCAGCAGCAGGGCGAGCAGCGCGCGCCGCCGCGGGCCGCCCAGCGCCAGCTCGGCGCCGTCCGTGCCCAGAGCCCGCGTCGCGCCGAGGATGCCGAACATCACGCCCCGATTGTGTCGCACCGGCGTCGGGAACAGGCGTGCCGCACCATCGGCTCACGCCGGGCGCCGGGTCCGGGAGTCCGGGCCTGCCCGGGTCAGTCCCGCGCGGGCCGCTGCGGCGCGGGGAGGCAGGCCCCGTGGGCCATCGGGTCGCAGGCCTCGTCGGGCGCCGCCTCTACCGCGGCGGCCCCGCAGTCCGGCACCGTCCCGGACGCGGCGAGCAGCAGCAGGTCGTACAGAGTGGCCCGCTGCTTGTCGTCCAGCGCGCACAGCACCTCGTCCTCCACCGCCGCGAGCGCGAACTCCGCCCTCGCGAGCAGCGTGGCCCCGCGGTCGGTCAGCCGCACGATGTGCCGCCTGCGGTCCTCGGGCGAGCGCTGCCGCTCCACGAGGGCGTCCGCCTCAAGATCGTTGAGCAGTCCGACCACCGTCGCCCGGTCCATCATCAGCGTCGTCGCGAGCGCCTGCTGCGTGCTTCCCTCGCGGTCCCGCAGCACGGTCAGCGTCACCAGATGCCGCGGGCGCAGCCCGAGCGGCTCCAGCACGGATTCGGCGTGCAGGCGCATCCGCCGGGCCAGGTTGTCGAGCAGCGCGCCCGACCGCCTCGGCGGCTGGTTCAGCACGGGCAGGGAGGCCATCCATGCAGTCTATCCGGACACGCAGGAAACATGTCGTGGTATAAATCGTTGGTGTTACGCAAACCAATAACGAAAGGTCAATGAGATGCCTCACCTGCTGCACATAGACTCCAGCATCCAGGGCGCCAACTCGACCAGCCGCCGGCTCACCGCCCGCGCCGCCGCGGCCTGGCGCGCCGCCCACCCCGAGGGCACCGTCACCTACCGCGACCTGGGCGAGAACCCGCTGCCGCACGTCGTCGCGAGCACCGCCCACGCCGGATCCGTGCCGGCCGCCGACCGCACCCCGGCACAGGCCGCCGCCTGGGCGCTGAGCGAGGAGGTCGTCGGCGAGGTGCTGGCGGCCGACACCGTGCTGCTCGGCCTGCCCGTCTACAACTTCGGCCCGCCCAGCGCCGTGAAGTCCTGGGTCGACCACCTGATCGCCGTCGGCCTGTCCTTCGACCCGGAGACCCGCGAGGGCCTGCTCGGCGGCCGCGACTTCATCGTTCTCCTCTCCCGCGGCGGCGGCTACGCCCCCGGCACGCCCCGCGAGGGCTGGGACCACGCCGAGCAGTGGCTGCCGCACGGCGTCGCCCTGACCGGCCTGACCCCGCGCTTCATCACCGCGGAACTGACCCTGGCCAAGGTCAACCCGGCCATGTCCGACCTGATCCCGCTGGCCGACGAGAGCCTCGCCGGCGCCGAGAAGTCCATCGACGCCCTCTGGCCGGCCGCCACCCCCGTCTGATCCGGCCCGGCACCCCGGGAAAGCACGTGGCCCCTTCACCCGCACAGGGCGAAGGGGCCTACGAACAGGCAATTCCCCGTGCGGCCCGGCAGAAATGACCGTGCCGCGGGCCGCGGGAAATCCCGCCGCCGGATTCGCCGCCGGCGGGGACTTTACCGGGGCATGTGCCCTGAATCCGTCCGCACCGCCCGTCATCCGGCCGTCGTTTCAAGATCCATGGCCGGGGTGTCCGCCGCAAGGGACCGTCCTGAATTGTCCGAGGCCCGCGGGGACCCGCGCCGCCGTAGGACCGCCGCGACCTGGCACTGAGCCCCGCATTCCGCCGGGCGGCCCAGAGTTGTGATCCGGAATCCCTTGAGTGTTCGTCACTTGTATTGCAGACTTCTTGAACGTTCACGAGGGATCTGGAAGGGGCGAGGCCTGCGGGTACGGTGCCCGACCGCATTTGGCCGCCGCACAGCAGTCGGCCGCGGGGGCGCCGGGGTTTCGCGAAACGGGGGAATCATATGCGTGTGCGTCGATGTCGGCCGGAACCAAAGCCCGTGAAAGGCCGTCGAGGGCCCGAGGATCGAGTCGATCTCCTCCGGCGCCGGTATTCGACCGCTGATCAATTGCCCGGTGGCCGCCGGCCGGGCGCGCACCGCTAGCCGGATCACCCCCGGGCGGGCCGTCCCGACCGCACCGCCGTCCCGCCTGCCCGCCACCGGGCGCCGGCGCCCTGCCGCGCCGCGAGCCCGGTGGGCACCGCACGTCCCGCGGAAGCCGGAAGAACTCCCGACGTGCTCCCCTGCGCCCGGCTCACGACCGGCCGCTGGCGCGCCCGCACCAGCGGCCCTGGCGCCGTGCCCAGGTCGAGTCCATGGAAAGGAAGATTTTCATGAGCGCAGGCAGTACACCGACGCCGGAGACCCTGCCCCCTCCGAACTTACCGCTGCAGTCCCTGCTCAGGATCGCCGACACCCTCAGCAGCCTTGAGCGCTACGCCATCGAAACCGCGGGTCAGCTCGTCCTCGCCGAAGGCGCCGGCGCCGGGACCGCCGAGGCGCCCGGCCGTATCCGCCACCTCGACGGCCAGGCAGCGGTCCAGGACGCGATCAACGAGGCGCTATGGCGCGCGAAGCACGAGATCCTCACGGCCCAGCCGGACGGACCCGGCCCCGGTGCCACCCTGCACGAGGCCCTGGCGGCGGTCCGGGACCCGCTGACGCGCGGGGTCGCCATGCGGACGCTCTTCCAGCACAGCGCCCGCTTCTCCGAGCCCGCGAAGAAGTACGTGCAGCAGGTCCTGGCGTACGGCGGGCAGGTGCGCACCCTCCCTGAGTTCTTCGACCGGCTGATCATCGTCGACGCCGAGGTCGCCTTCATCCCCGGCGGCGAGCACCGCCACAGCGCCGCGCTGATCCAGGACCGCGCCGTCGTCGCCTTCCTCAGCGACGTCTTCGAGCGGGCCTGGGTACGGGCCGAGCGCTTCCCCTTCCGTCCGGTGCGGGCCGCGGACGCCGCCGGCGAGGTCGTGCCCGACATGCGGCAGGCCATCAAGGCGCTGCTGGTCGAGGGCCGCTCCGACAAGGCGATCGCCCGCCGCCTCGGCATGAGCCTGCGGTCCGTGCAGGGGCACATCGCCTCGCTGCGCGAGCAGTACGGCGCCCAGCACCGCTTCCAGCTCGGCTACCGGATGGCGCGCAGCGAATACGCCGCCGCGCGCCCCGCACCGGCCGAGCCCCTGCCGGACCACGCGCCCGGGACGGACGTGTACGCGCTGGGCCGGGTCACTTCCGGGCCATCAGCAGATACTCGTGCGAACGGTTCGTCCGCATCGGGTCGTCCTCGTCCTTGACCGGCCAGTCGTACAGGTGGACGCGCTCGTCCCCCAGGGTCAGATGGCGGCCGAGCACCCGCGAGGCGTCCCAGGCCAGCGGGACGAACCGGTCGGCGATCCGCCGGTTCTGCACGGCGATCACCGCGTAGGCGCCCGGCCGCATCACCCGGGCGACGGCCGCGAAGATCTCGTCGAGCGCCGCCAGATAGACGTCGTAGTCGCGCAGCGCGTACATCTGGCCCGGGTCGGGCGCTTCGAGGTCCAGGTCGGTGCCGAAGTACGGCAGGTCGCACAGGACCAGGTCCACGGTGTCCGGGTCGAGCGGGGGCCTGCGGGCGTCGCCGCAGAGCATGCGCTGCTCCGGATAGCGCGCGACGCGCTGCCGCGCCTCCTCCGCCCGGGACGGGTTGATCTCGATGCCGACCCCGAGCCGCCGCTCGGCCGCGCAGGCCACCAGCGTGGTGCCCCAGCCCGCGAACGGATCGAACACCAGGTCGCCGGGCTTGCTCAACTCCGCTATCAGCGGACGCAGCTGGCTGACCAGGCCGCTTTGTCCCGCGACCTCCTCCTCCGTGAATTCGGGGTCCTCTTCGCCGAGCACGCGCCAGCTGGACATCCCCATGGCGGTCACGCAACCTTTCTGGTGGATCCGGTCGTGGACAGGGCCGGTGCCGCCCCGGGCAGCACCGGATGCACCGCGGCGGCGGGCAGGGTGCGCTCGAGGCGCAGCACACCCAGCGCGGAGCCCGCCGTGGCCGCGGCCAGCAGCAGCCACATCCCGGTGGCCGACACCGACAGCAGGCCGGTGAGCACCGTCGGCGCGAGCGCGATGGGCACCGCCCACGACAGCTGGTAGACCGCGAGATGACGGCCGCGGGTCTCCTCCGGCGCGGCCTGGGCCACCAGCGCGGAGGCCGTGGCGCCGTGCAGCAGCTCGCCCACGGTGAAGGCGGCGGTCGCGGTGAAGACCCCCACGACCAGCGCGGCCCCGGTCGACAGGCCGCCGAGCACCGCGAAGGTGACGAAGGACAGCGCGAAGATGCTCGCGCCGAGCGCCACCGCACGCGTCCTGCGATAGCGGACGACGACCCGGCTGACCGGGATCTGGAACAGCGCGATGCCGACCGTGTTGACCGCGTAGAGGAAGCCCACCAGCGAGACGGGCGCGTCCAGGTTGCGGGTGAGGTACACCGGGAGTGCCACCGACAGCACCATGTAGCCGAAGGCCGTCGGGATGTTCAGCAGCGTCAGACCGAGGAAGGGGCGGTTGCGCGCCACCATCCGGTAGCCGCCCTTGCGGGAGACCCGGCCGCCGGCCGGCTGCGCCGCTGCACTGGGGCGGATCGTGCTGAGCAGCCCGGCCGACAGCAGATAGCCGGCGGCGGCCCCGAGCACGACGACGTAGTAGCCGGAGTCGCCGATGGCGAGGGCCGCGCCGGCGATCAGGCCGCCCACGCCCAGCCCCGCATTGCGCAGGCTGCGCTGCAGGGCGAGCAGCTTGTCCCGCTCGGTGCCCCGCACGATCTCCGCCACGAAGGACTGGATGGCCGGCGGGTAGGAGGTGTCGCCGAGGGCGACCGGCAGCACCACCGCGAACATGACCACGCCGTTGTGGACCAGCGGATACGTGCAGAAGGCCGCGGCGCGCAGCACGTATCCCCCCACCAGTACGGCGCGGGCGCTGAAGCGGTCGATGAGGATGCCGGCGACCGGGTTGCTGACCAGGCCGATCACCGAGGCGGTCGTCACGATGACACCGACCCGGGTGAGCGACAGACCGGTCACGTGGTGGAAGTAGAGCAGCGACAGGGGGACGTACATGCCGCTGCCGGTCGCGTCGACGACCATGCCGAGCATGTACGTCGTGCGCACGGACGACAGCCGCCGCCTCATCGCGCCTCCGCCAGGGCGCTGGTCCCGGTGGGCGCCACGATCGTCGTCCCGGCGATGACCCGGGCGCCCAGGGCGCGCAGCCGGCGTTCGCACTCGGTACGGGTCGGGGCCGAACCCACCGCCGCGGTGAGGAAGTCGGCGGAGCCCGCGGCCGGGGCGATCACCTGGCCCTCCTCGGCGAAGAGCCAGAAGCCCTTGACCCAGTCCTCGTCGGGCACGGCGGGCAGCGAGCGCACCAGTCCCGGCCGCTTCATCGTGAGCACCTGCCCCGACATGCAGCGCGGCCGCAGGCGGCCCGCGTCGTCCGCGGCGCCCTCGACCGCGGGCAGCGGGAGGCCGGCCTCCGCGCGGGTCACCTGCACGGCGAGCTGGATTCCGAAGAGGGTCTCGAAGACCTCTCTGATCTTCGCGCCGCCCGACCGGCCGGCGATCTCGCACAGCACCAGGCGGTCGTCGGGGGTGTGGAAGACCTCCGCGTGGAAGGCGTGGGTGCGCAGCCGGGAGCCCTCGGGCTTGAGCGCCGCCAGGGTCTCCTCGACCAGTGCGAGCAGCCGCGGGGTGAGCGGATCGTCCACGTCCAGGGTCAGGTCCACCCGCGGACCGGGGTCGGCCCCGAAGGAGGCCAGGTCGTACTGGTACTGGGACGGCCAGGCGGCCACCGTGCGGCCGTCCACCACCAGCCCGTCGACATGGCACATCCGCCCGGGCACGTAGGACTCGATGAGCAGGTCGTCCCGCGCGCCGTCCTGGTAGGCCTCGGCGAGCCGCAGCTCCAGCTCGTCGCGGTCGGCGATGATCCGCAGGCCGATGGAGTTGTAGCCGGCCCGGTCCTTGAGCACCACGGGTAAGCCGTGCAGGCCGGCGAAGTCGCGGGCCTGGGCGGCGGTGGCGGGGACGGTGTGCGGGGCGACCTCGATACCGGCCCGCTGGGCCAGCCGCTTCATCAGGGCCTTGTCGCGGAAGGGCGTGATGTCGGCGCTCCACGCCCCGTCCAGGCCGAGGCGCTCGCGCAGCCGGGCGGCCAGGACGACGTCCGCCTCGTGGTGGGCGATGACGTGCGTGACCCCGTACTCCTCGGCGAGGGCGAGCGCGCGGGCCGGCACCGCCTCGTCGTCGAGGGTGTCGAAGAGTTCGAGGCGGGTGACGTCGTGGTCGCGCTCGCCCGGGACCTCCTCGCCGGCCAGCTCGATCTTGTCGCGGGCGGCGAGGACGACGATGTCCCCGGCGTACGGCGTGCCGCCGTCCAGGCCGGGGGCGTCGCCGTCCAGCCACCGGCGGTAGGGGAAGGCGGCGAAGGCGTTGCGGTGCAGGATCAGGACGCTCATGCCGGCATCACCGTCCGGTCGCTGACCGGCGCCGCCTCGGCCAGGCCCGGCCGGCCGTCGGGGTCCTTCACCCTGACCTTCACCACGCCGCCGATGACCTCGGCGCCGCGCCGGATCGCCGCGGTGGTGTCCTCGCCGGTCACCGCGACCAGGCCGAGGCGGTCCCAGTTGTCCCGCAGCGGGCGCACCGTCTCCCCGGGCTTGGCGCTGATGCGTACCGCGAGCACGTCGGCGAGCGCCTGCGCCTCGGCCACACCGTCCACCGACTCCACGGTGTCGCCCGGCCGGCCGACCACCGACCGTACGGCGGCCCCGCCGTGCGCCTCCGGCCGGTCGGGCAGCTTCTCGGCCAGGCCGAAGGGCGCGCCGAGGGCGAGCGTGATGGTGTCGATGCCGTAGACGCTGTGCACCAGGTCGGTGATGGCGTCGCCGGCGATCCGGTTCTGGCTCTCGACGACGCGGGGGCCGCGGGCGCCGATGCGCACCTCGGTGTGGCAGACGCCGTCCTCGACGCCGAGCCGGTCGAGGAAGCCGGTGACGGCCGCGCGTACCCGCTCCTCGACCGCCGCGCCGAGCCGGGCGGGGACCGCGTGCCCCAGTTCGGCGAAGTGCGCGGGGTCGGTGAATTTCTCGGTGACGGCGATGACCACATGGCGCCCGGCAGAACTGAAGGACTCCACGCTGTATTCGGGGCCGTCGAGATACTCCTCCATCAGGAAGTCCTGGAGCAGCATCAGCGTCGAGACCCGGTCGGTCCTGGTGCCCGACAGCCGCCGCACCTCGGCCCAGACCCGGTCGGCGTCGGCGGGACCGTCCAGGCGCTGCACCCCGATGCTGGCGGTGGCGTCGGTCGGCTTGACGATGAAGGGGTAGCCGACGCGCTCGCCGAAGGCGTCCAGGTCATCGCGCCCGCGCAGCGGCCGGGCGCGGACCGCGTCGGGGTCGAGCCCGGCCAGGTGCTCGCGCATGGCCGCCTTGTCGCGGAAGCGCCGGGTGACCTCGTAGCCGGTGCCGCCCAGGGCGAACAGGTCGTTGATACGGGCCGCGTTCTCCAGGCCCGGCTCGGTGATCGAGGTGGCGGCGGCGAAACCGGGGGTGTCCCGGAGCCGCTCGGCTATCGGCTCCACCAGGTCCCAGCGGGTGTAGTCGACCACCTCCAGCAGGTCGGCGAGGCGTTCCTGCTCGGCGCTGACCTTGGTGGGGTGCTGGAGCAGCAGGACGTACAAGCCCAACTGCTTGGCCTTGGCCACTGTTTCGTCGGTGGCGCCGACGAGCAGCAGCGAACGCTCAGGATTCATGGGTGCGTTCCGATCCGTTCCGGTGTGGAGGCTGCGGTTCCGTGCGCGGGCTGTCCTGAGGTGCCAGGGCCGGCGCATGGCCGACGACCGCCTCCGGGGCGCGTACATGCACCCCCTTGGGCACATCGCTGAGCACCAGGGACATCGCACCGATCAGTGCATCGTCGCTGACGGTGATCGGCCCGAGCAAGGTCGCCCCCGCGCCGACGGTGACGCCGTTGCCGAGCCGGGGATGGCGGCGGGCGCCCCGCCGCGCGTGCTCCTGCTCGTGCCACCAGCCGAAGGAGCCCAGCGTGACCTGGTGGAAGAGCGATACGTCGTCGCCGATCACGGCGGTCTCGCCGACCACCACCCCGCTGCCGTGGTCGACGAAGAACCGCCGGCCGATCCGCGCGCCCGGGTGGATGTCGATGCCTCCGGTGAGGACCTTGGTGGCGGTGCACACCAGGCGGGCGATGAGGTAACGGCGGTGCCGGTAGAGGAAGTTGCCGGTGCGGTAGCCCAGCAGGGTCAGCACGGTCGGGTGCAGCAGCGCCTCGGTGCGCGACCGGACCGACGGGTCGCGGGCCACGATGACGTCGAGGGTCTCCCCGATCCGCCGGCGCAGCGAGGGCGAGGCCCGCACCCTGCTCATCCGGCCGGCCGCAGCGCCGCGCCGACCGCGGCCGGGCTCTCCCCGGCGTCGGGCCACCAGCTGAGGTAGCGCTCCCCGGTGTCGGGGAAGACGGTGGCGACGGTGGCCCCGGCCAGGTCGTGCCGGCGCGCCAATTCCACGCAGCCGTGGGCGGCGGCGCCCGAGGAGACGCCGACCAGCAGCCCGGTGGCGGCGGCGATGGCGCGGGTGGTGGCCGCGGCGTCCTCGTCCGCGACGACGATCACCTCGTCGATGGCCGCGACATCCGTGACCGGGCTGGTGAATCCGCCGTTCAGACCGGGGATGCGGTGCGGTCCCGGCGCGCCGCCCGACAGCAGGGGCGAGCCCGCGGGCTCGACCGCCACGACGTTCAGCCGGGGATTGCGCTCCCTGAGGTAGTGCGCGATACCGGTCAGGGTGCCGCCGGTGCCGACGCCGCACACCAGGTGGTCGACCCGGCCGCCGGTGTCCCGCCAGATCTCCGGGCCGGTCGTCTCGTAGTGGGCGCGGACGTTGTCGGCGTTCAGGTGCTGGCCCGCGTACCAGGACCCGTCGGTCTCGGCGTGCAGCTTCTCCGCCCGCTCCACACAGGCGGCGAAGCCGAGGGTGTGGTCGGTGAACTCGACCTCGGCGCCGAGCATCCGCAAGGTCAGCAGGCGCTCCCGCGAGGCGTTGTCGGGCAGCACGATCCGGCAGGCGTAGCCGCGGGCGGCGGCCAGCGCGGCGAGCGCGATACCGGTGTTGCCCGAGGTGGACTCGATGACCGTCCCGCCGGGCAGCAGCGCCCCCGACTCCTCGGCGGCGCGCAGCATGAACAGGGCGGCCCGGTCCTTGATGCTGGACAGCGGGTTGGCCGCCTCCAGCTTGGCCAGCACGCGCGCGTCGGCGGGCAGCCCGGGCAGGCGCAGCCGCAACATCGGCGTATTGCCCACGAGTTCATCGAGCGAGCCGACGACACGGCCGGTGGTTGGTTCGGTCACGGGGCCCTCCGGATCACTTCGGCTCGACACGCGTCCCGGGTTTCCGTGCGCTGCGGGGCACGTGCTCGCCCAAAACCTGCCGCTCCGCGTGCGCGATGGCCACGCCGCCCATGGTTCGGGTTGCCGCACTGCACTGATTGCGGGGGTCCCCCGCGGCGCGCAGCCCGGCGCGAATCCGTACGTTCGAGCGCGAGGTCGAGGCCCCATCCGAATACGGGGGTACGTTGATGAAGAGCCTGGACGCCGCTGGAACATGCCTGCCGGAACTGCTGGATTCGCAGGCGCTCGCCCGCCCCGGCGACATCGCCGTGGTCCACGAGGGCGAGTCGCTCACCTTCCGCGAACTGGCCGACCAGGCCGCCGACGTGGCACGTTACCTGTACCACCTCGGCGTCGGCGCGGACGCGGGCGTGGGGCTCTTCGTCGAACCCTCGCTGGATCTGGTGATCGGTGCCTGGGGCGTTCTGCGCTCCGGCGGCGCCTATCTTCCGCTCTCGCCCGACTATCCGGAAGAGCGCATTCACCATATTGTGCGCGATGCCCGATTAGCCGTCGTGCTCACCCAGGAATCGCTGCGCCACCGGCTCGCTGAGTTCCTCGGCGCGGAAACCGTCGTCATCACCCTCGACGACGTCGTGGACTTCGCCAAGGGCCGGTCCGACGAGGAATCCGCCGATCTGCCCGGCGGCCCGCGCCCGGCGGATCTGGCGTACGTCATCTACACCTCGGGCAGCACCGGCAGGCCCAAGGGCGTGACGATCGAGCACCGCTCCATCGCGCACCAGATGCGCTGGCTCGCCGACTCCTTCGGGCTCGGCGCGGGCGCGACCGTGCTCCAGAAGACCCCGGTCAGCTTCGACGCGGCCCAGTGGGAGATCCTGGCGCCCGCGTACGGCAGCCGGGTGGTGGTCGGGTCGGGCGGCATCCACCGGGATCCCACCCGCCTGATCGAGGCCGTCGTCCGCCACGGCGTCACGACCCTCCAGTGCGTGCCGACCCTGCTGCAGGCCCTGGTCGACACCGACGCGCTCGACCGCTGCACCTCGCTCACCCACCTCTTCAGCGGCGGCGAGGCACTGTCCCGTTCGCTCGCCGGGCAGTTGGCCTCGGCACTTCCGGGGGCCGCCCTGGTCAACCTCTACGGCCCGACCGAGTGCACCATCAACACCTCGGCCCACACCGTCGATCCCGCCGCCCTCGGCGAAGGCCCCGGCGCCCTGCCGATCGGCACGCCCGTGACCGGCCTGCGCTATCACATCCTGGACGCCGAGGGCCGTCCCGTGCCGCCGGGCACGACCGGTGAACTGCACATCAGCGGCATCCAGTTGGCCCGCGGCTATCTGCACCAGCCGCTGCTCACCGCCGAGCGCTTCTTGCCGAACACCGCCGCGGGCGCGTCCGAGCCGGGCCACGAACGGCTCTACCGCACCGGCGACCTGGCCCACTTCAATCCCGACGGCACGGCCCAGTTCGCCGGCCGGGCCGACAACCAGGTCAAGCTGCGCGGCTTCCGTATCGAGCTGGACGAGATACGGCTGGCCATCGAGGCCCACGACTGGGTCAGGAACGCCGCCGTGCTGCTGCGCACCGACCCGCGCACCGGCTCCCAGCACCTGGTGGCGTGCATCGAACTGAGCCCGCGCGAGGCCGCGTTGATGGACCAGGGCGAGCACGCGGACCACCATGTGTCGAAGTCGTCCAAGCTCCAGGTCAAGGCCCAGCTGTCGAACCCGGGCGTGCGGGACGCGGCCGACCTGTCGGGCCGGCCCGCCGTACGCCTGCCCGGCGCCGCCGCCGGCCCCGAGCAGCGCCGCCGGGCCTTCGCGCGCAAGACGTACCGCTTCTACGAGGGCGACCAGCTCGCGGCGGCGGACGTCCTCGCGGCGCTCGGGCGTACGGCACAAGGCGCCGGATCGCGCCGCCCCGAGGAACTGACCCTGGCCGAACTCGGCGGCCTGCTGCGGAATTTCGGCCAGCACCTCAGCGGGGAGCGCCTGCTGCCGAAGTACGCCTACGCCTCCCCCGGCTCGCTCTACGCGACGCAGCTGTACCTGGAGCTGGCCGGGATCGCGGGCCTGGCGGCGGGCTGCTACTACTACCACCCGGTCGACCACGAACTGGTGCTGGTCCACGGCGCCGAGGCGTCCGCACAGCCCCGGGCGCGGGTGCACTTCATCGGCCGCAGATCGGCGATCGAACCGGTGTACAAGAAGAACATCCAGGAGGTCCTGGAGATCGAGGCCGGCCACATGGCCGGCCTGTTCGACGAGGTGCTGCCCGCCCACGGCCTCGCGCTGGCCGAGGCGGCGTACGACAGCGGCCTGCCGCGCCGGCTGGGCTGCGCCGAGGGCGACTACTACCTGGGCTCCTTCGCGCTGGCGCCCTGGACGGCGGCGCGCACGCGGAAGTCCCCCGACATCTACGTGCAGTTCCACCCCGGCAGCGGGGCAGGACTGCCCAGCGGCCAGTACCGCTACCGGGACGGCGGCCTGCACCGGATCAGCGACCAGCTGGTCCTCAAGCGGCATGTGATCGCCATCAACCAGGCGGTCTACGAGCGGTCCGGCTTCGGCATCACCCTCGTCGGCCCCGCGGCCGGGCAGCGCGGGGAGCGGATGAGCTATCTGGAGCTGGGCCGCGAACTGCAGCGCCTGATGATGAACACCGCCAACCTGGGCTTCATGTCCGCGGGTTACAGCTCCCGCGCGGGCCACGACCTGCCCGCCGCCAGGCGCATGGCGGCGATCCTGCGGGAGGCGGGCCAGCGCACCGGGCCCTCGTACTTCGTCGTCGGCGGCAAGGTCAGCGAGGAGCAGATCAGCCACGAGGGCATGTACGAGGACCAGGTGCACATGAAGGGTCCGGCGGAGCTGATCAGGGAGGACCTGACCTCCTCCCTGCCCGAATTCATGCTCCCCGGGCAGATCCTCGTCCTGCCCCGGCTGCCGCACACCCCGAACGGCAAGCTCGACACCAAGGCCCTCCAGGGGTACGTGGCCGAGGCGGCGGCCCGCGCGCGTCCGGTGGTGGAGCCGCGCAACCGGGTCGAGGCGCGGTTGTGCGCCCTGTGGGGCACGGCGATGCGGCGGGACTCCGTCTCCGTGCACGACGACTTCTTCCAGCTCGGCGGGAATTCGCTGATCGCGGTCGCGCTGGTCAAGCGGATCAACGAGGCGTTCGGCTGCGGCCTGCCGCCCCAAGTGCTGTTCGAGGCGCCCACGGTGGCGAAGCTGGCCGAGGCGGTGAGCGCCCGGGCCGCCGCCACCGCCTCCCGGCTGGCGCCGCTACGGGCCGGGGGCGACGGGCCGCCGGTCTTCTGCTGGCCGGGGCTCGGCGGCTTCACGATGAATCTGCGGCTGCTCGCGGCCCGCGCGCCCGGGGAACGCCCGTTCTACGGCGTCCAGTCGCACGGGATCAACGAGGGCGAGACGCCGTTCCCGACCATCGAGGAGATGGCCGCCGCCGACGTCGCGGCGCTGCGGCAGGTCCAGCCGGCGGGTCCGTACACGCTGTGGGGCTACTCCTTCGGCGCGCGGGTCGCCTTCGAGACGGCGTGGCAGCTGGAGCAGTCGGGGGAGCGGGTGGAGCAGCTGTTCCTGCTGGCACCGGGCTCGCCGCGGGTGGCGGGCGCCCCCGGGCAGGCGGCGGCGGCCGACTTCGCCGATCCCGTCTTCACCACCCTGCTCTTCTCCGTCTTCGGCAGCACGGTGAGCGGCCCGGTCCTGAAGGAGTGCCTGCGCGAGACCACCGACGCGGAGAGCTTCGCGCGGTTCATCGACCGCCGGTTCCCGCAGCTGGACCCCGGGCTGATCCGCCGGGTGGTGACCGTCGTCCGCCGCACCTACGGATTCACCTACGATCACATCGATCCGGCCGCCCGCCGGGTCTCGGCACCCGTCACGGTCTTCCGTGCCCAGGGCGACGAACCCTCCTTCATCGAACGCGTCCAGGGCCGCACGGCCGCCCCGCCCGCCGTCGTCCACCTGGAGGCCGGCCACTACGGGATGCTGCGCGACCCGGGCGTGGACGAGCTGGTCAAAGCGCTCCTGCGGGCCGCACCACGACCGGCGGCGGACCAGGCCGAACAACAGACAAGGAAGCTCCCATGCCCCACGTGACCATCCAGCACTTCCCGAAGCCCCTCACCGCCGAGCAGCAGGCCCGCCTGGTGGAGCAGCTGACGGCCGCCGTCCAGGAGGCGTTCGGGGTCGGCGAGAGCGCGGTCTCGATCGCCCTGACGCCGGTCGCCCCCGAGGACTGGGACGCCCAGGTCTACCAGCCCGAGATCGCCGCGCACCGCGAGCAGTTGGCGAAGCAGCCGGGCTACTGATCCCGGGTCCGCGGGGCCGGTCGGGGGAGCACGCGGGACACGGTCATGGACGAGCGGTGGGAGAGCGGCCGCCGGCCGGCGTCCGCGAGCAGGTCGACGGGTACGTGCTCCAGGACGCCTTCATACGGGCGGTCCGCACGGTCTTCGACGCCGGCCGCGGCTCCGGCCCGGGCCTGAACGAAGCCCAGCACGTCGTCAACGACCGCTACCGCCACCACGGCGACACCGTCGCCCGCACCCCCGACAGCCCCGTCGACCCCGGCTGTGCTTCTTCCTGGGGCGCGGGGCTGAGCGGGCCGGCCCGACGTGGCCGAGGGCGCCCTCCGCAGCGATGAGTTCCGGCCGGGACGTGAGTCTGTCCTGCTGAGCGTCGTACGACGCTGCCCGGCACGAGACACCACGGAGGGCACCATGACGACCACGCCCGGCAACGCGAGCAGCGACCTCCCCGGCACGCCGCCGGTTGTCGACCTGGCCACCTGGCAGGCGGCGCGCGAGGAGCTGCTGGTCCGCGAGAAGGCGCACACCCATGAGGGCGACGCGATCGCCGCGGCCCGGCGGCGGCTGCCGATGGTCGAGCTCGACGGGACGGCCGAGGTCGTCGGACCCGACGGGCCGGTCCCGTTCCTCGACCTGTTCCAGGGGCGCGACGAGCTCGTGGTCTACCAGCACATGTGGTACGACGGCGCGCCGCACCAGGGGCAGTGCGAGGGCTGCACCACCACCGCCTGGCACGCGAAGGACGCCGTCTACCTCAACGCCCGGGGCGTCTCCTTCGCCGTCCTGACCTCGGGCCGGTGGGACGAGGTGGCCGCCTACGTCGAGTTCATGGGCTACACCCAGCCCTGGTATTCGGTGCGGGGCGTGGCCGCGCCGATCGGCGGACAGATGGGCCACCTCGCCGCCTTCCTGCGCGACGGCGACCGCGTGTTCCTCACCTACTCCACGACCGGCCGCGGCAATGAGCCCGTCAACGGTTCCCTCGCCCTGCTCGACATGACGCCGTACGGCCGCGGCGAGGCGTGGGAGGACGACCCCGAGGGCCGGCCCGTGATCGGCGATGCCCGCGAGGAGCACCCGTCCAAGGGCCACCAGGCCTGCTGGTACTGGCGCTCGGACGCCGACGGCGCCGCGACCTGGGGCCCGACCAGCCGCCCCGTACCGCAGTGGACCCGCCCCGGCGCGACCCCCGTGCACACCCTCGGCCGCCACGGCCCCCACCACTGACGCGCCCTCACCATCCCCGCCGTCCCCCCAGGCGCCGCGCGGCACCGGGCGACCTGCCGTCGCAGGCACAGCGCCTGGGACCTGCCCGCAGCGACCGCCGGGGGCTCCCCCCGGCCAAGGGCTCGGCACCGCGGGAGCACGCCCGCGGCCTGATGCGTACGCCATGCGTACCGGACGCCGGCGGCCCCTCTCGCGCGAACCGGGCGAGAGGGGCCGCCGGCCTGCGTAAATCCTTCTGGATCACGCTCGATCCGCCTCGATCCGATCCTCGTGCTGACACGTCAGCACACCCCCCTCGGGTTGCGGTCGCGAACACACCGTCACGGCTCAGCCGGGGCGCCGATCGCGGAGGCGTCGCTGACCAGGTAGGCGATCGGCGGCAGGGGCATGCTCTCCACCCCACTGCTCCGGGCCCGCTTTGAACTCCTTCGGCCACCCAGTGCGCGCCTCACACAGCGACGAGCCGGACCCGGTCGCCGCACAGCTTGGTCATGTCGTCGATGCCGGATGTCAGCATGACCACTGGATGCTGCTGCCGCACTGCGGCCTCAGCCACAGCCGCGTCAATGGCGTACTTGTGACCATGCAGACCGGCGCCGATCAACAGGGCCGAGGCCGCCTTCGCCTCCTCATCTCCGACCGGCATCACACGAAGGCCCGATAGCAGCCAGCTCAAGCGGGCCCTGGCGAGGAGGGGGAAGGGCCTCTCCTGACCTGTGGACACGGCCTTGCTGAGGCTTACGTCAGCACCACCGAGCTGCCATGCCAGCACAGGAAATCAGGACAAAAACACCCCCCTGACCATATTTTCGCAGGTCAGAGGGGTGAATGCGTGTGGAGCCTAGGAGATTCGAACTCCTGACATCTGCCTTGCAAAGGCAGCGCTCTACCAACTGAGCTAAGGCCCCGCGTCGGAAACAGCGTACCGGGTCGGGTGGGGTGGGCTGAAACGGGATACGGCCCGCCTAGGATGGTTTGCGGATTCGCAGGCGCAAATGGGGAGCGGCTATGGACGGCTCGGGGCAGGACGCCGTGGCTCGGGCGGTCGAGGCCAGGGAGTTGCAGCGGGGGTGGTACGGGGAGCCGCTGGGGGAACTGTTCCAGCGGCTGATCGGGGATCTGGGGCTCAATCAGGCGCGGCTGGCGGCAGTGCTCGGACTGTCCGCGCCGATGCTGTCGCAGCTCAAGAGCGGGCAGCGGGCCAAGATCGGGAATCCGGCGGTGGTGCAGCGGCTCCAGGCGCTGCAGGAGCTGTCCGGGCAGGTGGCGGACGGGCGGACCGGGGCGCTGGAGGCCGCGGCCAGGATGGACGAGATCCGCGAGTCGGCGGGCTCCTCCGTGCTCGGCACGACGACGCATTCGGTCGCCGCGGACGGGGCTGCGCCCCGGCAGGTGGTGCGGGGCATCCAGGAGGTGCTGCGGTCGGTCGCATCGGCCGAGGAGATCGAGCAGGCGGCCCACTCCCTCGCGCCGACCCATCCCCACCTGGCAGAGTTCCTTCGTGTGTACGGCGCCGGGCGCACCAGTGAGGCCGTCGCCCACTACGAGTCGCACCGGGACTGACAGGACAGCAAGCAGGGGGAGAGCGGTACGCCATGGGTGAGGTCTTCGCTGGCCGTTACGAGCTGGTCGACCCGATCGGGCGCGGCGGTGCCGGCGCGGTCTGGCGGGCCTGGGACCAGCGGCGGCGCCGCTATGTGGCGGCGAAGGTCCTCCAGCAGAGCGACGCCCACGCCCTGCTGCGCTTCGTCCGCGAACAGGCGATGCGTATCGACCATCCGCATGTGCTGGCCCCGGCGAGCTGGGCGGCCGACGACGACAAGGTCCTGTTCACCATGGACCTGGTGCACGGCGGCTCGCTGGCGCACCTGATCGGCGACTACGGGCCGCTGCCGCCGCGCTATGTGTGCGTCCTGGTCGACCAGTTGCTGTCCGGGCTGCACGCGGTGCACGCCGAGGGCATCATCCACCGGGACATCAAGCCGGCCAACATCCTGCTGGAGGCGACCGGCACCGGCACCCCGCACGTACGGCTGTCGGACTTCGGCATCGCCATGCGCAAGGGTGAACCGCGGCTGACCGAGGCCGATTATGTGGTCGGTACGCCGGGGTATTTCGCGCCGGAGCAGATGATGGGCGCGGAGCCGGACGTACCCGCGGACCTCTACGCCGTCGGCCTGGTCGCCCTTTATCTGCTGGGCGGCCAGAAGCCGGACGCCCGGGCCATCGCGCAGCGCTTCCTCGCCGACGGCGTGCCGCCGGCCCCCACCGGGGTGCCGGAGTCGCTGTGGCAGGTCATCGGGGCCCTGCTGCAGCCGGACCCGCGGGCCCGGTTCCGTACCGCCACAGGAGCGCGCAAGGCGCTGGCGGGCGCCGTCGAGATGCTGCCGGAGCCGCCGCCGGGGGAGGAGCCGGTGGAGATCTTCGACCAGATCGGACCGCTGCCCGAGGGCTTCGGCCCGCACGGCCCCCTGTCGGCGGCGGCGGACCGCACAGACCGCAGCGGACCCGGGACCGTATCCGCGGCCGTACGCCCGCCCGTGCCGTCCGCACCGCCGCGCCGGACCCCCGAGCCCGGCTACGTGTCCCCCACGAACGGCTACCCGCTGCCGGCCCCCGCGCCGCACCCGGCGACCAGGACCGACGTCCCGGTCCCCGCGGCGGCCCGACCCGTCCCGCTGCCCGAACCGGAACCGGCACCGACGCCCACGTCGGCACCGGCAGCCGCGCACCCGCAGCCCCAGCCCCACCTCCAGCCGGCGCCGCAAGGACCGGCCGCCTCCCCCGCGCTGCCCGCCCGCACGCACAAACCGGGACCACCCGCCAAAGTGGTGATCCCGGTCCTCGTGCTGGCCGCGATCTGCTTCGCGGTCGGCATCCTCGCGCTGACCTCCGGCTGACCGGCCAGGCCGTCCCGTCACGACGACGCGGCGGCGGCCGAACCGGTCAGGACGTCACCAGGACGGCGGCGGCCCGAAACCGGACTGCGGCGGCAACTGCCGCGTGACGGTGTCGGGCGTGGCCGCCCGCCGCCGCGCGGTCAGGAACCAGCCCGCGAGCGCCAGCAGCAGCACCGTCCCCGCGCCGAGCGCCGCGAAGCCCAGGAACCGCTTCGCGGAGTTGCCGGACGACGAGGACGCGGCAGACTGCGGCGTCCCGTCGGCCGCGGACACGTCGTGCGCATCGACACCGATCCCGGCGGCCTTCGGGTCCCCGGCGTAGGCGGGCGCGTCCTGGGTCGCGCCCGTGACGTCGACCCGCAGCGTCACCGGCACGGCGCCGCTGACGGCCTTGGCCACGTCCGGGTGCACGGTGACGGCGAAGTAGTACCAGCCCGCGTACCGCACCCGGGAGACCGCGGTGTCGTCGGCCGCGCGGTTGGCGTACGAGACCGGCGCGAGCTGCTCGTGCACCGAGGTCGGGGTGCCCAGGTACGAGTGCGCCTCGTCGTCGATGAGTTCGCGCACCGGGCTGTAGGCGGTCAGCCGCACCCCGGAGCCGACGTAGACGGCGCTGTCGGTGACCTGGGCGCTGGAGAAGTCCGAGAAGACGGTCGCCTGCTGGCCCCAGTCGACCGGGACCTTGTAGAAGCGGGTCTCGCCGGGCAGCACCTTGTCCTTCCAGATGCCGGTCTTGACCGGGGCCGCGGTGTCGAACGACGTGCCGCCCGTCGCCTGCCGCGGGGTGCCGCTGGTCAGCGGGGTCGGCGATGCCGTGCCGGCGTCCGGCGCGTGCCCGGCCGCGGCGCCGGCCTTGAGCGGCGGTTCGAGTACGTAGCGCAGTTCCAGCGGCCAGGCGCCCGGGTCGGAGGCGCCGGCGCTGGTGCGGTGCACGGCCAGCGTGTACTGGTTGGCGTCCTGGCAGGAGGTGCCGACGCCGATCAGCCGGGCCACCGCGCTGCCGACCGGGCGGACCGCGCCGTCGTCCCGGAAGTGCGCGTCGGTGCTGTCGCAGTCGGAACCGTCGGCGCTCTGCAGCTTCAGCTCGATGCCGTCGCCATAGGCCACGCGGGTGCCGGGCGCGGGGAGGGCGAAGGCGGAGGCATAGGCGGAGGACGTGGCGTCCAGCGTGATGCCGTAGATGCGGGTCTCGCCGACCTTGATGGTGTCGCGGTAGGTGACGCCGGGCTTCATCGCGGGCGCGTCCGCGGTCGTGGCCGCGCCCGCCAGCACCGTGCCCTGCGGCTGCCAGGTCGCGGGCGCCCCGGGCCCCGCGGCGGGGGTGCCGTCGTCGGCCGCGGCAGGCCCGCCCTGGACCCCCTGGAGGGCGGTCAGCGCCAGTAGGACGCCCGCCGCGGCAGAGGTGCCGCGCTTGGTGGCCGCGGTGGATATACCGCGCCGTGCCGCCGCAGCACGGGTACCGCGCCGTGCAGCCGCCGCGGCATATGTACCGCGCCGCATCGAAGTGTCCCGTCTCATGCCCCACCCCTTGTCGTACGGCTCCGCAGGCGGTGCACCAGCGCCGCCACGCCTATTGCGGCGAGCGCGACGGCGCCGCCCGTACCCGCTGCCACCAGATCCATGCTCCTCAGCCCGCCGCCGGACGACGCGGACGACGCCGCGTCCTGCCCGTTGCCCGACTGCCCGCCCGCCGCGTCCTGGCCGCCCTTGGTGCCGCCGTTCGCCGCGTCGCCCTGTGCCGCGCCGCTGTGGGACGCCAGCGCGGGCGCCTGGTACTGCGGCCCCGCCAATTCCGTGCCGGTGACGTTGACCCGCAGGATCACGCCGACCGCGGTGTTCCTGGCCAACTGGGCGGCGTCCGGGCCGAGGCCGACCGCGATCCAGTAGTCGCCCGCGCTGTGCACGGTGGCCGCGTCGCCGTCGTCCACCCAGCGGTTGGTCCAGGTCACCGGTACGGTGCCGAGCCCCACCGACACGGGCGAGCCGGTGTAGGAGCGGTTGTCCCGCGCGTCGGAGGCGTCCTCGACCGGCAGCCGGCCGGGCGCGTAGGCGGTGGTCGCCACGAAGGTCGACGCGGCGGACGAGGCGCCGTCGAGCACCGGCTCGTTGGCGAACTCGGCCGCGTAGGTGAGCTGCTGGCCCCAGCCGAGATGCACCTTGTAGTAGCGGGTCTGGCCGGGCAGCAGCCGGTCGCGCCAGACGCCCTTGGTCACCGCCGCGGCGTCGTTGAAGCCGGTGCCGCCGGTCAGGTCCTTCGGAGTGCCGGTCAGCGGCGCGGGCGCCGTGCCGTAGTCGGTCCGCGCGGCGGCGGCGACCGTACCGGCGGGCAGCGGCGCCTCCTTGTCGAAGCGCAGCTCGACCGGCCAGCGGCTGCGGTCCGAGGCCGCCGCGGTGGTGCGGTGCACCGAGAAGAGGTAGCGGCCGGCCGTGTCGCAGTCGTCCTTGCCGTCGCGGCTGGGCACCCGGCTCACAGCGGCGGTCAGCGTCATCGCGCCCTCGTCCTGGCCGAAGTGCTCGGAGTCCGAGTCGCAGGTGTACCCGTACGTCCCGGTCCCCGCCAGCTTGAGCTCGATGCCGTCGCCGTAGCCGACCGGCACGCCCGGCTGCGGGACGGCCGTCGCGGACAGGTCGGCGGTGCTCGCCGCGTCCAGGGTGGCTGCGTACCAGCGGGTCTCGCCGGGGCCGATGGTGTCGGTGTACTGGCCGGGGCCTATTGCCGCGGCTTTCGCCGGGGTCGCCCCGCCGGTCACCGGGTCGCCCGCCATGCGGTAGGCGTCGGCGCTCAGTTGCGAGGCGCGCACCAGCTGGCGGCCGAGGGCGGCGGCGTCCGGGGCGTCGTAATAGGCGCCGTGGCCCGCCTTGGCGATGCATTCCAGCTCGTCGCGTGCGGCGCCCTCGACCTGGAAGCCGACCGTGTCGATCCGCAGGTTCAGGCCGTCGCCCGCGAGTGTGGCCGCGACCTCGCACGGCTTGGGCGCACCGCAGTTGGACTCGCCGTCGGACACCAGCAGGATCGTCCGCCGCCCCTGCGCCGGCAGATCCGCCGCGGCCTTGGTGAGGGCGAGCGCGGTGGGGGTGTCGCCCTTGGGCTGTACGGCGGCCACCGCCTGCTTCATCGCGGCCCGGTCCAGTGCGGTGACGGGCTGGGCCAGCGAGGTGTCGTTGCAGCCGTGGGTCTTTCCTGCGCCGTAGACCCGCAGTCCTGCCGGGTAGCCGTCGGGGAGCGAGTCCACGACCGAGCCGACGGCGGTGCGGGCCGACTGGATCCGGGTGTGCCCCGAGCCGTCGGGGCCGGCCATGGAGCCGGAGGAGTCCAGCACCATGATGAGGCTGCCGTCCTGGCTCCCGAGGGCGGGGGGCGCCGCTGACGCCACGGGAGCTGTGAGCAGGCTCACCCCCGCGAGCAGGCCCACTCCAGCCAGCAGCAGTCCGGCGGCCGGCAGCAGGATCCGCCCCGGCGGTGGTCGTCGTCTCATGGCGCCACTTCCCCCTCGTTTCCGCGCACACGCGTGGTGGTTTGCTCAAGCAAAGTAAATTATTTGCTGGCGCAAACTCAAGCGGCTGCGGTCACGGTCCTGCAACAACAAAAGTCCCGGCCGCACATCTGCGGCCGGGACATCGGGGCGGTCGCGGCACCTCCCGGCGCCGCGCCGCCGTCTCACACGTTCGCGCCCGAACCCGCCGGGACAGCGTCAGTGGCTTCCGTCCAGAGGTCCTGCTCGGCGCGGTCCGCCTGAATCTGTCGGTAAACGAACAGCCCGGCGACGGCGGCCAGTGCGACCAGGAGAAACTTCTTCATCGCGTGACCTCCTCCTTCATGCGTGGGGACAGCTTCTGACCCGCCCGACTATACACAGCAGCCGATACCGAACGGTGACCTGAGGTCGGCATGCCCTACCCCTGTTTTCCGCGCGCCACACCCGCGTCATCCGAACGGACCGTCGATACCCGGACCGATACACGACGAGACCCCCGGTCGGTCCGACCGGGGGTCTCGTGCGCGAGTGGGGCTACCAGGACTTGAACCTGGGGCCTCTTCCTTATCAGGGAAGCGCTCTAACCGTCTGAGCTATAGCCCCGCGCTGCACCGAAAGATTAGCGCACAGCGGGCCATGTCCCAAAATCGGTGACGCGCGGCCCCGGCGGCGGGGCTACTCGTCCTCGGCCAGCGTCAGCTCGACGCCGCCCACGAAGCCCGCCGACAGGTTGTAGATGAAGGCGCCCAGCGTGGCCAGCGCGGTGGCCAGCACCACGTCGATGACCGCGATCACCGTGGTGATCATCATGACGCGGGACAGGGACAGGAACGACACCAGGTCGAAGCCGCCCTTGCCGCCCTGCTCCGAGGTGGTGGCCTCGCTGATCGTGGACCCGACGGTGCTGAAGACGCCGATGGTGTCCAGCACCATCCACAGCACGGCCACCGCCACGATCGTGCAGATGCCCAGCGCGATGGACAGCAGGAAGCTGACCTTCATCACCGACCACGGATCGGCCTTGGCGATCCGCAGCCGCGCCTTGCGGGTGCGCGGCGCCGTACGGGCCGCCGGGCGCGGCCGGCGTACCCCGGCCGAGGCCGGCGAACCGGCTCCGCCGGCTCCACCCGTCCCGCCACCGCCACCCGGTGTGCCGCGGCCGCCATGGCCGGTCGGCGCGCCACCGGGCGGCGCCGGCGGTGTGCCGGGCGGCGGTGGCGCGTAGGCCTGCGGCGGCTGATGCGGCTGGGCCGGCTGACGGGTGCCCGTCACGGCGTATCCCCCCTCGTCCGGGCCGTTGAGGTTGGCCGAGCCACGGGCACCCCCGGACCTCCCGGCCCCACCCGCGGCGCCCGTGGCTCCACTCACGGCTTACTCCTCCGGTTCACCGGCCGCGGGCTGCGCGCCCTCGGCCGAGATGTCGTGCTCGTCGTCGTGCTCATTGTCGTGCACGGGCTCGGTGCCGTGCGCGGTCTCGTCGTCCTCGGCACCGGCAAGGCCGGCCGCTTCCGGATCATCCTCCGCCTCGGCATTGCGCGCGATGCCGACGACGGCATCCCGCTTCCCGAGGTTGATCAGCTGGACGCCCATGGTGTCACGGCCCGTCTCCCTGACCTCGTTGACCCGCGTACGGATCACCCCGCCGCTCAGCGTGATGGCGAGGATCTCATCGGTCTCCTCGACCACCAGCGCCCCGACCAGCGAGCCCCGGTCCTCCACGATCTTGGCCGCCTTGATGCCGAGTCCGCCGCGGCCCTGCACCCGATACTCGTCCACCGCGGTGCGTTTCGCATAACCGCCGTCGGTGGCGGTGAAGACGAACGTACCGGTCCTGACCACGTTCATGGAGAGCAGTTCGTCACCCTCGCGGAAACTCATGCCCTTCACGCCGGACGTCGCCCGGCCCATCGGCCGCAGCGCGTCGTCCGAGGCGGTGAAGCGGATGCACTGCGCCTTGCGGCTGACCAGCAGCAGATCGTCCTGCGCCGAGACCAGCTCGGCGCCGATCAGCTCGTCCGATCCCGCGACGCCGCCCGCCTCCCCTTCGGCCTCCCGCAGGTTGATGGCGATCACGCCGCCGGACCGCGGGGAGTCGTAGTCCTTGAGCGCGGTCTTCTTCACCAGGCCGGACTTGGTGGCCAGCACCAGATACGGCGCCGCCTGGTAGTCCTTGATGGCCAGGATCTGGGCGATCCGCTCGTCGGGCTGGAAGGCCAGCAGATTGGCCACGTGCTGGCCGCGCGCGTCCCGTCCGGCGTCCGGCAGCTCGTAGGCCTTGGCGCGGTAGACCCGGCCCTTGTTGGTGAAGAACAGCAGCCACTGGTGGGTGGTGGTCACGAAGAAGTGGTCGACGATGTCGTCCTGCTTGAGCTTCGTGCCGCGTACGCCCTTGCCGCCGCGCTTCTGCGAGCGGTAGTCCTCGGTCTTGGTGCGCTTGACGTAGCCGCCACGGCTGATCGTGACGACGATGTCCTCCTCGGCGATCAGGTCCTCGATGGACATGTCGCCGTCGAAGGGCACCAGCTTGCTGCGCCGGTCGTCGCCGAACTTGTCGACGATGGCCTGCAGTTCCTCGCTGATGATCTGCCGCTGCTTCTCCGGCGAGGCGAGGATCGCGTTGTACTCGTTGATCTTCGCCTGCAGCTCGTCGTGCTCGGCGATGATCTTCTGCCGCTCCAGGGCGGCCAGCCGGCGGAGCTGCATCTCCAGGATCGCGTTGGCCTGGATCTCGTCGATCTCCAGCAGGCCCATCAGGCCCTCGCGCGCGACCTCGACGGTGTCGCTGCGCCGGATCAGCGCGATGACCTCGTCGATGGCGTCGAGCGCCTTGAGCAGGCCGCGCAGGATGTGGGCGCGCTCCTCGGCCTTGCGCAGCCGGAAGCGGGTGCGCCGGACGATGACCTCGACCTGGTGGTTCACCCAGTTGCGGATGAAGGCGTCGAGCGACAGGGTGCGCGGCACACCGTCGACCAGGGCCAGCATGTTGGCGCCGAAGTTGGTCTGCAGGTCGGTGTGCTTGTAGAGGTTGTTCAGCACCACCTTGGCGACCGCGTCCCGCTTGAGGACGATCACCAGGCGCTGGCCGGTGCGCGACGAGGTCTCGTCGCGGACGTCGGCGATGCCGCCGATCTTGCCGTCCTTGACCAGGTCGGCGATCTTTTGCGCCAGGTTGTCGGGGTTGGTCTGGTACGGCAGCTCGGTGACGACCAGGCACTGCCGGTTCTGGATCTCCTCGACCGCGACGATCGCCCGCATGGTGATCGAGCCGCGGCCGGTGCGGTAGGCGTCCTCGATGCCCCTGCGGCCGACGACCAGGGCGCCGGTCGGGAAGTCGGGGCCCTTGATGCGCTCCATGAGCGCGTCGAGCAGTTCCTCGGCGGAGGCCTCAGGATGGGCCAGGCACCACTGGGCGCCGTCGGCGACCTCGCGCAGATTGTGCGGCGGGATGTTGGTGGCCATGCCGACCGCGATGCCCGCCGAGCCGTTGATCAGCAGGTTCGGGAAGCGGGACGGCAGGACCGTCGGCTCCTGGTTGCGGCCGTCGTAGTTGTCCTGGAGGTCGACGGTCTCCTCGTCGATGTCCCTGACCATCTCCATGGACAGCGGCATCATCTTGCACTCGGTGTACCGCATGGCCGCGGCCGGGTCGTTGCCCGGTGAACCGAAGTTGCCGTTCGAGTCCACCAGCGGCATCCGCATCGACCACGGCTGCGCCAGCCGGACCAGCGCGTCGTAGATCGAGGAGTCGCCGTGCGGGTGGTAGGTGCCCATGACGTCGCCGACGACGCGCGCGCACTTGTAGAAGCCCTTCTCGGGCCGGTAGCCGCCGTCGTACATCGCGAACAGGACCCGGCGGTGGACCGGCTTGAGGCCGTCGCGCACGTCCGGCAGCGCGCGCGAGACGATGACGGACATCGCGTAGTCGAGATAGCTGCGCTGCATCTCGGTCTCGAGCCCGACGGGCTCGACACGCAGTCCGCCGGACTCGTTGCGCAGTTCCCGCTCGGACTCGGGGACATCGGGCACGGGTGGGATGTTGGGGGTCTCGTCGGCCATCGCTGTCAGATTGTCCTTTCACACGGCCAAAGTGGGGGCCGACTCAGATGTCCAGGAACCGGACGTCCTTGGCATTGCGCTGGATGAACGAACGGCGGGCTTCCACGTCCTCGCCCATCAGCACCGAGAACAGGTTGTCGGCCTGGGCCGCGTCGTCGAGCGTGACCTGTCCGAGCACCCGGTGGTCGATGTCCATCGTGGTGACCCGCAGCTCCTCCGCGTTCATCTCGCCGAGGCCCTTGAAGCGCTGGATCGAGTCCTCGCGGATCCGCTTGCCGCCCTGCTTGCCCAGCACCACCAGCGCGTCGCGCTCACGGTCGGAGTAGGCGTACTCGAAGTCGTCGCGGCCCCACTTGATCTTGTACAGCGGCGGGCGGGACAGGTAGACGTGTCCGGCCTCGACCAGCGGACGCATGAAGCGGAAGAGGAAGGTCAGCAGCAGGGTGTTGATGTGCTGGCCGTCGACGTCGGCGTCCGCCATCAGGATGATCTTGTGATAGCGCAGTTTGGCGATGTCGAAGTCCTCGTGGACCCCGGTGCCGAAGGCCGAGATCAGCGCCTGGATCTCGGTGTTCTGCAGGATCTTGTCGATCCTGGCCTTCTCCACGTTCAGGATCTTGCCGCGGATCGGCAGGATCGCCTGATACTGCGGATTGCGGCCGGACTTCGCCGAGCCGCCGGCCGAGTCGCCCTCGACGATGAAGATCTCGCACTTCGTCGGGTCGTTGGACTGGCAGTCGCTGAGCTTGCCCGGCAGCGACGCCGACTCCAGCAGGCCCTTGCGGCGGGTCAGGTCGCGCGCCTTGCGGGCGGCGACCCGGGCGGTGGCCGCCTGGATCGACTTGCGGATGATGTCCGAGGCCTCGGTGGGGTTGCGGTCCAGCCAGTCGGTCAGGTGCTCGTGCACGACCTTCTGGACGAACGTCTTGGCCTCGGTGTTGCCCAGCTTGGTCTTCGTCTGGCCCTCGAACTGCGGTTCGCCGAGTTTGACCGAGATGATCGCGGTCAGACCCTCGCGGATGTCCTCGCCGTTGAGGTTGTCGTCCTTCTCACGGAGCAGCTTCTTCTCGCGCGCGTACTTGTTGACCAGGGTGGTCAGCGCCGCGCGGAAGCCCTCTTCGTGGGTGCCGCCCTCATGGGTGTGGATGGTGTTGGCGAAGCTGTAGACGCCCTCGCTGTACTGGCTGTTCCACTGCATCGCCACCTCGACCGAGAGCAGCCGGTCCTTGTCCTCCGCCTCGATGTCGATGACGGTGGGGTGGATCAGCTCGCCCTTGCGCGAGTTGAGGTACGTCACGTAGTCGACCAGGCCGCCCTCGTAGTAGTACGAGACGGCGAGCTGCTTGCCTTCCTCGTCCACGTGGTCGGCGCGCTCGTCGACCAGCGAGATCCGCAGCCCCTTGTTCAGGAACGCCATCTCCTGGAAGCGGCGCGAGAGCGTCTCGAAGGAGTAGTCGGTGGTCTCGAAGATGTCGGGGTCGGCCCAGAAGGTGACCGAGGTGCCGGTCTCCTCGACCGGCTCGTTCTTCGCCAGCGGCGCGGTCGGCACCCCCAGCTTGTAGTCCTGCGTCCAGCGGTGGCCCTCGGTACGGACCTCGACCGCCACGCGCGTGGACAGCGCGTTGACCACCGAGACGCCGACGCCGTGCAGACCGCCGGAGACCGCGTAGCCGCCGCCGCCGAACTTGCCGCCCGCGTGCAGTACGGTCAGGACGACCTCGACGGCCGGCTTGCCCTCGGAGGCGACCATGCCGACCGGGATGCCGCGGCCGTTGTCCACCACCCTGACGCCGCCGTCGGCGAGGATCGTCACGTCGATGGTGTCCGCGTGGCCGGCCATCGCCTCGTCGACCGAGTTGTCGACCACCTCCTGCACGAGATGGTGCAGCCCGCGTTCACCGGTCGAGCCGATGTACATACCGGGCCGCTTGCGCACCGCGTCGAGGCCTTCGAGCACGGTGATCGCATTGGCGTCGTAGGACTTGCTGGACTTCTCGTTGGGGTTGCCGGAATCGGCCACGAAGCGCCCTTTCTGGCACAGCACGAGCCGGGTCCCGCGGGGCGGGATCGGCTGCGTCTTCGACATGTTCCGCTGGGGTACCCCTGCCGCGATGCCAGGGGAGGGCGGTTGTGTCCACCAGTCTACCGGTAGCGCCGACATGAATGGGGCTTTGCCGGTACCTGCCTTCCCATGTGCCGCCCAAAACGGCCGCCGCCCGACTCCCTACACGCGGCCCCGGTTCCAAAACCGCTCACACGGGCGTCCAGGGCTTCCGGCTGTCAAGGCCCGGCTACGCTGAGCAGGCATGCGGCACCGCGCTCGCGCGGGCGTACGAAATGGGTCGTCCGTGCGTACGGCGGCGGCCCCGCGGCGGTTCGCTCAGCTGCGCGAACGGGCCCGGTCAGCCGTACGTGTCGCCGGGTCCGCGGCTGCCGGGCGCCCGCAGCCTGCCGTAGTTGCGGGCCGGTCCCGCCGGGCCGAGCACCTTGAGCAGCTTCACCGTGCCGTGGCCGAGGTCGGCGTTGAGCCTGGCCACCAGGGTCGGCGCCAGCAGCCGCAGCTGGGTCGCCCACGCCGTGGAGTCGCACTGCACGGTCAGCACCCGCGCCTCCTCGTCGTAGCGGTCGGGCGAGCAGTGCTGGGCGACCTCGGGGCCGACCAGCTGCGGCCAGCGGCCCATCACCCCGCCGACCGCGGCCGGCGCCTCCCAGCCGCGCTCGGTGATCAGCCGGTTGATGGCCGCGCCCAGCGGCAGCGGGTCCCTGCCGTCCGCCCGGGCGCCGCTGCGCAGCCCGCCCCGCCTGGCCTGCCGCTTCTGTACGGCCGCGGCGCCCCTGGCCCTGGCCTGCTCCTTGGCCGCCCGCAGCGCCACCCGCGCCAGGTCCACGCCCGACGCCTCGGGGGGCGCGGGCTGCCGGGGCACGTCGCCGCCCACTGTGTCGCTCACTGCCGAACCACCGTCCCGTCCTCCACCGAGAAGCGCGCCCCGCGCAGCACTCCCGGCACGTCGTCGTCCACCGCCGCGGTGACCAGCACCTGCTCGCCGGGCGCCACCAGCTCCGCCAGCCGCTCCCGGCGCCTGGTGTCCAGCTCGGCGAAGACGTCGTCCAGGACGAGTACGGGTTCGCCGCCGTCCGCGCACAGCAGCTCGTAGGAGGCCAGCCGCAGCGCCAGCGCGTACGACCAGGACTCGCCGTGGCTGGCGTAGCCCTT
Source organism: Streptomyces sp. NBC_01477 (assembly GCF_036227245.1). Lineage (GTDB taxonomy): Bacteria > Actinomycetota > Actinomycetes > Streptomycetales > Streptomycetaceae > Actinacidiphila. Next base: position 4,530,899 of record NZ_CP109445.1, read on the forward strand.
CGCGGGCATCGGGCCGAGCTTGAGCAGCAGGTCGTCCCGGTGCGGGCCGACCAGGGTCACCCCGCGCTCGATCTCCTGCTTGCGGGTCGCGGTGAGCGCTTCGAGCAGCCGCTGGAAGAGCTCCTCGCGGCTGCCGGCGCCCGCCATCGCCTCGTCGCCGATCGAGCTGCGGTAGTCGAGGCCGACCGGCCCGCCGCCGGGCGCCAGCTGCTCGTACGCCTTGTCTGCCAGCGGCTGCAGCGCCGCCACCAGGTCGAGCCGGTGGGCCAGCAGTTCCGCGCCGACCTTGGCCAGGTGCTGGTCCCACACGTCCAGGGTGGACAGGTCGGCTCCCTTGCCGCCGTGCCTGCGGGCGAGCGCGGCGGTTTTCAGCAGCGTATTGCGCTGCTTGAGCACTCTTTCGAAGTCACTGCGCACACCCGCCAGGCGGGGCGCGCGGGCGGTGATCAGCTCGTCGAGGAAGCGGCGGCGCTCACCCGGGTCGCCCTTGACCAGCGCCAGGTCCTCCGGCGCGAACAGCACGCTGCGGACGATGCCGAGCAGGTCGCGCGGGCGGACCTGGGAGGAGCGGTTGATCCTGGCCCGGTTGGCGCGGCCCGGGTTGATCTCCAGCTCCAGCAGCTGGCGGCGCTCACCGTCGGCCGGCGGGCCCTGCACGACCTGGGCGCGTACCACCGCGCGGTCGGCGCCGACCCGCACCAGCGGGGCGTCGGAGGACACCCGGTGGCTGCCCAGCGTCGCCAGATAGCCGACCGCCTCGACCAGGTTGGTCTTGCCCTGCCCGTTGGGTCCCACGAAAGCCGTGACGCCCGGGTCGAGAGGGACCTCGGCCCGGGCGTAGGAGCGGAAGTCGGCGAGCGACAGGTGCGCTACGTGCATCGCGTGCTTGGCGCGTCGCCGCGCCGACCTCCCTGCTTGCTGTGTGGTGCGGGCCGCCTACTCGGCGGCAGTGACCGCGTGGCCGCCGAATTCGTTGCGGAGCGCGGCGATCATCTTCATCTGGGGCGAGTCGTCCTGGCGGGAGGCGAAACGGGCGAAGAGCGAGGCGGTGATCGCCGGCAGCGGCACCGCGTTGTCGATCGCGGCCTCCACCGTCCAGCGGCCCTCGCCCGAGTCGTCGGCGTAACCGCGCAGGGCGCCCAGGTGCTCGTCCTTGTCGAGGGCGTCCACGGCCAGGTCGAGCAGCCAGGAGCGGATGACCGTGCCGGACTTCCAGGAGCGGAAGACCTCACGGACGTCGGTGACCGAGTCCACCGCCTCGAGCAGTTCCCAGCCCTCGGCGTAGGCCTGCATCATCGCGTACTCGATGCCGTTGTGGACCATCTTCGCGAAGTGGCCCGCGCCGACCCGGCCCGCGTGGACCGCGCCGGCGTCCCCCTCGGGCTTGAGCGCGTCGAAGATCGGCTGCGCCTTGGCGACGTCCTCGTCCTTGCCGCCGTACATCAGCGCGTAGCCGTTGGCCAGGCCCCAGACGCCGCCGGAGACACCGCAGTCCACGAAGCCGATGCCCTTGGCCGCCAGCTGCTCGGCGTGCTTCTCGTCGTCCGTCCAGCGGGAATTGCCGCCGTCGACCACCAGGTCGCCGGGGGACAGCAGCTCGCCCAGCTCGTCCACGGTGGACTGGGTCGCGGCGCCGGCCGGCACCATCACCCACACCACACGCGGCCCCTTGAGCGAGTCCACCAGCTCCTTGAGGCCGTGGACGTCGGCGAGATCCGGGTTGCGGTCGTAGCCGATGACGGTGTGGCCTGCGCGGCGGATGCGCTCGCGCATGTTGCCGCCCATCTTGCCGAGACCGATGAGACCGAGCTCCATCACACATCCTTCGTTCGAAGCGTCGCGGGCGCCCGGGGTGTGCGGTGGACGCCGGCTGCTGCCTGACCCTGAACCTGACCTGAGGATGAGCCTACGTCGGCCGCACCGGGCGCCGCGGGCGGGCTCAGCCTGACAGCCGCACCGGCATGATCAGGTACTTGTACGCCTCGTCGGGCTCGGCATCGACGGCCGCCCGGCCGCTGAGCAGCGCCGGCTTGGTGGAGGTGGTGAACGACAGCTGCGCGGCGGGGGAGTCGATCGCGCTCAGCCCGTCCAGCAGGAAGGTCGGGTTGAAGGCGATCGAGATGTCGTCGCCCTCCAGCTTGGCGTCGACCCTCTCCACAGCCTGTGCGTCGTCGCTGGAGCCGGCCTCCAGGGTGAGCACGCCCTGCTCGAAGCTCAGCCGCACCGGGGTGTTGCGCTCGGCGACCAGGGCGACGCGCTTGACCGCCTCGACGAAGGGCGCGGTCTCGATCACCGCGACGGAGGCGAACTCGGTCGGGAAGAGCGTGCGGTACTTGGGCAGGTCGCCTTCGAGCAGCCGGGTCGTCGTACGCCGTCCGGCGCCCTCGAAGCCGATCAGGCCCTCGCCCGCGCCGGAGCCGGCCAAGGCGATGGAGACGGTGTCGCCGCTGGTGAGCGACTTGGCGGTGTCCTGGAGGGTCTTGGCGGGCACCAGGGCGACGGCGGAGATGTCGGACTGCTCGGGCTTCCACAGGAATTCGCGGACCGCGAAGCGGTAGCGGTCGGTGGCGGCCAGCGTCACCGTGTCGCCCTCGATCTCGATCCGCACACCGGTCAGCACCGGCAGGGTGTCGTCGCGGCCGGCCGCGATGGCGACCTGGCTGGCGGCGGCGGCGAAGACCTCACCGGGGACGGTGCCGGACACGACGGGCATCGCGGGCAGCGCCGGATACTCCTCGACCGGCAGGGTGTGCAGCGTGAAGCGGGAGCTGCCGCAGACGACGGTCACGCGGACGCCGTCGGTGGAGATCTCCACCGGGCGATTGGGCAGCGCCCGGGAAATGTCGGCGAGCAGCCGGCCGGACACCAGGACGGTGCCCTCCTCGTCCACCTCGGCCTCGACGGCGACCCGGGCCGAGACCTCGTAGTCGAACCCGGACAGGCTCAGGTGGCCGTCCTCGGCCTTGAGCAGCAGTCCGGCGAGCACCGGCACCGGGGGGCGGGCCGGAAGGCTGCGGGCTGCCCAAGCCACTGCCTCGGCGAGTACGTCGCGCTCCACCCGGATCTTCACCGGAACCGCCTCCTGCTTGTTGCCAGCTGTCGGGGAACAGTCTGACGCACAGGACTGTCACTCGGAGCGGCTTGGCGTCAAGCGGCGACACGGGCTGCCGGGCGGCGAGGGCCGAGTTGTGCACAGGACCCGCTTCGAAGCAGTTTCCCCCTTCTCTACGTGTAGTCGTAGTAGTAGGGGTTGTGGATACCGTGGATAACCTGTTCCCGCGCAGGTCAGGCCCTGTTTTTTATCCCCAGAGCCTGTGGGCGGCGCCGGTGGACAACCGGGGTGCCCTGTGGACGGCGAAAAGTTGTGCACACCCCATGCACAGGTGACCGGGGGTTGTCCCCAGCTCCATCCCCAGAAATACCCAGGTTCTCCCCAGGCCAATCCACCACGTTGGTGTGACGGCTTTCACTCTCCGGGGGGACGGACCGCATTTCGTTGCCGAACAGTGGACAAAGGTGTGGAGAAGTGGCTCCAGGCTGTGCACAACCGGCCCTGGCCTGTGGGCGAGCGGTGGACAACCGGTCGGGGACCACTGTGGACAACCAGTCTGTCCACAGTCTGTGGATGCCGGTTACCCACATATCCACACCCCGCTGAGCTGCCCGGACGCTGGGCCGGCCGCCCCGCCTGTGGAGAGTATCGGGACAACTCCGGTGTCCCCAGGGTGTGGAAAGCAAAATCGCCGCGGTCCTGTGGACAACAGGACCGCGGCGGCGGGTAATCGAACAGGGGGCGGCCCGCGTCAGCTCTTGATGCGGTTGGTCAGCTCGGTCACCTGGTTGTAGATCGAGCGCCGTTCCGCCATCAGCGAGCGGATCTTCCGGTCGGCGTGCATCACCGTGGTGTGGTCGCGGCCGCCGAAGAGGGCACCGATCTTCGGCAGCGACAGGTCGGTCAGCTCCCGGCACAGATACATGGCGATCTGCCGGGCGGTGACCAGCACCCGGCTGCGCGAGGAGCCGGACAGGTCGTCCACCGCGAGCCCGAAGTAGGCCGCGGTCTCCGCCATGATCGCCGTACCGCTGATCTCCGGCACCGAGTCCTCGCCGCCCGGGATCAGGTCCTTGAGCACGATCTCGGTGAGCTGCAGGTCCACCGGCTGCCGGTTGAGGCTCGCGAAGGCGGTGACCCGGATCAGGGCGCCCTCCAGCTCCCGGATGTTGCGGGAGATCCGGGACGCGATGAATTCCAGCACCTCGGGCGGCGCGTTCAGCTGCTCCTGCACCGCCTTCTTGCGCAGGATCGCGATCCGGGTCTCCAGCTCGGGCGGCTGGACGTCGGTGATCAGGCCCCACTCGAAGCGGTTGCGCAGCCGGTCCTCCAGGGTGACCAGCTGCTTGGGCGGCCGGTCCGAGGACAGCACGATCTGCTTGTTGGCGTTGTGCAGCGTGTTGAAGGTGTGGAAGAACTCCTCCTGTGTCGACTCCTTGCTCGCCAGGAACTGGATGTCGTCGACCAGCAGGATGTCCATGTCCCGGTACCGCTTGCGGAACGCGTCCGCCTTGCCGTCCCGGATGGAGTTGATGAACTCGTTGGTGAATTCCTCCGAGCTGACGTACCTGACCCGGGTGCCGGGGTAGAGGCTCCGCGCGTAGTGCCCGATCGCGTGCAGCAGGTGCGTCTTGCCCAGACCGGACTCGCCGTAGATGAACAGCGGGTTGTACGCCTTGGCCGGCGCCTCGGCCACCGCGACCGCGGCGGCGTGCGCGAAGCGGTTGGAGGCGCCGATCACGAAGGTGTCGAAGAGGTACTTCGGATTGAGGCGGGCGGTGGGCTCCACGGCCCCGCCGCTGCCGCCCGTACCGCCGCCTCCCGCGCCGCCGGGGACCGCGGAGGACCGCTCGGGGCGGGCGGCCGGCGGCTGCGCCTGCTGCGGCGGGTAGCCGCCCCCGGGGCCGGGTCCGTACGGCCGGTCGCCGGGGTGCCCCTGGTGCGGTACGGCCGGGTAGCCGCCGTCGAGGCGGTCGCTGCGGTAGCGGTCCCGGTCCCCGCGCGGGTCGCGGTGATCGCGGTCGTCCCGGTGGTCGCGCGGATCACGGATGTCGCGGCCGTCCCGGGCCTCGGGGTACGGGTCCTGCCTGCGGTCCTGGAATCCGCCGCCGGAGGGCACCCCCCAGTTGCCGAGCCCGGGCTGCTGCCATCCGTCGTCGGACGTACGCGGCGGCCAGCCGTCCGTACCGCCGTCCGGCTGATCCTGGTAGCCCCGGCGCATCCGCGGCGCCTCGTCGTACGGGTCGGCCCCGCCCTGCGGCTGCTCGGGCAGCGCCGGCGGCGGCGCGGACTGGTCCTGCTCGCCGCCGGAGGCCACGGCGATGGCGATCCCGACGGTGTGACCGAACTCATGGCTGAGCACATCCGTGATCAGCTGCTTGAGCTGCTGGCCCTCGAGGATCTTCTTGGCGTACTCGTTCGGCGCCGAGAGCACGGCGGTCCCGGCCACCAGCGCCAGCGGCTGGATGCGCCGGAGCCACTCCGCGTGGGTGGGCTTGAGGTCCTCGCTGTCCATCAGGAGCTTCTGGAGCACTTGCGGCCACACTGCGGCAAGATCGGCAGATACGTCAGCCACAGGGCACGCTCTCTCGGTTGCATAGTTGCGTAGGTGGTGCGGCGAACTCCTGCGGACGTGTGGACCTCGGCAGGGTCGGGAAGAGTACGGAGTTCAGCCACGGTAATCAGCGCGGCCTGCGTGGTTCAAGTCGTTGTCCACAGGCTGTGTACAAATGGCGGGGCCGCGCCGTCGGGTTTGACCGGATGGCCTAGCCGCACGTACCGTATCGAGGTCGAGTTGTCGATGGCTGCTGCCGCCTGCCTACCGATGGGCGAGGGTCTTCCGAAGCGTTGAACCGCTGCCAGGAGATCGTCAAGCGGTGCACCCGTTTGGTCCGCGAGCTTTTCGTGGGCGCACGGTGACAGCCAGGCGACGCCCCGCCGGACACGATCTCTCCTGGAGCCCCCGAGTGAGCAAGCGCACCTTCCAGCCGAACAACCGTCGTCGCGCCAAGACCCACGGCTTCCGCCTGCGGATGCGGACCCGTGCCGGCCGCGCGATCCTCGCGACCCGCCGCGGCAAGGGCCGCGCGCGCCTGTCCGCCTGATTGCCACAGGTCTGATGTCGTGCTGCCCACCGAGAATCGGCTGAGGCGGCGCCAGGACTTCGCGACGGCGGTTCGCCGTGGACGCCGGGCGGGCCGCCCGCTGCTGGTCGTCCATCTGCGCCGAGACGCCACCGACCCGCACGTGCCGGGGGGGAGCACTCCCCCGGCACGTGCGGGTTTCGTCGTGAGCAAGGCGGTCGGCGGTTCGGTGCAGCGGAATCAGGTGAAGCGCAGATTGCGTCATCTGGTCCGGGCGCGTCTGTCGCTGCTGCCCCCCGGTAGCCTGGTAGTGGTACGCGCGCTTCCCGGAGCCGGGAACGCGGACCATGCACAGCTGGCCCTCGACCTGGACGCCGCACTGCAGCGGCTGCTGGGCCGTGACACCCATGGCGACGCCGAGGGGAGGGTGGCTCAATGAAATACCCGCTGCTGGCACTGATCAAGCTGTACCAGTGGACGATCAGTCCACTGCTCGGCCCGGTCTGCCGGTATTACCCGTCGTGCTCCCACTACGGGTACACCGCCATCGACCGGCATGGCGCGATCAAGGGCACCGCCCTTACCGCGTGGCGCATCCTCCGGTGCAACCCCTGGTCGCCCGGCGGAGTGGACCATGTCCCGCCGCGTAAGCGGCCGCCATGGCACGAACTGCTGCGCCGCGCACTGCGGGGCGGCTCCGACGGGCCCGTCACGCCCGAGCCCACCGGACCCTCTCACGCCCAAGGAGCCTGACCGTGGGGATCCTGAACCCCCTATACGACGCAGTGTCGTGGATCATCGTCCAGTTCCACTCGTTCTACAGCCTGATCTTCGACAAGGACAGCGGCTGGGCGTGGGGTCTGTCCATCGTCTCGCTGGTGGTCCTGATCCGGATCTGCCTGATCCCGCTGTTCGTCAAGCAGATCAAGTCCACCCGGAACATGCAGGCGCTCCAGCCGAAGATGAAGGCGATCCAGGAGCGCTACAAGAACGACCGCCAGAAGCAGTCCGAAGAGATGATGAAGCTGTACAAGGAGACGGGCACCAACCCGCTCTCCTCGTGCCTGCCGATTCTGGCGCAGTCCCCGTTCTTCTTCGCGCTCTACCACGTGCTCAGCAACATCGCCAAGGGTCACAAGGTCGGTGTCATCCACGCCGACCTGGTCACCAGCGCGCAGAACGCACACATCTTCGGCGCCCCACTGGCGGCGAAGTTCCTGGACGGTTCCACGAAGGTCCAGGCGCTGGGCGCCACGCTCACCGATGTGCGCCTCGTCACCATCATCATGATCCTCATGATGTCGGCCTCGCAGTTCTACACGCAGCGCCAGCTCATGACGAAGAACGTCGACATGACGGTGAAGACCCCGTTCATGCAGCAGCAGAAGATGCTGATGTACGTCTTCCCGGTCATCTTCGCCGTGATGGGCATCAACTTCCCGGTCGGTGTCCTCATCTACTGGCTGACCACCAACGTGTGGACCATGGGCCAGCAGATGTTCGTGATCTACCGCAACCCCACCCCCGGCAGCCTGGCCTTCCAGCAGCGCCAGGAGCGGCTGCGGGCCAAGGGCAAGCTGGTCGAGGCGCCCGAGGAGGTCGCCGCCAAGGAGGCGGTCGAGGTCGCCCGGGCCAACCGCACCCAGCCCAAGCGGCAGCCGAAGGCCAAGCGCTCCACGGGCGCCGCGGGCGGCCCCGGCTCGCCCCGGGCGGGCGGCTCTGGCAGTTCCGTCGCCGAAGGACCGGACGCCGTCGAGACGGCCGACGCGCCGGACACGGCGAAGGCTGCCGCCGGCGGTGCCAAGCCGGCCACCCCGAAGTCCGGGGGCGCCGCCAAGTCGGGCGGTGCTCCGAGGTCCGGCGGCGGCGGCAAGGGCAGTGGTGGCGCGCCACGGGCCGGTGCCCCGAGGGCGGGCGGTCAGAAGCAGGGCGGCGGCACGCAGGGCAAGCAGCCCGGCGGGGCCAAGGCCAAGCCGACCAACCTGTCGTCGAAGAAGAAGTAAGAGGAGAGTCCAGGCGTGAGCGACGTCAACACCACCACGGCACCCGACAGCGGTTCGTCCGCGACTCTGACCCGGCTGGAACAGGAGGGCGAGATCGCGGCGGACTACCTGGAGGGGCTGCTGGACATCGCCGACCTCGACGGTGACATCGACATGGATGTCGAGGGCGAGCGTGCGTCGGTGTCGATCATCGGCGACACCTCCACCCGGGAGCTGACCAAGCTCGTCGGGCGGGACGGCGAGGTGCTGGAGGCGCTGCAGGAGCTGACCCGGCTCGCGGTGCACCGGGAGACCGGCGAGCGCAGCCGGCTGATGCTGGACATCGCCGGCTTCCGGGCCCGCAAGCGTGCCGAGCTGGCGCAGCTGGGCGCCGAGGCCGCGGCCGAGGCGAAGGAATCCGGGCAGCCGGTGAAGCTGGACCCGATGACGCCGTTCGAGCGCAAGGTCGTGCACGACGCGGTGGCGGCTGCGGGGCTGCGCAGCGAATCCGAAGGCGAGGAGCCCCAGCGCCGGGTGGTCGTCCTGCCGGTCTGACCGGCTGCTCACCCGCGATCGATCGGCCCCGTCTGCTCGCAGGCGGGGCCGAAGCTTGTCAGCCTGGATACGAACGCACGCGCACCACGAACCGCGCACATGACCGAGCACCAGAGCACCAGGGCACCAGAGCGCGAGAACACGAGAGCACGGAGATGGACGCGCGGGCGGCGACGCTCGTGCGAGAACCGAGGAAAGGACAGTCCCGTGACGGAGGCAGCAGCGGAGCTTCCCGCGCCGCCCGAGCAGGCCGGGGCGGTGTTCGGCGACCGGTTCGCCGATGCGCTGCGCTACGCTGAGCTGCTGGCGGATGCCGGGGTGCAACGCGGTCTGATCGGTCCGCGCGAGGTGCCCCGGCTGTGGGAGCGGCATCTGCTGAACTGCGCGGTGCTCTCCGAGGTGATCGACCAGGACGTGTCGGTCTGCGATGTGGGCTCGGGCGCTGGTCTGCCCGGCATCCCGCTGGCCCTGGCCCGGCCGGACCTGGAGATCACCCTGCTGGAACCGCTGCTGCGCCGCACGACCTTCCTGGAGGAGGTGGTACGGCTGCTCGGGCTGGACAACGTGACGGTGGCCCGTGGCCGCGCCGAGGAGATGCTGGGCAAGCTGCCGCCGGTGGACGTGGTGACCGCTCGTGCGGTGGCGCCGCTGGAGCGGCTGGCCGGCTGGGGGCTGCCGCTGCTGCGCCCGCACGGTGAGATGGCGGTGCTCAAGGGCGACACCGCCGAGGAAGAGCTGAAATCGGCCCGAGCCGCCCTCGGCCGGCTCGGCGCGGTGAACGCCTCGGTGATCCACGTGGGCGAGGGCGTGGTCGATCCGCTGTCCACGGTGGTCCGGGTACTGGTCGGGGAGAGCCCCGGCGGGGTCCGTGCGGCCACCCGGCGGGCGAAGGCGGCCCGGGCCAGCCGGACGCCGCGCGGCGGCAGCAGCGCGGGGCGCCGACGCCGCTGACCGGTGGGCCGGAAACGGCCAAAACGGCACAATACGGAGTGTCTGCCGGAATACCGGCGTGGCGCGGCGCATCGTGTTCCACGTGAAACGTCGCTCACTGCTGCCAGGAGTCCTCAGCCGTGGCCGCGCCGCGGCCGAGGCGCGCGCCAACAAACCGACCAAGGTCAATTCGGCTGTGGATAACCGGGATTTATCCACAGCCGGCCGGGGCTCGCTGGTTCAGCACCCCTCGGGCATGGCAGGCTCTCCTCATAGCGAGCCTGAAGTCGAGGAGAGTGAGTCCTTGCGGTCCGACGCCAACATCGCGGGGCCGATGGCCGACCCGGTCCCCGGTCCCCGCTCAGCTGAATCAGCCCGGGGTCCACTTTCCGTGCCCCCGGGGTTCGGGAGCGATGTTTCACGTGAAACATTGCCTCCCATGGACGACACCCCGATCGGCCGCGCTGCCCAGATGGCCGTCGAGGCGCTGAACCGCACCGGCGAGGGGTTGCCCAGGCCGGCACAGACCCGCGTGATGGTGGTCGCCAACCAGAAGGGCGGGGTCGGCAAGACCACGACCACGGTGAATCTGGCGGCCTCCCTGGCACTGCACGGCGCCCGCGTGCTGGTGATCGACCTCGACCCGCAGGGCAATGCCTCGACGGCACTGGGGATCGACCACCACTCCGAGGTGCCGTCGATCTACGACGTGCTGGTGGAGAGCAAGCCGCTGTCCGACGTGGTGCTGCCGGTGGTCGATGTGGAGGGGCTGTTCTGTGCCCCGGCCACCATCGACCTGGCCGGTGCCGAGATCGAGCTGGTCTCGCTGGTGGCCCGGGAGAGCCGGCTGCTGCGGGCCATCGAGTCGTACGAGCAGCCGCTGGACTATGTCCTGATCGACTGCCCGCCCTCGCTCGGCCTTCTCACCGTCAACGCCCTGGTGGCCGGCGCTGAGGTGGTCATCCCGATCCAGTGCGAGTATTACGCGCTGGAGGGCCTGGGCCAGCTGCTGAAGAACGTGGACCTGGTCCGCGCCCACCTCAACCCGAAGCTGCACGTGTCCACCATCCTGCTGACGATGTACGACGGCAGGACCCGGCTGGCCTCCCAGGTGGCGGAGGAAGTGCGCACCCACTTCGGCAAGGAGGTGCTGCGCACCAGCATCCCGCGGTCGGTACGCATCTCCGAGGCGCCCAGCTACGGCCAGACCGTATTGACGTATGACCCGGGCTCCAGTGGCGCGCTGTCGTATCTGGAGGCCGCCCGGGAGATGGCGCTGCGTGGCGCGTCCGGTGAGATGGCCGTCGAGTACGACCCGCAGCCGCAGGGCGAACAGCACAACGAGCAGCACCCGCACAGCATGTCGGAGGGGATCCAGTGAGTGATCGACGCAGAGGGCTCGGCCGTGGTCTCGGCGCGCTGATCCCGGCCGCGCCGCAGGGAAGCAGTTCAACGTCGGGGACCGCGCCGGTCCTGGTGCCGGACCGCGGGGTCGCGGCGGCCAAGGTGGCGGGGCTGGTCGACCGCCGGCCGTCGGAGTCGGCTCCGCCGACGGTGGACATCCCTGTTTCACGTGAAACAGAACCGGATCTCTCGTCGTCGCGAGTTCCGGTCGCAGGGGCCTATTTCGCCGAGCTGGAGCTCGACGCGATCACCCCCAACCCGCGGCAGCCGCGCGAGGTGTTCGACGAGGACGCGCTCAACGAGCTGATCACCTCGATCAAAGAGGTCGGCCTGCTCCAACCGGTAGTGGTACGGCAGATCAGCGCGGACCGCTTCGAGCTGATCATGGGCGAACGCCGCTGGCGGGCCTGCCGGGAGGCCGGCCTGGAGCGGATTCCGGCGATCGTCCGGGCCACCGAGGACGAGAAGCTGCTGCTGGACGCCCTCCTGGAGAATCTGCACCGGGCGCAGCTGAACCCGCTGGAGGAAGCGGCGGCCTACGACCAGTTGCTGCGGGACTTCTCCTGCACGCATGAGCAGCTGGCCGACCGGATCGGTCGGTCCCGTTCGCAGGTCTCCAACACCCTGCGGCTGCTCAAGCTGTCGGCTCCGGTGCAGCGCCGGGTCGCCGCCGGGGTGATCTCCTTCGGGCACGCCCGGGCGCTGCTCTCGCTGGTGGACACCGACGACCAGGACAAGCTGGCGCTCCGGATCGTCGCCGAGGAACTGTCGGTCCGCACGGTCGAAGAGATCGTGAAGCTGATGAACAGCGAGCCGAAGAACGCCAGGAAGTCGGCGTCGCCGCGCGCGGGCCGCCGGGTGTCCCCGGCGCTCTCCCACCTCGCCACCCGGCTCTCCGACCGTTTCGACACCCGGGTGAAGGTCGACCTGGGCCAGAAACGGGGCAAGATCGTCGTGGAGTTCGCCTCGATAGAGGATCTGGAGCGGATCCTCGGGGCGATGGCACCGGGCGAGGGCAAGGTGCTGGAGAACCGGCTGGACGACGAGGCCGAGGACGACGACGAGTGACACCGTGGCACCCCGGTGGTGAACACCGGGGTGCCATCGCAGTTCAGTCCGCCACAGGAATGGGGTCCTTGGCACATGGGTCGTCGGCTTGTACCGCTCACTCTGGACAACCTTCCGGACCTTCCCCGACCTTGCCGGCGCTGCGTCTTCTGGGAGCTGGACCCGGTGAGCGGTGAGGCCGCGGTCCAGGCGGGCAAGCCCGAGCTGGAGAAGGAGGCCTGGATCTCCGCGGCGCTGCTGGAGTGGGGCTCCTGCGGCCGGGTGGTCTACGTCGACGAGGTCCCCGCGGGATTCGTGCTCTACGCCCCTGCCGCCTATGTGCCGCGGTCACTGGCCTTCCCGACCAGCCCGGTGTCGGCGGACGCCGTGCAGCTGATGACCGGCCGGGTGCTGCCCGGCTATCAGGGCCAGGGCATCGGACGCGTGTTGGTGCAGACGGTCGCCAAGGACCTGGTCCGGCGGGGCTTCAAGGCGATCGAGGCGTTCGGCGACGCCAAATGGTCCGCGCCTTCCTGTGTGCTGCCGGCCGATCATCTGCTGGCCGTCGGCTTCAAGACGGTCCGCCCGCACCCGCGGTATCCCCGGCTGCGGCTGGAACTGCGCTCGACGATCTCCTGGAAGGAGGACGTCGAGCTGGCCATCGACCGGCTGCTGGGGGCCGTCCAGAAGGAGCCGGCCCTCCGCCCGCTCTGACGTACCCGCGCTCCCGCCCACGATCAGAAAGGGCCGGCTCCCCTCTGGGGGAGCCGGCCCTTCGATGTTCCACGTGGAACAGTGCGTACTCAGCCGATGAAGTCGGACAGGTCGCGGACGAGCGCGGCCTTGGGCTTGGCTCCGACGATCGTCTTCACGACCTCGCCGCCCTTGTAGACGTTGAGGGTCGGGATGGACATCACGCCGTACTTCGCGGCGGTCACCGGGTTCTCGTCGATGTTGAGCTTGACGATGGTGATGTCGTCCTCGTGCTCCGCCGCGATGGCCTCCAGCGACGGGGCGATCTGACGGCAGGGGCCGCACCACTCGGCCCAGAAGTCGACCAGTACGGGCTTGTCGCTGGCCAGGACCTCCTCGGCGAAGGTCGCGTCGGTCACGTGCTTGGTCTTGCCGGCCACGGCAGTCTCCTCAGGTTCGTTACGTGCGGGTGGGGGAAGGGGATCAGACAGCCTTCTCGGCGTCGCTGAGGGACGCCAGGTAGCGTTCGGCGTCCAGAGCGGCGGAGCAGCCGGTGCCGGCCGCGGTGATCGCCTGACGGTAGGTGTGATCCACGACGTCGCCGGCGGCGAAGACACCGGTGAGGCTGGTACGGGTGCTCGGCGCCTGGACGGTGAGGTATCCCTCCGCGTCGAGGTCGAGAACACCCTTGAAGAGCTCGGTCCTGGGGTCGTGGCCGATGGCGATGAACAGCCCGCTGACGGGCAGTTCCGAGGTCTCGCCGGTCTTGGTGTTGCGCAGGGTCAGTCCGGAGAGCTTGCCGTCGCCGTGGATCTCGGACACCTCGCTGTCCCAGACGAAGGAGATCTTCGGGTCGGCGAGGGCGCGGTCCTGCATCGCCTTGGACGCCCGCAGGCTGTCCCGGCGGTGCACGATCTTCACGGACTTGGCGAACCGGGAGAGGAAGGTCGCCTCCTCCATCGCGGTGTCGCCGCCGCCGATGACGGCGATGTCGTGGTCGCGGAAGAAGAAGCCGTCACAGGTGGCGCACCAGGAGACGCCACGGCCGGAGAGCTGGTCCTCGTTGGGCAGGTTGAGCTTCCGGTGCTGCGACCCGGTGGTGACGATGACGGCCTTCGCCCGGTGGACGGTGCCCGCCGAGTCGGTGACGGTCTTGATGTCACCGCTGAAGTCGACCGCGACCACGTCGTCCGGGATCAGCTCGGCGCCGAACCGCTCCGCCTGGGCCCGCATGTTGTCCATCAGGTCCGGGCCGATGATGCCGTCCCGGAAGCCCGGGAAGTTCTCCACCTCGGTGGTGTTCATCAGCGCACCGCCGGCGGTGACCGAGCCCTCGAAGACCAGCGGACTGAGGGATGCGCGTGCCGTGTACAGCGCCGCGGTGTAGCCCGCGGGCCCCGAGCCGATGATGATCACGTTACGGACGTCGCTCACGGGTGTCTTCCTCGTCTCTGCGGACTGCTGTGGGGGTCCGGTCCTGGCTGGACTCTCGTCGTGCCTAACGGATCCTACGGGGCTGGCATTCCCCCGGCGGTGCGCCGCCCCACGCACACCGTGGCGTGCCTCGCGGACGCCTGGTCAGCTCCGCGGGAAGCTGTCCTGGAAGAGCACGCTGCCCGTGACGTCGGCCGTGCACGAGGCGGTCACCACGTAGGCGTCTACCCGGTGGCTGTCGTTTGGATCCGGCAGCACCACAAGATAGGAGTCGGTGCCCTGGAAGGGTTCCCGATCGGCGGCGAGCGGCGGCTGGGTCCGTCCGGTGGCCCGGAGCACACAGGCGGGCACGAAGGCCACGGTGCCGTCGGGCGCGGCGATCCTGGCGTCCCCGTTGGTGCTCAGCATCGGGGAGGTGACCCCGCCGGGGCCGGTCTTGCCGCCCGCTCGGCCGAGCAGCCGGGCCACCTCGGAGGCGACCACGCTGGAACTGCCGCTGTTCTCACCGCCGTCCTGGGAGTTCGTCTTCCGCTGGGCGCTGTCGGCGCTGCTCATGCTGCGGGTGCTGCCGGAGGACGCCAGCTCGTAGACCGCCCCGCCCAGTGCGAGGACGGCCGCCGCCGAGGCCGCGCCGATCAGCAGCGCGCGCCGCTGCCGGCGGCCTCGGCCGGGACCGGTGGGCGCCGAAGGCCGTCCGGCCGGTGCCGATGTTCCACGTGGAACACGCGCCGAGTCGCCGGCGTCCTGCGCCGGGATCGATGTTTCACGTGGAACACGCGGCAGCGCGGAGTCGAGCCGTGCCTCGGCAGCGAGTGCCGCGTCGATCCGCGCGGCGACATCTGCGGGCATCGGCTCCGGCTCCGGCAGGGCGCCCAGCAGTCCGCGGATCTCCTGGAGCGACGCCAGCACCTCGCCGCATTCCTCGCAGGACTCCACGTGGGCGCGGACCGCCGCCACCCGGTCCTCCGGCAGGATGCCTTCGGCCAGGTCGGAGATCTCCATGACCTCGGGATGCGGGTTCTGGCCCGTGGTCGATGTCATCGGTGGTCACCTCCGCCCTGTTCTGTTCCTGCCGGTGGGACGGATGTCCCCTCCGTCCGGTTCCTTCCGCCGCCCGGACCGGCGCGATCGGCGCCGCCGCCGGCCCGTAGATGCGTGAGCAGGGGCAGTAGCCGGGCGCGGCCGCGGGCGCAGCGGCTCTTCACCGTGCCCTCCGGTACGGCGAGCACCGCGGCGGCCTCCGCGACCGGATAGCCCTGCATGTCGACCAGCACCAGTGCGGCCCGCTGTTCGGCGGGCAGAGTGGCCAGGGCCGCGATGAGTTCACGGTGCAGTTCACCACGCTCCGCGGGCGCCTCGGCCGACTCGTGCGGTTCGAGGAGCGCCTCGAAATTCTCCTCGTCGGCGACCGCGGCGGTGCGCCGTGTGGCGGCCCGGCGTGCCCGGTCCAGGCAGGCGTTCACCGTGATGCGGTGCAGCCAGGTGGTGACGGCCGACTGGCCGCGAAAGGTATGTGCGGCCCGGAAGGCGGACACCAGCGCGTCCTGCACCGCGTCAGCGGCCTCCTCGCGGTCGCCCAGCGTCCGAAGGGCGACCGCCCAGAGCCGGTCGCGGTGCCTGCGGACCAGTTCGCCGAAGGCATCCGCCTCGCCCGCCACATGGCGGGCGAGCAGGTCGGCGTCGTCGGCATCGCCGAGCGGTATGCGCTCCACGCCAGACTCCCCCGTCCGCTTCCGTTCAGCCGTGCCGGCCGCTTCAGCCCATGACGCTGATCTCCGAGATCTTGCCACGGAACCTGCCGTCGGAGTCCTTCGGGAGCTTGGTCAGCCAGACCAGCAGATAGCGGCTGGTGACCTGTCCCGCGGGCTTGAGCGTCACGTGCTGTGCGCCGGAGCCCGACGCGACCTTGCTGAAGCCCTCCAGCCGGGTCGGCCGGGTCTTGGTGCCGGAGGGCGCGGCCATCAGCGAGAGATCCGTGTCGCCGAGCACTTCGACGGTGACCGAGCTGACGCGGCGGGGGCTGCCCAGGTCGAGCACCACGCCCACGCCGGGCTTGAGCCCGCCGAGGTCGGCCCGCGCGTACCAGCTCGTCTGCCAGTACGTCCCGGGGTCGTCGTCGTCGACCTTCGTGATGTCCGACGGCGTTTCACTGCCGTCACCGAGCGGATCGAAGTCCTTGACGTCGACGATCCGCAGCGGGGCGACGGGTGCCGGTGCTGGCTGCTTGTTCGGGGTCTGCGAGGTGGACGGCTTGCGCGGGGCATGGTTCTCGCGGGACTTCAGAGCGTCGGCGAGCTGCCAGCTGCCCAGCCCGATCGCGACGATCAGCAGCGCGGACACCGCCCATTTCAGCGCGCTGCCGGTGCGGCCGGGCAGTGCGGGCGGCGGAGCGGTGAGCCGCCCGGTGGCCGGTCCCGCGACGGAGTAGCCGCTCGGCTGCTGCGGCGGCTGCTGGAAGGCGGGCTGCCGGTAGACCGGTGCGGGGTGCTCGGGCGGCCGGATCCGCGGAATGCCCGCGATGGCCTTGGCCAGCTCCTCCGTGGTGGTGCAGGGCGACTCCTCGCGGGACGCCGTCGCGCCGTCGTTGACCAGCGCGCGCATCGCCACGTCGGACATGCCGCGGTGGACGCCCGCCCTCACCTGGTCGGGTGCGACCAGGCCGACGCCCTTGGGCAGCCCGGTGAGGCCGTGGGCGTCCTCCTCGTAAGGCCAGCGCTGGGTGAGGGCGGCGTAGAGCAGTGCGCCGATCGCCTCGGTGTCCTGCCGCTGCGGCCGGTCGGAGTTCAGCCCGCGCAGTGCGGCGGCGACAGCCAGCCCGCGGATGCGGTACTGCCCGGAGCTGGTCCGCAGCACGGCGCCCGGGTCCAGCCGCAGATGTGCCAGTCCTTCGCGGTGGGCGGCGGCCATGCCCTGGGAGACCTGGCTGGCCATCTGGTACGCCTCGTGCGGCTCCAGCGGGCCCGCGGCCAGCAGGTCGGCGAGCGAAACGGCGTCCGGCAGCCACTCGTGGATCACATAGACCAGGTCGTCCTCCTCGACCGCGTCCAGGACCTGGACGAACCGCGGGTCGCCGAGCAGCGCGGCCGAGCGGGCGGCGGCCAGCACCTGGCGCGACCGCGGGTGGTCCGCGGGCAGCAGATGGATGCCGACGGCCCGGCGCAGCTTCTCGTCCACCGCACGCCAGCTGCTGAATCCGTCCACCCGGGTGACGCACTCCGCGAGCTGATAGCGCCGGGCCAGCCGGTGTCCGCTGTGCAGCTCGGGCGCGCTGGGAGCGGACTTGGGCTTCGGCTCGGTGGGCTGCGGCTGTGCGGCCCCGGGTTTTGCGGGCTCGGGCTTTGCGACCCCAGGCTTTGCGGACCCGGGCTTTGCGACTCTGGGCTTTGCGGCCCTGGGCTTCGAGTGCTCGGGCTTCGCCGGTTCGGTGGCGGGGGTCTCGGACGCGGAGGCTTCGGGCTCGGGGCTTTCAGGCTTCGTCGGCCGGGGCTCGGCGGTGATGGTGAGGGTCTGCGCGGTCTTCTCCGCGGCTTCTTCGGTGCTTTTCGTCCCGTTCGCTGCGTCCTGGGGTGGGGTGCCGTCGCCGGCGGTGCCGCTGTCCTGGTCGTCCGTCGTCGTGCCGTCGGGTGTGGCGCCGTCCTGCTGGGCTGCGGGCGGTGCCTCGCCGCCCTCATCGGCCACTCCGACGGCCGCCGTGCTCCGATCCGCCACCGTCGTTCCTGCCTCCCCATCCATTGCGCGATCCCACGTCGAGCCGATGACAATTGTGCCCACAGTCCGGCTGTATGCACGACACGCGGCGGGCCGCGATGGTTGCGCGGCGGCGGCCGGCCGGTGGGCGGAAGTCGTGATCAGCGGCCGAGCCGCCCCCGGACCATGCCGATCATGCCGTTCAGCTCCTGGATCCGCATCCGCTTCGCGATGACCAGGAAGACTCCGCCCAGCAGGACGCCGCCGACCACCAGCGAGGCCAGCGACCCGGTCACCCCGCCGCCCAGCTTCCCGCTGACGATGTAAGCGGCGATCCCGGCGAGGGCGGCGGCCGGGATGCACGCGCCGATCAGCCGGGCGTAGGTGCGGACCACCCGGCGGCCGTCCACGTCGCCGCCCAGGCGGGCCCGCAGCCGCTTGACGGCCACCCCGACGCCGACCGCGTAGGCCAGCCCGTAGGAGAAGGCCATGCCGACCACGGCCCAGCGGGCGGGCAGCGCGACGAAGCACAGGGCGGACGCCGCGGCATTGACGGTGGCCACGATCACGGTGTTGTAGAAGGGAGTGCGGGTGTCCTCGAAGGCGTAGAAGCCGCGGAGGACGACGTACTGCACGGAGTAGGGGATCAGACCGCCGCCGAAGGCCATCAGGATGAAGCCGATGTTGCGGGCGGAGCCCTCGTTGGTGCCGGCGTAGAGCACACCGCACATCGGCACGCCGAGGGCGAGGAAGGCGAAGGCGGCGGGCACGATGGCGACCGCCGAGGTGCGCAGCCCGTAGGAGATGTCGTCGCGGACCGCGTTCATGTCGCCGTCGGCCGCGGCCCGGGAGATCCGCGGCAGCACCGCCGCCATCACCGAGACGGTGATGATGGCCTGCGGCATCTGCCAGAGCAGCAGCGCGTAGTTGTAGCCGGTGATGCCGGTGCCCTGGTAGCCGCTCTTGTCGGCGTTGGCGCCCGCCCAGGTGGCGAGCTGGGTGACCACGATCAGGCCGGCCTGGTTGGCGAGGACGAACAGGAACGTCCACTTGGCCAGCTTGGCGGCCTTGCCCAGGCCGTGGCCGCGCCAGTCGAAGCGCGGCCGGAATTTGAAGCCCGCGTCCCGCAGGTAGGGCAGCATCGCCAGCGACTGCACGACCAGGCCGAGCAGGGTGCCGATGCCGAGCAGCCGGACACCCTCGGGGGTGATCGTGGTGGCGTCCAGCCGGGTGGACCCGTAGGAGCCGTAGACCCAGATGAACATCCCGAAGGTGAAGATCACCACGATGTTGTTCAGGACCGGCGTCCACATCATCGCGCCGAATTTGCCGCGCGCGTTGAGCACCTGGCCCATCACCACATGGACGCCCATGAAGAAGATGGTCGGCATGCAGTAGCGGGCGAAGGCGATGGCCACGTCGTAGGTGTCCGGGTTGTCGGCGATCTTCGCGGACATCAGCCGGACCAGCAGGGGCGCGGCGAGCACGGTGACCGCGACGATGCCGCCGAGCGCCACCATCACCACCGTCAGCAGCCGGTTGGCGTAGGCGCTGCCCCCGTCGTCGTCGTCCTTCATCGCGCGGACCAGCTGGGGCACGAACACCGAGTTGAGGCCGCCGCCGATGGTGAGGATGTAGATCATCGTCGGCAGTACGTTCGCGACCTGGTAGGAGTCGCCGAGGGTGGCCACGCCGATCGCCGCGGCGATCACCAGGGTGCGGACGAAGCCGGTGACGCGGGACACCAGGGTTCCCGCCGCCATCAGGGCACTGGACTTCAGGATGCCGCCGGAGCGGGCGGCGGGCGCGGCCGCTACAGCCGCGGTGGTGCCTGTGGCGGCTGCCGGCGCCGGCCGGAGCGGGCCCGTGGTGGCCGTACCGCCCTGCTGGACGCCTTGCGGCGGCTGCCCGGGCTGCTGGTACCCCTGCGGCGGATACGGCTGCTGCTGGGGCTCCTGGTACGGCTCCTGGTAGGGCTGCTGATACGGGTAGCCGTAGCGCGGATCGGCATAGCGCGGGTCGACGTACTGGGAGTCGGCGTAGTGCGGGTCGGCGTACGGCTCGCCCTGGTAGATGTCCTGGCCGTATCCCGGGTCCTGGTAGACGGGCAGCGAGAATCCCGTCGTCTCGTTGGCCGACGGCACGTGCTGATAGACCGGGTAGCCGCCCTGGCCCCCGTATCCGCCCTGCTGCGGATAGCCGCCCTGGTAGCCCCCGCCCTGCGGCGGGTAGCCCCCTTGCTGCGGATAGCCGGTCTGCTGGCCGTGGCCGTCCTGCTGCGGGTACGGCTGCTGGTAGCCGCCGGGCTGCTGCTGGGAATACTGCTGCTGCTGGTAGCCGGCCTGCTGGCCGCCCTGCTGCTGGTCGCGGAAGAGGTGCGCGTAGGCGTCGTAGTCCTCGCCCTGCTGCGGCTGGGCCGGTTCGGGCGTGCCGATGTACTGCGTCGCCGCGTTGTCGGGGTAGGGCTGCTGTTCGTAGCCGGCCTGCTGCTGTTGCTGCCACTGCGCCGGATCCTGCTGCTGATACGGATCGTAGGCATACGTGTTCTGCAGATAGGGGTCGGCAGGCGCCGGACGCTGCTCGGGCGAGGGAGGCATCTGGCCCGCAGAGTCGCGATCACCGTCATACGGCGCGTTCATCAGTGCCCCACCTTATTGTCCGCCGGCTACCCGTCCACCTTCTCACCTGTTGGTGACGGCTCCCGGCTTTCCTGCCCAGTGTCAGCGGCAGGGTCACCCGGCTGCCCGGGGTCCATGCCGTCGGTCTCGTCCTCGTCGCCGCCGTCGTCGTTCCCGCCGCCGTCGCCGCCTTCATCGTCGTCACCGCCGTCGTCCTCGGCGGTCCGCCGTTTACGTTGACGGTAGATCCGTACGCCCGCCAGCACCAGCAGGAGCAGTCCGGCTCCGATGATCAGCATCACCAGGTCGGTGACCTTGTTGACGTGGACCGCGAAGTCGACGGATTTGCCGTACACCGTCTTGTTGTCGGTGTAGAGGGCCGCGGTGATCCTGACCGAGCCGTTCGCGCTGGCGCTGGTCTGGAACTTCAGGGTACGGGTGTGGCCGCCCTCGATGGCGATCGGCTGGTCGGGGTCCTTGATCTCCAGCCGGATGTTGGCGCCCGAGGTGAGCCGCAGGGTGAGGCCCTTCACCGGCTGGCCCAGCTCGTTCTTCACCGTGACCGGGATGGTGCCGCTGCGGCCCGACAGGGTCAGCGTGGTCTTCTCGATGATGTGCACCGCGCCGATCAGGTCCTGCAGGTAGAAGCCGATCGCGTCGCGGTAGGCCTTCGCGCCCGAAGGGTCGCCGCGCCAGCCGTCGGACATCGACCGCAGCACCGCGTTCCCGAAGGGCACGGTGACCCGGTCCTGCCGGGTGAGGATGACCACGAAGTTGTTCAGGCCGTTCTGGGTCTGCTGGATCTGCCGGAAGGCGGACGTGGGCAGCTCCTGCTTGCGCAGGCTGCCCGGGTAGGCCCTGCTCGACGGCACCTTGTGGTTGGCGCGCGCGTCGGGGTGCGCCTTGGCCGCGTCGTCGAAGCTCAGCGGGGTGGCCCAGGGGGCGACGGCGGTGTCGTGGATCGCCTCGGCCATCGCCGAGGCCTGCGCGACGGTGGGCATCCGCTGCGGGGCGACCACGACGCTGCGCTGCTTCTCCGGCGATTCCAGGGTGATCATCAAGGTCTGCGCGATGAAGTTCTGCACGGCGAGGTCGGCCTTCTGCGGGTCGGCCAGGTCGCCGGTGAAGGCGGTGGACAGCGTCGCGTCGCTGACCACAGCAGTCGTGCCGCCGCCGATCGACCGGGCCGCGTTCGGGGTGTAGCTGAGACCGTCGCCCTCGGCGAAGGTGTCGCTGCGGGCGATGATCCGCTTGGCGCCGCCCGCGCGGGCCACCGACACCACGGACGGGTCGATGGCACCGTCGACGGGCCAGGCCACATCGGCCGTCGGGTTGCCGCCGAGGATGGTCTGCGTGGTGCCCAGCCCGAGGGTGGTGCCGGTCTTGAGGTGGGTGAGGGCGCCCGGCACGCTCTGCCCGTGGTGTGCGAGCGAGGCGATGTCGGTGTCGCCGAAGGGCAGCGCGATCACCTGGTCGCCGGCGACCGCGGTCTTCAGGTCGTTCAGCCACTGCCTGGCGGCGGCGGCGCCGACGCCGGGTGTGGTCTTGGTGACATCGCCGCCGGGACCCGCGACCCGGTATCCCTTGGTCATGAATTCGACGGTGGCGAGCAGATCGGGGTCGACGATCCAGGTCACAGGGAGATTCCTGGCCAGGTCGATCATCGCGCGCAGCCGGCCGCCGGAGGCCAGCTCGGAGGCCAGCTCGTCGTCCATGAAGATCGGGCTCTGCTGGGAGTCGGTGTCGCCGCGCGGCGCGATGTGCGACCGGTCGGTGAGCGGCCACAGATAGGTGATCCTGGTCTGCTTGGTGCCGCTGGTCGCCTCGTCGCCGTACCACGGCAGGAAGGTCCGCGTGATGCCGAGCACGTGCGTGGTGGGGTCGGCCTTCGTCCGGCCGTCCAGCGTCACGCCCAGCTGGTAGACACCGGCGTCGTCCATGTGGAGGGCGCCGACCGGGACGGTGATACTGAAGGGCGCGTGGCCGCCGGCCGGGATGTCCTGCACCGTGCTGGTGTGGCCGTCGATCTCATCGCCGTCCTCCGCGTTGCTGTACCCGGTGCGGGACGCGGCGGTCTTGATGGCGCTACGGGTCTGCAGCGCGCCGTTCCAGGGCACCCGGATGCCGACATGGGCGCCGGTGATGGCGGACTTGCCGTTGTTGGTGAGGCGGCCGGTGAGGGTGACCGTGTCGCCCTTGACCGGGATCCGCGGGGCGATCGTGTCCACCGACACCGCGGCCGTCCGGGAGCCGGTGCCGGCCGCCGCCTGTGAGGGGGCCGCCCCGGCGGCCTGCAGCAGCCCGGTGAGCAGCGTGGCACCGGCCACCAGCGCGACGACCCGTACTGCCCGCCGCCTCGCCGGTGACGGAGGTTTCCCGGGTGACTGTGCCGCCTCGCCCACGCGTTCGCCCGTCCTCGTCGTCTGTGTTGCTGATCGTCTGTCGCCGGTGGTCCATCTGATGTGCGTGCTGGCATGTTAACGATCGGCGCTGTGTCGAAGTGCTGCGGACTGCCTCTTGGTACAACCGGGGAAACCGGTGCGCGGGGGATGCCCGCGGACCCGTACCCTTTTACGTTGTGCCGAATGCCAACAATGCCGCTCAGACCCCGCAGCCCCCGCGAGCCGGGCGGGCCCCTCTCCGGGTCGAACCCGTTGCCGAGGAATTGGGCCACCGCTTCCGCGCCGCCGGGTTCGCACTCGCTCTGGTCGGCGGTTCGGTCCGGGACACCCTGCTGGGCCGGCTGGGCAACGACCTGGACTTCACCACCGACGCCCGCCCCGAGCAGGTGCTCAAGATCCTGCGCCCGTGGGCGGACTCGGTGTGGGAGGTCGGCATCGCCTTCGGCACGGTCGGCGGCATGAAGAAGGCCCAGGACGCCGAGGGCACGGCCCGCAGCTTCCAGATCGAGGTGACCACCTACCGCAGTGAGGCGTACGACCGGACCTCGCGCAAGCCGGCGGTCTCCTACGGCGACACCATCGAGGAGGACCTGGTCCGCCGGGACTTCACGGTGAACTCGATGGCGGTGGCGGTGCCGGAGAACGACTTCATCGACCCCTACGGCGGCTTGGACGACCTCGCGGCCCGGGTGCTGCGCACACCTGCCTCCCCCGAGTCGTCCTTCTCCGACGACCCGCTGCGGATGCTGCGTGCGGCCCGCTTCGCCGCGCAGCTGGACTTCGAGGTCGCGCCCGAGGTGGTGGCGGCGATGACCGCGATGGCCGACCGGATCGACATCGTCTCGGCCGAGCGGGTGCGGGACGAGCTGAACAAACTGGTCCTGTCGGACCACCCGCGCAAGGGGCTGCGGCTGCTGGTCGACACCGGGCTCGCCGACCGGGTGCTGCCCGAACTGTCGGCGCTGCGGCTGGAGCGGGACGAGCACTTCCGCCACAAGGACGTCTACGAGCACACCCTGACGGTGCTGGAGCAGGCCATCGACCTGGAGACCGAGGGGCCCGACCTGGTGCTGCGGCTGGCCGCGCTGCTGCACGACATCGGCAAGCCGAAGACCCGGCGCTTCGAGCCGGACGGACGGGTCTCCTTCCACCACCACGAGATGGTCGGCGCGAAACTGACCAAGGCGCGGATGCTCCAGCTCAAATATCCCAACGAGCTGGTGAAGGACGTCTCCCGGCTGGTCGAGCTGCACCTGCGCTTCCACGGCTACGGCAGCGGCGAATGGACCGACTCGGCCGTGCGCCGCTACGTACGGGACGCCGGGCCGCTGCTGGAGCGGCTGCACAAGCTCACCCGGTCGGACTGCACGACCCGCAACAAGCGCAAGGCGGCGGCGCTGTCCCGGACGTACGACGGCCTGGAGCAGCGGATCGCCGAATTGCAGGAGCAGGAGGAGCTGGATGCGATCCGGCCCGACCTGGACGGCAACCAGATCATGAAGGTGCTGGACATTCCGCCGGGGCCGGCGGTGGGCACGGCGTACCAGTACCTGCTGGAGCTGCGGCTGGAGAACGGCCCGCTGGGCGAGGAGGCCGCGATCACGGCGCTGCACGACTGGTGGGCCGCCCGGTCCGACGGGTGATGTTCCACGTGGAACATCGCACCGCGCGGGTCCCGGCATCAGCCGGTCGGAGTGCCCGCGTGCGATGTTCCACGTGAAACATCGCGCTCCCGGAGCATGCCGACCGCTGTGGCCGCGTAGATCAGCGCCAGCACCACGATCAGCCCGGCCGACCGTCCGTCGGCCGGCAGGACCAGTGCCGCGACCGCCGCGGCGCCGACGAACGCCGCGTTGAAGACGACGTCGTAGAGCGAGAAGACCAGCCCGCGGTAGGCGTCGTCCACCTGTGCCTGGACGACCGTGTCGGTGGCGATCTTGGCGCCCTGGGTGGTGATCCCCAGGGCGAAGGCGGCCAGCATCATCGGGGCGACGGTGAAGGACAGCGCCAGCGGCGGCAGCATCAGCGCCGAGGCGGCCGAACAGGCGGTGATCCAGCCGGAGGTCCCGATCCTGGCGGTGGCCCAGGGAGTGATGAGCGCCGCGACGAGGAAGCCCGCCGCGGACAGGCCCAGGGCCACGCCCAGCAGGCCCAGGCCCGCGTCGGTGTCGGCCGGGTCGGACCAGGCGTAGCGGCAGAGCATCAGCAGCGTCACGGTGAGCGCGCCGAAGCAGAAGCGCATCGCGGTCATCGCGGTCAGGGCGTGGGCGGCTGCCGGGCGCCGCCGCAGATGCCGCAGTCCCGCGTGCAGCCCCTGGGCGGTGCCGGCGATCGCGGCCATGAACTGCGGGCGGACCCGGTCCGGGTCGGGTCCGAGCAGATCGCGGCCCAGGGAGAGCGCGGTCAAGCCCGCGCACAGGTAGAGCAGGGCGCCGAGCAGCACGGTGGCGGCATTGGCGCCGGCCCCCTCGGCGGCGAAGAGGTGCACGACGAAGGCGACGCCGCCGCCCAGGGCGGCCGCGAGGGTGCCCGCGGTCGGCGAGAGCGCGTTGGCCGTCACGAGCCGGTCCCGGTCGACCACCCGGGGCAGCGCCGCGGACAGCCCGGCCAGGACGAAGCGGTTGACCGCGGTCACCGACAGGGCGGACAGGTAGAACAGCCAGTCGGGCACATGCAGCAGGATCAGCCCGGCGGTGCCGCAGGACAGCGCGGCCCGCAGCAGGTTGCAGTACAGCAGCACCTGGCGCCGCCGCCAGCGGTCGAGCAGCACACCGGTGAAGGGGCCCAGCAGCGAGTAGGGCAGCAGCAGGACGGCCATCGCGGACGCGACCGCGCCCGGGGAGGCCTGCTTCTCCGGCGAGAAGACCACGTAGGCGGCCAGCGCGACCTGGAAGACGCCGTCGGAGAGCTGGGACAGCAGACGTACGCCCAGCAGGCGGCGGAAGTCCGGCAGCCGCAGCAGGACGCGAAGATCGCGCAGAAGGCCCATGCGCACAGCCTCACACGAGCGAGAAGGCCCCGGGCATGCGACCCGGGGCCTTCTCGGTCAATCGGTCCTTCAGCGCGTCAGTGTCTCACTGCCGCACGGTGGGCCGGCGTCTCAGCGCTCGACCTCGCCGCGGATGAACTTCTCCACGTTCTCGCGGGCCTCGTCGTCGAAGTACTGCACCGGCGGGGACTTCATGAAGTACGAGGACGCCGACAGGATCGGGCCGCCGATACCGCGGTCCTTGGCGATCTTCGCGGCACGCACCGCGTCGATGATGACACCGGCGGAGTTCGGGGAGTCCCAGACCTCCAGCTTGTACTCCAGGTTCAGCGGAACGTCACCGAAGGCGCGGCCCTCGAGGCGGACGTACGCCCACTTGCGGTCGTCGAGCCACTGGACGTAGTCCGACGGGCCGATGTGGACGTTCTTGGCGCCCAGGTCGCGGTCCGGGATCTGCGAGGTGACGGCCTGCGTCTTGGAGATCTTCTTGGACTCCAGGCGCTCGCGCTCCAGCATGTTCTTGAAGTCCATGTTGCCGCCGACGTTCAGCTGCATGGTGCGCTCGAGGACCACACCGCGGTCCTCGAAGAGCTTCGCCATCACGCGGTGCGTGATGGTGGCGCCCACCTGGGACTTGATGTCGTCACCGACGATCGGCACACCGGCCTCGGTGAACTTGTCCGCCCACTCCTTGGTGCCGGCGATGAAGACCGGCAGCGCGTTGACGAAGGCGACCTTGGCGTCGATGGCGCACTGGGCGTAGTACTTCGCCGCGGTCTCGGAGCCGACCGGCAGGTAGCAGACCAGCACATCGGCCTTGGTGTCCTTGAGGACCTGGATGATGTCGACCGGGGCCTCGGAGGACTCCTCGATCGTCTCGCGGTAGTACTTGCCCAGGCCGTCGTTGGTGTGGCCGCGCTGCACGGTCACGCCGGTCTGCGGCACGTCGCAGATCTTGATGGTGTTGTTCTCGCTGGCACCGATGGCGTCCGCGAGGTCGAGGCCGACCTTCTTCGCGTCGACGTCGAAGGCGGCAACGAACTCGATGTCACGGACGTGGTAGTCGCCGAACTGGACGTGCATCAGACCCGGCACCCGGGCGTCCGCATCCGCGTCCTTGTAGTACTCGACACCCTGTACCAGCGACGCGGCGCAGTTGCCGACACCGATGATCGCTACGCGAACCGAACCCATACCCGTTGCTCCCTGTGTAATCGTCACGCGGTTCCCCGGGCTTCGGGTCGGCCGCCGTTCTCTTGGTTGGTGTTGTCGTTGTCGTCCCGCTCGTCGGCCGGGCGCTCCGCGCGTCCGGCCCGCTCGGTCTCGATCAGCTCGTTGAGCCAGCGGACCTCGCGCTCCACCGATTCCATGCCGTGCCGCTGCAGCTCGAGCGTGTAGTCGTCGAGCCGTTCGCGGGTGCGGGCCAGTGAGGCACGCATCTTCTCCAGGCGCTCCTCCAGGCGGCTGCGCCGCCCTTCGAGCACCCGCATCCTGACGTCCTTGGACGTCTGGCCGAAGAAGGCGAAACGAGCGGCGAAGTGCTCGTCCTCCCAGGCGTCGGGACCCGAGTGCGCCAGCAGCTCCTCGAAGTGCTCCTTGCCCGCGGCTGTCAGCCGGTAGACGATCTTCGCCCGGCGGCCGGCGAGGGGGGTGGCGGGCGGATCGCTGTCCACCGCCGGTTCCTCGATCAACCACCCCAGGGTGACCAACGTCTTCAGGCAGGGATACAGGCTCCCGTAACTGAAGGCGCGGAAAACCCCGAGCGAGGTGTTGAGCCGCTTGCGCAGCTCGTACCCATGCATCGGTGACTCGCGCACCAGACCGAGAACCGCGAATTCGAGGATTCCGGAGCGCTTGCTCAATCCCTCGTCCCCTCGTTCACGCTTCTTCCGATCCGATGTATCGAGTCGATACATCGCGACGATAGAACGGCGCGAGACATCATGCAAGGCGGCTGGTCGTGACCGGCGTCACATCGCCAAACCTGTGGGGTGTCAACCGCCCGCTATGTGATGAACGTTCGCATCATGTGTCTTTTGGCCGTGCGTACTCTGTTCGCCATGCAGAGCACCGGGAACCCCGCGCCGTCGGCGCGCGTCTTGATCCTTGGTGCGGTGCGGCCTGACACAGCCGCGCGCAGGGGGACCGACCGGACTGTCATCGATGCCTTCAGGCGATCCCGCCTGTCGAGGAGTAGCTGTTCATGAGCGAGCACCGTCGCAAGCCGCCGCCGCAGTCGCCTGCCGGCGGCCGTGCTGCCGCCCGGCGCGGGGGACAGCAGCCGACGCCCCCGCCGTCCGGCGGCCGTCGTGCCGCCGGCGGTCCCCCCGCCGACGCGGAGAGCGGACGCGATACGCCGGCCGGTTCGCCGAGCGGCGCCCCCAGCGGTCCGCCCCCGGCCGCCCCGGATTCCGGCGGCGGCGAGCCGTACCAGGGCAGAGCCGCGGCACGCCGCGCCGCCCAGGGGCGCGGCGCGCGGCGCAGAGGCGCGGGCGGCGGCCCCGGTGGTCCCGGCGGCCCCGCGGGACCCGGCACCGGCGGCCCCGCGGGCCGCGGCGGGCGCGGTCCCGGACGGCGCCCCGCCAAGAAGCGGTTCATCGACTACCCGCGCTTCGGCAAGGAGGGCTGGCGCCGCTGGATGCCCTCGTGGCGCCAGGTCACCGCGATCTTCGTCGGCTTCGTCGGCACCCTGGTCGGCATCGTCGGCATCGCCTACGCCATGGTGGACATCCCGGACGAGAACAAGGCCGCCCTGGCCCAGAACAACGTCTACTACTGGGCCGACGGCTCCCGCATGGTCACCGGCGGCGGCAGTGTCAACCGGCAGAACATCCCGTACGAGAAGATCCCCAAGGCGATGCGCTACGCGGTGATCTCGGCGGAGAACAAGACCTTCGAGACCGACTCGGGCGTCGACCCGATGGGCATCGGCCGGGCGCTGTTCAACATGGCCAAGGGCGGCGAGACGCAGGGCGGCTCGACGATCACCCAGCAGTACGTGAAGAACACGATGCTCGACCAGTCGCAGACGGTCAGCCGTAAGTTCAAAGAGCTGTTCATCTCCATAAAGGTCGGCGAGAAGGTCAGCAAGAAGGACATCATCAAGGGCTACCTGAACACCTCCTACTTCGGCCGCGGCGCGTACGGCATCCAGGCGGCGGCGCAGACGTACTACAACGTCAACGCCGAGAACCTGAACCCCAGCCAGTGCGCCATGCTCGCCGCGCTGCTCAAGGGGCCGACGTACTACGACCCCATCGGCAACCCCAGCATCGACTCGTCCGCGACCGCCGAGGCGAACACCGCGCGGGTCACGCAGCGCTGGGGGTCGATCCTCGACAACGAGGTCAGGTTCGGCCACATGACGGCGGCCGAGCGGGCCACGTACACGAAATTCCCGATGCCGCAGGGTCTCAAGGCGCAGGCCGGCATGAACGGCCAGATCGGCTATCTGGTCGACACGGCGAACAACTTCGTCACCACGCACTCCGACCCGAAGATCACCCAGGCGGACCTCGACCGCGGTGGCTACCAGATCTACACCACGTTCGAGAAGGACAAGGTCAACGAGCTGAAGAACTCAGTCGAGAAGGTGCGGGCGCAGAAGATCAAGCCCGGCACCGGCCATAAGTACACCGGCAGCGACAGTGAGTTCGACGGCGACGCGGACACCAACGTCCAGTTCGGCGCCGCCTCGGTGGTGCCCGGCGACGGCAAGATCGTGGCGATCTACGGCGGCGCGGGCTACGACCACAACGAGTTCACCAACAACGCCGACACCAAGGGCGTGCCCGTCGGATCGACGTTCAAGCCGTTCGTGCTCGCCGCGGCGATGACGTACGGCACCAACTACAGCCACGACAAACCGCTCACCCCGGACAGCAAGTACAACGCCGACGACCTGATCCCGATCAAGGATCACAACGGCAATCCGGTGCTCAACAAGGACAACAGCGTCTTCAAGCAGAAGAACGAGTCCAGCACCAAGTGGGGCTACGTCACTCTCAACAAGGCGATGGAACAGTCCATCAACAGCCCGTTCGTCCAGCTCGGCGAGGACGTCGGCCTGGACAAGGTCGAGGACACGGCCATCAAGGCGGGGCTGCTCAAGGACTACATGGGGTCCCTGGTCGCCTCGTACTCCATCGGCACCTCGACCCCCAGCGCGATCCGGATGGCCAACGCCTACGGCACCTTCGCCAAGTCCGGTGTCGCGGTCGAGCCCTACTCGGTCACCAAACTGATCCACAACGGTGACGACGACAGGTCCTTCCGGAAGCCGCAGCGCACCACCACGCCGGCCCTGAGGCCCGAGGTCGCGGACACCGTCACCAAGGTGCTGCAGAACGTGGTGAAGAAGGGTACAGGTAAGAACGCGCTGGCCCTCGGCCGTACCGCGGCCGGCAAGACCGGCACCACCGACACCCCCGGCGGCACCCGGTCCGCGTGGTTCGTCGGCTACACCCAGCAGCTGTCGACGTCGGTGGTGATGTTCCGGCAGGACACCAAGGCGAAGAAGCTGCTGCCGATGACCGGCACCGGCGGCCCGAACTCCACCACCCACGGTGGTGACATCCCGGCGACCATGTGGACCGACTACATGAAGGCCGCCCTCGGCAATCTGCCCGACCCCGGCTTCCCGACCCCGGGCAAGATCGGTGACGGCAAGACGATCAACGAGTCCGGCGCCCCGTCGCCGACGCCGTCCATGACGACGCCGCCGCCGACCACCACCGCCCCGCCCACCAGCGGCCCGCCCACGAACACCACGCCCACCGACACCCCGACCTGGACGCCGCCGACCACCACCGGGCCGCCCACCCCGCCCGGGTGCACGATCTTCAACCCCGACTGCAACAACACGAGCCCGCCGGCATCGCCGACGACCGGCCCGCCGACGAGCGGCCCGCCCGGCCGCGGCAACGGCGGGGGCGGCGGAACCAAGGGGGACTGAGCCCTCGAGCACCCCGTGGCGGTCGTCGGCTGACATGACGACCGCCACGGGGTCTGCTGTACCCACAGCCGGGTACGGCAGGATGTCGGCATGACGAGCGTGCGCGATCGCGAAGAGGACGACCGGCAGGAGCCGCCGGTGCGCCCCACCGATGAGGACTCACTGGCCGCCACGGCGAGCGAACTCATCGGCGGCCCGGCCGGCAAACACGCCGAGGCCGGCGGCCACCGCTGGTGGAACGCGCTGCGGGTGATGGTGCTGATCGTCATCGCGGTGTTCGCGCTCGGCATGGTGCAGAAGGTGCCCTGCTACAACGGCGCCTGGTTCCAGGCCGGCGACCCGCAGTACATCCACGCCTGCTACTCCGACATTCCGCACCTCTACCACGACCGCGGTTTCGCCGCCGACGTGGTGCCGTACTTCGACCGTATCCCCGGGTCGATCGGCGGCAGCGGCTTCCACTACCTGGAGTACCCGGTCCTCACCGGGCTCTTCATGGAGGTCGCCTCCTGGCTGACCCCGCACGGCGGCACCATGGAGCACCGGGCACAGATCTACTGGATCGTGAACTCGGGCATGCTGCTGCTCTGCGCGATCGCGCTGGTGGTGGCGGTGGCCCGCACCAACCGGCGGCGCCCCTGGGACGGCCTGTTCATCGCCCTGTCCCCCGCGCTCGCGCTGTCCGCGACGATCAACTGGGACCTCTTCGCGGTGGCCCTGGCCTCGGTCGGCCTGCTGCTGTGGTCCCGCAGCCGCCCGCTGGCCGCCGGTGTGCTGATCGGCCTGGCCACCGCCGCCAAGCTCTATCCCGTCCTGCTGCTGCTCGCGCTGTTCCTGCTCTGCCTGCGGGCGGGCAGGATGCGGGCCTACGGGGCGGCGCTCGGCGGCGCGGTGGGCGCCTGGCTGGTGGTCAACCTGCCGGTGATCCTGCTGGCCAGGTCCGGCTGGGCGCAGTTCTACGACTACAGCCGCACCAGGGGCGTCGACTACGGCTCGGTGTGGCTGATCATCATGCAGCGCACCGGCAACCCGCTCAGCGGCGTCAGCGCGTACGTCGCCGCGCTGCTGATCCTGCTGTGCGCCGGCATCGCCGCTCTCACCTTCTACGCGCCCCGGCGGCCGAGGCTCGGCCAGATCACCTTCCTGGTGGTGGCCGCGCTCATCGTGAGCAACAAGGTCTACTCGCCGCAGTACGTGCTGTGGCTGCTGCCGCTGGCCGTGCTCGCCCGGCCGCGCTGGCGCGACCTGCTGATCTGGCAGGGCGCCGAGGTGCTGTACTACCTGGCGATCTGGATGCAGCTGGCCTACGTCACCGGCGGCACCAAGCACCACGGCCTGTCCGCCGACGGCTACCACCTGGCGGTTGCGCTGCACCTGCTGGGCGTGCTCTACCTGAGCGGGATGGTGATCCGCGACATCATGCGGCCGGAGCACGACGTGCTGCGGCAGGACGGCGAGGACGATCCGGTGGGCGGGGTCCTGGACGGCGCCGAGGACAGCTTTGTCCTGGGCCTCTTCCCCGAGGACGGCCCGCCGCAGCTCACTTCGGTCGGCCCGGTGGACGCGCCGGCGGACGCGTCCGGCGGACTGCCGGAAGAGCCCCGCTACGACGCCTGACGGTCCACGGTCCGGTCGAACTGGGTGGTGGTGTGCCGCAGGTGCGCCACCAGCTCGTCACCGACCGCGGGCGGTGCCACGTCGCCCGGCAGGAACAGGATCGAGACCTGCATGTGCGGCGGCTCGGCGAACCAGCGCTGCTTGCCCGCCCAGACGAACGGCGACAGATTGCGGTTGACGGTGGCCAGGCCCGCGCGGGCCACCCCCTTGGCCCGCGGCATCAGGCCGTGCAGCGCCTTGGGCGCCTCCAGGCCGACCCCGTGCGAGGTGCCGCCGGCCACGACCACCAGGTGGCCGTTCTCCGTCGCCTTCTCCTGCCGGTAGCCGTACCGCTCGCCCTTGGCGATCCGGGTCACGTCCAGGACGGCGCCGCGGTATTCGGTCGCGTCGTGGTCGCCGAGCCACATCCGGGTGCCGATCCTGGCCCGGAACCTGGTCTGCGGGAACTGCTGCTGGAGGGTGGCCTGCTCGGTCGCCTTGAGGTGGCTGACGAACATCGTGTGCAGCGGCAGCCTGGCGGCCCGCAGCCGCTCCATCCAGGCGAAGACCTCCTCCACCGCGTCGCTGCCGTCGGTGCGGTCCAGCGGAAGGTGGATCGCGAAGCCTTCCAGGCGGATGTCGTCGATCGCGGTGTGCAGCTTGCCGAGGTCCTCCTCGGCCACGCCGTGCCGCCGCATCGTGCTCATCACCTCGATGACGACCCGGGCGCCGACCAGGCCGCGCACCCCCTCCACAGAGGAGACCGAGCGGATCGCCCGGTCCGGCAGCGGCACCGGCTCCTCGCCGAGCCGGTAGGGGGTCAGCACGAGGATGTCGCCGCCGAAGTAGTCCTTTATCCTCGCCGCTTCGTACGTGGTGCCCACCGCGAGCATGTCGGCCCGCAGCCGGGTCGCCTCGTCGGCCAGCCGCTCATGGCCGAAGCCGTAGCCGTTCCCCTTGCAGACCGGGACGATGCCGGGAAACTGGTCTGCCACCTGCTGCTGGTGGGCACGCCAGCGTGCGGTGTCGACATACAGGGTGAGCGCCATGGCCTCTTCCGGACCTTCCTATCGGGTTGCCCCCCGGACTTCGGACCCGAGGGAGAGTCGGCCGGTCAGCGGCGCGACATGTACATGTCGAGTGCCTTGTGGAGCACCTTGTTGAGCGGGAAATCCCACTCGCCCAAGTATTCGGCAGCCTGCCCGCCGGTGCCTACCTTGAACTGAATCAGTCCGAACAGGTGGTCGGTCTCGTCGAGCGAGTCGCTGATGCCGCGCAGATCGTAGACGCTGGCGCCCATCGCGTACGCGTCCCGCAGCATCCGCCACTGCATGGCGTTGGACGGCCGTACCTCGCGCTTGTGGTTGGCGGAGGCGCCGTAGGAATACCAGACGTGCCGGCCGACCGTGAGCATGGTGGCCGCGGCGACCGCCTCGCCCTCGTGCACGGCCAGATACAGCCGCATCCGGTTGGGGTCCTCGGCATTCAGCTTGGTCCACATACGCTGGAAGTACGACAGCGGGCGCGGCCGGAACTGGTCGCGCACCGCGGTGATCTCGTACAGCTGCTGCCAGACCGGCAGGTCGTCGTAACCGCCCTGGACGACCTGGACGCCGGCCTTCTCGGCCTTCTTGATGTTGCGGCGCCACAGCTGGTTGAAATTCTTCAGGATGTCGTCGAGCGAGCGGTTCTCCAGCGGCACCTGGTAGACGTAGCGCGGCTGCACGTCGCCGAAGCCGGCGCCGCCGTCCTCGCCCTGCTGCCAGCCGATCCGGCGCAGCCGCTCGGCCACCTCGAAGGCGCGCGGCTCGATGAAGTCCGCCTCGATGTCCCGCAGCCGCTTGACGTCGGGGTCGGCGATGCCCGCCTTGATGGTGCCGGCGTCCCACCGCCGGATTATCACCGGCGGACCCATCTTCACGGTGAAGGCGCCCTGCTGCTTGAGGTGCCGCAGCATCGGCTGCAGCCACTCGTCCAGGTTGGGCGCGTACCAGTTGATGACCGGGCCCTCGGGCAGATACGCCAGATACCGCTTGAGCTTGGGCAGCTGCCGGTAGAGCACCAGGCCGACACCGACCAGCTGGCCGCCCTGGACCGGCTGGCCGGGCCGCTCGTCGAACCAGCCGAGGCTCTCGGACCGCCACTCGGACTTCACGTCGGCCCATGCCGGAACCTGGCAGTGGCTCGCCGCGGGCAGGCTCTGGATGTAGGCCAGGTGCTGCTCTCGGCTGATGGTCCTCAAGGTCAGGCTCATGCGGGGCGCTCCCCATGCTCACGACTGCGGGCTTATCTGGCCCGAAGCCTACTGTGCAGGAGGAGCGGCCCCACCAGCCCTGTGGACAACGGCGCGGCTTTCCACAGGCCCGCCGCGCGCACCGCTCCGGCTACCAGAGCCCGCCCCACAGCCCGCCGTGCGCCACCCCGATGAAGAAGCCGACGGCGGCCATACCGAGGCCGATGACCAGAGCGAAGCGCTCGGGGGTGGTGGCCGAGACGAACTGGCCGTAGCCGCCGGTGAAGATGCCGGCCAGCCCCGTCCAGGAGCTGAGCAGATGCAGGCTGTTGAAGATCGACGAGATGATCGCGATGCCGCCGAGCACCAGGGTGACCGCCGCCAGTGTATTGACCAGGGGATGCGGCCGGCCGTCGGTGTTGAACGTGAGGTTGTGGGTCCGTTCCGCGTGCTGTGCCATGGGGCACCTCCGTGACGGAGAAGTGGCGTGCTGTGGAGCGCCGCACACCCGATGTGTACAGATTGCGGTCATAAGGGGGCGGATTTCAACCGGAGGGACCGAGGCGGGTAGTCTGTACGGTCTGCACCGGTGTCTGCGCCGGGTCCGACCGGGCGGTCCGAGATTTCTTCGGCTGTCAGTGGCCCGCGCTACCGTTGCGACGCAGATACAAACCCTCCTGCCACGGAAATGCCGTGGCCGCCTGAGTCCAAAGGAGGTGGGTTCCCTATGCGTCACTACGAGCTCATGCTCATTCTCGACCCCGATCTTGAGGAGCGCGCTGTCTCCCCGCTGATCGAGTCCTTCCTGTCCGTCGTCCGCAACGGCGGCGGCAGTGTGGAGAAGGTCGACACCTGGGGCCGTCGTCGTCTCGCCTATGAGATCAACAAGAAGCCCGAGGGCATCTACTCGGTCGTCGACCTCAAGGCCTCGCCCGATGTCGTCAAGGAGCTGGACCGTCAGCTCAACCTGAACGAGTCGGTGCTGCGGACCAAGGTCCTTCGTCCGGAACTGCACTAGTCCGGATTTCGAGTAGCAGTCAGTCAGCACAGCCCAAAGCCAGTCGAGAGGTCACCCCATGGCAGGCGAGACCGTCATCACGGTCGTCGGCAATCTTGTCGACGACCCCGAGCTGCGCTTCACCCCGTCCGGTGCGGCGGTCGCGAAGTTCCGCGTCGCGTCCACTCCCCGCACCTTCGACCGGCAGACCAATGAGTGGAAGGACGGCGAGAGCCTGTTCCTGACCTGCTCGGTCTGGCGGCAGGCGGCGGAGAACGTCGCCGAGTCGCTTCAGCGAGGCATGCGCGTCATCGTGCAGGGCCGGCTCAAGCAGCGGTCGTACGAGGACCGCGAGGGCGTCAAGCGGACGGTCTACGAGCTGGACGTCGAAGAAGTCGGCGCCAGCCTCCGCAGCGCCACGGCCAAGGTCACCAAGACCAGCGGCGGTGGCGGTCGGGGCGGCCAGCAGGGTGGCTATGGCGCGGGCGGCGGCCAAGGTGGCGGCGGCTGGGGCGGCGGCCCCGGCGGCCAGCAGGGCGGCGGCGGTGCTCCCGCCGACGACCCCTGGGCCACCAGCGCACCGGCAGGCGGCGGCCAGCCGGGCGCCGCGGGCGGCGGGCAGGGTGGCGGCGGCTGGGGCGGAAGCTCCGGCTCGTCCGGCGGCGGCTACTCGGACGAGCCGCCCTTCTAGGGCGGACCTCACACACTTCTTGATCGCATAGGAGAATCACCATGGCGAAGCCGCCCCCGCGCAAGCCGAAGAAGAAGGTCTGCGCGTTCTGCAAGGACAAGACCGTGTACGTGGACTACAAGGACACGAACATGCTGCGGAAGTTCATTTCCGACCGCGGCAAGATCCGTGCCCGTCGCGTCACCGGCAACTGCACGCAGCACCAGCGTGACGTCGCCACGGCCGTCAAGAACAGCCGTGAGATGGCGCTGCTGCCGTACACGTCGACCGCTCGATAAGGAAAGGGTGACCAGATAATGTCCAAGATCATCCTTACCAACGAGGTCAGCGGCCTGGGTGCCGCCGGCGACATCGTCGACGTCAAGCCGGGCTACGCCCGCAACTACCTGATCCCGCGGGGCTTCGCCATCGCGTGGACCAAGGGTGGCGAGAAGGACGTCGAGCAGATCCGCCGTGCCCGTCGCATCCGCGAGATCCACTCGCTGGAAGACGCGAACGTGGTGAAGGCCCAGCTCCAGTCCGTCAAGGTCAAGCTGAGCACCCGCGCCGGTGACACCGGCCGGCTCTTCGGCTCCATCACCCCGGCCGACATCGCTGCGGCGATCAAGGCCGCCGGTGGTCCGGTCGTCGACAAGCGCCGGGTCGAGGTCAGCGCCCCGATCAAGACGCTCGGTGCGCACAGGGTGTCGGTGCGGCTGCACTCCGAGGTCGAGGCTGTCCTCGACCTGGAGGTCGTGGCGGCGTAACGCCCGTTTTGCTCGGCATGTTCCACGTGGAACATGAGGGCCGGGTGCCTCCTTCGCGGGGGTGCCCGGCCCTCGCGCATGTCCGGGTGCGGGTGCCCGGGGTTTTGTGCGGCCGGGGCGCGGCTCAGCGGGCGGCGCCGGTGACGATCCAGCGGCCGGAGCGGGCGCGCAGGCCCAGGGCGGCGAGCCGGGTGAGCATCATCAGCGCCATGGCCCACCACAGGGCGGTCAGGCCCGCTCCCAGCGCCGGTACGGCGAAGGCGACGGGGGCGAAGACCGCCAGGGTGACCAGCATCGACCAGGCGAGATACGGTCCGTCCCCGGCGCCCATCAGCACCCCGTCGAGCACGAAGACCACCCCGCACACCGGTTGCGAGACCGCCACCACCAGCAGGGCGGAGGTCAGCGCGTCCTGGACGGCCGGGTCGGAACTGAACAGCGGCCCGATCAGCGGCCGGGCCAGCACCACCAGCAGCCCCAGGACGACACCGCAGGCCACTCCCCACTCGATCATCCGGCGGCAGGCGGCACGGGCGCCCGCCGGGTCCTCGGCGCCCAGACAGCGGCCGATGATGGCCTGGCCGGCGATGGCGATGGCGTCCAGGGCGAAGGCGAGCAGCGACCAGACGGTCAGGGTGATCTGGTGCGCGGCGATCTCGGTGTCCCCGAGCCGGGCGGCGACTGCGGTGGCGATCAGCAGGACGGCCCGCAGGCTGATCGTACGGACCAGCAGTGGCAGGCCCGCGCGGGCGCAGGCGCGTATCCCGGCGGCGTCCGGGCGCAGCGCCGCCCACCAGCCGCCGTCCCCGCGCCTTTTCCCGGCCCCGGCCCCGGTCTGCCGGCGGATGCCGCGGACCACCACCCACAGATAGACCGCGGCCATGCCGTTCTGCGCGATCACGGTGCCCCAGGCGGAGCCTGCGATGCCGAGGCCGGCGCCGTAGACGAGGGCGGCGTTCAGGCCCGCGTTGGCGGTGAAGCCGCCGACCGCGACCACGAGCGGGGTGCGGGTGTCCTGCAGGCCGCGCAGCACACCGGTGGCGGCCAGCACCACCAGCATCGCGGGGATGCCGAGCGAACTGATCCGCAGATAGGTGGTGGCGTAGGGGGCCGCGGTTCCGGAGGCGCCGAAGAGGTCGGCGAGGGCGGGGGCGGTGGGCAGTACGGCGGCGATCACCACGCCGCCGAGCAGCAGTGCCAGCCAGATGCCGTCCACACCCTGCCGCAGCGCGGCGGGCAGGTCGCCCGCGCCGACCCGGCGGGACACCGCGGCGGTGGTGGCGTAGGCGAGGAAGACGAAGATGTTGACCGCGGTGGTGAGCAGTGCGGCGGCCACACCGAGCCCGGCGAGCTGTGCGGTGCCGAGGTGGCCGACGACCGCGCTGTCCACCATCACGAAGAGCGGCTCCGCGACGAGCGCGCCGAACGCGGGCAGCGCGAGGGCGACGATCTCCCGGTCGTGGCGCCGCCGTCCGGCCGGGCGGTGCTCACCGCCGGACGCCGGGCCGCGGGCGCCGGGTTCCTGCGTTTCTGGCGGCTCGACGACGGGATTCACAAGCACAGCTTAATCGTCCACAAGTAAGAGGTGAAGTGGTCAGAAGACTATTACGGGCGACTGCGTAGAGTGATCTCCTCCGCGTTGTTTGTGGCGATCTTGTTCCGGTGGGAAAAGTTTTTCTCCTGCACAGGCTATGGACGAAGAAAGTGCAGGTCAGATGGCTTCTGTGGTAGGGAGATCCGGGTTGTCCACAGCACTGTCCCAAGGCCTGTACACAGGTTGGGGGCAGTTCTCCACAGGTATGCCGCCGTCGTCCACACCCCCTGTGGATAACCGGGTTGGTCTGGGTCGCCGCTGGCCCTACCGTGGAGCCTCCCGCGACGCGACGCGAGCGCAGCCGGGTGGATCCAGGATCGGAGCGGCGCCATGAAAGAGTGGCACGCACGCGGGGTCCGGCCGGACCGGTCGGACGGGAGGAGGTGGCGGGGGTGACCCAGCCCGAACCCGCCGACGACCACTGGCCCGACCACCCGCCGGACGACCGCCCGGGCCCGCCGCAGGGGGTCAGCCCGTTCCGTAAGAAGTCCGCTTCCGACGACAACCGCTACTCCGAGGGCGGCGGCGGTTTCGAGCGGGTCCCCCCGCAGGATCTCGACGCCGAACAGTCCGTGCTCGGCGGCATGCTGCTGTCCAAGGACGCCATCGCCGATGTCGTCGAGGTCCTCAAGGGCGCCGACTTCTACCGCCCCGCCCACGAGACCATCTACACCGCGATCCTCGACCTCTACGCCCGCGGTGAGCCCGCCGACCCGATCACCACTGCCGCAGAACTGACCAAGCGCGGTGAGATCGCCCGGGTCGGCGGCGCCCCCTACCTCCACACCCTCGTCAACGCCGTACCCACCGCGGCCAACGCCGAGTACTACGCGGAGATCGTCCACGAACGGGCGGTGCTGCGCCGGCTGGTCGAGGCCGGCACCCGGATCACGCAGATGGGATACGCGGCCGACGGCGACGTCGACGAGATCGTCAACAACGCCCAGGCCGAGATCTACGCCGTCACCGAGCAGCGCACCTCCGAGGACTACCTCCCGCTCGGCGACATCATGGAGGGCGCCCTCGACGAGATCGAGGCGATCGGGTCCCGCAGCGGCCAGATGTCCGGTGTCCCCACCGGCTTCACCGACCTGGACTCGCTCACCAACGGCCTGCACCCGGGCCAGATGATCGTCATCGCGGCCCGCCCCGCGATGGGCAAGTCCACGCTCGCGCTGGACTTCGCCCGTACGTGCTCCATCGCGAACAAGATGCCCAGCGTGATCTTCTCGCTCGAAATGGGCCGCAACGAGATCGCGATGCGCCTGCTGTCCGCCGAGGCGCGGGTCGCGCTGCACCACATGCGCTCGGGCACCATGACCGACGACGACTGGACCAAGGTCGCCCGCCGGATGTCCGACGTGACCGAGGCGCCGCTCTACATCGACGACTCGCCCAACCTGTCGATGATGGAGATCCGCGCCAAGTGCCGCCGCCTCAAGCAGCGCAACGACCTGCGGCTGGTCGTCATCGACTACCTCCAGCTGATGCAGTCCGGCGGTTCCCGCCGTCCCGAGAGCCGCCAGCAGGAGGTCTCGGACATGTCCCGGAACCTCAAGCTCCTGGCCAAGGAGCTGGAAGTCCCGGTCATCGCCCTCTCCCAGCTCAACCGTGGCCCCGAACAG
Organism: Streptomyces sp. NBC_01477; assembly: GCF_036227245.1. Taxonomy (GTDB): domain Bacteria; phylum Actinomycetota; class Actinomycetes; order Streptomycetales; family Streptomycetaceae; genus Actinacidiphila. The sequence continues at coordinate 4,571,211 of NZ_CP109445.1, forward strand.
CGCACCGACAAGAAGCCGATGGTCTCCGACCTGCGCGAATCCGGCTCGATCGAGCAGGACGCCGACATGGTGATCCTGCTCCACCGCGAGGACGCCTACGAAAAGGAGTCCCCCCGCGCGGGCGAGGCCGACCTGATCGTCGCCAAGCACCGCAACGGCCCCACGGCCACCATCACCGTGGCCTTCCAGGGCCACTACTCCCGCTTCGTGGACATGGCCCAGACCTGACCGCGATCCTGTAGGGTCTCAGATTTCGTGTCGGAATCTCAGGAGTGATGTCGGATCGGAGTCGGATGCGACATGGTTCTGAGGCTCGCAGGTCGTGACCGTCACTCGTTCGAGTGAAGCCGTGAAGGTGTGCCCCCGTTGGCGTGTCGACGGGGGCACCGTGCTGTGCACGGGGGTCCGACTGGGGGTGGGCATGGAAGTCTGGGTCAGCTTCCGCAGACAGGGCGGCGGCGTCGAGGATCGGCTCTGGGATTCTGTGACGGCGGGGTTGCTCCAGTCGGCTGCTTCCTGGCGGACGTTCCGCTGGCACAAGGGGCAGCAGCACTATTCCGGCACCTACTGGTCGGCGACGGTCCGGGATCACGTCATCTACGAGTCGCGTCTGGAGCTCGCGCGGCTTCTGTACGCGGACTTTGACCCCACGGTGCACGGCATCGTGGCCCAGCCGTTCCTGCTGAAGGCCGTGGTACAGGGTAAAGCCCGCAAGCACATTCCGGACTACTTCCTGGCCACCGAGCGTGGTCCGGTCGTCGTGGACGTCAAACCGCGGCGGCGCTTGTCGAACCCCGTGGTGAGCTCCACCTTCGCGTGGACCCGGCGGGCTGTGGAGTCGCGAGGGTGGTGCTATGAGGTGTGGAGCGAACCGCCGGAGGCGGAACTCGAACAAGACCTTCAGCGAATGGGGCCAAGTCTTCGGCGACGAGGTACTGGCCACCGCAATCCTCGACAGGCTGCTTCACCACTGCGACGTCATCTCGATCAACGGCCCCAGCTACCGGCTCAAGAACCGGCTCGCCGCCATCGAACGAGACACCCAAGTGGCCTGACCAGCAAGAACGGCGGGGCCTGTCACCGGATGACAGAAATCTCCGGAAGCGGCTGCTGCCATTCACCCAGCTCCGCAACGAGTACCCGGCGGGCCAGCCGCCGGGCCTGATTCCACCCCTCATCGACGGACAACGCGTCCCTCATCCACCGATCAGCGTCTTCCGCACCGCTCATCTCGCTGAGAACAGCGTCGATCTCCCGCAGATCAGGCAGGACACCGCGACCGAGTCGCCCCTCTTCCACCAGTGCCTCAGCCATGCGAAAGGCATGATCGAAGTCCAGGGCGATCTCATCCGTCACCACGTCGTGCTTGGCCAGCCAGGCAACCTGGGACTGGGCATCAGCTGCCAGCAAGGTCAGCGACTCGAGCAACAAGCGCCGACGGAACAAGGGATCAGGACTCTCCACAGCACGATCGTCGCACGCCTCCACCTTTCCGGACCGCAAACGAACACCCGGCTGAGCACATTCATCCGTACTTCGTTGAGCGCTTTTACGAGTACGCCGACACCCACGACACCATCCGCTTCATCCTGCACAACCACCCAGCCCCCGCACCACCAACCGCGCCCGACAAGAACCTTCGCAACGGAGAGAAGTTCCGAGCAGCTCGGGCAGCTCTGCCGAAGGAAGAGTTCGCTCGCCTCTACCTCGACGAACGCCGCAGCCTTCCCTGGATCGCCGCCAGCATCGGCACCAGCACCAGAGTCACCGGGGACCTGGCGCGCTACTACGGCATTCCCCGCCGGCGTCCCAAGGAATTCAGGCACCTTGTGGCCGTCGACCGCGACTGGCTCCACCACGAGTACGTCATCTGCGGCCGGACACTTGCAGACCTCGCCAAAGAGAAGGGAATGAGTACGGCCAACATGAACCGCTGGGCAGTAGCTCACGGCATCCCCCGGCGGCCGAGGGGCGGCCGACCCAGGAAACCTGCAGCCCAGAGCCTCCTGCACCGCAACCCTGAGAGCGAACACGCAAGGGGTGATGCGTCACCTCGGCAGCATGCTTGAATCGCCGAATGATCGACTGGTCGGCCCTTCACGACGCCTACGGCCCAGCAGACGCGATACCAGTGCTCCTGGAACAGGCAGCTGGCCGTGATCAAGAGGCGATCGACAGGCTCTGGGACAGATTGTGCCACCAAGGAACGGTCTCATCAGCAAGCCTTGCAGCACTACCGCTACTGGCGGAAATCGCGAAGACCAAGGTCCTCGGAGACTGGGCGCTTGACCTGGCGGGCGCCATTGCGGGCGGCCTTCTCCAAGACCACCTTGACAACGAAGAAGTCGCCTGCTGCGCACCGGCGCTCGCACAGCTACGGGAGGCTGCCGCCGCACGACTGGGACCAGACCATGACGGACCGACCTATCTCGGTCTACTGAGAGCCTTACTCGCATTCGACGGCCGGCCCCTGTGGTTCGAGGCACTGAACGACTTCACCGACTCCTTCTTCACCGTCGACTGCCCCCACTGCGGCGCAGCAGTGACGACCGCGATCGGCGACTACGGCTGCTACTCCTCGATCCGGGACTGGCACCTCGGCGACGTTCATCAGGTCCCGCTTCGGCCCGCTGCACCCCACGAACTGAGCGGCGTCGGGAAGATGCTGCATGAGTTGGTCGCTCGCGATGATCAGACCAGACTCGCCTGGGGCCTGACCCACCTGTTCGGACGGGCGGAGTGCCCAGGATGCGGGAGCGTCTTCGGTATCGGCGAGGAGTACGAAGCCGCGAATGCACCCATCCCCTGGGGCTTCGCCCGCAGCCACGTCAAAGACGCCCCATGACCGATGGGGCGGGGCCGAATGCAACCGCGAGGAAGTGACAAGTCGCAGCCAGGATCTGTGCTGGTCACCTTGCATCTATGCCGTTGAGCGGCCCAGGCAAAACAGGGCAATTCTGGTGGCCACCACCGACCAGCCGCACCCCGGCAGTTGGCTAAGCAGGCAAGCCATCAGGGCGATTCAGCCGCCCTGCTGAGCCTCACCGGCTCCGAACTGTGAGCCGATGTTGTTCCACATGAAGGCGTCCCGCCAGTCCCCCTTGCCAGCAGCCCAGCCGAGCATCGCCGTCAGGACCTTCTCCTGGGAGATCGTCCGCGTTTGGTAGTGCTCGGCGGCAACGCCGTCCCGATACTTGAGTTGGTACGTGTTGTCGTCGCGCAGCAGTACCTGGACATACCAGCTGCCCTCCACACCGTCCTCTACGCGCTCCAGAACCAGATGCGCATCGTCGCGATGGAGGTTGGCCAGCATCGTGCCTATCACCGGCTTCGACGGCTTCTTCACCACGCGCCCAGCCTCAGTCGTCGCGATCAGCATGGGCGTAATCCTCCAGCATGGCTCTGACATCGCCGCAGTGGATGATCCGAAGGCTCCGTCATCATGGGCTGGTGAAGACATGGATGCGCTGCTACTGGGACGAGGAAGACACTTGGTTCTACTTTGAGGTGGACGGCGAAGGCTGGGTGATCCGTCAGATCGAACTCGAAGGGCCTGAGCTGACCCCGGTCGCAGCTGCCTCCCTGGCCGAGTGGCAGCGGGCCTGCGACGCCGGCCGCCTCGATGAATACGACTGCAGGTTCGGGATCACCGCCGAGCTGCCCGTCTCGGAGTGGGAAGGCCACGACCCCGAACAACTCACCTCCGAGGAGTTCGAGGAAGTCTGGAGGTCTGCCCGTCGGCAGATCGCATCCAGGCCCAGCTGACCTCTCGGCCCCGCGGGGACTTCTTGGCATCATCGCGACATGACCCCGAGCCTTCCCCACACTGTTCGAGCCGTCGACACCGCTCAGCTCTTGGACCTGGCCCAGGAAGCCGCCATGCACAGCTTCAGCCAGCGGCTCCCGGTCGACTGGCTCCGGGAGCACCTGGCCGCGGAGGCGACGCACTACCTGTTCCCGACGCTCGTGCAGCGGCTGACGCACCGTCCCGAGATGCCGCTGCAGTGGAGGTGCCAGCAACTGCTGACCGTCAACACCGGCGAACAGATCTGGGGTCTGCTCGACGTCCTTCCCGACACCTTCGACAAGATCCCGGAGACTCTGGACACGGCGTCCAAGAAGGACATCGTCAACCGCATTGAGCACGCGGTGACCGTGCGCGAGTGGATGGAACGGATGGCTGACGGACAGTCTGAGGAAGCGACATCGCTCTGAGACAACAGCTGGCCGACACGCCATGAGACTGAAGGCGAACGTCCTGGTCACAGCGGCGGCGTCTGACGCCGGAAGTGAGACCCTACAGATCCGCTGTAGGGTCTCAGCTTTCGTGGCACAGTCTCAGCCGCGATGGCACAACGATGGCACTTATGCCGCTGTTGTGAGACTCCCTGGTCGGAGCCTTCACTCTTTCGGGTGATGGGGATTCTGATCCGGCCCGTCGAGGGCTTGAGCGCGCCGAACGGGGTCGTTGCCGCGGCCAGGAATATCCGGGGACAGGCCAGTAGCAGGGCGCTACAGTCCGAGACGGGAGAGGGGGCGAGATGGCGCTGAACAAGAAGGGGTCCCGGCGCATAACCGTTGACGGGATCGAGTATCGCTGGCGGATCCGCAGGAAGCCCTCCTATGGACAGGGACTCTGCTGGACACCAATGACCTACGCGGTCGAGGCCGCCGACTTCGGCCAGCCGGGCACGGTCTTGACCGTCACCACCGGGCAGGCCCATCCCAGTAACTGGGTGGGCGTTGAGGCAGAGCCCATTCGCCCAGCTCACGTTGCTGCGAGCATTCGGGAAGCGCGAATCCAGGGCTGGGATCCAAGGCAGGCCAGTTCTCCATTCCAGCTCGATCGATCGGCGGGATTCATCCCCCAGCCATGAGACAAATCAGAGAAGTTGGGGGCATCTCGGCCGAGCTGCCACAGAGGCTCCACACCTGGTTCGCCGAGCACGAGGAATGCTTGCAGTCTTGCGGGATCACCGGTGATGTCCAGCGGTCGCCTGAGGATGGCCGCACCAAGATCAGCTCCTGGATGACGCTGGAAACAGATGACCGCGTCGCCGTGCTTACCGTCTGGAGCAGCGGTGAAGCGGAACTTGAGTGCGGGGACGTGGCAACAAGCCAGGTTCGTCGGCAGCATCGTGATCTCCGCTCCTTTGAGGAGCTTCTCGACGCGATTGAGACCACCTGCGAGTGGATCCAGACGAAGGGCGGACAGTTCCCGGATGGGCGACCTGATCAGCTGAGTTGCTGATTGCGCAGATCGTTGGCGGTGCCGGCGACAGCTGGACCACAGTCGGCTGGGAGACCGCCTATCACCAAGGCGATGGCGTGTTCAGCCGTGTCTGCCTCGCCGATCACAGACCCCCGGGAGGGACCGCAAACGCGAAAGTGGCCATCGCTCAGCGGATCGACGAACGGCACGTTCCATGAGTATAGGAACCCGGTGAAGGTCGTGAAGTGAAGTGACCAGTGGCTGGTGAACGGATACAACTGCCGCAACTTCGGTTCGGCCGAAGCCGTTTCGGCGAGCGCCCGGGTCTGGCGGGCGAGACCGAGCCGGCGTGCCTCCTGGCGCAGATCCTCCAAAAGGAGCCGCCACTGCGCGGTGACTGCTTGGGCTGGACCGCGCTCATGCGCCTCGGCTTGCTCGCTCACCTCGACGAAGGGGGCAGCCTCCTCGATCTCGCGGAGCATGGCCCCATTTCGCCAACCTGCCGCAGCTCGGGCCAGCTCTCCCAGATCGGAGGTCGAGCCCGAGAGTAGCTGAACGCCTCGACACAGGCCATTGATGTTGAGCCAGCGGCTCTCCGACCCGATGAAGATCCAGCAGGTTTCCCGGCCAGGAGCCGTGCTGGCGACGCCAGCTGTCCGCAGCGGATCCGAATCGTTGCTCAGCACCGTGCCGAGGGTGAGCCCCTGCTCGGCGGCAGCCACCTCCAGGGCCGCGGCCAGACTGCCGGCAGCCACGAGATCAAGATAGAGACCAGGGTCTGCACGAGCGGGTTCGTGTCGAGCAGTGCGCGGGGTGTTTGAGGTCGGAGTCTGCCGTCTGCGGTGAGGAAATGGCCACCGCCGTGAGACGGACCTCCCCTGCCACGCGGTGAGACTGGTCGCAGAGCAGCAGGTCAGCGCGGTCCCCTATGACATGAGCCGCGAGATCCTACATCCGCAGGGCTCAAAACCTCGGCGCAGTCTCAGCGGTGATGACACAGCGGCGGTACGAGTGCCGCAGTCGTGAAACGTGCAGGTCAGCCCGCCGCTCTTGCGGAGCGGCGGGCTTTTGGGCCGCCGACATGTGGGCGGCGGTGGGGGGATGGGTGTAACGGCTTCGGGGGGTCGAGCCAAGGACAGGGTGTAAGGCAGTGCTCGTCCGTCCAAGGAGTCGTCCCGTGCAAGCGGAGCATTCAGCAGCGCCACCCGTGCGTGATCCGGTCGGGTTCGCCGTGTTCTATCAGCAGCAGTTCGACACGGTGCTCGGGTTCGTCACCCGGCGTACCGACAGCCCGCACGTGGCCGCGGACCTGACCGCCGACATCTTCCTGACTGCGCTCGAGCAGGCGCACACCTACGACGCCCGGCGCGGCACACCGGGCGCCTGGCTCCACGGCATCTCCCGCAACGTGCTGGCCGCGCACTTCCGGGGCAGTGCCCGCGAGCGGCGGGCCACCGCCCGGATCGCGGGCCGGCGGCTGCTGGACGACCAGGACGTCAGCGCCATCGAGGGCCGTATCGACGCCGCCCGCGACGCCCGGCAGTTGGCCGCGCGGCACGCCGCCCTGTCCGAGCCGCTGCGCGCGGTGCTGGACCTGGTGGCCCTGGACGGGCTGACCACCCGGGAGGCCGCGCAGGCCCTGGGGATCAGCGCGGCCACCGCCCGGGTGCGCCTGCACCGCGCCCGTAAGGCCTTGCAGCGCGTCGACACCCGGACCACCGCATCCCTCTACGCCGTCTCGGAGGCCCGCTCATGACCAACCCCGCGCACTTCCAGCAGCAGCTCGCCGAGGAACTCACCGCCCGCGCCGCCGCCCTGCCGCCCAAAGCCACGGTCGCGGCGACGGAGCCCCCGCCCCCGCGCCACACCCGGCGGATCGCGGTCACCGCGCTGGGCCTGGCCGCAGCCGTCACCGCGGCGATTCTGATCCCGCACGCGGCCCGCACCACCGCACCGCGGGCAGGCGCGGGCGCGGGCACGGTCCGCCCGCCCGCCGGCAGCGCGCCGGTCCTGAGCAACGCCTCCTACACGGTGGTTCCCCGCAAGGACGGGACCGTCACCCTCCAGGTGATGGGCGCACAGCTGTCCGGACTCCAGGCGGCGCTGCGCAGCCTGGGCGTGCCTGCCGTGGTCCTGCGGCTCTCGGACTCCTGCCCCGCCGACGTCCGTACCGACAACGCCGACCTCGAAGCGGTCCAGTCCTTCGATCCGAAGAACGGACGCCTGATGGTGATCCGGCCCGGTGCCATCCCCCTCGGGGACTCCCTGGTCCTGGTCGACCACGCGCTCACGGGCGATCTGCACCCGGACACCATGGGCTCCATGGAGGTCCTGCTGGCCCATGGCGAGCCCACCTGCTTCCCGGCCTCCCAGGCCAACGTCATCGGCGCGGGCTAGACGCGTACCGGTGGCAGCAGCGCCTCCGGGGGCCGGTCCCCTCAGTGCGGGACCTCACCCGGCGGGGAGGGCGCGGGCGAGCCAGCCGAAGAGGCACTGGTGGAAGAAGGACAGCGCGCCCAAGTGGCAGTGCTCGCCGGCGCCTTCCGCCTCGGTGAAGGTGCTCAGCTCCGCTCGACTGGCGGCCGGCCACGGTCCGTACGCCGGCAGGACCCGGCTGCCTCGACCGCCTCACCGGCGTCGTCCTCGCCGCGATGGCTGCGGCCCACCCGTAGCCGTGGCTGCCCCGGGCTCAGCCACACCGTATCTCCGGCCCGGAAGGGTGCCGGTGACGGAACGACACACCCCGGAGCCGCGCGGGGCGGCTCCGGGGGTGTCCTTTCCTGGGGAGAGGAAGGGTCAGGTGGTGGTCCAGACGAAGGTCGCGGAACCGGTGGCTCCGGCCTGGTCCTTCACGGTGACCGTGACCGTGTAGCTGCCGGCCCGGGTCGCCGAGCCGGTGAAGCGCCCGCTCGCGCTGAGCGAGATGCCCGGCGGCAGGCCGGACGCGGTGTAGGTGTGGTGCGCGGCGGTGTCGGCCGGGTCGAAGGCCCAGTCGACGGCGGAGTGCACCGGGCTGCTCATGCCGTACGGGTTGGGCACGGACAGGGCGGCCGCGGTGGCGGGCGCCGCGGAATTCGCGGTGGCCGCCTTCGGGCCGATGGCCGCGGCGACGGCGCCGTTGACCGTGGTCGGCACGGTGAGCGTGCCGGTCAGCGGCAGGCTGCGCGAGGAGTCGCCCAGCAGGATCTGGTAATTGCCCGCGGCCGTGGTCCAGTTGCTGCTGCCGGTGTTCCAGTAGGCCAGGTCATGGGTGCTGACCGTGAAGGTCAGCGTCTGCGACTGGCCCGGGTTGAGGGTGACGCGCTGGTAGCCGCGCAGCTGGTGCACCGGCTCCCCGGTGGAGGCCGGGTCGCCGACGTAGAGCTGCGCGACGTCCGCGCCCGCCCGCGTCCCGGTGTTGGTCACGGTGACGTGCACCGTGGCGTTGCCGCCGCTGAGCGCGCCGACCTGGAGATTGCTGAAGCCGAAGGTGGTGTAGGACAGACCGAAGCCGAACGGGAAGAGCGGTGTGATGTTCTTGGCGTCGTACCACCGGTAGCCGACGTTCAGGCCCTCGCTGTACTGCACCTGCCCGTTGGTGCCGGGCCACTGGGCCGCGGTGTTCGCGGGCACGTCGGCCAGCGACTTCGGGAAGGTGACCGGCAGCTTGCCGGACGGGTTGACGTCGCCGAAGATCAGCGCCGCCATCGCCGTGCCGATCTGCTGGCCCGGGTAGAAGCCCTCGAAGACGCCCGCGACCTGGTTCAGCCACGGCATGTTGATCGCTGAGTTGTTGTTGAGGACCACGATGGTGTGCGGGTTCGCCGCGGCCACCTGGGCGATCATGTCGTTCTGCTTGACCTGGCTGCCGCCGTTGTTGGGCAGGTCCAGTGTGGTGGTGTCGTGCTCCTCGTTTCCGTAGTTGTCGCTGGCGTAGACGATCGCGACGTCGGAACCGCGGGCCAGGGTGACGGCCGAGTCCAGATTCGTCGCGTCGTTGTACTGCACGGTGGTGCCGGTGCCCGCGACCCGGTTCTGGATGCCGGTGATCGGCCAGACCGTGCCGGAGCTGGTCACCGTGGCGCTGCCGCCGCCGATGGACTGCACACCGGCGCCGCCGTCCCAGCCGATCACGGCGATCGAGTGGGTGGTGGCGGTGGACAGCGGCAGGATGCCGTTGTTCTTGAGGAGTACGGTGCCCTCCTCCGCGCCCTGCAGGGCGACCTGGACATGCGCAGGGGTGGTCACGGTGGCGTCCCGCGAACCGCTGGGCGCCTTGTCGAACAGCCCGAAGGCGAAGAACTGCGTGAGCAGCCGGCTGATCATCGTGTTGAGCGTGGTCTGGCTGACGGTGCCGTTGGCGACGGCCTGGGCCAGGAAGTCCGCGTAGAAGTAGCCGTTGGGCATTTCCACCGTCAGGCCCGCGTTGGCGGACTCCACCGTCGAGTGGGTGCCGCCCCAGTCACTGGTGATGAAGCCGCCGAAGTTCGCCTGCTGGTACAGGCCGGTGTTCATCAGATCCGGGTTCTGGCAGGCCGGCGTGTTGTTCACGATGCTGTACGCGCACATCGCCGCGGCCGGCGAGCCCTGCTGGACCGCCGCCTGGAAGGCCGGCAGATACAGCTCCTGCATGGTCCGCTTGTCGACGATGACCGTGCCGGCCGGGTTCTCGATGTTGTAGACGGCCACGTGCTTCATCTCGGCCATCACACCCTGGCTCTGGATGCCCTTGATGTCGGCGGTGGCCATCTGCCCGTTGAGGTACGGGTCCTCGCTGAAGGTCTCGAAGGACCGGCCCCAGCGCGGGTCGCGGACGATGTTCAGCGTCGGGCCGAGCGCCACCTGCACGCCCTTGCCCGCGAATTCCGCACCGATCGCGGCGCCGTACTGCTGCTCCAGCGCGTTGTCGAAGGTCGCCGCCGAGGCGTTGGCGGACGGCATCTGGGTGACACCGCCGAGCCCGTCACCGACGCCGTGCGGGCCGTCCTGCAGACCGATGTTCGGGATGCACAGCGACGGGATGCCGGTGATGTTGCCGATGTACGGCGAGGCGTTGTTGTTGCCGTGCAGGATCGACACCTTCTGCGCGGTGGTCATCTGCGCCATCACCTGCGAGACGCGGGTGGAGACCGGGGCGGTGGACCCGACCCAGGGGCAGCTGCCGTCACCGCCGCCGGGCGGCGGAGTGGTGCCGCCACCGCCGGCCGTCAGCAGGGTGAACTCCCACAGCGAGTAGCCGTACGGGGTGGCGCGGACCGTGCCGTACATCCGCACATAGCGGCCGGTGGCGTTGAAGGAGAGGTTCTCCACCCCGCCCGGACCGGTGGTCGTGGAGTAGACGGTGTTCCACGTGGAACCGTTGTCCGAGACCTGGATCTGGTACGCCTTCGCGTACGCGGTCTCCCAGCTCAGCTGGGCGCCGCAGAGCGCCTGCGAGGAGCCGAGGTCGACCTGGACCCACTGCGGGTCGGCGGCGGCGCTGGACCAGCGGGTGCCCGCGTTGCCGTCGAAGGCGGCCGAGGCGGGAGTGCCGGCGTTCTCGGTCGAGGACGCGGTGGCGGGCTTGCCGAGCGCGGCCGTGGTCGTACCGCAGGAGGCGGGCGGGGTGCCGCCGCCACCGGAGCCGCCGTAGACCTGGAACTCCCACAGTGAGTAGCCCCACTGGGTGGCGCGGGCCGTGCCGTACATCCGGACGTAGCGGCCGGTGCCGGTGACGCTCAGGGTCTGGACGCCACCGGTGCCGGTGGTTGTGGAGTAGATGCTGTTCCACGTGGAACCGTTGTCCGAGACCTGGATCTGGAAGGCCTTGCCGTAGGCGGCCTCCCAGTTCAGTACCACCTGGGTGATCGGCTGGCTGGAGCCGAGGTCGACCTGGAGCCATTGCGGGTCGGTGGCGGCGCTGGACCAGCGGGTGCCGGTGTCGCCGTCGACCGCCGCGTTGGCGGTGAAGGCGTCCTGTACGGACGAGGCGGTGGCCGGCTTGCCCTGGGAGAGCAGGACCGGGGTGGCCGCGCGGGACGAGGACGCCACGATCGACAGATACGCCGAGGCGATCAGGACCAGGACGAGCAGGACAATACCCTGCGGTGACTGGCGGAAACGTTTACGGGATAGGGAGAGCCCTTGTGGGGTGACCCTCATGTGTCTTCTCCTACGTGTCGGAATGCAACTCGCGGGTGTGGGGGGTGGTAGGAGGAACCGCCAGCGGGCTGAGAGCGCTCTCTGGCAGTCGTGATATCTACGCCCGGCCCTGGGGGGTGTCAACCTTTCTGACACGCAGCGCCCGGTGAAACCGCTTACTTTGACGGGCAGTTGACCCGGGAGCGCTCCCGTCCCGCACACGCGCCCACCCGGATGGGAGCCTGGAGGGATGGACGAGGACAGGGAAGCGGGCCGGATCACGGTCGAACTGGAGGGCGTCCCCGAGACGCTGCTGTGGAACCTCTACCAGCGGTCGGTGGAGGCCGGCCGCCCCGGTCGCCGGCTGCTCGACGACCCCCGGGCGGTGGAACTGGTCGAGCGGATCGACTACCCCTTCGAACGCTTCGGCGGCGACGGCATGGCCCAGTGGCACGCCCTGCGGATCGCCTGCCTCGACAGGGAGGTGCGGCGCTTCCTCGCCGCGCACCCGGGCGGCACGGTGGTGGCACTCGGCGAAGGCCTGGAGACCCAGTTCTGGCGGGTGGACGACGGCCGGGCGCACTGGCTGACGGTGGATCTGCCCGAGACGGTGGCGGTACGCGAGAAGCTGCTGCCCGACGCCCCGCCGCGCCGCCGAACGGTCGCCTGCTCGGCGCTCGACCTGCGCTGGATGGACGACATCGGCCCCGGCACGCGGCCACAGGATGTGCTGGTCACCGCGCAGGGCCTGCTGATGTACCTGCCGCCGCGCGAGGTCAGGCGGCTGATCGCCGCCTGCGCGGAGCGCTTCCCCGGCGGGTCCTTCCTCTTCGACGCGCTCCCGCGGGCGATGGTCGCCCGCAACCAGGCCGGCGGCATGGACACCTCCGGCGGCTATCGCGCCCCGCGCTGGCAATGGGGCATGGACACCGGGGAATACCGCAAGGTCGCCTCCGCCTCGCCGCGGATCGTCGAGGTCCGCAGCCTGCCGCTGCCGCGCGGGCGCGGCCTGTACGCGATCGCCCCGGTCTCGCATCTGCTGCCCGGTGTGCGGTCGATGCGGATGTCGATCGTGGCGGTGCGCTTCGGCCCCGCCGACTACCGTAATGACGCGCGGGCCTGACGCCCGCTCGCAGAGACGACGGCGGAAGGGCGGGTGCGGGTGACCGTGGACAGCGGGGCGGGGACCGGACACGGCGGCGGGCCGGGGAGCGCCGGCGAACTGCTGCCCGCCACCCGGCGGGCCCTGCTGCACCGGGTGGCGGTGGGGCAGCGCGAGGGGCGCACCCCTTCCCTGGTGGGAGCGGTGGTGCGGGACGGCGCGCTGGTGTGGTGCGGCTCGCGCAGCATGATCGAGGGCCACGCGCCCGACGCCGACACGCAGTACCGCATCGGCTCGATCACCAAGTCCTTCGTCGCGGTGCAGGTGATGCGGCTGCGGGACGAAGGGCTGCTGGACCTGGGCGACCCGCTGAGCCGCCATCTGCCGGAGACGGCGGCGCGGCCGGGCGGCGCGGGCCAGGCCGTCACCGAGGCCGGCCAGGTCGGGCTCGACGCGGCCGGGCTGCGGGCGGCCGGACGGCTGACCGTGGGCCAGCTGCTCAGCCACACCTCGGGCCTCGCGTCGGAGACCCCGCCGCCCTGGTGGGAGCGCACCCCGGGCGCGCTGCGGCCCGAGCTGGCGGATCTGCTCGGCGCCGACCCGGTCAAGCACCGGGCGGGCCGCCGCTACCACTACTCCAACCCCGGGTTCGCCCTGCTCGGCGCCCTGGTGGAGCAGGTGCGCGGGGTGCCGTGGGGCGAGGCGCTGCGGGCCGAGATCCTCGATCCGCTGGGCATGGCGCGGACGACGCTGCTGCCGCAGGCCCCGGCCGCGGGCGGGTTCGCCGTCCACCCGTGGGCGGATGTGATGCGGCCCGAGACCGTGGCGGACACCGGGCGGATGGCACCGGCCGGGCAGCTGTGGTCGACCGCGGCCGATCTGGCGCGCTGGGTGGCGTTCCTGACGGCCGGTCGCGACGGCGTGCTGAGCGTGGCGACGCTGGAGGAGATGCGGCAGCCCGCCGCGCCGCCCGAGGCCGCGGACCCGGACGGCGGCTACGGGCTGGGGTTGCAGCTGAGCCGGCGCGGGGGACGGCTGCTGGCCGGTCATACGGGTTCGATGCCCGGTTTCCTGGCCACGGTCTGGGTGAGCGCCGAGGACGGTGTCGGCGCGATCGCCCTGGCCAACGCGACCTCCGGACCCGCGGTCGCCGCCATCGCCGCCGACCTGCTGGCGATCACCGCCGACGCTGAGCCGGGCCTGCCGGCCGCCTGGCGCCCCGCCGACGCGCTCGACCGTGATCTGCTGGAGCTGGCGGGCCCCTGGTACTGGGGTCCTCAGGCCTTCGCGCTACGGATCGACGCCGACGGCGGCCCGCGCCTCACGCCGCTGACCGGCCAGGGCCGTGCCACACGGTTCCACGTGGAACACGACGGGACCTGGACCGGTCGCGAGGGCTATTACGCGGGCGAGACGCTGCGGGTGGTCCGCGGGACGGACGGCTCGGTCAGCCATCTCGACCTCGGGTCCTTCGTCTTCACGCGCGAGCCCTACGATCCTTCGGCTCCGCTGCCGGGCGGTTTCCCCGGCTGGCACTGATCCCTTCGGCGCTCCGGCCGTCCGCGGCAGCGGAGTCCCTCGCCCCGGAGACCGCCGCGGGCGCCCCGCTGCGTACCGGCGCGCGGAGCAGCACCGCAGCCGCCACGGTCGCCACGGCGAGCAGTCCCGCGGCGACCAGGAAGGCCAGGTGGTAGCCGCCGGTCAGGGCGGCGGGCAGCGGGTGGCCGGCCGCCGTCAGACGGTCTGTGCGGGCGCTGGCCAGCGCGGCGAGCACGGCCAGGCCGAGCGCGGCGCCGATCTGCTGGGCGGTGTTGAAGACGCCCGAGATCAGGCCGGAGTCGGCGGGTGTGGCGTCGGACATGCCGAGGGTCATCAGGGCCGGCATCGCCAGTCCGAAGGCGACCCCGAAGACCAGCGTCGCCGGAAGGATGTCGCCGGCGTAGGAGGCATGCCCCGCGGGCACCCGGGCCAGCAGCAGGAAGCCGCAGGCGAAGAGCGCGAGGCTGGGCAGCAGCACCGCCCGCTCGCCGAAGCGGGCGCCCAGCCTGGCCGACAGCGCGAGCGACATCACGCCGATGACCAGCCCGGTGGGCGCGATGGCCAGGCCGATGTGCAGCGGGTCGTAGCCCTGCACCCGCTGGAGGTAGAGGGTGACCATGAACTGGAAGCCGAAGCCGCCGGCCACCATCAGCGCCTGCACGAGGTTGGCGCCGGTCACCAGCCGGGAGCGGAAGAGCCGCAGCGGCATCAGCGGGTGCGCGGCCCGGGCCTGCCGGACCAGGAAGCCGGCCAGCAGCGCCAGCGTCACGGCGCCGAGGACGGCGGTGGAGGCCGACGTCCAGCCGTGGTCGGCGGTGCCGACGATGGTGTAGACGCCCAGCATCAGGGCCGCGGTGACCAGGAGCGCGCCGGGCGTGTCGGCGCCGCGTACCGGGCTTCCGGAACCCGTGGCGGGCCGGTCGTCGGGCAGCAGGCGCAGGCTGAGAAGGGCGGCGCCGACGCCGATCGGCAGATTGACGAAGAAGATCCAGTGCCAGTTGACGGCCTGGGTGAGGACGCCGCCGGCCAGCAGCCCGAGCACCCCGCCCGCGGACTGCACGAAGCTGTAGACGCCCATGGCCCGGCCGCGTCCGCGCGGGTCGGGGTAGAGGGCGATCACCATGCCCAGGCTGACCGCCGAGACCATGGCCCCTGCGGCGCCCTGGACGAAGCGGGCCGCGATCAGCAGCCCAGCGGAGTCGGCGAGGCCGCAGGCGAGCGAGGCGGCGGTGAAGGCGGCCAGCCCGCCGATCAGGACGCGGCGGCGGCCGATGAGGTCGCCGATCCTGCCCGACAGCAGCAGCAGGCCGCCGAAGGCGATGAGGTAGGCGTTCACCACCCAGGCCAGTGCGGACTGGGAAAAGCCCAGGTCGCGCTGGATGGACGGCAGGGCGACGGTCACGATCGTGCCGTCCAGGATGATCATCAGGGTGCCCGCGCTGAGCACGGCGAGGGCGGCGCCGCGGGAACGGGAAGACAGTGGCATGAGGTCGCCTCCTGGCGGATGGATTGCCAGGACCGACCGTAGCAGAAGGTTTTGTTAGAGACTATCTATTACGGGCTTACTTGCCGCCGGGCTGCCCGGGCTCCCCGTTCGCTCCCGGGTCGACAGCTCACTACCCCGACTGCCCGATCACTGACGGGCCTGTCGTGGCCGACGCGCGCCCTGGACGCCCTCGGGGGAGTCGGCCGGCACCGCCAGGTGCCCGGTGACCAGCCGATTCAGCGCCGCGACGAAGGCCGAGCGCTCCGGCTCCGGCAGCGCGCCCAGCACATTCCCGTGCACCCGGTCCACGATCTCCTGACCCGCGGCCACCACCTCCGCGCCCGCCGCGGTGACCCGGATGATCCGCGCCCTTCGGTCGGTCGCCGACGGCACCCGCTCGGCGAGCCCGGCGCGCTCCAACTGGTCGACGGTCACCACCATCGTGGTCTTGTCCAGGTCCGACAGCTCGGCGAGCTGCGCCTGCGTCCGCTCGGTCTGCGCGGCGTGCGCCAGCACGCAGTGCGCCCGCGGCGACATGCCGATCTCGGCGAGGGCGGCCGTCATCTGGGTGGTCAGCACATGGGCGGTGTGCTGCAGCAGGTACGACACGTCGGTGGTGCCGGCGGCCTGTGCGGGTGCGGCAGCGGTGTCCGGGGTCATACGCCGAGGGTAGCAAAATAGGTCCGCTACGGGACGATCCCGCAGCGGACCTATCGCGGGGCCGTGTGCCGGGTCTCAGCCCATCTCGGGGCCGAGCAGTCCGAGCACGCCCTCGATGTTCGCGTCCAGGTAGTGCCGCAGGGTCAGCGGCACGATGCCGACCGAGGCGATGCCCATCCTGCTGAACGGCACCCGCACCACTTCGTACTCCCCGCAGGGGTCGTCCACCTCGGGACCGTGCCGCAGGCCGAGGTCCATCGACTCCAGCCGGCAGGCGAAGAAGAACTGCACCTTCACGCCGTGCGAACCGTCGTCCGCGATGTGCTCGACGGTGTCGACGAAGGCGGGCACCACATCGGTGATCTTGGCGCCCAGCTCCTCGTCGATCTCGCGGTGCAGGGCCGCGACGACACCGGCGTCGTCGTCCTCGACACCGCCGCCGGGCGTGACCCAGTACGGTGCGATGCCGGGCTTGGTGCGCTTGATCAGGACGAGCTGGTCACCGTCGAATACCAGGGCGCGGGCAGTGCGCTTGACCACCGGGCGGGTGGCGGGGCTGGAATGCGGATCCGGGGGCATGCCTGAGATCTGCCGCGGACGGCCCGGGGGCAAACGTGCCGGCGGCCGTCAATCGGAACGTTCGGCCGGGCCGTACGCGGCCGGTGACCACGCGCGCCCGGCCCGTGTCCGGCGCGGATCCGCCGCGGCCCGTAAGGCCCCGGGCGGACCGGGCGGAGCGGGCGGAGCGCCCACGGAGCCCGAAGGACGGGGCGAGCGGACCGTCGCGGTCATGACGGGGGAGCCGCCGCGTCCAGCGCGCCCAGCACATCGGCCACGATGTCGTCCGGGTCCTCGATGCCCACCGAGAAGCGGATGAAGCCGGGCGGTACGGCGTCGCCGCCCCAGCGGGCCCGGCGCTCGGCGGTGCTCTGGATGCTGCCGAAGCTGGTGGCCTCCGCCGTCATCCGCAGCGCGGCCAGGAAGCGTTCCGCGTGCGCCCGGTCGGGCAGGGTGAAGGACACCACACTGCCGAAGCGGCGCATCTGCCGGGCGGCCACCGCGTGCGAGGGGTCGGTCGGCAGCCCCGGGTGCCGGAGATCGGTCACTTCGGGGCGTTTGAGCAACGCCGTCGCAAGAGCCACGGCATTCGTCGCCTGCCGGTCCACCCGCAGGGCGAAGGTCGCGATCGACCGGTGCGCGAGCCAGGCCTCCATCGGCCCGGGGACCGCGCCGACCGTTTTGCGCCAGAACCGCACACCTGCGGCCAGGTCCGCGTCCCTGGTGCTCACGTAGCCCAGCAGCAGGTCGCCGTGGCCGCCGAGCGCCTTGGTGCCGCTGGCCACCGAGAAGTCCGCGCCGAGCGAGAGCGGCCGCTGCCCTAGCGGCGTGGCAAGGGTGTTGTCGACGGCGACCAGCGCGCCCGCCGCATGGGCCGCGTCCGCCAGCCGCCGGATGTCGCACACGTCGAGGCCCGGATTCGACGGCGTCTCCAGCCACACCAGCGAGGCGCCCTCGACCGCCGCCAGCTGCGCGTCACCCGCGGTCGGCGCGAGCCGTACCGTCACGCCGTAGGACTCCAGACGCTCGCGCAGCGCGCGCGTGGTCTGGTAGCTGTCCGACGGCAGTACGACCGTCTGCCCGGCCTTCACCTGCGACAGCAGCACCGCCGCGACGGCCGCCATGCCCGAGGCGAAGACCGCGGTGCCGACCGCCGCGTCGCCCGGCGCCTCCAGCTCCGAGATCGCCTGCTCCAGCCGCTCCCAGGTCGGATTGTCGTCCCGGCCGTAGAGGTAAGGGCCGGCCGCCTCGCCGGGCAGGTGGTAGTGCGAGACGAAGACCGGACCCGGCAGCGACGGCTCGTACGCCCTCGCCGGCGGCCGCCCGGCGTGCACGCTGCGCGTGCTGTCGCCCGGACCGCCGCCGTGCCCCTGGTCCCCGCCGTGCCCTTGGTCCCCGCCGTGCCCTTGGTCCCCGGCGTTCCCCGGCCCCGCGGGGACGTCCGTGCCCCCCTGCCCGCCGCTCACTCGTCGTCCGGCAGGACGACGTGCAGTGCCCAGGACACGATGCTGATGATCAGAGCGCCGACCACCGCGGTCCAGAAGCCCTCCACGTGGAAGTCCAGGCTCAGCTTGCCGGCCAGCCACGACGTCAGCAGCAGCATCAGGGCGTTCACCACCAGCGTGATCAGCCCCAGGGTGAGGATGAACAGCGGGAAGGACAGCACCTTGACGATCGGCTTCACCAGCCAGTTCACGACGCCGAAGACCAGCGCGACCAATATCAGGCTGAGCACTTTTCGTGACGTGGAGTCACCGGTCAGGGTGATGTCCTTGATCACCCAGGTGGCGATGCCGAGGGCGGCGGCGTTCGCCAGGGTTTTGACGAGGAAATTCTTCATGGTGTGATCGTCGCAGACCTGATGGGCAGGGCAAGAGACGGTGCAGAACCGTAGCCCGACCGCAGCGGAGGAGTAGCGATGAAGGTGTTCCGGCTGGATGACCTGGACGCGGAACGGGCCGCGAACGATGGCGCCTACCTGCGCTTTCTCAAGGAGCGCACTATGTCGGCCGGGCTGTACGCACTCAAGGCGGGGGAGGCCGACCCGCAGCAGCCGCACGCTCAGGACGAGATCTACCTGGTGGTCAGCGGCCGGGCCGCGATCACGGTGGGTGAGGAGACGACGACCGTCGCGCGCGGCAGCGTCGTCTATGTGCCGGCCGGCACACCGCACCGCTTCCACCACATCACCGAGGACCTCAGGGTCGTGGTGGTCTTCTCCCCGCCGGAACCCTAAGGGTGCGATCAGGGTCGGATCCGGCGTCCGCGGCCCCCACCGCGGGCAGAAGTAGCCCTACAGTCGAAGTATCGGCGGAAAAGCCGCCGGACCGACCCGGTGCGGGGACGAAGGAGAGTCAGGCGTCATGGACAAGCTGCTGAGGGGCCTGCCGTGGTGGGTCAAATGGGTCGCCATCCCGGTCATCGCGCTGGTGGTCTTCGGCTCGCTGGTCGCCGCCCTGGTGAGCTTTGTGATCGGCCTGCTGTTCAAGGTGATCGTGTTCGTGGTCCTGGTCGGGGCGCTGGTCCTGGTCGTGAAGCGCGTCACGTCCGGCGGTTCGTCGAAGTCCTCGAAGCGCGATTGGTGACGGTCGCGGCGATCTCCCGCCCGTTCACCCCGTACGCCGCCGGTGGCCCCGCCACCGGCGGCGATCGTGTGTACGGCGCCGCAGCGTCCGTCCGTACGGCCGGCGGTTCGCGTGCCCGACGGGGGAGTCCGCGGGCCGTTCACCGCGAGGGCCCTGGTGCCCGTACGCATCCAGCCGCTACCGTTGGGGCCACCTTTGCACACGCGGGAGCTCGGAGCACCGGGCTGAGAGGGCGCTGAAAGCCGAAGCGGACGCGGTACCGACGAGGTGCCGACGCCGACGCGACAGCTGCGCCGACCGCCGAACCTGTTACCGGGTAATGCCGGCGTAGGGAGTAGGTCTCATGACCACGCAGGACGCACGCACGCGCGAAATCGGCTGGCACAAGGCGTATCTCACCGGGTCACGGCCGGACATGGCGGTCCCGGTCCGCCAGGTGCACCTCACCAACGGGAGCGATGTGACGCTGTACGACACATCGGGCCCCTACACCGACCCGTCGGTGCAGACCGATGTCCGGCGGGGCCTCGCCCCGGTCCGGGAGAACTGGATCATCAGCCGCGGCGACACGGAGGAGTACGCGGGCCGCCCGGTCCGCCCCGAGGACGACGGCATCAAGCACACCTCGCCCCGCAGGGGCCTGCGGAATCTGGACGCGGTCTTCCCCGGCCGCCCACGGCTCCCCCGGCGCGCCCGCGGCGGGCAGCCGGTCACCCAACTCGCCTACGCCAGACGCGGCGAGATCACCCCGGAGATGGAATACGCCGCCCTGCGAGAGAACGTCCCGCCGCAGACCGTGCGCGAGGAGATCGCCGCCGGCCGGGCCGTGCTGCCGGCGAACGTCAACCACCCGGAGATCGAGCCGATGATCATCGGCAAGCGGTTCCTGGTGAAGGTCAACGCGAACATCGGCAATTCCGCGGTCACTTCCTCCATCGAGGAGGAGGTGGAGAAGATGACCTGGGCCACCCGCTGGGGCGCCGACACGGTCATGGACCTGTCCACCGGGCGCAACATCCACACCACCCGCGAATGGGTGCTGCGCAACTCCCCCGTCCCCATCGGCACCGTCCCGCTCTACCAGGCGCTGGAAAAGGTCGAAGGCCGCGCCGAGGAACTGACCTGGGAGATCTACAAGGACACCGTCATCGAGCAGGCGGAACAGGGCGTCGACTACATGACCGTGCACGCCGGCGTCCTGCTGCGCCATGTGCCGCTCACCGCCCGCCGCAAGACCGGCATCGTCTCGCGCGGCGGCTCGATCATGGCGGCGTGGTGCCTGGCCCACCACAAGGAGAGCTTCCTCTACGAGAACTTCGCCGAGCTGTGCGACATCCTCGCCGCCTACGACGTCACCTATTCCCTCGGCGACGGCCTGCGCCCCGGCTCCATCGCCGACGCCAACGACGAGGCGCAGTTCGCCGAGCTGCACACCCTCGGCGAGCTGAACACCATCGCCAAGCGCCACCAGGTGCAGACCATGATCGAGGGCCCGGGCCATGTCCCGATGCACAAGATCAAGGAGAACATCGACCTCCAGCAGGAGATCTGCGAAGAGGCCCCGTTCTACACCCTCGGCCCGCTGACCACCGACATCGCGCCCGCCTACGACCACATCACCTCGGGCATCGGGGCCGCGATGATCGCCTGGTGGGGCACCGCGATGCTCTGCTACGTCACCCCCAAGGAACACCTCGGCCTGCCCGACCGCGACGACGTCAAGACCGGCGTGATCACCTACAAGATCGCCGCCCACGCCGCCGACCTGGCCAAGGGCCACCAGGACGCCCAGGCCTGGGACGACGCCCTGTCCGACGCCCGCTTCGAATTCCGCTGGGAGGACCAGTTCAACCTGGCCCTCGACCCGGACACCGCCCGCGCCTTCCATGACGAGACGCTGCCGGCCGAGCCGGCGAAGACCGCGCACTTCTGCTCGATGTGCGGCCCGAAATTCTGCTCGATGAAAATCAGTAAAAGCATCACAGAGCAGTTCGCCCCTGACTTGGCCTCAGCGGCGTCGGACGCCGAGATCGAGGCGGGCATGCTGGCGAAGTCCGCAGAGTTCGCCGCCGCAGGCAACCGCGTCTATCTGCCGCTGGCCGACTGATACCAGAACGGGAACGCCGCTGGGCTGGCTGCGTATGCAGCCGGTTCGGCGGCGCTCAGTCGTGCTCTCTCAGGAGGGCGACCAGGAGGCGGCCTTCCTTTGCTCCTTGGCGCATGAGGACGGCGGCGGTGGTGTGGAGTTCGTTCCAGGAGTGGGGGCGGCCGATGTCTGCGGCGTCGGGGACGCTTGCCACGGCCACCGTGGCCGCGCGGGCTGATTCGCCGGACGCGGCGAGGGCGTGGGCGAGGCAGGTGCGGTACCAGGTCTTGTCGCGGCGGTAGTCGTCCGGCAGTGCGTCGAGTCCGACCGTGAGGTGGTCGACGGCCGTCTGCCAGTCGCGGAGGTGCATGGCGGCCATGCCGCGCTGGAGGGTGAACCACGTCTCGTCGTAGAAATACATCCAGACGGGTTCGTCCTCGGGATGTTCGGCGGCGCGGCTGATGATCTCCTGCGCCTCGTCCAGCAGGCGGCGGGCGTCGTCGCCCTCCCCGCCCAATGCGTGGCCGCGGGCCGCCATCTGCACGGCGTGGCCCTGGACACCCAGCGATGTGCCCGGGGCGGACCAGCGGGATGCTTCCGCGAGGCGTACGCACCGGTCCGCGCGGCCTTTGGACCACGCCATGTGGGCCTTCATGTTGAGCGTGGTGGCGGCCATGTTGGCGTCTCCGGCCTCCAGCGCCCATTCGTGGGAGCGGTCGTACCAGGCCAGGGCGGCGGCGGTGTCGTCCTGGTCCTGTGCCATCCACGCGAGGAACTGCGCGTGCTCTGCGGCCAGTCGTACGACCCGGTCGGCGAGCGGGCCGCGTGCTCCGGCGTACAGGTCCACCACGGTATCGAGCTGCTGGCGCATCACGCCGACGAGCGGGCGTGAGCCGATCCGGTCTTCGGCTCGGCGGTGCTCGGCGAGTAAGCGGTCGAGCCAATCGAGGGTGGCGGTATCCACGCGGCGCGAGCTGTCCACCGCGCCCGCCACGCGCAGCATCAGGTCGCCGTCCGGCATGGCACTGGGCAGAGCCAGGCCCGGGACGGGAGCTTGGCCCGCCGTCGTCTTGGCTCCGGCTTCCTGGAGTGCGCGGGGGATGCCGAGTCCCGCGATGATGCGCTGCTGCACCTCGACGGAGGTGACGCGGCGGCGTCCGCGCTCGATGTCGGAGACGTCGGGCTGCACGAGGCCGACTCGTTCGCCCAGCTTGCTCTGGCTCAGCCCGGTGAGCCTGCGGTACGTGCGGAAGACGGTGCCCCAGTCATCGCGGGCGATTGCTGCGGCCAACTGCGGGTGGGACCAAAGGATCTCGGGAGTTTCCCCCATAGCTCCAATATAGGACGCTCCCATAGCGCCATCGGATGGGAACGGTGAGTAGGCGACGCAAAGGTCTTGGTGACAAGGACCCCCGCGACCGCGTGAACGGTCCGGGGGCATGGCCCAACGCTGAATAGGAGCGTCGCGCATGCGCGAGTTTATCGACCGTTCGCCCGGGTGGGTGGTGGGCTGATGCGGTTGCTTCCATGGACAGGCGAGGGCGATAGGCCCTGCTACTTGAGGGGGGTGAGCGGTCGTGAGGGGGTCGGGAAGATCCTGTGGGCCGAATGCGCAGCCGACGACGGGCGCGGGGAGATTGCCGCTGTGGTGAGGGGCGGGCGTCGGCGGGAGCGTCCGCGCAGGCTGAACCAGGAGCCGGAAGCGGTGACCTGGGCGCGCGAGAAGAGCGGTCTGACGAAGCGGCGGCTCGCCGAGGTGGTGGGCATCTCGGAGCAGTTGATGGGAGAGGTCGAGTCCGGCTGGCGCAGCGCCACTCCTGCGAATCTGGCGAAGATCGCCGAAGCGTTGAACTGCCCGATCGTGGTCCTGGAACGCAAGCGCGCAAGTGGCACGGCTACCCACAGCCAGGTAGCTCCCTGAATGTCCGCTCGCTCTCTCAGGTACACGGCCTACGCTCCAACTGTCCAAGGGCACGCGGGCGGGGTCCGGGGACACGGTGGTTCGTGGCGCGTCCTGCGCCCCTCGGGCACGCCGGTTGAGCGGGCGTCAGGGGCGCGGGGCCTCAGCGGCGGCCAGGGCTCAGGTGGGTGGGACGGGCGGGGGCCAGCCGACCGTGGAGAAGCTGCGCCACAGGCCGAGGGCCACGACGGCGTTGGCGGAGAAGGTCGACGCCAGGTAGGAGCTGGGCCGGCCGGCCGGGTCGGTGCAGTGCGGGCCCTTGTGCAGGACGATGTCGATGCCGGTGCCGTTCATGACCTCGTCCACCCCGAGCGGCGCCAGTTCCTGGCATTTCCCCTGCACCGGATTGACGATGCTCTGGGTGAAGTCCGCGCCGCGGGTGGCGGTGATCCGGCCGCCCGAGGTGTCCGAGCAGCCCGTGGCCGCCCACACCAGCGGGACGATCGAGCACAGGGCGGCGAGCGTACGGCGGACGCGCATGGGCTTCTCCCGTCTGACCAGGT